>CAZUGF010000056.1:7571-10057 GCA_964619705.1 uncultured Bifidobacteriaceae bacterium
CGTGACGAGATCAGATGAACTACTCGATCCACCCCGGCCCCAGCCGCTCGTCCACGTCATGCTCCCGGCTTCCGCTCCCCCTGGCCCAGTACACAAAACCCTCACCGTCGGCGGGCGTGCGGAGCGGATCGGCAAAGTGCTCCCGCAGATCCGGCCGGGACCGGTAGATAGCCGCCCACAGGCGCGAGATGCCGGGCGCTGACGGCTCTTCGGCCGCGGTCAGCCAGGTGAAGAAACTCTGCGGCCCCGCCGCGGTAAACGGGTCCCCGAAGCGCACGGCCTCCTCTCCCATGTCGAGATAGAGCCGGCGGGCCGCGGCCGGGATGCGGATGCCGTTGTCGAACCGATCGAGCCCGTCGGGTTGGCGCCCCGGGTCCTGCAGGCCGGCGCGTGTCAGCCGCGCGGCGTAGTCGTCGAAGAGCGAGGCGAGCGGGCCGACACCCGCGCGCGTCATGTCCCGCGCATGGACCGAGACGCACGCGGGGTCGCGCGGCTCGAACCCGCTGAAGTGGAAGAACGCGAGCGGACGTCCGTCCACGAGGATGCCGTCGCCGCCGACGTCCACCTGCCGCTCGTGCAGGTTCCAGTAGGCCACGTTCAGGGCCGGGTCGCGCAGGACCGCGACGCGATCCAGCAGTCCGGGCGCCATGTCGAGCCACCGTTGATCGCCGTGCATGCCCTTGGCGGGCGCCATGCGGCCGTGCGTGGCGAGGCGATCGGCCCACCAGGCGAGGAAGGCCCGCGTGTCCGCGCCGTCCGAGACACCCACGAAGCCGCCGTTGAACGCCCCGGCCAGCAGCATGGTGAGGTCCCGGGATCGCCCGGGGGCGCCGATCGACGGCCGGATGAGGTGCGGCGTCAGCGCGAGCGCGTGCGCGCGCACCGCTGCGAGCGCCGCGTCGAGCGGCGCCGTCACCAGGACGTCGGCGTCGAGGAAGACGGCGGAGGAGGCGCGGTCGAGCAGGTACTCGAGGAGGCGCGGCTTGAGGGCGACGCACAGCGGCTGCCCGCCGTGCGCGAACGCCAGGCGGCGGTAGTCCGGCGCGCCGAGCGCGCGGCCGGGGATCACCTCCAGGCCATCCCCGCCGTCCGCGGTCCCGTCGTCGTCGGTGACGACCACGAAGAACGGGATCGCGGGATGGAAGGCGTGGAACGACTCGGCGACCACGCGCGCGTGGCCCAGGAAGCTGTGCGTGACGACCGTGCCGGCCGCCAGGGGGAGTCGCATCGAGCGCGCCTGATCAGGAGAGGCCGGGGGCCAACTCGCGAGGAATGCCGTGCTCGCGCATCCCCGAGTTCCGGATCCACTCGAGGAAGGCCGCATGGTCGCTGCCGCCCGCGTCCGGGAACGCCGCCCGCACGTCGGGCCGCGAGCGGTACACGCGATCCCACAGCCGGGTCATCGCGGTCTCGCCCGGCTGGCCGCCGGCCGGGGCGTTCAGCCACTGCCAGAAGCTTCCCTCGCCACCCGCCTGCCGGGGATCCCCGAAGCGTGCGGCTTCGTCGCCGAGGTCCATGTAGAGCGCCCGCGCGAGATCCGGAATGGGCACGCCGTTGTCGAACGCCGCAAAGGCGTAGGGCCAGCGCTTGACGGTATCGTGGCCCGACGCTTCGAGCGCGGTATGGAAGCGCTCGAAGACCAGCCGCGCCGGGCCGGCGGCTTCCCACGTGAGCCGCTGGTTGTAGCGCGTGATCTCCGTCGGCCGCTCCGGATCGTAGCCGCTGAACCGGAACACGCGGCAGGGCACGCCGTTGACGAACACCGTGTCGCCCTGCACGGTGACCTGGCGTTCCGGCAGGTTCCAGTGCGCCACGTTGAACGCGGCGTCCCGGAAGACGTGAACGCCGTCGAAGAAGGACGGCGCGAGGTCCAGCCATCGCTGCTCGAAGTGCATCCCGTCCGCCACCGCGTGCCGGCAGCCGGCATGGACGCGGTCCTGCCACCAGGCGAGGAAGGGGTCGACATCGGCGCCGCCACCCACGCCGAGCATCCCCACGTTGTAGGTGCCCGACTGCAGGATGTTGAGTTCGCGATCGGCCCGATCCGCCCCGGTGAGCGGCTCCAGGAGGTGCGGCGTCAGCACGATGGCGTGCGCGTCCATGGCGGCAAAGAACGGATCGACGCGCCCCAGCACGAGCGTCTCCTGCTTGAAGAAGAGGACGCGCGCGTACCCGCGGCGCCGGAGCGCGGCCATCAGGTACGGCGTGCAGGCGTAGGTCAGCGGCTGCTGCGCGTAGTGGAAGCGGAAGCGCTCGACGTCCGGAATCTCGAGATCGTCCAGCGTGAGGAGGTCGAAGGGCTCCGCGCCGGGATCGAAGTACCCGTCGACCTGGTCCGCGAGCAGGACGACAAAGGGCACCTCGGGATGGAGGCTCCGGAAGGATTGGGCAAGCGCACGGGCGTAAGCCAGGTGGCTCTTGGCGGCGATGGTGCAGGCGATGCGGGGAGGCATGCTGCGCGCGAGTGTAGCGCGTCCCCGGCGGAA
>CAZUGF010000056.1:10157-31695 GCA_964619705.1 uncultured Bifidobacteriaceae bacterium
TGCAGGCGATGCGGGGAGGCATGCTGCGCGCGAGTGTAGCGCGTCCCCGGCGGAAGTGAAGTTCCGCCCTACGATGCGCAGGCGGTCCGGGGCGGTCGTACTCGTAGGGCGGGTCTTCAGACCCGCCTGTCCCGGGCGGAACTGAAGCTCCGCCCTACAGTCTCAGAGCAGCAGGAACGCGGCTGCTGCCACCGCCGTCGGGCCGACGGCCGCCGCGGCGAGATACAGCGGCGACACCCGTCCGTCGAAGAACCGTCCCAGGATCGCCTGTCCCGCGGGGTTCGGGGCGTTCGCGATCACGGTGAGGCCGCCGCCCGTGACCGCACCCGCCACCACCGCGTACTTCATCCCGTCTGCCAGGTCCGGCACGAGCGTGGCCAGATAGGTGATGAGCGCGTTGTCGTTGAATGCCGTCAGGATCACGGCCCCGGCAAAGAGCGGGATCTCGGCGAGGCCGCCCAGCACCGGCGCGATCCACCAGGCCTGGAGCCCGCCGTGCGTGACGAGTCCCGCGAGGAAGAAGCCGACGAGCAGCGGCGCGCGCAGCTCGATCGCCGATTGATGCGGCGAGGTCGCCCTGGCGAAGCCGAGGAAGAACAGGAACGCCCCGATGAAGAGCGGCGGGTAGTGCGCTTCCATCACGACGAACGCCAGGAAGGCCACGTGGACCGCGACGACGCCCTTCGGGACGCCGGGCGCGGGGTGCCGGAGATCCTCGTCGGGGACCGGTGGCCGTGCCGCCAGCAGCCGGAAGTCGTGCGCGAAGACGAGGCGATAGGCGATCGTGGACACGACGATCGCGATGACCGCCTTCCAGCCGAAGCCGGCCGCCATGAACCCGAGCGACCAGTCCCAGTGGCGGGCCACCATCAGCACCGGCGGCGCCGCGAAGTGCGTCAGGGTCCCGCCGATGGAGACGCTGACGAAGAGCAGCCCCAGCGTGGCATACCGCAGGGCCCGGCCCGGCCTGAGGTCGAAGAACTGCCGGCCGAGCAGCATGGCCGAAATCGTCATGGCCGCCGGCTCGGTGATGAAGGATCCGAGCAGCGGCCCGATGATCAGGATGGAGATCCACCAGGCCCCGGGCGTGCCGCCGCCGAGGGCGGCCACACGGCGCATCATGGCCTCGACGAACCCGACCACGGGCCGTGTGGCCGCGATGGCCATGATCACGACGACGAACATCGGCTCGGTGAAGTCCACGGTGTGGCTGATGTAGTCGGTGGCGGTCGCGCGATCGAACCACACCGTGATGGCGGCCAGCAGCACCGCGGCCCACAGGCCGAACACGACCTCGACCTCGCCGAAGAGGTGCAGCGCCTCGGCCACGAACGCCGGCTGGGGCGGCAGGCCGCGCGCCGCGCGTCGTCGGTCGTGCGCGTGCTGCACGTCGTGCGCCCAGCCCAGGATCCAGTTGGCCGCGAACGTATGGAGGACCGCCAGCACGAAGATCGCCGTCGCGATCCCGTTGAACGGCTCGGCGGCCAGCCGGGAGCTCAGGATGTCGAGGATGGAGGCGCCGGCCGGATCCGCGTACTGGTCGAGGGGCAGGGGAAAGGTGGATGGCATCGGGTGGTGACGTGATCTTATGATCGTCTGGTGGATCGGGCGAGCCGCTGCGGCGGCCGGCCGATCGGGTGACGCGCATGGTGCATGCCCTTGTGGAAAGTCCCGTCGGGCCGCTCCTGCTGGCCGGCGACAGGTCGGGGCTCCAGGTCCTGGCCTTCGCGCACGGCCGCTCGGGGACGCCGGACACGGCGTGGTCCCCGGACGAGGAAGGGGTCCTCGACCCGGTCTGCCGCGAGCTGGCGGCGTACTTCGACGGGCGCCTGCGGCAGTTCACCGTGCCCCTGGCGCCGCGCGGCACGGGGTTCCAGCAGACGGTCTGGCAGGCCCTCCGCGGCATCCCCTACGGGCAGACCATCACCTACGGCGAACTGGCGCGGCGCATCGGCGACCCGAAGGCCGTGCGCGCCGTCGGTGCGGCCAACGGCGCCAACCCGCTGGCGATCATCGTCCCCTGCCATCGTGTCATCGGCGCGAACGGGGCGCTCGTGGGGTTCGGCGGCGGACTGCCAATCAAGCGCGCTTTGCTGGACCTGGAGCAGGGGATGCGCAGGTTGGTCTGAACCGCAGCCACAGAGGCGTTGGGGGCCCACGTAAGGCATCACACAGAGACTGAGAGACGCAGAGTTCACAGAGAAGAACGATGGACGCGCGTCGGCGCGGAGTACCCACGCGGCCGGTCGTTCCCCGGATGCCCGCCACGGATCGTCACGAAGGTCACGATGGAACGAAGGGGATGTCACGCAGAGGCGCAGACACTCGAGGCAGTGGACGCGCGTCGGCGCGGAGCGCCGACCGGCGTGGTCACTGATCCGGATCCGCATGAGCCGCCGCCGTCATTCGAGGGCTCATGTGGATCCGAATCAGTGACCACGCCACGCGGCCGGCCGTTGGCCGGCCGGCGCGTCCCGCTGTCCTGTCTGTCCTGTCAGTCCCTCTGTGTCTCGGCGTCTCTGTGTCCCGTTATCGTTGGGGCATCGCGTCTGTTCACCAGGTAACTGCGTCGCCCAGGGCGCTTCGCGTCAATCCGTCGCCCGCTTGACCCCGTAGGAGAACTCCACTTCCTTCCACTCTCCGTCCACACGCACCACCAGTTGACCGACGGGCGTGTCGCCCTTCCGCGCCGTCATCCGGAACCCGACGTCCTCTCCGGCGAAGACCCTGGCGTCCACCGGCGTCGGCCGAATCGCGACCTGCGAGTACGCAGCGCCCGACGCGGCCGTCAGGCCGGCTCCAAGCACCACGCCCGTCACGAGGTTCCGCAGCTCTTTCGTCATGCGTGCCTCCTCCGGAACGATCAGACGCCGCCCGCGGGGCGCTGGCCGGATCGTGCAGCCCTCAGCCCGCTCGTGGCCCGTCCGCTGTGGCCCTCTCCGGGACGCGGCGCGCGATGTACCGCTGTCACGGTCCGGCGCTACACTCCCCGCATGTCCCGCCGCCTCTCCCGCCGCCACTTCCTCGGTGCCACCGCGGCCGCCCTTGCGAGCGTCCCCGTCATTCGCCGCGTGACCGGCCTCCAGGCCCAGGAGGCGGCCCGTGAGGGCGGGGCGGTGTTCCGCCACGGCGTGGCCAGCGGCGACCCGCTGGCCGACAGCGTCGTCCTGTGGACCCGCGTGACCGTCGACCAGCCGGCGCCAGCCGTGGCCTGGACACTGGCCCGCGACGCCGCGTTGACGCGCATCGTCGCGCGGGGTGAGCGGCCCACCGGCGCGGCTCGCGACTTTACCGTCAAGATCGACGTGTCCGGCCTCGAGCCCGGCACCACCTACTACTACCGCTTCGAGTGCGCGGGCGCGCGGTCGCAGGTGGCGCGCACGCGGACGCTGCCGCCCGCGGGCGTGTCGCGCATCAGGCTCGGCGTCGCCTCCTGCTCCAATCTCCCGTTCGGCTACTTCAACGCCTACGCCGCGCTCGCGCGCCGCGCGGATCTCGATGCCGTCCTGCACCTCGGTGACTACCTCTACGAGTACCCCAACGCGCAGTTCGGTGACGGCACCGCGCTCGGGCGGATTCCCGACCCGGACCGGGAGATGGTGGCGCTCGCCGACTACCGGGCGCGCCACGCGCAGTACAAGGCGGACCCCGACTCCCAGGAGGTCCACCGCCAGCATCCCTTCATCACCGTCTGGGACGATCACGAGTTCGCCAACAACACGTGGTGGGGCGGCGCGCAGAACCACAACCCGGACCAGGGCGAGGGCGACTGGATCCTCCGCCGCCAGGCTGCCGTGCAGGCGTACTTCGAGTGGATGCCCATCCGCGAGGACCGGCAGTCCCTGGTGCCGCGGATCTGCCGCACGTTCCGCTTCGGGGATCTCGCGGACCTCGTGATGCTGGACACGCGCCTGGCCGGCCGCGACGAGCAGGCCGCGCGTGAGGACGTGGCCGCCGTGGAGGACGCCGCCAGGTCGCTCCTCGGCCGGGCGCAGGAAGGGTGGCTGCACGGCGAGCTCGCGCAGTCCCGGCGGGCCGGCACACGCTGGCAAATCCTGGGACAGCAGGTGATGTTCGCGCCGCAGGCCGAGCCCGGGAAGCCGTCGGCGAACGCGGACTCGTGGGACGGCTATCGCGCCGGCCGGGACCGCGTCTTCGACATGGTGGAGCAGTTGAAGATCGACAGCTTCGGCGTCCTGACGGGCGACGTGCACAGTTGTTGGGCCTGGGACCTGCCGCGCCGGCCATTCGACGCCTACGATGCGGCCACCGGACGCGGGTCGCTCGGCGTCGAGTTCGCGGGCACCTCCGTCACGTCCCACAGCACGCTCGGCGCGGGCCCCGATGGCGAGAAGCAACTGGCCGGCATCCTCGCCGCTCGTCCCCATCTCCACTACGTGGACGGCCGCTATCGCGGCTACTACACCGTGGACCTGACCCGCGAGCGGCTGCAGGCGGACTACTTCGCGATGAAGACGGTGCAGGACCGCACCGTGGAGGAGCGCTTCGTCAAGGGGTTTGCCGCGCCGGCCGGCGAGATGCACCTCACGGAACAGGCGGCTCCCGCGCCGCCGCAGTCCGCGCCGGATCCGGCACCCTGAGCCCGCGGCGCGGGCTGCGCGCGGCGGCGGGAGCCGTGATAGTTTGTTGGATCGGCCCCGGGGGCCGAGCCAACCCATGGCGGAGACCGACCCTCCACCGACACCGTCGTCGCACGCGTCCGGCCCGTCCGATACATCCGGCGACGAGGCCCTGTTCTTCCAGTTGTTCGACGCCAGCCCGTTCCCGGCCGTCGTCAGCCGGCTGCGCGATCACGTCGTCCTGGCCATCAACCAGCGCACGTCGGATGTCTTCGGCATCCCGCAGCAGGACGCCGTCGGCCGGCATGCCCCGGACTACTACGTCAGGCCCGAGGAGCGACGCAACCTGGCTTCGCGGGTCGAGCGCGACGGCCGCGCCGAGAACCTGCGCGTCGAGCTGAAGCGGGCGGACGGCTGCACGTTCTGGGCGAGCGTCTCCTCGCGCCGGGTCATGTTCGGCGGCGAGCCGGCCGTCCTCACGGTCTTCAGCGACATCAGCGAGCAGGTGGCGGCCGAGCGCGTGCTCGAGGCCAGCGCGCAGCGCCTGGTGTCGCAGACGAGCGCGCTCTCCCGCCTGACCGCGTGGCACGCGGACCCCGGGACGCGCTTCGACGAGCGCGTCCGCGCCATCCTGGAGGCCTCGGCGTCCACGCTCGGCGTGGAGCGCCTGGGCCTGTGGCTGATGGATGCGGACGGCGGCGCCATCCATGCCCTGACGCTCTTCAACCGGACGCCCGGCACCTACGAATCGGGCGCCGTCCTCAGCCGCCGGGAGGCCCCGGACTACTTCGCGGCGCTGGAGCGCGACCGCGTGATTGCCGCGGATGCCGCGCGCACGGATCCGCGGACGCGCGCGTTCCGCGACAGCTACCTCGGCCCGTTCGGCATCGGCGCCATGCTCGACGTCCCGCTCCGTCAGGACGACCGCATCGTGGGCGTGCTCTGCGCCGAGCACGTGGGCGAGGCCCGCGCGTGGACGGCCGACGAGCAGAACTTCGCCGCGGCCACGGCCAACCTGGTGGTCGTCGCGCTGGCCGACGAGGAGCGCCGCCGCGCCCTGGCGCAACTGGCCGACAGCGAGGCCCGGGCCCGCCTCATCGTGGACACGGCGCACGACGCGTTCATCGGCATGGACACGGACGGGCGCATCGTGATGTGGAACGCACAGGCGGAGCGGACCTTCGGGTGGACCCGCGACGAGGCCATGGGGCGGGATCTCGCGGAGACCATCATCCCCGCCGCGTTCCGCGAGGCGCACCACCGCGGCCTGCGCCGCTTCCTCGAGAGCGGCGAGGCGCCCGTCATCAACCGGCGTCTCGAGCTGCAGGCGCTCCACAGCAGCGGCCGCGAGTTCCCGATCGAGATCACCATCACGTCGCCCATGCCGGGCGTGCGCGGCTACTTCTTCGGCGCCTTCCTCCGGGACATCACGGCCCGGCGCGAGCAGGACGCGCAGCTCCGCGCGGCCCGGGACACGGCCGAGGCCGCGACGCGCGCCAAGAGCGAGTTCCTCGCCAACATGAGCCACGAGCTGCGGACGCCCTTGAACGGCGTCCTGGGCTACACGCAGCTCCTCCAGCGCGACCGCGCGCTCAACCCCGCGCAGCGCGATGCCCTCCAGGCCATCGCGAGGTGCGGCGCGCACCTGCTGGACCTCATCAACGACGTGCTGGACCTCTCGCGCATCGAGGCCGGACGCGTGGACATCGAGGCCACGCCCACCGATCTCGCCCAGCTCATCATCGACCTCAAGTACGTCGTCGCGGAGTCCGCACGGCGGAAGGGCCTGCTGCTGACCACGACCATCGCGCCCGACGTGCCGCGCCGCGTGATCCTGGACGGACGCCACCTGCGGCAGGTGCTCCTCAACCTGCTGGGCAACGCCGTCAAGTTCACGGTCGAGGGCGAGGTCGCGCTGGCCATCGGCACGTCGGACGCCGGCCGGCTCTACTTCGAGGTCTCGGATACGGGCGTCGGCATCGACCCCTCCCACCTGACGACGATCTTCGACGCGTTCACGCAGACGCGGGCGGGCGCCGCGGCCGGCGGCACGGGGCTCGGCCTGGCCATCAGCCAGCACCTCATCCGGACGATGGGGGATGAGCTGAGGGTGGAGAGCGTGCCGGGCCGGGGCAGCCGGTTCTTCTTCGCGCTGCCGCTGCTGGTGGCGCCGGAGACACAGGAGACGGGCGCGTCCGAGCCCGAGTCCGCGGAGGCATCCCTCGACGCGCGCCTGGCGCCGGGCGAGGACCTGATGGCGCTCGTCGCGGACGACAGCACCGTCAACCGCCTGATCCTGGCGCGGCTCCTGGAGAGCGCGGGCGTGCGCGTCATCACCGCCGCCGGCGGCGAGGAGGCCATCCGCCTGGCCCACGAGCACCGCCCGGACGTCATCTTCATGGATCTCCGCATGGCCGATCTCGACGGCCTCGAGGCCACGCGCCGGATCCGGCGGGACCCGGCCATCGCCGGCATCCCGGTGATTGCCGTCACCGCGAGCGCCTTCGGCGACACGCGCGCGGCCGCGCGGGAGGCCGGGTGCGTGGACTACCTCCCCAAGCCCGTCCAGGCCGCGACGCTCTTCGCGGCCATCCATACGCACCTCGGCGTGCGGTTCCTCGCGGACGCCGGGGAAGAGGCGCCCGTGCAGGCGCCGGCCCTGTCGAGCCTGTCGCGGCAGGTGGGCATTGCGCGGCGGCTGCAGGAGGCGGCGGCCATCGGCAGCGTGACGGACCTGGAGGCGCTCGCGCAGGAGCTCGTGGCCGGGGAGTCGGCCGAGGCGGCGCTCGGGCACCGGATTGCCCGGCTCACGGGACAGTTCGACTTCGACGGCCTCCGGAACCTGGCACACGGCCTCATTGGCGACGGGAGCGGGCATCATGCCGCCGACTAGCCCCGCCGAGCCGGGCCTTCCCGTGCCGCCTGCCGCCACCATCCTCATCGTGGACGACAACCCCGTGAACCTGCAGGTGCTCGTGCGCACGCTGCAGGGCGGCGGCCATCGCATCCTCGCGGCCACGAGCGGACGGGCGGCGCTGGAGATTGCCGCGCGGGCCCGCCCGGACCTGATGCTCCTGGACGTGATGATGCCGGAGATGGACGGCTTCGACGTGTGCCGCGCCATCAAGGCACGCCCCGAGACCCGGGAGACCGTGGTCATCTTCCTGTCCGCGCTCGGCGAGGTGTCCGACAAGGTGTCCGGGCTCGGCCTGGGCGCGGCGGACTACATCACCAAGCCGATCCAGGCGGAAGAGGTCCTGGCGCGCGTGGCCAACCACCTGACGCGGCAGTTCCTGGAGCGCGAGCTCCGGCGCAGTCGTGACAGGCTGGATCGGGAGTTGGCGAACGCGGCCGACATGCAGCGCCGGCTCCTGCCGAAGGCCATGCCGGCGCACCCCGGGGTGGAGTTTGCGGCCTTCTACCGGACGAGCCGGCACGCCGGCGGCGACTACTACGACGTCCTGCCGCTCGGCGGGGACCGCTACGGCGTGATGGTGGCCGACGTGTCCGGCCACGGCGCGCCGGCGGCCATCGTGATGGCGATGATCCGGGCCGTGCTGCACACCTTCCCCGGCATCCCCGACGACCCGCCGGCGGTCCTGCACCACATCAACAGGCACTTCGACTACCTGTGGGACACCGCCATGTTTGCGACGGCCGTCTACGGCGTGCTGGACGCCGGGCGCCGCACGTGGCGGTCGTCGTGCGCGGGGCACCCGCTGCCGCTGCTCGTCCGTCCGGGCGACGAGGCCAGGCACCTGCCGATCGAGTCCACGGTGATGCTGCTCTTCACGGAGCTCGGCGAGGTGTCGTGCCCGGAGGAAGCCCTCCGCCCCGGCGATCGCATCGTCCTCTATACGGACGGCGTGACCGACCGCCAGGCGCCGGATGGGACGCTCTACGACCTGGAGCGGCTGGTGGGCGTCCTCACCGGCGCAGCGGCGCTCCCGCCGGCCGGGATGGTGGAGCGGCTGACGGCCGACCTCGACGGGTTTGCCGGCGGCCACGAGCCGGATGATGACCAGACGCTCCTCGTGCTGGGGCTGTAGGGCGGCTCTTTAGAGCCGCCTGTTCAGAGCCGCTGCTCCAGCGCTGCCTCGAGCACCGCTCGCCGGACGCCGGTCCCATCTATAATCCCCCTTATGAGACCCACGGACGTCGGGGACCCGGATTACTACCACAAGGTTGTCGACTGTCAGTGGGCCTGTCCCGCACACACGAACGTCCCCGAGTACATCCGGTTGATCGCGCAGGGCCGCTTCAGCGACGCCTACATGGTCAACCGCGAGTCCAACGTCTTCCCCGGCATCCTGGGGCGGACGTGCGACAGGCCCTGCGAGCCGGCGTGCCGCCGCAGCCGCGTGGACGGCAAGCCCGTGGCCATCTGCCGCCTCAAGCGTGTGGCCGCGGATCACAAGGACGACATCACCGATCGCCTTCCCGCCGTGCCGGCGGAGAAGAACGGCCGCAAGGTGGCGCTCATCGGCGCGGGCCCGGCATCGCTGACCGTGGCCAACGACCTCATGCCGCTCGGTTACGAGGTGACGATCTTCGAGAAGGGGCCGCGTCCCGGCGGGCTCATGCGGATCAACATCCCCGCCTTCCGCCTGCCGGAAGAGGTGCTGGACGAGGAGATCGGCTACATCACCGGCATGGGCGTGGAGATGCGCTACGACACGCCGGTCGAGAGCCTGCGCGCGCTCGTGGACTCGCGGGAGTACGACGCCGTGTTCGTCGGCAGCGGCGCGCCGAAGGGCAAGGAGCTGAACCTGCCCGGCCGGCACGACACGGACCAGATTTTCATCGGCATCGAGTGGCTGGAGTCCATCCACTTCGGCCACATCGACTCGGTGGGCCGGCGCGTGCTCATCATCGGCGTGGGTAACACGGCCATGGACTGCTGCCGTTCGGCCAAGCGCCTCGGCGCGACGGACGTCAAGGTCATCTCCCGCAAGACGCGGAAGTACTTCAAGGCCTCGCCCTGGGAGCTGGAGGACGCGGAGGAGGAGCACGTCGAGATCCTGGAGAACCTCTCCCCGGTCCGCTTCGTGGTCGAGGACGGCGTGCTGACCGGCATGGAGTTCGACAGCTTCACTTCGCGCGAGGAGAACGGGAAGCTGATCCAGGATCCCGCCGGCCGCATCACCATCCCCTGCGATGCGGTGATCCTGGCCATCGGCCAGGAGAACGCCTTCCCCTGGATCGAGCGCGACATGGGGCTCGAGTTCGACAAGTGGAACATGCCGGTCGTGGACAAGACGACGCACATGTCCACGCGTCCGGGGGTGTTCTTCGGGGGCGACGCGGCGTTCGGCCCGGCCAACATCATCTGGGCGGTGGCGCACGGGCACGAGGCGGCCATCTCCATCCACCAGTACTGCACCGGCGTGCCGGTGACGGACCGCCCGGCGCCGGGGCAGACACTGACGAGCACCAAGATGGGCCTGCACGAGTGGGCCTACAGCAACAACTACGACACCGCCGCGCGCCAGAAGATGACGCACGTGGAGATGCCGCTCCGCTTCTCGAAGATGACCATCGAGGTGGAGCAGGGGTTCACGGCCGAGCAGACGCGGCACGAAGTGGAGCGGTGCCTCAACTGCGACGTGCAGACGCACTTCACCGACTCGCTCTGCATCGAGTGCGACGCGTGCATCGACATCTGCCCGGTCGACTGCCTGACGATCACGCCGGCGGCCGACGAGGCCGCGCTCCGTGATGCCCTCACCGCGCCCGCCGACAACCCGGACCAGGCGCTCTTCGTCTCCGGCGCGCTCGTGCAGACGGGCCGCGTGATGGTCAAGGACGAGAACGTGTGCCTGCACTGCGGCCTGTGCGCGGAGCGCTGCCCCACGTATGCCTGGGACATGCGCCGCTTCGTGCTGGAACAGCCATATGCGGGCACGGCATTCATCCCATTGGAGGCCGTCGGCCGGTAGAAGGGCGCAAAGCCCAGAGCCTAAAGCCCAGAGCCCACATGCCTCAGACTAACGACTTCGCATTCAAGATCGCCACGGCCAACGGTACCGGCTCGGCCAGCGCAAACGGTCTGATCATGCAGGCCATCTTCCGGATGGGCGTCCCCGTGACGGGGAAGAACGTCTTCCCGTCCAACATCCAGGGCCTGCCCACGTGGTACGAGATCCGCGTCAGCCGTGACGGCTACACGGCCCGCACCCCGATCTTCGACCTGATGGTCGCGCTCAACCCCGCCACCTACGCCCGGGACATTGCCGAGACGCGCCCCGGCGGGTGGCTGCTGTACGACTCGTCGTGGCCGCTCGACGAGAAGCTCACGCGGCCGGACATCACGTACCTGGGCGTGCCGCTCGCCGAGATGTGTACCGCGGCCTTCAAGGGCGTGCGCGAGCGCATCCTGATGAAGAACATCGCGTACGCCGGCGCGCTGGCCGCGCTGCTCGGGATGGACACCGAGATCATCCGCGGGCTGACGAAGGAGAAGTACGCGAAGAAGCCGGCGCTGCTCGACTCGAACGAGAAGGCCATCGCCCTCGGCTTCGACTACGCCACGGCGCACTTCGACTGCCCGCTGCCGATTCACCTCGAGCCGATGGACGCCACGAAGGACTCCATCCTCATCGACGGCAACACGGCCGCCGGTCTCGGCGCGGTCTTCGCCGGCGCCACCGTCGGCGCGTGGTACCCCATCACGCCGGCCACCTCCCTGATGGAGGCCTTCAAGAACTTCTGCGTCCGCTATCGCCGGGACCCGGTGACCAGGCAGAACCGCTACGCCATCCTCCAGGCCGAGGACGAACTCGCGGCCATCGGCATGGTCCTCGGCGCGTCGTGGGCCGGCGCCCGGGCGTTCACGCCCACCGCGGGCCCCGGCATCTCGCTGATGAGCGAGTTCATCGGCCTCGCCTACTATGCCGAGGTGCCGACGGTCGTGTTCGACGTGCAGCGGACGGGTCCGTCCACGGGCATGCCCACGCGGACGCAGCAGGGCGACCTGATGCTGTGCGCCTACGCGTCGCACGGCGACACGCGCCACATCTGCCTCTACCCGTCGGACCCGCGCGAAGCCTTCGAGATGGCCGTCGCCGCCTTCGACCTCGCGGACCGGTTCCAGACGCCGGTCTTCGTCCTGAGCGACCTCGACATCGGCATGAACGACTGGATGGTGCCGAAGCTCACCTGGGACGATGGGTATCGGCCGGACAAGGGGAAGGTGCTGACGGCCGCGGAGCTCGACGAGGTGAAGACCTTCTATCGCTACCTGGACGTGGACGGCGACGGCATCCCGCAGCGCACGCTGCCCGGCGAGCACCCGAAGGGCGCGTACTTCACGCGCGGCTCCGGCCACAACAGGTTCGGCGGCTACACGGAGGACGGCGCGGAGTACCAGGAAGTGATGGACCGCATCGCGCGCAAGGTGCAGAACGCCGCCCGGGCCGTGCCCGCGCCGTTCGTCCGCCCCGCGCCCGGCGCCACCATGGGCCTGCTCACCGTCGGCGGGTGCCACGCCGCGTGCCTGGAGGCCGTCGACCTGATGGCGAAGGACGGCATCGCCCTGGACTACATGCGCGTCCGCGGCTTCCCCTTCGGGGAGGAGATCCGCGCCTTCATCGAGCGCCACGACGTCACGTTCGTCGTCGAGCAGAACCGGGACGCGCAGCTGCGCAGCCTGCTCATGCTGGAGACCGGCTTCCCGGTGGAGCGCTTCGAGTCCGTCCGCTACTACGCGGGCTTCCCCATGAGCGCCCATCACGTCATCACCGGCGTCCGGGCCCGGCTGGAGAGAGCGGCATGACCTACATCGCGAAGCCGAGAGTCCACCACCCCTCGCTCCAGAAGAACGAGATCGGCCTGACGCGCCGGGACTACGAGGGGACCATCACGACGCTGTGCGCCGGCTGCGGCCACGACTCCATCACGGCCGCCATCATCCACGCGTTCTGGGAGCTGTCGATCCCGCCGCACACGGTGGCCAAGCTGTCGGGCATCGGCTGCTCCTCGAAGACGCCGGCCTACTTCCTGCGCGAAGCCCACGGCTTCAACAGCGTGCACGGGCGCATGCCGTCGATTGCCACGGGCGCCGGCGCGGCCAATGCCGGCCTGATGATGATCGGCGTGTCCGGCGACGGCGACTCGCTGTCGATCGGCCTCGGCCAGCTCTGCCACGTCATCCGGCGGAACCTCAACCTGCTCTACGTTCTCGAGAACAACGGCGTCTACGGCCTGACCAAGGGCCAGTTCTCCGCCTCCGCGGATCTCGGGTCCACCAGCAAGAAGGGCGAGGCCAACGCCATGCAGCCCATCGACAGCGTCCTGCTGGCGCTGACGCTGGGCGCGACGTTCGTGGCGCGCAGCTTCTCCGGCGACAAGGCGCAGCTCGTGCCGATCATCAAGGCGGGCCTCGCGCACAAGGGCTTCGCCTTCATCGACGTCATCTCGCCGTGCGTGACGTTCAACGATCACGAGGGATCCACCAAGAGCTACGCCTATACCCGCGAGCACCAGGTGGAGGTCGTGCAGGCGGACTTCGTGCCGCCGCGCGAGGAGATCACCTCCGAGCAGGACACCGGCTCGGTGAAGAGCGTGATGCTGCACGACGGGAGCTGGGTCCGGCTGCACAAGGTGGCGGACGACTACGACACCGGCGACCGCGATCGCGCCTATGCCTACATCCGGGCCCGGCAGCAGGCGGGGGAGGTGACGACCGGGCTGCTGTACCTGTCCCCGGACTCGCAGGACATGGCGGCGCAGAACGACCTCGTCGACCAGCCGCTCTACGGCCTGCCCTTCGACCAGCTCTGTCCCGGCGACGCGGAGCTGCAGAAACTGCAGGCGCGGTTCCGGTAGGACGCACGATGCGCGGTCGTGCTGCCGCTGCCGCCCCCGTTGCTGCCCCCGTAGCGATACGTGCGCTGGCCGCGCTGGCCGCGATAGGGGCCATGACCGCGATGGCCGCGGCCCCCGCCGCGCAGGGCTCCGCTGCCCGTGACGCGATGGCGGCCCCGGCCGCGGGCGAGGTCCGCGTGACGCTGCTCGGGACGGGCAACCCGCGTCCCAACCTCGAGCGGTTCGGTCCGAGCATCCTGCTCGAGACGAGCGAGACGCGGCTGCTGTTCGATGCCGGCCGCGGATCCATCCAGCGGCTCTTCCAGATCGGCCAGGCCCCGCTCCTCCGGAGCGTCTCCCAGGTGTTCCTGACGCACCTGCACTCGGACCACGTCGTCGGGCTCCCGGATCTGTGGCTCACCGCCTGGCTCTTCGGCCGGACGACGCCGCTGCAGGTGGCCGGGCCGGCCGGCACCACGCGCCTGACGAACGGCCTGCAGGAGGCGTATGGGTTCGACGTGTCGATCCGCACGACCGACGAGGGGCTGCCCGCCGCCGGCGGGCAGCTGCGCGGACGGGACGTCCTGCCGGGCGTCGTGTACGAGGCGCAGGGCGTGCGCGTGACCGCGTTCGAGGTGGATCACGGGCCGGTGAAGCCCGCGTACGGGTACCGCGTGGATGCGGCGGGACGGTCGGTCGTGTTCTCGGGCGACACGCGGGAAATCGCGGCCCTGGTGGAGCAGGCGCGTGGCGTGGACCTGTTCGTGTGCGAGGTGATCAGCCCGGAGGTGGAGCGGCGGCGCAACCAGCTCGCCGACGACACGGCCGTGGAGCGCGTGCTGGCCCGGCACATCTCGCCGGAGCAGGCGGGGCGGATCTTCGCCGAGGCCCGCCCCCGCCTGGCCGTCTACTCCCACATCGTCCCCTCGCCGGCCGGGCCGGAGGACCTGCTCCCGCCGACGCGGAAGGTCTACGACGGGCGCGTCGAGGCGGGCTACGACCTGATGACCATCACGATCGGGGACACGATCGACGTCCGCCCGCGCCCCGTCATGAGCGACAAGTAGGCCGCGCGCCGCCCCCGCGGCGCCGCCCTATTCGATCGTCGCCGACTTGATGTGGTCCAGGTTCGGGAAGCTCTTCATCAGGTAGGCGTTCCCTTCCGACTGCACGCGGCCCTGGTCCGGGCCCTTGCCCCGCGGCGCGCCCTCGCCGTAGCTCGTGTTGATCTTGTCCACGACGTCCATGCCCGGCGCGACGACCTCGCCGAACGGCGCGAAGCCCAGCTTGTCCAGGTTGCCGTTGTCGCGGAAGTTGATGAACACCTGCGTCGTGCGCGTGGTCGGCGCGGCGCCCATCGCGTAGGTGATGTAGCCGCGCTTGTTGGACTGCTTGACCGGGTCCGCCGGGATCTGCGCGTTGCGCCACGCGGCCGAGATCTTCGGGTTGCCGTTGATGCCGAACTGCACCATGAAGCCGGCAATCGCGCGGAAGAACCGGGCGTCGTCGTAGAAGCCGTTCTTGACCAGGTTGTAGAAGCGGTCGGCGCCGTGCGGCGCCCAGTCGCGGTGGACCTGGATGGTGAACGAGCCGGCGCTCGTGTCGAAGTTCACCTTGTAGGTGGCCGGCGCCTGTTCGGTCAGCCCCGCCGGGTTGGACAGGGACTTGCGGGTGCCGGCCTGCTCGGCGCCCAGCGTCACGACCGCGAGGGCAAGACCGGCGGCCAGGAGAGTCATGACAGGTCGAATCACGGGAGTTCCTCCAGCCGGGAAGCGTACTATAGAAATCGAACGGCCCTCAACGCGTCCGGGACGTCCGGCTCGGAGAAGGCGAGCAGTCTCTCACCCTCGGCCTGGAGCGCGCGCTTCGATGCCGCGTCCACCCGTCCGAACGGCGTCACCACGAGCGCGGCCGCACGCCCCTTGCGCTCGATCTTCCACGTCCCGGCCACGAACCCGTCCACGAGGAACGTGGCCGCAATCTGCAGGTTCTTCGTTGCGATGCGCGAGCGGTGCTCGTCGGCGATGACGCGGCGCCGATCCTGGTGGCCGAGGACGAGGTTGTCGAAGTCCGGGACGAATCGGACGGGCGCGGGCGTGCCCTCGTCCGGACGCGGGGCCGTCTTCACGTCGAACAACTCGCGCTTGCGCTCGTCGCGGAAGGTGAGGAGCCCGGGCCGCAGGCGCTCGAACACGGGGCCGAGTCCCGGCAGCCCCGACCACGCCTGCGCGTCGGTCACGGCCGCCGGGCCGAAGGCGGCGAGGTAGCGCAGCACGAGCGCGTCCGCGGGTGCCGGGCCCGCGGCCACCGTCTTCCCGATCCACGTGTCCGCCGGTGCAAAGGCCGCGGCCGCCGGGTAGCCCCATTCCGTTCCGGCGACGGGCACCTGGACCAGCGGCAGCGTGAGGCGGATGGCGTAGGCCAGGTGCCGGATGTTGGCGCCGGGGAACGCGGGCTCGAGGTGCGTGCGCAGCGCGTCGAAGGTGGCCGGCTCGCGGCCGAGGAACGCGCGGGCGGCCGCGTGGAGGGCCGGGAGGTCCAGCGCGCTCGAGGAGGGGCCGAGGATGGAGGCGAGCGCCTTGTCGAAGGCGGGCTGGAGGGCCGCCCGCATGGCCGTGTAGTCCTTTGCCGTCATCAGGTGGAGCGTGGCGCGGCAGCCCGTCACGCGCACCACGCGGCGTGTGGTCAGCGCCTTGATGAGCGCGGCGCGCTCGAACGCCTCCGCGCGCGTCCACACGCCGACGAACGGCGGCCGCGCGACCTGGGCCTGGAGGCCGGCCAGGCGCTCGATGATGCGCTCCGGCGTGGCGCGTTCGCGGGCCAGGAGCATCTGGCGCGCCAGCAGCGCGCGGTTGAGGGCCCGGAGCGTGAGGGTCGTGCCGGTGTCCGTTCGAGGCGCCATACGACGGCGGCAAGTATAGGCTGGGAAGGTGTCGGAGCCCGTGTTTGCCGCCCGCCGGCTCACCAAGGTCTACCCGATGGGTGAGGTCGAGGTTCACGCCCTGCGCGGCGTGGACTTCGAGCTGTACGCCGGCGAGCTCGTCGTGCTGCTGGGGCCGTCCGGCAGCGGCAAGTCCACGCTCCTCAACATCCTCGGCGGGCTGGACGTGCCCTCGTCGGGCGAGGTCCTCTATCAGGGCCGCGACCTGACGCAGGCAAACGAGGCGGCGCTGACCGCGTACCGGCGGGATCACGTCGGCTTCGTCTTCCAGTTCTACAACCTGATTCCGAGCCTGACGGCCCGCGAGAACGTGGCGCTCGTCACGGAGATCTCCGCGAGCCCGATGGCGCCGGAGGAGGCGCTGGCTCACGTCGGGTTGTCGGACCGGCTCGACCACTTCCCGGCGCAGCTCTCCGGCGGCGAGCAGCAGCGCGTGGCCATCGCGCGGGCGATTGCCAAGCGGCCCGACGTCCTCCTCTGCGATGAGCCGACAGGCGCGCTCGACATCACGACGGGCGTGGTAGTGCTCGAGGCCATCGCGCGCGTCAACCGGGAGCTCGGCACGGCCACCGTGGTCATCACGCACAATGCCGCCATTGCCGGCATGGCCGACCGTGTCGTCCGGCTGGCCGACGGGCGCATCGCGAGCGTCGAGCGCAACGCACATAAGGTGCGCGCGCAGGATCTCTCGTGGTGAGGCTCCGGGCGTCCGCGCTCGACCGCAAGCTCCTGCGCGACCTGTGGGAGATGAAGGGGCAGGCGCTGGCCATTGCCGCCGTGATTGCCGTCGGCGTCACGATGCTCGTCTCCTTCCTCTCGAATTTCGACTCGCTCGACAGGACGCTCCAGTCGTACTACGAGCGACAGCGGTTCGGTGACGTGTTTGCGTCGGCCGTCCGCGCGCCGGTTGGCCTGGCCGATCGCATGGCCGCCATTCCCGGCGTGTCGGCCGTGGACACGCGCGTCGTCGGGGAGGTCACGCTGGACGTGCCGGGGATGAGCGAGCCGGCCTCGGGGCGGCTTGTCTCGATTCCCGCCCGCGCCCGCCCGCGCCTGAACGACATCGTCCTGCGGCGCGGACGGCTGCCCGAGCCGTCGCGGCCCGACGAGGTACTGGCCATCGAGTCGTTCGTGGACGCGCACGGGTTCGCGCCGGGCGACCGCGTGACCGCCATCATCAACGGCCGGCGCCGAGCGCTCACGATTGCCGGCGTGGTGCTCTCGCCGGAGTACGTCTACAACATCCGTCCCGGCGAGGTCATCCCGGACAACCGGCGGTTCGGCGTGTTCTGGATGGAGCGCCGCGCGCTGGCCGCCGCCTTCGATATGGAGGGTGCGTTCAACGACGTGTCGCTGGATCTCTCGCCCGGTGCGTCGGAGGAGGACGTGATCGTGCGGCTGGATCGCCTGCTCGAGCCCTATGGCGGGCGGGGCGCGTTCCCGCGCCGGCTCCAGCCGTCGGCCTGGCAGCTCGACGCGGAACTCGCGCAGCTCGGCACGCTCGGGTTGGCGACGCCGCTCATCTTCCTGGGCGTGGCGGCGTTCATCCTGAACGTGGCGCTGACGCGCATGCTCGCGCTCCAGCGTGCGCAGATTGCGGCCCTCAAGGCGCTCGGGTACGGCAACGGGCAGCTCGCCTGGCACTACATCAAGTTCGCGCTGGCCGTGGCCGCGGCCGGAGCGCTGCCGGGCGTCGTCATCGGCGGCTGGCTGGGCGCGGAGATGATCGGCCTCTACAACGAGTTCTTCCGGTTCCCGGCGCTCGAGTACCGGATGTCCCCGGGTGTCGCCATCGGATCGGTCGCCGCCAGCCTGGCCGTGGCGGCGCTCGGCGCCCGCTCGGCGGTGCGGCGGGCCGTCAGCCTGCCGCCGGCCGAGGCCATGCGGCCGGAGGCCCCCGCCCGGTACCGGCAGAGCTTCGTCGAGCGTGGCCGCGTGCTCGCGCGCCTGCCGCATGCCGCGCGCATGGTCCTCCGCGCGATGGAGCGCCAGCCGGCCCGCGCGGTGATGTCCGTGGTCGGCCTGGCCTGTGCCGCCGCCGTCCTGCTCATCGGCATGGCGATGCTCGACATGATGGACGTGCTCATCGACGATCAGTTTGCGCGGACCATGCGCCAGGACGTGACCGTGACGTTCGCCGAGCCGCGATCCGCGGGTGCCGTCCACGCGCTGGCCCGGCTGCCGGGCGTGATGCAGGTGGAGCCCGTGCGCGTGGTGCCGGCGCGCCTGCGCGTGGGGCACCGCCACCGCACGCTCGCCATCACCGGGCTTGTGGCCGAGCCGTCGCTCAATCGCGTGGTGGAGCGCTCCGGCGCCGCCATCCGCCTCCCGCCGGAGGGCCTCGTGCTCTCCCAGGCGCTGGCCGGCGTCCTGGGCGTCGATGCCGGCGGGCAGGTGCGCGTGGAGGTGCTCGAGGGCGCCCGCCCGGCCCGGGACCTGACGGTGGTCCGCCTCGTGGACGACAGCGTCGGGCTCCAGGCGTACATGGAGATTGACGCGCTGCACCGCCTGATGCGCGAGGGGCGTACCCTCACCGGGGCCTTCATGACCGTCGATAGGTCCGCCCTCGCGCGCTTTCACGAGACCGTGAAGCAGGTGCCGGCGATTGCCGGCGTCACGCTCCGGGCTGCGACGCTCGAGAACTTCCGCGAGATTATGGCGGAGAATACCAACCTGATGGTCTTCATCAACGCGCTCTTCGCCGGCATCATCGCGTTCGGCGTGGTCTACAACTCGGCGCGCGTCTCGCTCTCGGAGCGCAGCCGCGAGCTGGCCAGCCTGCGCGTCCTCGGGTTCACCCGCGCGGAGGTTGCCCTCATCCTCGTCGGCGAGCTCGCGATCCTCACCGTGCTGGCGCTGCCGGTGGGCGCGGTGCTCGGCTACGGTCTCGGTCTCGCGATGATGTCCGCCATCAACAGTGAGGTCTACCGCCTGCCGTTCCTCGTCACCCCGCAGACGGTGGCCTCGACCTTCCTTGTCGTGATCGCCGCGACGCTGGTGTCCGCGGTGGCCGTCACGCGGCAACTGGACCGGCTGGACCTGGTCGGCGTGCTGAAGACCCGGGAGTAGCCATGCGCCGCCTGCTGACGAACCGGAGCGTGTGGCTGACGGCGGCGGTGGTCGTCGGGCTGCTGGCCGTGGCGACGTGGCCGCGGGTGACGGAAGTGGAGAGTGGCGTCGTGTCGCGCGGCCCGCTCACCGTCACGATCGACGAGGAGGGCGAGACGCGCGTCCACCACCGCTTCGTCGTCTCGGCCCCGACGGCCGGCCGCGTCCTGCGCATCGATCTCCAGCCGGGTGATGCCGTCGTCAAGGATCAGACGGTCGTGGCGCGCCTGCTGGCGGATCCCCCCGCGCTCCTCGATGCGCGCGCCCGTGCCGAGGCCGAAGCGGCGCTGGCCGGCGCGCAGAGCGCACTCGGCCGCGCGCGGGCCGAGGCGCAGCGTGCCCGTTCCGCGACGGAGCTGGCCGCGGTCCACCTCGAACGCGAGCGCGAGCTCGGCATCGCCGGCCTCACCACGCAGCAGGCCCTCGACACACGCGAGGCCGAAGCCGTGGCCACCGACGAGGCCCGCCGCGCCGCGGATTTCGCGGTGGCGGCCGCCGCCGCCGAGGTGGAGCGGGTCAGCGTCCGGCTGGCGGCGCCCCGGAGCCCGGAGGGGCGTCCCCTGTCCATCACCGCGCCGGTGAGCGGCGTGGTCCTCAGGCGCCTCCGCGAGAGCGAGGGCAGCGTCCCGGCCGGCGAGCCGCTCGTCGAGCTGGGGGACCCGGAGCATCTGGAGATCGTGTCGGACCTCCTGTCCACGGACGCCGTCCGCGTCCGGCCCGGCATGCGCGTCTCGGTGGAGGAGTGGGGCGGCGAGGGTGCGCTCGCGGCGCGGGTCCGGCTCGTCGAGCCCGCCGGCTTCACACGGGTCTCCGCGCTCGGTGTCGAGGAGCAGCGCGTGAACGTCGTCATCGACTTCGACGATGACCCCGGGAAGTGGCGGCCGTTGGGGGATGCGTACCGGGTGGAGGTCAGGATCGCGATCTGGGAGGCGGAGGACGTGCTGACGGTGCCGGCGGGCGCGCTGTTCCGTCTCGGCGAACAGTGGGCCGCCTACGTCGTGGACGGCAGCCGCCTGCGGCGCACTGTCGTGGAGGTCGGCCAGCGGACGCCGCTCCAGGCGGAGGTAAGGTCGGGCCTCACGGCGGGCCAGTCCGTGGTCCTCCACCCCGGTGACACGCTCGTGGATGGCGCGCGAGTATCCTTGCGGCGATGACCGGGCCACGTCTGCTGATTATCCGCAGCGTTGCCGCCCTGCTCACGGCCGTGCTGCTGGCCGGCGCGCTGGCCGCGGCGCAGGGCCGCGGATGGAACAGCCGCCGGCTGCCGCTCGCGACCGAGGAGAGCTTCGACGGTACCTTCCAGTTCTGCCGTCTCGCGTTCCGCAGCGTGCGCGGCGGCGGCGGGAGCTGGGGCGTGGACTACCCGCGCGCGGACATCCACCTGTCGATCCGGCTCTCGGAGCTCACGCGGACGCCTGTCGGCATGGACGCGCAGGGCGAGCCGAGGCATCTCATCGTCCAGCTCACGGATCCGGCGCTCTTCCGGTGCCCGTTCGTGATGGCGACGGAAGTGGGCGGGGCGTACTTCGACGAGGAGGAGTCGGCGCGCCTGCGCGACTACCTGGTCAAGGGCGGGTTTCTCTGGGCGGACGACTTCTGGGGCAGTTACGCGTGGGAGATGTGGCAGGCGCAGATCGAGCGCGTCCTGCCGCCGTCGACGTACCGGATTGTGGACCTGCCGATGGATCACCCGTTGTTCCGCTCGCAGTTCACGGTGACGAAGGTCCCGCAGATTCCGTCGATCAACTTCTGGGGCGGGACCGGCGGCGGCACGTCCGAGCGCGGCCAGGACAGCGCCGTGCCCCACGCGCGTGCCATTGCCGACGCGCACGGGCGCATCATGGTCCTGATGACGCACAACACGGACATCGGGGACTCGTGGGAGCGGGAAGGAGACGACCCGGATTACTTCTACACGTTCTCGGTGGATGGGTATGCGCTCGGGATCAACACGGTGCTCTACGCGCTGACGCACTGAAGGGCGGCGCTGCGCCGTAAGGCCTCGCGCCTGGTGGGCGGCGCGTTGCGCCGTAAGGCCTCGCGCTGCGCGCTCGGTAGGCGCCCCTGCGGGGCGTGGGCCTCGCCGCTCACGCGGCTCGGTGGG
>CAZUGF010000057.1:0-31075 GCA_964619705.1 uncultured Bifidobacteriaceae bacterium
CCACCGAGCGCGCAGCGCGAGGCCCTACATCAACCCCATCACCTCCTGCGCCCCCACCGCCGCAAACAGCGCGATGATCGCCACGAGCAGCAGGTTCGTCGCCCAGTGATTGCGCGGGACCGCCTCCGTCCACGCCACGCGGTTGTTCAGGTACAACAGCGTCGCCGCCAGGAACGGGACGAAGAGACTGCCGACGATCGTATACGTGATGATGATGAAGATCGGCCGGCCCGTGAAGGCAAACGGCAGCGGCACGAGCGTGATGAAGAGCAGCGCCAGCCGGTAGGGACGGCTCGTCACCTGCGTCATGGCCTCGCGCGCCTCCGGGCCGAGGCCCTTGAGGATGCCGTAGAGATCCGCGTAGAGATACGGCACGCTCTGCCACACGCCGAGCAGCGAGGCGAAGACCGCGGCCCAGAAGCCGATCGAATACGTGTAGACGCCGAACGCCCCCAGGATGGACCCGAGCATCTCCGCCATCTTCGGCACCGCCTGCCCATCCGTGATCGTGACCCCGGGCAGGTAGAAGGCGCGGTTGGCCAGGAGCATGATCGACAATCCGAAGACGGCCGTGAACACATAGGCCACAGCCACGTCCCCGCGCACGTAGCTCAGGTACCCCGCCCCGCGCATCTTCTCTTCGCGCATCCAGTAGTTGTAGGACAGCATCGTGATCGATCCGCCGATGCCGCCGATGAGGGAGAGTACGTAGCCGCCGCTGCCCTCGGGAATCGACGGCACGAACAGCCCGCGCACCGCGGCCGCGGGCTCGGTCATCGTCAAGGCGGCGCAGACAAGGATGCTGAAGCCCATCACGCCGACGAGCGTCTTCATGAGCTTCTCGAACTGGCCGTACCCGCCGAACCAGACGAACGCAAACCCGACGAGGCTGTGGAGCACCGCGCCCCACGCCTGCGGAATCACACCCCCGGTGAGGTTGGCCAGGCCCAGCCCGGTCGCGTTGGTGAGCGCGGCACTGACGGCCACCGTCCACAGCACGAGGTAGATGCCGAAGTAGATCTTCACCCACCGCGGCAGGTGCTCCGCCCAGCCTTCCACCACCGTCGTGCCCGTGGCCAGTTGCCAGCGTGCAATCCCCTCGCTCAACACGAACTTGAAGAACGCGCCCAGGGCAATGGCCCAGAGCAGCACCACGCCGTACTTGGCGCCGCCCACCGTCGCCGAGATGACGTCCCCGGACCCGATGCCGGTGGCCGCCACGATGAGGCCGGGACCGGCCAGCTTGAGCACGCTCATGGCGCGCGGTTGGTTCGACTGGGACAAACGGTGTCTCCTTTTGGAGGGGAGCGTATCAGTTTCTCTGCAGCCCTTTCGCCCTCCGGCCGATAATCGGGAAGCCTCGTGCAACTCATCCGCCCCCTGCCCCGGCGTCTGACCCGGCCCCTGTCCTGCCTCGTCCTCCTGGGCTGGCTCGTCTCGATGTCCCTGATCGTGCACCGCTCGTACGTCCAGGTCTCCGCCACCAACCTCGCCACGGACCTTGCCCGCTACGGTTCCGAGGCGCAGTGGCGCGGCGTCTACTACCGCGGCGAGAAGATCGGCTTCACCGTCGGCCAGACCCTCCCCACCGAGGACGGGTTCGAACTCCAGGAGGATGGCCGCCTCCAGATGTCCCTGCTCGGCGCGACCACGCCCGCGACCATCCGGACATCGGCGCGCGTGGACCACCGGTTCGCCCTGCGATCGTTCGACTTCTCGCTGGATCCCGGCACCGGCCCCATCCTGGTCAGCGGCGCCCTCGATGGCCTCCGCCTCACGTTGACCATCACGAGCGGCGGCACGTCCCGCAGCGAGACGCGGGAGCTGGCCGAACCGCCGGCGTTGATGCTCAGCCTCGCCCGCCGCCTGGCCAGCGAAGGCCTGTCCCCCGGCGTCAGCCATCGGTGGATGATGTTCGACCCGGCCACGCTGACCAACGCGGAGGTCACCGTGGCCGTCGGCGGCCGCGAGGTCGTGCGCGTCAACGAGCGGCCCGTCCCCGCCTTTCGCGTGGAGCTGGCCTTCGCCGGCCTCGCGACGACCGCCTGGGTGACGGACACGGGCGAGGTGGTGCGCGAGGAGAGCCCGATGGGCCTGCTCACCGTGGCGGAGTCCTCCGACCGCGCGATGGCCATGGCCGTCCCCCGCGGCGTGCAGGTGGACATGCTCGAGGCCTCGGCCGTCGTCCCCGTCTCCACGACGCGCATCGACGAGCCGCGCGACGTCCTGCGGCTGCGCGTGCAGTTGACGGGCGCGGACCTGTCCAGCCCGGAGCTCCAGGGCGTGGGCCAGCACGTCGACGGCGACATCGTCGAGCTGACGGACCCGCGGCTCCTCGTGGCGGAGGCGCGGCCCGCGGACCTCGCGCGCTACCTGCGGCCCGAGCCGCTGATCGAGAGCGATGCGCCGGAGATTCGCGAGGAGGCCGCGCGCGTGCTGGCGGGCGTCACGGGGACGCGGGAACGCGCCGAGCGCCTGACGCGCCACGTCAACGGGCTGCTCGAGAAGAAGCCCACCGTCAGTCTCCCCTCCGCCGTCGAGGTCCTGAGGACGAAGGTCGGCGACTGCAACGAGCACACGGCGCTCTTCGTCGCGCTGGCCCGCGCGGCGGGGATCCCGGCGCGCATCTCCGTGGGCCTCGTCGCGGTGCGGAACGCGTTCTACTACCACGCGTGGCCGGAAGTGTACGTGGACGAAGGACCGGATCGCGGGCTGTGGCTGCCCGTCGATCCCACCTTCAACCAGTTCCCCGCCGATGCCACGCACCTGCGCCTGGCGCGCGGCGGCCTGGAACAGCAGATCGCCATCCTGCCGCTCGTCGGCCGGCTGCAGATGACCATCGTCGATCTCGAGCTCGTGGCGGGTGCATCGCCGGTTGTCGTCGGCCGCCAGCCGACGGACATGACGCCGCTCTCGATTCCCCTGCCGCGGCGCCAGCGCGGCGGCTGCTGGTCCTTCGGGGCCTGCCGGGACTGCCCGTGATTGTCATCACCGATCTGGTCAAGCAGTACGGCGACTTTGCCGCTGTCGACGGGCTCAGCCTCGATGTGCAGCCGGGAGAGATTCACGGGTTTCTCGGCCCGAACGGCGCCGGCAAGACGACGACGCTCCGCATGATTGCGGGGCTCCTCAAGCCCACGGCCGGCCGCATCCTCGTCAACGGGCACGACGTCGGCCGCGAGCCCGAGGCCGCCAAGGCCTCGCTCGGGTTCATCCCGGATCGGCCGTTCATCTACGAGAAGCTGACGGCCGGGGAGTTCCTCCGCTTCCACGCCGGGCTCTACGGCATCGACGGCGAGGGCGTGGACGATCGCATCCGCGAGATGCTGGATCTCTTCGAGCTGGGACGCTGGCGGGACGAGCTCGTCGAGAGCTTCTCCCACGGCATGAAGCAGCGCCTGGTGATGAGCGCCGCGTTCCTGCACCGCCCGAAGGCCGTGGTCGTGGACGAGCCGATGGTGGGGCTCGATCCGCGCGGCGCGCGGCTCATCAAGGACGTCTTCCGGCGGATGAGCAGCCAGCGCGTGGCGATCCTGATGAGCACGCACACGCTCGAGGTCGCCGAGGAGATGTGCGACCGCATCAGCATCGTCCTCAAGGGCCGCATCATCGCCAGCGGGACCGTCGACGACCTGCGGCGGCAGGCGGGCGGAGGTGACGATCAGCTGACACCGGTGTTCCTGAAGCTCACGGGCGGCAGCGCCCTCCAGGAGATCGACGAGGTCATCTGATGGCGGACCTCGCGCGCGCGGCGGCACACCCGTTCCCGTACCTCCTGCTGCCCTCGCTCTTGTCGTCCCGCAACCGCGCGCGGCGGCGCGAACCCGGCGATCTCACCAGGGCCGCCCTCTTCGGCGGCATTGCCCTCATCGTCGCCGGGGTGATCTTCTACGGCGCGTTCTGGCTGACGCTGCAGCTCGTGGACTACGCGGAGCTCGGCGACTACCTGCTGCGGCTGGGCCTGTCCTGGCTCTTCCTGACGTTCCTGTCCTTCCTCGCGTTCAGCAGCGTCGTGACAGCGCTCTCCACGTTCTTCCTGTCCGACGACCTGCGGCTCCTGCTGTCCGCGCCCGTCGCGCCGCGGCGGCTGTTCTACGCCCGCTTCGCGCGGACGCTGGCCCAGTCCTCGTGGATGGTGGTCGTCTTCATCACACCCATCCTGGCCGGCGTGGGCCTGGCGCGCTGCGCGCCGCCGGCCTTCTACGTGACGGCCGTGCTGACGGTGGTGCCGTTCGTCATCATCCCGTGCGCCATCGGATCCGCCATCACCCTGCTGCTCGTCAACGTGTTCCCCGCCCGGCGCGCGCGGGACATCCTGATGCTGATGGGGCTCCTCTTTGCCGCCAGCCTGGTGCTGCTGCTCCGGTTCATCCAGCCCGAGCGGCTGATGCGCGTGGAGTCGATGCCGGAGGTCACGGACTTCTTCGCGACGCTCCAGTCGCCCATCACGCCGCTCCTGCCCTCGTTCTGGGCCGGGGAGACGCTCTTCGCCAGCCTGCAGGGGACGAACGACCTGCTGCACTTCGCGGCGCTCTGGACGACGGCACTGGCGCTGACGGCCGTCACCGGGTCGCTGTTCGCGCGCTGGCACTTCGCGGGGTTCAGCAAGTCGCAGGAGGCGCGGAAGGTGCGCTTCGCGCGGTGGCACCTGCTGGACCGCGCCGCCGCATGGCTGCCGGTGTCGCCCGTGCGGCGCCAGCTCCTCGTCAAGGACATGAAGGTGTTCCTCCGCGACGTGAGCCAGTGGTCGCAGCTCCTGCTGCTCGTGGCGCTGATGCTCGTCTATCTCTACAACTTCAGCGTGCTGGACCTCGAACGCGTGCCCTCGATGAGCGGCGTCATCCGGAACCTCTACGCCTTCCTGAACCTGGGCATGGCCGGCTTCGTGATGGCCACCGTCGCGGTCCGGTTCGTGTTCCCGATGGTGTCGGCGGAAGGGGCGGCGTTCTGGATTGTCCGGACGGCGCCGATCCCGATCCGGGACTTCCTGTGGTCCAAGTTCTGGACGGGCCTCGTGCCGGTCCTGCTCCTCAGCGAGTGCCTGGTCATTGCCGGCAACGAGCTGCTGGGCGTGGACCCGTTCCTGAAGCGCGTGTCCGCGGTCGCCATCCTCTTCATGGCCTTCGCGCTGGTCGGGCTCGCCACGGGCCTCGGCGCCCGGTATCCGCGCTTCGCGGCGGACAACCCGAGCCAGGTGGCCGGTTCCTACGGCGGCGTGGCCTTCATGATCCTCGCCGTGCTCTTCGTCATCGTCATCATCATCCTCGTGGGCTGGCCGTCGTCCGTGTACTTGTTCCAGCGCGTGAGGCGCGCGCCGCTGCCGATGTACCAGCAGGTGCTGGTGCCGCTCTGCTTCGTGGCCGCCGCCGCGGTGAGCATGGCGACGTTCTGGCTGGGGATGAGGACGGGGGTGCAGGCGCTGGAGGACATGGACCGGACGCCGTCGTAGCGCGAGCCTGGATTCCGAGTGTTCAGCGACTACCGCGTGCCTCGTACGGAAGCGCTGGCCGCGATCAACGAGACCCGGCGTGCCGCGCGAGACCGCCTGGCCAGTCGTGCACGCGGGGATCTACCGGCCGTCCGCGAGGCGGTCGACGTCTTCAACGGTCAGAGTCGGTGCGCCGGGCCGGCGCGGGAAGACAGGCACACCCCGCTCGAAGCGCACGTCGGCCTCGGCGATCCGGCGCAAGAGTGCCGCGACGAACTCGTCGACGCGCTGGCCGCTCTGGCTGGCGAGGTCGGACAGTCGCTCCTTCAGTGCCGCGTCCACGGTAATGGTGGCTTCAGGCATGCTGTCATTGTCCCACGACGCAGAGCCGGCGCACGGCCTCCACCCATAGCCTCTCGGGTAGTCCCAAATCTGGTCACACCGATTCGCGAGCACCGCAAGTCATTCGGACACCGGTACTTCCGGTGCACCCCTCCGGCTGCCCTGGCCGCCGACACCTGGCGGCTGGCGCCTTGACACCCTGTGCCGTTGCACATAGCGTTACGCCACCGATGCGACTTCTACTCCTCTCCACCGTACTGCTCGTCATCAGCCTCCCCGGAACGCGGACCGCGGCACAGGACGCCACGCCCGACCCGTGGTTCTCGACCTTCTCCATCATCGCCGTGGATCCGGCCACCGGCGAGCTCGGGGTGGGCGTGCAGTCGCGTGCGTTCGGCGCGGGCGCCGCGGTGCCGTACGCCAAGCCCGGCGTCGGCGCCATCGCCACGCAGGCATCGGCCAACCGGCAGTACGGGCCCAAAGCCATCGCCCTGCTCGAGCAGGGCCTGACGCCGGCCGAGGTGATCACGCGCATCACGGACGAGGACCCCGGCCGCGACACGCGGCAGGTGGCCGTCATCGATGCGAAGGGCCGCGCGGCCGTCTATACGGGCAAGCGCGTCATCGACCGCAACAACGATCCGACGGATCTCGTGCACCTCGGCGGGTATGCCGGCCACGTCATGGGCACCAACTACTCCGTCCAGGGGAACACGCTGGCCAGCGAGACGGTCGTGAAGGAGATGGCCCGGGCCTTCGAAGCCGGCACGGGCTCCCTCGCGGAACGCCTGATGGATGCGCTCGATGCCGGTCAGGCGGCGGGCGGCGATACGCGCGGCATGCAGTCGGCCGGCATTCTCGTCGTGCGGCCGCTCGAGGCCGGCTCGACGTCGACGGTCGAGCGCATCGTGGACATCCGGGTGGACGATGCGGAGGACCCGTTCACGGAGCTGCGTCGCCTGCTGCAGATGACGACCGGAGTGCCGAACCGGCTGGCAGAGCACTCGGCGGAGCTCGCGACGGCGGGCCGTCACGCGGAGGCGATTGCGGAGGTCAAGCGGGCGCTGGCCATCAACCCGCGGGCCGAGCCGTCGATGTACGCGCTGGCCCAGCGGTACGCACAGGCCGGCCAGCCCGAGAACGCCCTGGCCTCGCTCGGCGACGCGATCCGCCGTCAGCCTGCCGTGTGGAAGGCACGGGCGGTGGCGGATCCGCTGTTCCAGTCCCTACGTGCGCTGGCGGCGTTTCAGAAGCTGGTGCAGTAGGGGCAGTAGGAAGGGACGGTTCGGGCAGGGTTCAGGAAGTTGAGGGAGCAGGCGCGCCGCCCGCTCCCCCAGGTGTTGTCAGAACGTCACGCGGAAGCCCACCCGGCCTGTCCGCGGGCCCAGGACACCGGTTGGCGTCTGGAACTGCGGGCCGGTCGTCCTGTTGATCGTCTCCGCGGCGTACGCGTTGAAGAGATTGAAGCCGTCGGCGAAGAGCCGCAGGCGCAGCCGATCCCCGAACCGCAGGGACTTCTCCACGCGCAGGTCGAAGACCTGGGCGTTGTCCTGCCGGTAGTCGTCATACTGCCCCACGTACACCGTGTTGGACGCGCTGCTGCTGCTCGTGCCCGCGCCGAACGTGCACGCGCACGACGCCGGCGTCGTCACGGCCAGCGTGCGCGCGTAGTTCTGACCGGACTGCAGCCGATAGACGGCACTCACGACCACGTCCCCCGGCGCGGTGTAGGTCAGGTTGGCCTTGACGCTGTAGGACGTGGAGTCGTAGTCGAACGGACCGTTCGGCGAGTACGGGGCGCCGGCCGGGTAGTCGTGGGACCAGGTGTGGCTCGCACCGAGGCCGTAGGTGTGGCGACGGCCCTGGCGCCGCGTGAATGAGACTTCCAGGGTCTTGTACTGGCTGTCGAGGCCGGCGTTGGTCACGACGCTTGTCGCGGGGAACGCGCCGATCTCGCCGTTCGGTATCCCGTAGAGCGTGATGGCTCCGTCATCCGCCGTCCCGAGCGCGCCGTCCGGACCGGGGTCCCGCACGTCGAACGGGACGCTGTAGGCGGAGGCCGGCCGGAAGGGCTGCAGCGTGCCGGTGTCGTTCCTGATCGACAGGTAGGTGAACCCGACGCGCGCGCCGAGATCGTCCGCAATCTGCTGCTCGATGAAAGCCGTGGCCTGGTGGGACGACGGCTGTTCGATGTCGGTGTCGAACCGGATCGTTCCGGCCAGCGCCGTGGCGAGGAGCGCGCGCTCTTCACCGGGCTGGTAGTAGCCGTCGCCGTTGGCATCCGTCCACGCGTAGGTCACGCTCTTGGACGACTGGTTCGGGTTGGCGGACGCGGCCAGGTTCACGCCCGGGTTGAAGCGGAAGTACCCGTAGTTGCCCTTGAGCACGGTCCGCCCGTTCCCGAAGAGGTCGTAGCTGACGCCCAGCCGCGGCGCGAGCGCGTTCCACACGACGTAGGTCGTCTCCGGAAACACCGCATCCGGCACGGACAGCGGGCCGTAGCTGTAGGCAAGCTGGCGCTGCTCCGGCGTCCACACGCGATAGCGGTCGTAGCGGACGCCGAGCGTGACGGTGGCCCGGCCGATGGCAACCTGATCGCTCGCGAAGATGTCGTAGGTGTCGAGCTTGTTGACGTTGAGCAGGTCCCCGTTCGGGCCGGCCAGGACCTTCCCCACCGAGGAGGCCGTGGGTGCATAGAGCGTCACCCGCTGCGGCACGCCGTTCGCGAAGAACTGCCGGACGTTCCCCGACGCGCCCTGTTCGACGCCGGACCATCCGGACTCGAGCATGATCTCGCCGCCGACCTTGATCGTGTGGGACGCGCCCCACCGCTCGGCAAAGTAGCTCACCGCGCCCGTCGCCTGGCGGCGCTGCCGGTTGGACTGCGACTTCGCGTCGCCGCCGTCGATCGTCAGGAGCACGGAGTCCAGGCGCTGGGGCAGTTCCGTGTCCGTGTTCGGGCGAAGCGGCAGGTAGTAGCCGAACACGCCGTACCGCGCTTCCGCATACACGTTCGAGCGGAAGCTCCCGTTCCACTCGCCCTTGTACACCCACGTCCCCGCGTCCTGGCTGACCGTCTGCGCGCGGTCCGTGTACTGATACGCGCCCTGCGGCAGCCGCGTCGGCTGTACCTTCTGCACCCAGGTGTAGTAGCCGATGAGCCGGTGGTTCGGCGTGGCCTGGTAGGTGGCCTTGCCCGTCGGGATCCAGATGTTCGTGTGGAACACCGTGCCCGCCAGCGGACCGACGAAGTTCGGCTGCTGGACGTCGATCGTCTGGTTCCGATAGGACGTGAACCACCAGGCCTTGTTGGGCACGATGGGCCCGCCGAGGTTCAGGTTGCTGTCGCGGTACATGTCGACCTGGTTGCTCGTGCGCCCGATGCCGTAGCGGTCCGCATCGGCGCCCGAGATGTTGGCCGACTGCATCGAGTTGTTCTCGTAGTCGAGGTACGCCTCGCCCGACAGCCGGTTGCTGCCGGACTTGACCAGGAAGGAGGTCTGGACGCCCGGCGTCGGCATCTCCGCCCCCTGGCCAATCGTCCCGAAGAAGACCTCGTCGAAGGAGCCGTAGTCCCAGTAGGTCCCGGCGCCGCTCGTCCCCTCGGTGACGTTGATGTTCTCGACCAGCACGCGGTTCTGCCCGCTGTAGCCGTACGACGAGTAGCCGGTCTGGTTCCCCGCACGGTTGCCGCCGACGTCGATGCGTGCCATCTGCACGGAGGGCGTGATGGCGAGGAGCGACCACATGTCGCGCGCGTTGGGAATCTCCTGCAGCGCGTCGAGCTTGAAGTTCTGCTGCACGCGCGTGCTGGAGAGGTCGATGACCGGTGAGCCGCCGGTCACCGTGACGGTCTCCTGCAGCGAAGCCACCTGCAGTTCCACGTTGACCGTCGCCGTGAAACCGAGCGCGATCCGGATATCGGCACGCCGCAGCGTGTCGAAGCCCGGCAGCTCGAACGTCAGGACATAGGTACCCGGCGCCAGCCCCGGGAAGCGATAGGCGCCCTCCGCGCCGGTCACGACCGCCTGGGGCACGATGAGCGCCGGGCTCTCCGCCGTGACGCCGACACCGGGCAGCGCAAGACCGCCCGCATCGACGACGCGGCCGACGATGGCACCGGTGGAACTGGCACCGCCACCCTGGGCGGCGGCGGACGGGGCCCAGACGAGGAGGGTGGCGGCCACGATCGCGGCCGCGGACAGCCGGACGGGCGCGCGTAGATGAACAAGGAACGATAACGACACAGTGCTCTCCGTGAAAATGAAAAAGGCCCGGCATGGCAGCGGGCCTCTCCCAGAAACACGGAAGGCCCGAAAGCATCTGCCTTCCGGGCCGTCGTTCTGAATGGATCCGGGTCGTACGGGTGTCTAGGACACGGGCACGATCGACATGGACAGAGCGCGACGGTCGGAGAAGGCTCCGAGACGACAACACGCGCAACACGTCCACATCGCGATCATGAGGTTCTCTGGTTATCGCATGCGGGCGCCGGAGGTGTCAAATGGGAGGTTCGGGGAAGGTTCGGGGGAGGTTCGGGGGAGGTTCGGGAAGGTGCGGGGGAGGTGCGGGGAGGTGCGGGAAGGTGCGGCCGATGCCTACAATGATCGCGTGACTCCGTGCACCGCCATCCTGCTGGCCGGGGGCCGTTCGATCCGGATGGGCGAGGACAAGGCGTCGCTGCCCTTCGGCGCCGGCACGCTGCTCTCGCACACCCTCGGGATCGTCCGCGGCGCGGTCAGCGGCGTCGTGATTGCCGCCCGCCGGGGCCAGGTGGTACCAGACGATGTGCGCGTCGTCTTTGACGAGGCGCCGGGATCCGGTCCGCTGGCGGCGCTGGCGGCCGCGATCGCGGTCGTGGACACGCCGGTCACCTTTGTCGTGGCGTGCGACATGCCGCTCCTGAAGCCCGCGCTCATCGCGGCGGTGGTCGACGCGCTCGGCGATGCGGATGCCGCGGTGCCGTCCATCGACGGGCGGTGGATGGTGACGTGCACCGCGCTCCGTACCGCCGCCGCAGCGCCGGCGGCCCGGGCCCTCGTCGCGTCCGGCGAGCGCAGCCTCCACGCGCTCGTCCGCAGCCTCCATCCCCGCGTGCTGACCGAGACCGATCTTCGCGGCGTGGACGCCGACCTCTCGAGTTTCGTCTCCTGCAACACGCCGGCGGAGTATGCGCAGGCGCTCGCGCGTGCGCGCTCGCGGCACGCCGGCGGCGGCGCGTGACTTGATTACGACCGCCGGCAATGAAACAGTCTGAGAGTGCCCCCGACGATCCTCGATAGCCTCCTCGCCTCGGCCGGCCATGCCGCCGCGGCGCCCTCCGACGCGGACTGGCGTCTCTTCGTCGAGCACGTCGTGGAAGCGCTCAACGTCGGGCCGGGCACGGGTGTGTACGACATCGCGTGCGGCGCGGGGGCCTTCCTCTACCCGTTGTGGGAGAACGGCTACCGGGTCGGGGGGCTGGGCTCCTCGCCGGCGCTCGTCGCGCGCGCACAGGCGGCGATGCCGGACGGGCGCTTCGCCCTCGGCGATGCGGTGAGCCTGGACCCCGGCGAGGGCTGGGACGTCGTGGTGGCTGTCGGCGTGCTGGGCGGGCTGCGGGATGCCGACGAGGCTCGCGGCGTGCTGTCGCGGATGGCGGCCAAGGCCACGCACGCCGTGGCCCTGCTGGACATTCCCGAGGCCGCGGAGGCGGGCGCCGTTCCCGGGCGCCTGGGCTACGACCGCGGCTGGATGCTCAGGACGCTGGCCGGGATCGGCATGACGGCCGTGCAGTTCGAGGAAGCCGCGCCCGAAGCCGGACGCCGCCGCTTCCACGTGTTCGCGCAGGCCTGAAGGCGCCGCCCCGTCCGGGCACGGCGCCGCTCGTCACATCAGGGGCGGCGGACCTGGCAGCCACGTGCGGCTGGCGTAGTCCGCCATCGTCTCGAGCATCAGCAGGGCGAGGAAGAAGAGGCTCGTGACCACGACGAGCTTCGTCATGCGGCTGCTGTACTTCACGTGCATGAAGAACAGGATGACCAGGGTCGCCTTGAACACCGCGATGGCCAGGGCCACCGGGAAGTTCAGGTTGCCGAGGTTGACGTAGGCCGCGGCGACCGTGACGGCCGTCAGGACCATCAGCGCCCCGAAGATGGCGTAGTAGAGGCTCTTGGGTAGGACGTGTCCGGACATGACTAGGGGTGCCGCTCCACGAGATAGAGAAGTGGAAAGAGGAAGATCCAGACCAGGTCGACGAAGTGCCAGTACAGGCCGGCGACTTCGACCGGGCTGTAGTAGTGCCCGTCGAAGCGTCCCTTCGAGGCCATGTAGGTAATCACGCCCAGGAGGGCGACGCCGATCACCATGTGGATGGCGTGCAGGCCGGTCATCAGGAAGTACAGGCTGAAGAACAGCTGCTGCTGGGCGGCCCAGGGGCCCTCGCCGTGGAAGCCCGCGCCGGGCACGTGGCCGACGGCGAACTTGTGCTCGTACTCGACGGCCTTGACGCCGAGGAAGATGCTGCCGAGGACGATGGTCAGCAGCAGCCAGAACACGATCTTCCGGGACTCCTCGCTCGTCTGCGCCGCGCGGACGGCCAGGGCCATTGTCAGCGAGCTGGCGATGAGGACCACGGTGTTGAAGCTGCCCAGGACGAGATCCAGGTCGCGGCTGGCTTCCGCGAAGGCCTCGAAGTACCACATCCGGTAGATGAGGTACCCGAAGAACAGGCCGCCGAAGAAGAGCACTTCGGTGAGCAGGAAGACCCACATCCCGAGGGTGCTGGCCTCCTTCTGCTGCGCCATCGTCTCGAAGTGGTGCTGCAGCGCCGGGTGGTGGTGCGGCACGGCCTGGCCGTGCGCCTCGATGTGCGCGACCCCGTTAGACAAGATTCGCCTCCCGGGCGACCTGCGGTGTGTACTCGTACGGCTCGTGGTAGACCACGGGCGGCTCGGTGAAGTTCTCGACCGGGGGCGGCGACGGCGTCTGCCATTCCAGCCCGGTGGCGCCCCACGGGTTGCGGCCCGCGACCGCGCCGTACTTGAGGGACCAGAGGAAGTAGATGACCGGCAGCAGGTAGCCGAGGCCGAGCACGGTGGCGCCGGCCGACGACATCACGTTGAGCACCTGGAACTCGTCCGGGTAGGCGTGGTAGCGGCGCGGCATGCCGAGGTAGCCCAGGATGAACTGCGGGAAGAAGGTCAGGTTGAACCCGACGAACACCAGGATGGCGCTGATGCGCGAGAAGAACTCGGAGTACATCCGGCCGAACATCTTCGGCCACCAGAAGTGCAGGGCGCCGAGGTAGCCCATGATGGCGCCGCCCACCATCACGTAGTGGAAGTGCGCGACCACGAAGTAGGTGTCGTGCACGTGGATGTCGATGCCGAGCGTCGCGAGGAACAGCCCGGTCAGGCCGCCGACGAGGAACAGCCCGATGAACCCGTAGGCGTAGAGCATCGGCGTCTCGAACGAGATGGCGCCCTTGTAGAGCGTCGCCGACCAGTTGAACACCTTGACGGCGGACGGGATGGCCACCGAGAAGCTGAGGAACGAGAAGACCATCGCGGCGTAGACGGAGATGCCGGCGACGAACAGGTGGTGGGCCCACACGATGAACCCGAAGACCGCGATGGCGAGCGACGAGAACGCCACGAAGCTGTACCCGAAGATCGGCTTCCGGGCGAACGTCGAGATGATCTCGCTCATGACGCCCATGGCCGGGAGGATCATGATGTAGACGGCCGGGTGCGAGTAGAACCAGAACAGGTGCTGGAACAGCACGGGGTCGCCGCCGCGGACCGGGTCGAAGATGGCGAAGCCGAACGCGCGCTCCACGAACACCATCAGGACGGTGATGGCGATCACGGGCGTGCCGAGCACCTGGATGAGGCTCGTCGCGTAGTGCGACCACACGAACAGCGGCAGCTTGAACCAGGTGAGGCCCGGCGCGCGCATCCGGTGGATGGTGACGATGAAGTTGAGCCCCGTGAGGATCGAGGAGAACCCCGAGATGAAGACGCCGAGGGCGGCGGGCACCACGTTGGAGCTCGACGCGACGGCGCTGTAGGGCGTGTAGAACGTCCAGCCGGTGTCGACGCCGCCGGTGAACATCGCGTAGAAGAAGAACACCGCGCCCACCCAGAGCAGGTAGAGGCTGAGGAGGTTGATCCGCGGGAAGGCCAGGTCCTTCGCCCCGATCATCGGCGGGATCAGGAAGTTCCCGAGCACGGCCGGAATCGACGGAATCAGGAAGAAGAAGACCATCACGATGCCGTGCATCGTGAAGAACTTGTTGTAGGTGTCCGCCGTGAAGAGGTCGCCCTCGGGCGTGGCCAGTTCCAGCCGGACGCCGGCGGCGAACATCCCGCCGATGAAGAACATCACGGAGATCGAGATCAGGTACATCACGGCGATGCGCTTGTGGTCCTTGGTCAGGAGCCACGAGGCGAGCCCGTGCGTGACGTTCAGGTAGTGCCGTTCGGGCAGCTTGAGGGTATCGAGCATGGCTTACTTCTTTTCACCCGGCGCGGGTGCATTCGGGGCGGCCGGCGCCGCGGCGCCTTCGGCGGGCGCGGCCGCGGGTGCCGTCGCCATCGGCGACAGCGACTTCACGTACTCGACAAGGGACACGAGGTTGTCCTCGCTCACGAGCCCCTGGAACGTCGGCATCAGCGGCTGGTAGCCGCGGACGATCTTCGCCTGCGAGTTCAGGATGGACTCGCGCAGGTAGCCCTCGTCGGCGACCGTCGTCGACCCGTCGGCCAGCTCGATCGTCTTGCCGTAGATGTCCTTGAGCGACGGCCCGCGGCCCTCGCCGGTGTCCAGGTGGCAGGTGTTGCAGGCCAGGTCCTGGAAGAGCTGCTCGCCGCGCTGGACGAGCGTCCCCTCGACTCCGCCGCTGGAGAGCCAGGCCTGGTAGGCGGTCGGCTCCATGACGGTGACCGTGCCGATCATCCGGGAGTGGTTCGTCCCGCAGAACTCCGCACAGAAGATGTGGTACTCGCCGGGCGTCGTGGCCTCGAACCACAGCTGCGTGTAGCGGCCGGGGATGGCGTCCATCTTCTGCCGGAACGCCGGCAGGTAGAGGCTGTGCAGCACGTCCTCGGACGAGATGGTGATCTTGATGGGCCGGTTCGCCGGCACGTGCAGCTCGTTGATCTCGCGCTGGCCCTCGAGGTGCTGGAACTTCCACATCCACTGCTTGCCGACCGCGTAGATGCTGAGCGCCTCGGCGGGCGGCGTCCGCATGTGGAAGTAGACCGACGCGCCCCACCCGAACATGACCATCGCGATCATCGTGGGGATGACGCTCCAGAGGAGCTCCAGCGGCAGGTTCCCCTCGATCCGCGCGCCGATCTCGCCCGCGTGCCGGCGCCGGTAGACCACGCCGAACACGATCACGGCAATGGTCACCCCCACCGCGAAGAGGGCGGAGACCGAGATGAGGAACAGATACAGCGCGTCCACGTCCTTGGCGAACGTGGAAGCCTGCTCCGGAAACAGCGAGATACCGAATGAACCCATAAGTCAGTTGCCGGCGCGTTGCTCGCGCGTGAGCGACACGGCCACGAATCCCAGGAGCGCGACCAGCGTCACCGCCCCGCCCACCCGCACCGCCCTCATGGCGACGAACGAGTACGACCCGCTCTCGGGATCGTAGTGGAAGCAGTAGAGCATCACCTTGTCGGCGAGCGACCCGACGCGGCCGGCCGACGATTCCATCAGCGCGAACTTGATGTCGCGCGGCGCGTACTCGATCCCGAAGAAATAGCGCGACAGCGTGCCCTCCGGGGTCGCAATCACGAACCCGCTCGCGTGCGCGAACTGCTGCGTCCGCTCGTCCCACGCGTAGCGGAACCCCGCGGCGGACGTCACGGCCGCAATCGAGTCCTGCGTGCCGGTCAGGAAGTGCCACCCGCCTTCCGAGCCCTGCCGCTTGTAGCGGTCCACGTAGGCGGCCTTCTTCGCGGCGGCCAGCGCCGGCGTCTCCCGCGGATCGATGCTCACGGCCACGACGTCGAACTCCCGGCCGACCTTCTCGTCGAGCGTCCCGATGGCGCTCGCGATGCCGTTCAGCACCTGCGTGCACAGCATCGGGCACTCGTAGTACACGAACGCCAGCAGCACCGGACGGTCGCCGAAGTAGTCCCCGAGACGGACGGCCCGGCCGGCCTCGTCCACGAACGGCAGGTCCAGGGGCAGCGTCTCGTTCAGGCGCTGGTCGTAGCCGACCTCGGCCAGCGCGGCCGGCACCTGCATCGAGGAGAGGCCCGGTTCCGAGCCCGTCCCGTACGCGTTCGGCTGTGCGGACACGACGCCCGACCCGAGCGCCAGTGCGCCGGTCATCACGATCGCTGTCATCCGCCCCTTGGTCATCGCATCACGCCTTTCGGATCCTGCGGCCTATCGCCTCGCGGCCGTTCTCCCCGCCGAGCTGTCCTGCACCACGTCCTGGTCCGCCGTCCCGCCTTCCGCGCGCGCGGGCAGCAGGCCCCGGCTGACCATCAGTTCCATCGCCCGATCGATCGGGATGTGCACGACGCCGATTTCCTTGTCCACCCAGCCGTAGTTGGCGAGGCGGTGATCCTGGTCCAGCTCGAGGAGGTAGATGTCCTTGAACGGCTGGGTCTGCAGCCGCGGCAGCGGCGCTTCGCGCACCTGGCCCGCGGCGAGCGGGAACTGCTGCGTGGCCTCGTCGCGCGCCACGCGCTGTCCGTCGAAGAGCGCGAACGTGCCGTAGACGATCCCGGCGGCGATGACCATGCCCACGCCCATCCACACGGCGAAGTGGTAGCCGATCGCCGGGTCGATGTCGGTGTGCTCGTAGCCGGCGCCCGGGGGCGTCGGTCCGTACTCGAGGTCGTGTTCAGTGGACATGGTGTGTCAGCGCCTTGGCGAGACCATCGTCATGGAGCGGCAGCAGCGGCTGGCTCCGGAGCTTCATGGCGAAGAGAGCCACGAAGAGGCCGCCGATCGCGATCGGCAGCGCCACGTCGAGCAGGGAGACGCTCATCGTCTCCCGGAAGTCCGGGACCACCTGCCAGTAGTAGTCCACGACGCGCATGAGGATCAGCCAGGCCGCGACGACGCGCAGCTTCGTCATGCCGCGCTTGATGTCGCGCGACAGCAGGATCGTGTAGGGCACGATGAAGTGCAGCACGATCAGCGCGTAGGTGACGTACTGGTAGCCGCCCTGCGATCGGGCGATGTAGTGCGGCACCTCCTCCGCGAGGTTCGCGGAGTAGATGATCAGGAACTGCGAGAACGTCAGGTAGCCCCAGAGCATCAGGAAGGCGAACAGCAGCTTCCCGAGGTCGTGGAAGTGGCCGGCGCTCAGGACGCGGTCCATCGGCGCGGAGCCGGCGAGGAAGACCAGGACGCAGATGACCAGCGCCAGCGCGGCCAGGCCCTGGCCCACCATGAACAGCGGCCCCCACATCGTCGAGAACCAGTGCGGGTTGACCGACATCAGCCAGTCGGTGGTGGCGAAGGTCATCGTGAGCGAGTAGACGACCAGGCCGCCGCCGGAGAGCACGGACAGCTTGCGGGCGTAGACCGGGTCGCCGGTCTGGTCCTGCAGCGTGGACCAGCGCACGAGGAAGTGGCCCATCGCGATCCAGATCGCGAAGTAGGCGGCCGCGCGCGCGAGGAAGAACGGCGTGTTCAGGTACGCGCTCTTCGCGGCGATGACCGGGTCCGCCAGCGCGTCGGCGTGCGTCCAGTGATAGAGGTCGTGCATGCCCGGGATGATGGGCAGGAAGAGGACGGCCATGACGGGCATCGTGCTGACGGCGGCCTCGAGCGGCCGCCGGATGACGACGCCCCAGGCGCCGCCCGAGAGGTGCTGCACCATGAGGAGCGCCATGCTGCCGAGCACGAGGCCGTGCCAGAAGTTGAACGCCACGAGATACGCCTGGTAGAAGCGCTCGAGGCCCCCCATGGCGAAGCCGAGACCGGCCAGCACGAGGCCCGCCACGGCGGCGATGGCGCCCATCCGCTGCAGTCCCGAAACGCTGTCCGGCGCGTGATACGTGTCCGTCGTCATCGTCTTGGTTCCCGGTCTCAGTGCGGCGCCGCGGCCGGCTCGGTGGCCGCAGCCGGCGGGTTGTCCAGGTCGTTGCGGCGGTCGGCCGGCACCTCCGCCTCGGGCGCGTGCTGGCTCAACTGCAGTGCACGCACGTAGGCCACGATCAGCCACCGATCGCGCACGGGCACCTGTTCGGCGTAGCCCTGCATGGCGCCGAAGCCGTTGGTGATTACGTCGTAGAAGTAGCCGGGCCGCTCCTCGCGGAGGCGGTCCTGGTGGTACGAGGCGGCCTGGCGGAGCCCGCGCTGGACCACCATGCCGTGGCCGTCGCCGACCAGGCCGTGGCAGGGCGTGCAGTAGATGTTGAAGCGCTCGCGCCCGCGCGCCATCTCCGCGTGGCCGATGGCGAAGGGGAAGTCCGCGACGAACTCCCCGTCGACGCGGCCGGTGTAGAAGGCCTCGTCCGCGCGCAGCCATCCGCGCGCGACGGTACCGGCCGGCGCGACGCGCGAGGCCCGCCCGTCGGCGAAGAACGTGCTCGCCTCGAAGGACTCGTAGCGGGGCGTATTGTGCATGTCCTGGCGGCACGCCGCCAGGCCGAGCGCAAGCAGCACCACGGTGAACAGGTTACGCCGCAACGTCGTACACTCCCTTCGCGCCCTGGCCCTCGAGGAACCGGGACGTGTCCGCGCGATCGAACCGCGGATCCGTGGACTCGATCACCAGGAAGAACTTGTCGGAGCTGGCCATCGAGAAGCGCGGCACGTTGAACACCGGGTGATAGGGCTGCGGCAGGCCGTTCAGCGCGAACATGCCGATCGCGGCCGCGAGCGCCGAGAAGAGAATCGTCAGCTCGTAGGACGGCACGACGAACGCCGTCCACGTGGCGTAGGGCCGCCCGCCGACGTTCATCGGGTAGTTCACCGCCGACATCCACCACTGCATCAGGAACCCGGTCGACATGCCGGCGATGCCGGCCATCAGCACGATCCGCGAGAGGCGCGTCCGCTTCTTGTGGATGATGTCGTTCAGCTCCTCGATCGGGATCGGCGAGTAGGCCTCCATGGCCGTATAGCCGGCGCCGGCCGCCTGCCTGGACGCATCCACGAGCGCCTGGACCGAGTCGAACTCGGCCATCACGCCGTGCAGCGGGTTCTCGTTCTCAACCGCGTGTGCCATACATCCCACCAGGATTTCGCGTCGCGTGCCCGTCGGTCATCGCCAGCCTCAGTGCCCCGACCCGTGCTCGGCCTTGACCTTCGCCTGCGGGAGCAACGTGCGCACCTCGAACATGGCGATCATCGGCACGAACCGGATGAACAGGAAGAACAGCGTCAGGAACAGCCCGATCGTCCCGAAGTAGGTCGCGAAGTCCCACCGCGTCGGGTAGTACATCCCCCACGAGGACGGCACGAAGTCGCGGGCCAGGGTCGTCACCACGATGACGAAGCGCTCGAGCCACATGCCGAGGTTGATGACGAGGGACATCACGAACAGCAGCTTGAGGTTCATCCGCACGCGCTTCAGCCAGAGCAGCTGCACCAGGCCGACGTTGATGCTGATCAGCATCCAGTAGGACCAGGCGTAGGGCCCGAACATGCGGTTCCACATCATGGCCTTCTCGTAGAAGCTGGCGCTGTACCAGGCGTAGAACGCTTCCATCGAGTAGCCGTACCCCACCATCAGGCCCGTCGCCAGCATGATCTTCGCCATGTTGTCGATGTGCCGCATCGTGATGAGGCTTTCCAGGTTGTAGGCGGAGCGGATCGGGATGGCCAGCGTGAGCACCATCGCGAAGCCGGAGTAGATGGCGCCCGCCACGAAGTAGGGCGGGAAGATCGTGGCGTGCCAGCCCGGCATCACCGACACCGCGAAGTCGAAGCTCACCACCGTGTGCACGGAGAGCACGAGCGGCGTGGACAGGCCCGCGAGGAGCAGCGAGGCCACCTCGTAGCGGTGCCAGTGGCGGGCCGAGCCGCGCCAGCCGAGACACAGGATCCCGAAGATGACCTTCTTGATCCGCGAGACGGCCCGATCCCGCATCGTCGCCAGGTCCGGCACCAGGCCCACGTACCAGAACACGATCGAGACGGTCGCGTAGGTCGAGACGGCGAACACGTCCCAGATGAGCGGGCTCCGGAACTGCGGCCAGAGGCCCATCGTGTTCGGGTACGGGAACAGCCAGTAGGCCGCGAGCCACGGACGGCCGGTGTGGAAGATCGGGAAGATGGCCGCGCAGGCCACCGCGAAAATCGTCATCGCCTCGGCAAAGCGGCTGATCGACATGCGCCACTGCTGCTTGAAGAGCAGGAGGATGGCGGAGATGAGCGTGCCGGCGTGGCCGATGCCGATCCACCAGACGAAGTTGACGATGGGGAACGCCCAGCCGACCGGGATGTTCGTGCCCCAGATGCCGATGCCCTTCATCACCAGGTAGCCCAGCGACACCTGCAGGAGCATCAGCAGCGAGAAGCCGATCAGGAAGCCGACGAACCAGCCGAGCGGCGTGCGCTTCGCGAGCGGGATCTGCGCGACGGCCTCGGTGACCGTCTCGAAGTCGTGCCCCGGCGCGATCACCGGCACGAGGCCGTGCGCGTCGAGGACGGCGGTAGAGGTGCCCTGTGCGTGAACGTTGTTCGCCATCAGTGTTGACCCGCCGCGCTGTCGTCGGTCGTCTCGTGGTGCCCGCCCACCCCGGGGTGCGACGGCAGTTCCGGATTGGGATTCCGTACCCGGGCCAGGTAGGTCGTCCGCGGCCGCACGTTGAGCTCCGCGAGCGCCGCGTAGTTGAGCGTGCTCGCCTTGAGCCGCGCCACGCGGCTGTTCGGATCGTTGATGTTCCCGAACACGATCGCGTCCGCCGCGCAGGCCGACTGGCAGGCCGTCAGCACCTCGCCGTCACGAATCTCCCGCTCCTCGCGCTTCGACTGGATGCGCGCCGCGTTGATGCGCTGGACGCAGAAGGTGCACTTCTCCATGACGCCGCGGCTCCGGACCGTGACGTCCGGGTTCCGCTGCAGCTTGAACTGCGGCGTGTCCCAGTCCTGGTAGAGCAGGAAGTTGAACCGGCGCACCTTGTAGGGACAGTTGTTCGAGCAGTACCGCGTGCCCACGCAGCGGTTGTAGACCATGTCGTTCAGGCCCTCGTCGCTGTGCACCGTCGCGGCCACCGGACACACGACCTCGCAGGGCGCGTTCTCGCAGTGCTGGCACAGCATGGGCTGGAAGTAGGTGTCCGGATCGTCGAGATCGCCCGAGTAGTACCGGTCCACGCGCAGCCAGTGCATCTCGCGATTCGTCGCCACCTGCTCCTTGCCGACGACGGGGATGTTGTTCTCCGCCACGCAGGCCACGATGCACGCACTGCAGCCCGTGCAGGTGTTCAGGTCGATCGCCATGCCCCACGCGTAGCCCGTGTACTCGCGGTGCGGCATCAGCGTCACGCCCTGATCGAGCGTCATGTGCTCCATCGCACCGGCAAAGGCCGGGTTGGCGCGATACTCGTCCAGGTGCGCGGAGCGCACGACGTTGCGCCCCTCGAGCGCCCAGTGATCCTGCGTGCTCGCGAGCGGATACCGGTCGCCGGTGACGCGCACCTCCGCGGGACCGAAGGACGGCGCCGCCGACCCGCGGAGCGCGTAGGCGCTGAACCCCGTGCCCGTGCCGACGCGGCCGGCGCGCGTGCGCCCGTAGCCGAGCGTGATGGTGAGGGCGTCGCGCGCGTGGCCCGGGTGCACCCAGGCCGGAATGCGGAGCGTCCGCCCGTCGTGCTGCACCTCGAGGACGTCGCCGTTCCTGACGCCCAGCGACTCGGCCGTCGACGGCGATACCAGCGCGGCGTTGTCCCACGTCAGCTTCGTCATCGGCTTCGGCGCTTCCTGCAGCCAGCCGTTGTTCGCGAACCGCCCGTCGTAGATGGTCGGGTCGCGCCGGAAGTTGACCTCGATACCGTCCACGACCGGCGTCGCCGCCGCGCGCGAGGCCCAGTCGGCCGCGAGCGCCACGGTCTTCGGCGCGTAGGCCGTGCCCTCGACAACCCCGTCGTGCAGCCACAGGCGCCAGGCCTTCTCGAACGCGGGGGCCTCGGCCGGACCGCCCGGCAGGTTGGCCGTCCAGTACTCCCGGACCAGGTCGTACCCGTTGCGATCCGGGCGCTCCGTCAGGGACGCCAGCACCTCGTGCGCCGAGTGGCCGCCGTAGAGCGGCTGGATGAGCGGCTGGACGATCGTGACGGTGCCGTCCAGCGTCCGGCCGTCGCTCCACGCCTCCAGGTAGTGCGTCCCGGGCACGTGCCAGTGACTGAGCACGGCCGTCTCGTCCAGGAAGAGGCCCGAGTGCATGCGAAGCGGCACCTTGCCGAGCGCATCGGCAAAGTTCAGGTCCGCGGGCGCGGAGTAGACCGGGTTGGCCTCGCCGATCATCAGCAGCATCTGCACGCGGCCGGCGTTCATGTCCGCGACGAGCTCGCGGAACGCGGCAAGCTGGTCGCCCGGCACCGCTTCGGGGGTCGGGAGGTACGAGACCGTCTGCCCGGTGTTCCCGAGTGCCTCGTTCATGGCGTGCGCCATGGCGTGCACGGCGGCGGGCTGCGCGTCGCCGGCGATGACGATCGACCGGCCGCGATGTGCCGCCAGGTCCTTCGCGATGGCGTCCACGGCGGCCTCGGCACCGGCCGGTGCGGTCCCGCTGATTCCGGCGATGCCGACGCGCGCGGCCAGCGCCCGCGCGAAACTGTCCACCGCACTCGCCTTCATCGGCACGCGGTGATCGGCCGTGCCGCCCGTGACGGTGTGGCCCGGCTCGGCAACGTAGAGGCGGCAGGGTGTGGCGTCGGGACCGTCGATGCGGCGCCGCGACGCGAACTGCCGGACGTAGCGCAGGCTGAACGGGCCGTTCGAGGACAGGAAGTCCGCGTCGAGCGATACCACGACGTCGGCCTGCGTGAAGTCGTAGAGCGGCTGGACGTCCTCCCCGAAGGCGAGGCGCGCGCCGGCGCGCGGCAGGTCCTGGTTGACCGGCTCCCACTGCACCCACTTCGCGGCGGGGAACTGCGCCTGCACCTCGCGGATCTGCGCGGCCAGCGTCGGGGAGTCCACCGTCTCGGTGAGAATCCGCAGGCCCGCGCCCTGCGACTCGCTCTGGCCGGAGAGCGCGGACTTGACCGCCGTCAGGAACGCGCTCCACGGGCGAATCTCCCCGAGGTGCAGCACGGACTGCGATCGATCCGGATCGTACAGGGTCAGGACGGACGCCTGCGCGTACACGTCGGTGGCGCCAAGGCTGCCCGGATGATCCGGATTGCCCTCGAGCTTCGTCGGACGCCCGTCGTGGCTCTCCGCCAGCAGGCCCATCGACACGCCGCCGAGCGACATGGCGGTCGCGAAGTACTGCGGCTTCCCGGGAATCGTCTCCTCCGGCTGCCGCACGTAGGGAACGATGAGCTCGGAGGGCTGCACGGTGCAGGCGGTGGCGCCGGCGAGCGCGAGCGACGCGCTCATCAGCTTGAGGAACGCCCGGCGCCCGACAGGGTCGCTCCACTCCGACGCGCTCGACGGGAACTCGCGGTGCAGGAACTCCTGGAACTCCGGGGTCTCCGCCACGGACTCGAGGCTCCGCCAGAACTGCGGGCCGCCCTGCGCCTGGAGGCGCTCGCGGATGGCCTTGATATCGAAGGACGCTGTGTCTGAGGTACTCATCGGTGGCACACCGAGCAGCTGGTCATGTGTTCGACGCCAGCGATGTTGTATTCCTTGACGAGCTGCGGGCCGAGCACCGCCTGCGCAACAGCCGGCTGGTAGCCCATCGTCGTGATCTGATCGCGCGGGCGCACGAAGCGCGAGGGATCGCGGTGGCAGTCGAGGCACCATTCCATCTGGAGCGAGGCCTTCTGCACCATGAGCGGCATGCGGTCCACGCGGCCGTGGCAGGTCTCGCAGCCGACGCCCTGCTTCACGTGAATGCTGTGGTTGAAGTAGACGAAGTCCGGAAGGTCGTGGACGCGCACCCACTGGAGCGGCTTGTCATCGCGGAAGCTGGCGCGCACGGGCTCGAGGTACGGGCTCGTCGACCAGATCTGCGAGTGACAGTTGATGCAGGTCTTGGTGGGCGGTATGCCCGCGGAGGGCGCGACCTCGACCGACGTGTGGCAGTAGCGACAGTCGATGCCAATCCCGCCGGCGTGGTGCTGGTGCGAGAACTGGACCGGCTGTTCGATGAAGGAGTTGGCCTGCGTCACGAAGTCGGAACGCTGCAGGGTGAGAATCGTCCACCCCGCTCCGAGCAACATGAACAGCACCGTGATGATGCTGGCGCGTGACCAGGCATTGGCGCTTTTCGGGAATACCTGCGACATGTCCCCTACACACCCCCGGCAAAAAGCGAAAGACGGAGCACTGTACTCCGAGTAGTGCCGTCGGGCGATATTGTGAAAATTTTCGCAAGCAAGTTTTACCACAGACTCAGCAGGCCGTTCAAGGAACCGACCGGCGCCCGCGCGCGTCTGTACTGGCTTGCCGTCAGCCGGCCGTCAGGCCGGATCAAGCTCGACAACAACATATTGGGTTTGGTTGTCTGCCCAACCACTGCGGGCAGTCCCGACCCCGATCTTCGCTTGTCCAATCCTCCGCAAGCGCGGTCCGGAGCCGCCGCCTCCCCGTACCCGGACCGTCCGATCTTGACATCGACATCGCCGGGATGCATAACAAACATGCGATCCACGCATCGGTGCATCGCGGTGCTCCGGCGCTCTCCCTCTGTCACGGGGCGCCACGGCGCCAGCCAGTGCCAGGGTGTCCCGTCAGGGGCATCCTGGTACGCTTTGCCACGCATCGCGGCGCGCCCGCCGTTCTTTTGCTATTGTTCCCGCAGACGACGCGCCTCGACGAGGGTGACGCGCGGCCATACCCCGCCAACCACGGCGGCGATCCGGCCGGGCAGGACTCGAAGGCGGTCGCGGAACCCGCAAGGAATTGATGTCAGATCGAAAATACCGGCAGCACGGCTATCAGGACAGCGATCGCGAACGACGGCCGGCAGGCGGCCTCGGAGGCCCCTCCCAGGGCCGGCCCGAACGCGAGCCGGGCGCGCCCGCGGGCGCGCGACGAATCTCCTCCGAGGGCGCCAGGAACCCGCGCATGATGGGCTACCGCGAGGTGGCGCGCTGCGCCCGCTGCGGCACGCTCGTCGACCCCGGCATCCGCACCGGGAGCGCGTGCCCGAAGTGCCGGCAGGACCTGCGATCCTGCGTGCAGTGCACGCACTTCGACCCCGGCGCGCGCTTCGAGTGCTCCGCGAGCGTCCCCGCCCGCGTCTCGCCCAAGGATGTCGGCAACACCTGCGAGGTGTTCGAGGCCCGCACGAGCCTGGAACGCGAGACGACCACCGCACCACCGCCGAGCGCCTCTTCCGGGACCTCCCCCGCGGAGTCCTCCTCCGCGCGCAAGGCCTTCGACGACCTCTTCAAGTTCTGACAACGCCCACCTCAGCCGGCGCGCGGTCCTGATTCGGGCATCCCGGCCCCGCGCCCTATAATCGGGAGATGCCCCTTCTCTCCGACAGCGACACGCAGGTGCTCCGGCAGCACCTCTCCGCCATCGACACGCCGGTGACCCTCCTGCTGTTCACGCAGACGATCGGCGGGTCCCCCAGCGGTCCGATTGCGAAACAGGTGCTCGACGAGGTGGCCGGCCTCCACGATCGGATCGAGGTCGTCGAGAAGAACTTCGTCCTCGACACGGAGGACAAGGCGAAGTACCACGTCGAACGCGAGCCCGCCATTGTCGTCCTCCGGAACGGCGAGGACACGCGGATGCGCTTCCTCGGCGCGCCCTCGGGCTACGAGTTCGTGGCGCTCGTGGAAGCCATCCTGCTGGCCGGCACGGCGAAGACGGAGCTGGAGCCCGCCAGCCTGGCGCTCCTCGCCGCCGTCGACGCCCCGACCGACATCAAGGTGTTCTCCACGCCGACGTGCCCGCACTGCCCGCGGGCGGTCGTGCTCGCGCACAAGATGGCCTTCAGCAACCCGCACATCACGGCCACCGCGGTCGAGGCGACGGAGTTCATGGACCTCTCGCGGCAGTACCGCGTCACGGGCGTGCCGAAGACCGTGGTCAACGAGACGGTCGAGATCCTGGGCGCCATCCCGGAGCCCGAGTTCATTCGCGCGGCGCTCCAGATCCCGGACAGCCCGCCGGCACCCGGCGCCGCCTGATCGCCGGGCGGAGAAGGGCCGCCGGGTTCCGGGTTACTCTCTGTCGCATGCTGCGCAGAGCCCCCGTCGTCCTGGCCGCGGTCCTTCTCGCCCTCACCGTCCTTTCGACGCCGGCCCCGGCATCCGCGCAGGGCCGCAAGGTCTATATCTCCGTGGACATGGAGGGGATCTCCGGCGTCAACGGCAACGACCAGACGAGCCCGGGCGGCGCGGAGTACGGCCGCGCGCGGAAGCTCATGGCGGAGGACGCCAACGCGGCCATCCGCGGGGCGTTTGCGGGCGGCGCCACCGACGTCCTCGTCAACGACTCGCATGGACACCAGCGCAACCTCCTCCCCGAGGATCTGGACCCCCGCGCGCGCCTCATCAGCCACACCTTCAAGCGCTACGGCATGATGGAAGGGCTCGACGAGACGTTCGACGCGGTGATCTTCGTCGGCTACCACGCCAAGGCCGACGCGCCGCGCGGGCTCTTCGCGCACACGGGCGCGGGCGTCGTGCGCGACCTGCAGATCAACGGGCGCTCGGTGGGCGAGGGCGGCATGAACGCGGCGCTGGCCGCGTGGTACGGCGTGCCGGTGGTCGCCGTGTCGGGCGACGATGTGGCGGTGGCGGAGGTCCGCGAATCGGTGCCGGGCATCCGCGGCGCCGTGGTCAAGCGGGCGATCAACGTCCGCGCGGTGGAACAGAAGCCGCTCGCGCTGGCCCGGCAGGAGATCGAGGCCGCCGCGCGCGAAGGCGTGGCCGCGGCCGCGAAGACCGGGCCCGCGCGCGGGTCGAGCTACCAGGTCCGCATGCAGTTCAGGAACTTCACCATCCCGGACGTCGCTTCCGCCTTCGCGGAGATGACGGTGCCGGCGCCGGACACGGTGGAGTTCTCGCGCGCGTCCATGCCCGAGGCCTACCGGCTGATCCGCGTCCTCTACCGCTTCATCAACACGGACTGACCGAACAGGCGCGGGGCGCGTGAGCCGCCGGCGCCGCGCGTCGATCACGCGCGTGGGTCAGGGCTGCAGGCGCGCGGCGCGGATCCGGTCCAGTGCCGCCGTCTCCATCACGGCGTCGGCCACGGCAACGGGACCCGCCGGCCGCAGCGTCACCGCGAGGTCGACGACCGTCTCGATGGCATCGCCCGCAGGGTGCAGGTGTCCCGACAGCCACAGGCGGACACCGAGCCGCGCCTGGCCATCGCCATCCGTCTGTTCCACATCGCCGCGCTCCACGTGCGCATCCGGCACCGCGTGCTGCAGGCCCTTGACCGCGAACCGGTAGCCGGCCGGGCCGCGCGTCAGCATCAGGACGAGCGGGTCGGTGGACGATCCGCCCAGGAGCTGCTCGAACGGTGTGCCGTTCAGCCGGAACTGCGTCTGCCGATCGAACAGGCCATCGGGCAGGTCCATGCCCCGCGCGTTGAAGAGGGCGATCAGCTCGTCGATGCGCGCGGTCAGGATCGGGATGCCGGTCATCCGCGGCCTCTGGGCGAGGGAATGCGCGGGCGGCGCAGGGGTCGCGCGGGCGCGGCGCCGGTACCCGGGCCCGCCGCCTCGAACACGGCAACCGCCTCGATGTGGTCGGTGTGCGGGAACATGTCCAGGCCCTGCAGGGACGTCAGGCGGTAACCATGGCCTTCGATCCGGCTGCGCTCCACGGCCAGCCGTTCGGGGTTGCAGGACACGTAGACGACCCGCGGCGCGCGGACGCTGCCGAACACCGTGTCGATGACGGCGTCCGTGCAGCCCTGCCGCGGCGGATCCAGCACGGCGGCGTCGAACGAGAGGCGCGACAACCGGCCGAGCGCCTCCTCGACGCGCCCGCCGATCAGCCGGACCGCGCGCGGGTCCACCCGGTTCAACGCGACGTTCTGCTCCGCATCCCGGACCGCGGCCTGGTTGTCCTCGATGGCCACGACCGAGGCGCCGCGGCGCGCCAGGGGCACGGTGAAGAGGCCCGTGCCGCTGTAGAGATCGAGCACGCGCCGCGCGGACTCGATCCGGCCGAGCACGACGCGCGTCAACTCGGCCGCCGCCCCGACGTTGGTCTGGAAGAACGCCGTCGGCGATACCAGGAAGCGCGCGCCGAGCACGTCCTCACGCACATGGCTCCGGCCCGCGAGGCGAATGGTCTCCCGGCCGACCATGTAGGGCCCCGGCCGATCGTGGATGTTGAGGAAGAAGCCGGTCGGCGAGGCGGCGGACTCCAGGAACGCGCGCACGGGCGCCCGGAGCGACTTGTGATTGCTCCGGACGACGAGCATCACGGCGGTCTCCCGGCCGGCGGCCGTGGTCCGGATCAGCACGTGCCGGAGGATGCCGGCCGGTACGCGGCCCCGCGCCAGGTGATCGCGAAGCGCAAACGCCACCGCGTTCCCACGTTCGCTGTGCACGGGACACTCGTCGATCGGCACGACGCGCTGCGAGCCCGCGCGGTAGTGTCCCATCACCAGCCCGCCGCCGCTCGACGAGGACGCGAAGACGAACGCGACCTTGTGCCGGAACCCCTGCTCGAGGGGCGACGGAATGAGCGGAGGGACGGCGACGCCGGCAAACCGCGCCTGCAGCCGCGCGCGCTTGGCCTCCAGTTGCCCGGCGTAGGGAACACCGGGCAGGCTGCAGCCGCCGCACGTGCCGAAGTGCCGGCAGGTCAACAGCCTTACTTGACGTCGAGCAGCTCGACCTCGAAGAGGAGCGTGGCGTTCGGCGGGATGACGCCACCCGCGCCGCGCGCGCCGTATCCCATGTCGGGCGGGATGGTCAGCACGCGCGTGCCGCCCACCTTCATGCCCTGCACGCCTTCGTCCCACCCGCGGATGACCTGGCCGGCGCCGAGCGCGAACTCGAACGGCTCGTTGCGATCCTTCGAGCTGTCGAACTTCGTGCCTTTCCGGTCCGGCTGGCTCGCATCGAACAGCCAGCCCGTGTAGTGGACGGCGACGGTCTTGCCGGCCGTGGCTTCTGTGCCGCTGCCGGCAACGGTATCCGTCTTGTCAAAGGACATGGTGGGGCTGGCTCCCGCGCAGGCGGCCAGGACGACGGCCAGCAGCGCGCTCGTGAGTGATCGGATCATCATGGATATCGATGGCAACAGACGTTGATTATCGCTCAAACGGCCGCCGCTCGATAGACTGTCGTCCGAGAGGTACGACCGCGTGCTCCAGCTCCTCCAACTCCGGCTCCGTGAAGTGGTCAAGGCCGTGGCACCGCTCGTCGCCGTCGTCACGGCGCTGCAGTTCCTTGTGGTCGGTGCGCCCACCGTCCTCTTCCTGCAGTTCCTCCTCGGATCGACGCTTGCCATCCTGGGGATGCTGCTCCTCTTCACGGGCGTGGACCTCGGCATCGTGCCGATGGGCCGGTTCATCGGGGCCGAGCTGCCCAGGAAGGGCTCCCTCTGGCTCATCGTGGGCGTGGGCTTCGCGATGGGGATGGCCACCACGCTCGCCGAGCCGGATGTGCTGGTCCTTGCCGCGCAGGTCGAGGCGATCTCGGACGGCGCCACGCGCGGAGGCCCGCTGATTGCCGTCATCGCCGCCGGCGTCGGCGTGTACACGGCGCTCGGCCTCCTGCGCATCGTGTGGGGCCTGCGGATGACGACACTGCTGGCGATCGTGTACTCGCTGATGATCGCGCTGTCGTTCATGGCGCCGGTGGAGCTGATTCCGCTGGCGTACGACGCGGGCAGCGTCACCACGGGCGTGCTCACGGCGCCCGTCGTCCTGGCGCTCGCGCTCGGCCTGAGTACCGTGCTTGCCGAGCGGTCGGCGATCAACGACGGGTTCGGCCTCCTGGGACTGGCGTCCGCCGGGCCCATCGTCGCCGTGCTGCTGCTCGGGATGGCGTCGTGCTGACCGACACATCCTTCCTGGCGGACCTGGGCACGACGGCCTGGAGCGTGCTCCTGGCCGTGATGCCGCTGGCCGTGATCTTCCTGATCTTCCAGACGCTGTTCCTCGACCTGCCGCGGAAGGAAGTGGCGCGCATCCTGATGGGCACGCTGATCGCGGCCGTCGGGCTCTTCCTCTTCCTGCTCGGCGTCGGCATCGGGTTCCTGCCGTTCGGGCGCGCCATCGGCGAGTCCATCGGCGCCCTGCGCCGGGACCTGCTGCTCCCGTTCGGCCTGGTGCTCGGGTTCGTCACGACATGGGGCGAGCCGGCCGTGCGCATCCTCGCGGATCAGGTGGAGGAGGCCTCGAGCGGGTCCATTCGCAAGTCGTGGGTCCTCTATGCGGTGTGCGCGGGCGTGGCCGCGGCCACCGGCGCCGGGCTGTTCCGGATCGGGTACGACATCCCGCTGCTGTGGCTGCTCGTACCGGGATACGCCGCGGTGCTGGCCATCATGTGGCTGAGCGAGCAGTCGTTCGTGTCGATCGCGGTCGATGCGGGCGGCGTCGCCACGGGCCCGCTGGCCAACACGTTCCTCCTCGCGCTCGCCTTCGGCGCGGCGTCGGCGGTGGAAGGGCGCGACCCGCTCGTCCATGGACTGGGGCTCGTCGCGCTCATCGCGCTGGCGCCGGTCCTGTCCGTCATGACACTCGGTCTACTCGTGCGGTGGAAAGGTCGGAAGGAGACGTGGACATGAAAGCGTCAGTCATCGTGAGCATCGTCAGGAAGGGGTGGGGCAGCACCGTGCTCGAGGCATCGGTCGGCGCCGGGGCCCGCGGCGGCACGGTGATCTTCGGCCGCGGTGCGGGCATCAACGAGCAGGAGAAGATCTTCGGCATGTCCATCGAACCGGAGAAGGAGATCGTGCTGACCGTCGCGTACGCGGACCGCATCGATGCCATCCTGCAGGCCATCGTGAGCGCGGCGGAGCTGAATGCCACGGGCCGCGGGATTGCCTTTGTCGTGCCCGTCGAGCAGGTGGTCGGCGTGGCGCACTTCATGATGAACCCGCCCGAGTGACGACCACGGCCGGGCCGGTGCGGAGCTGTGGCCTGGGTGGGTGAATACCCGCGATCGCCGCGGGATTTTCCGGCGCGAGGGCTACATCGTCTCTTGGGGACAGCTCGTCTTTCGGGACACCGAGACCGCAGAGACCACAGAGACGAAGACGCGAGTCGGCGCGGAGCGCCGACCGGGGGACCGCCCCGCCG
>CAZUGF010000058.1:0-4048 GCA_964619705.1 uncultured Bifidobacteriaceae bacterium
ATCCACATCGCGCACCTGCCTCTCGATCCTCCGGGTTGCCCCTGGCACTCCGGGCGATACTGGCGGACATGGCATCCACAGACCTGATCCGCTCGACGCTCGTGACACTGCTCGGCGAGCTCAGCCGCGGCGCATCTCCCGACGTGGCGTGGGTCCTCAACCCCGGCGACCCCGGCCTGCTGGCCTCGCTCGATCGCCTGCCCGCTGCGGCCGCCAGCGCGTCGCCGGGTGGACGCTCCTCCATCGCGGCGCACGTGGATCACCTGCGATACGGCCTGTCGCTCGTCAACCGCTGGGCCGGCGGCGAGGCGGATCCGTTCAGCGGCGCGGACTACGCGGCGAGCTGGCAGCGCCAGTCCGTGACGGACGAGGAGTGGCGTGCGCTCCGCGCGGATCTGGAGACGGAACTCGACCGGTGGCGTCACGCCGTCGGCACGCCGCGGGACTGGGACGAGGTCTCCCTCACGGGCACGCTGGCGAGCATCGTCCACCTGGCGTACCACCTCGGCGCCATCCGGCAGCTCGACGCGGCCCTGCACGGGCCGAAGGCGAGGGATTGATCTATGATGGACCTGCCTGCCCGATTCGGAGTCCGCCATGACACTCGCCAGAGGTCTCGTTACCGTCGGGCTGGTGATGGGGCTCGGTGTTCCCATCCCGGCGGCTGCCGCCGAGCAGCGTGAGGGCCGGAGCCGCGAAGGCCGATCGGCCTCCGCTCGCGGCGGTTCCGATGCCGGACGCGTCCGGGCCGCCGCCGCGCAGCGGCGCGGGAGCACAGGCGCCACGGCCCGCCAGACGGCCCCACGCCGCACCGCTCAACCCCGCACAGCCCAGCCGCGCCGCAGCACGGCCGCACCCGCCGCACGCGTCGTCCAGCCGCGCAATGTCAGGCCGGACGTGGTGCGCGCGGATCGCTATCGCGCCAGCCGCGCGCCCGTTGTCGTCGTGCGGAATCAGCGGCGCGCGCCGGTCCGCGTGGTGGGCTACCGGCCCGGATGGGTCCGTCCGTCGTGGCCCTACGCGGGATACGGGCGGCCGTACCGCCTGGCGCGCCCGTACTACGCCTTCAGGCCGCGCGTGTCCGTGGGCGTCGGGCTCTGGGTCGGGTTCCCCGTCGCGTATCCGTTCTACGGTTACGCCGGTCCGGTCGTCACGCCGGTGCCGTATCCGGCCCCGTACCCGTATCCCTATCCTGTGCCGTACCCCGTGCCGGCGCCCGCGCCCGCGCAGCAGCCGGGAGGCATCACGGTTGCGCCCGGCCAGGCGGACTACGGCGGCGTGAGCTTCGAGATGACGCCGTCCGACGCGGAGATCTACGTGGACGGCGACTACGCGGGGATTGCGAGCGAGTTCTCGCCGACGTCGCAGCCGCTGACGCTCACACCAGGGCCGCACACGATCGAGGTCCGCGCGGCGGGACACCGGACGCTGGTGTTCGAGGTGACGATCGCGCCGGGCCACGTCATCCCGTACCGGGGCGCGCTCAACCCCGGCCCGTAGGAGAGGGGCGCAGGCGACCCTGAAGGGGCAGGCGACCCTGAAGGGTCGCCTCTACGGGAGGGATTCAGGGGAGCGCTGCGCTGTGATTCGCCGACGGTCGACCGCGGGCCTTCACCGGAGCGCTTTGCGAACGACGAGCTTCAGGCCGGACCAGACGGCGGTGACGGCGCAGACCTTCACGTCGACGAAGCCGAGCGGCAAGGGCGGAGGTGGTCGCCGAGATCACGGCCCTCGCCGCCGGCCGCGTCTCCGAGGAGGCCCTGGCCGATTGGGTCCGGCAGCACAGTGCCAGGCAGAAGCGTGGTCAGGCCGCCGACTGACCGGCGGACGACCCGCCCGCCAGCGTGCTCGACGGCCTGAACGACTCTCCTGGAGCGCTTACCGGCGAGAGCGCCCGCCTACGCGAACGGCTTGTCCACCGCCGGGCTCGGCTCGCTGAAGTACTTCGGGCCGCTCTCCGTCATGTAGAGGCAGTCCTCCAACCGGATCCCGAACTCGCCGTAGATCACGACCGTCGGCTCGTTGCTGAAGCACATGCCCGGGGCGAGCGGCGTCTTGTTGCCACGGACGAAGTTCGTCCACTCGTGGCCTTCCATGCCGATGCCGTGACCCGTGCGGTGCGGCAGCCCCGGGACCTGGTAGTCGGGACCGAAGCCGGCGTCCGTGATGACCTTGCGCGCGGCGGCATCCACGGCCTCGCAGGGCGCGCCAATCCGCGCCGCCTCGAACGCTGCGGCCTGCGCCGCCTTCTCGAGGTCCCAGATCTCGGTCTGCCGCGCGGTGGGCGTCCCGAAGACCGTCGTCCGCGTGATGTCCGACTGGTAGCCCTCCACGCCGCACCCGCCGTCCACGAGCACCACGTCCCCTTCTTTCAGCGTCTGCGGCGTGATGCTGCCGTGCGGGAAGGCCGTGTACTCGCCGAAGGCGACCAGTGCGCCGCCGCTGGACCCGAGCGCCTCGAACGCGGCGCTGATGTTCCGGCGCAGGTCCGCCTGCGTCATGCCCTCGTGGAACGTCTCGAACGCCGCCTTGTAGGCCTCGATGGTGATGTCGCTCGCGCGCTGCATCAGCGCGATCTCCGTGGGCGACTTGTACATCCGGCACCCCGCCGTCACCGGCGTGGCGCTCACGAACTCCACGCCCGGCGTGGCCGCGCGCACGCCGTCGGCGATGAAGAAGCGGACGCGCTCCTCGAAGCCGACCCGGCCGCCGGCAATGCCGCGGTCCTTCAGGATGCCGGCCACCGTGCGGCCCCAGTCCTCGTCCTCCTGCCACACCCGCACATCGTCGGTGAAGCGCGTGAGCTCACGCGCGCGCTGCTCCTCGAACGCCGGCGACACGTAGGCGAGTTCGCCCTTCGCGGGGATGACGAGGAGGAACGGCCGTTCGCTCTGGCCCCAGCGCACGCCGGCAAAGTAGGACATCGTCGCGCCTGGTTCGAGGACGATCGCACCGAGTCCCTGCTCGACCATCAGGCGCCGCGCCTTTTCGATCCGGCCGAGGCGTTCTGCATCCGAGATGGGCGTGGCGGTGCCGGGGAACGGCTTCAGCGCGGCAATGGACGGCGCGGACGCCCCGGATGCGGCGGACGAGGCGCCGGGCGCCTGCGATCCGGCCGGCGGGGGCGTGCACCCGCTGGCCGCATAGGCGGCCACGGCCACGGTTGACGTCTGGAGGAAGGTCCGTCGGGAAGCGCGCATGAGATCTCCTTGTGATGGTCCGGCCGCGAGCCCCGCTCCTGCCGGAGCCCCGGGGCACGCGCCCATTGTAGCCGCGGGCCGGGCGGCAGCCGGGACGCGCCCGGCCACCCCTTTGTTCATCCCGGCCTCACCCGTCAGCTGTTGCGCCCGCCGATCGTGCGATACATCACGGCGCCGAGCGCGCCGCCGACGATGGGGGCAATCCAGAACAGCCAGAGTTGCGTCAGCGCCCACCCGCCGGCGAACACCGCGACGCCGGTGCTGCGCGCGGGATTGACCGAGGTGTTGGTCACCGGAATGCTGATCAGGTGGATGAGCGTCAGGCCGAGGCCGATCGCAATCGGGGCCAGCCCCTGCGGCGCCCGCGCGTCCGTGGCGCCGAGGATGATGACGAGGAACATGGCCGTCATCACGATCTCCGTCACCAGGGCCGCGGTCAGCGAGTAGCCGCCCGGCGAGTGCGCGCCGTAGCCGTTGGACGCGAAACCGGCGGAGGCGTCGAATCCCGGCGCGCCGCTCGCGATGACGAAGAGCACGCCTCCGGCCAGGATCGCGCCGGCCACCTGCGCCGCGATGTAGGGGGCCAACTGGGCGGCCGGGAAGCGTCCGCCCACGCACAACCCGATCGACACCGCCGGGTTCAGGTGACACCCGGAGATGTGCCCGATGGCGAAGGCCATGGTCAGGACCGTGAGCCCGAACGCGAGCGCCACGCCCAGCAGCCCGATACCCACGTCCGGAAAGCCGGCCGCGATGACCGCACTGCCGCATCCACCGAGCACGAGCCAGAACGTCCCGAGGAACTCCGCGCCGTAGCGATTCATGTGTCCTCCCGTCAGGTTGAGCGC
>CAZUGF010000058.1:4148-25303 GCA_964619705.1 uncultured Bifidobacteriaceae bacterium
GCCGGACGCGATGATATCGTGCATCGCATCGCGCGGATCGGCGAAACGGGCGAGAGGAGCCGCGACCATGATCGACAGACTCGGAGCACGCACCGGACGCGCTCCCTCGCGACGGGCGGTCCCCGCCGCGATTGCGGCCTGCGCCATCGGGTGCGGCCTGCTGGCAGGCGTTGTCGTCCGCGCGCAGCAGGGTGACGCGGCCGCCCGCGCGCTCGACGAGCAGATTGGCCGCATCTACGATACGCGGGAGTACGAGGTCCCGCGGTTCGGCCCGGCACGGTGGCTGCCGGACGGCACTGCCTACACGACCGTCGAGCGCTCGGCGGACGGAACGGCATCGGACATCGTCCGCTACGATGCGCGCACCGGGGCGCGCAGCGTGGCCGTCGCCGGCGCGCGGCTCGTGCCGCCGGGCGCCGGTACCGCGCTCGCCATCGATGACTATCAGTGGTCCCCGGATGGCGGGCGTCTGCTCATCTTCACGAACACGGCCCGCGTCTGGCGGGACAACACGCGCGGCGACTACTGGGTGTTGGACACCGGCAAGGGCACGCTCACGCAGGTGGGCCGCGGACGGCCGGCGTCCACGCTGCTGTTCGCGAAGTTCTCGCCCGACGGGACGCACGTGGCCTACGTGCACGCCAACGACATCTACGTCGAGCAGATCGACAACGGCGCGGTCACGCAACTGACACGGGACGGCTCGGAGACGACCATCAACGGCACGTCGGACTGGGTGTACGAGGAGGAGCTGGGCGTGCGGGACGCCTTCCGCTGGAGCCCGGACGGTACGCACATCGCGTTCTGGCAGTTCGACACGACGGGCGTCGGCATCTTCTCGCTCATCAACGACACGGACTCGCTCTATCCCGTCATCACGCGCATCCCGTACCCGAAGGTCGGCACCGCCAATTCCGCCGTGCGCATCGGCGTGGCGGACGTGAGCAGCGGCCGGACGCTCTGGATCAAGACGCCCGGCGATCCGCGCGACGACTACCTGGCACGGCTCCAGTGGCTGGACGCGCGGACGCTCGCCATCGAGCAGCTCAACCGCCTGCAGAACCGCCACGACCTGTTGCTCGCGGACGCGCGCACCGGCGACGTGCGGCGCGTCTTTCGCGACGAGTCGGAGACCTGGGTCGAGATCGGCGACGGCGTGCGCTGGATCGCGGACGGACAGGCGTTCCTCGTGCTGAGTGAGCGCGATGGATGGCGGCATCTCTACCGGGTGCCGCGGGAAGGCGGGGAGCCCCGGCTCGTCACGCGCTTCGAGGCCGACGCGACGGCCCTCTCGGGCGTGGACGAGGCCGGCGGCTGGGCCTACGTCATCGCGTCCCCGGACAACCCCACGCAGCGGTACCTCTACCGCGCACGCCTCGACGGCACCGGCGTGCCCGAGCGCGTGACGCCGGATGCGCCCGGCACGCACGGCTACGACATCGCACCGGACGGCCGCCTGGCCTTCCACACGTACTCGCGCTTCGACGTCGTGCCGACCACGGACGTGGTGGACCTGCGCGATCATGGCGTGGTGCGCGCGCTCACGGACACGTCCGCGCTGGCCGCGCGCCTGGCGCCCATCCTCCAGCCGCCCGTCGAGTTCTTCCGCGTCGACATCGGCGGCGGCGTGATGCTGGACGGCTGGATGCTCAAGCCGTCATCGTTCGATCCGTCACGGTCCTATCCGCTCATCGTCCACGTCTACGGGGAACCGGCGGCCCAGACGGTCCTCGATCGATGGGGTGGGGCGGGCGCGCTGTTCCATCGCGCGCTGGCGGAAGCGGGCTACATCGTGGTCAGCGTGGACAACCGCGGCACGCCGGCGCCCAGGGGCGCGGCGTGGCGCAAGGTCGTGTACGGGACGGTCGGCGACCTGTCGTCGCGGGACCAGGCGGCGGCGGTCCGCGCGCTGCTCGCCAGGCACCCGTTCCTCGACGGGTCGCGCGTCGGCATCTTCGGCCACAGCGGCGGCGGGTCCAACACGCTCAACGCGATGTTCCGGTTTCCCGACGTCTTCCACGTCGGCGTGGCCGGCGCGCCGGTGCCCGACCAGACGCTGTACGACACGATCTATCAGGAACGCTACATGGGCCTGCCGACGGACAACGCGGAGGGCTATCGCCTCGGCTCGCCCATCCACTTCGCGGAGGGCCTGCGCGGGCGGCTCCTGATTGTCCATGGCTCGGGCGACGACAACGTGCACTACCAGGGCACGGAGAAGCTCGTGAACCGCCTGGTCGAGCTCGGCAAGCCGTTCGACCTGATGGTCTATCCCAATCGCACCCACGCGATCAGCGAAGGGCCGGGCACCACCGTGCACCTGCGGCGGCTGATGGCGCGCCACTTCCTGGAGCACCTGCCCCTGAACCGGTGAGCCGGCGCATCCGGGCCGGCGGGCGGGTCCGGAAGGACTGATTGCATCGGGCGCACGATCCGATACATTGAGGAGAGGTACTCCCCGTGCGCGCTCGACACGCTCTCGTCAGACGTCTGGCTGCTGCGGCGGTGCTGGCAGCCACCGCCGGTCTCGGTCCCGTGGCGGCCGCGGAGTCGTGGGATCCGTTCGCGCACCAGGAGGCCCGGACCACCGACGCGCACGAGACCGCGGATGGCCTCGGCGAGCCGGCCGAGCCGACGCCGGAGGAGATGGTCCGCTCCCACATCGAGACCCGTCTCGAGAACGACTGGGAGATGGTCAGGACCTTCCGGCCCGCCTACCAGTTCTGGCAGCACATCTTCACCGTGCCCGACGGCCGTATCCTGTTCGGCAGCGCGCGGGACGGACGGCTCCTCGCCACGCTGCCGCTCAAGGGCGACTGGACGCGCGCGAGCTACTGGACGGAACCGGCGCTGGCCGCGCGGCTGGGCGGCCGGCCGCTGCCGGCGCGCCTGGCCGACAGGCGCGAGGAGGTCGTGCGGCGGCTCGAACCGGCCACCGGGCCCCTGCTGCACAACCCCGCGCGCGGCCTGTTCCTCCTGCCGAACATCCCGCGCTACGGCTCCTTCCTGGACGAGTGGGGCCGCATCTACGAACGCTTCGGCGTGCCCGCCGACGTGGGCCTGTCCCAGGCGATGCTCGAGTCCGGCTTCAACGGCACGGCCCGCTCGCGGGCCAACGCGCTCGGCCTCTGCCAGTGGCTCTCCCGCAACTGGCAGGTCCTGAACCGCCTGGCGCCCGGCGTGCTCGAGGCCTACAACCAGACGACGCAGGCGCCCTACTGCGCGGCGCACCTCTCCATCCTGGCGACGATGTACGGGAGCTTCATTCCGGCGCTGTCGGAGCACCACTCGGGCGGCGTGAACGTCGGACGCACCGTCATCAACGGCGAGCGGCTGGGCGGGACGACGCCGGTCGAGCGGTACTTCAAGGGCTCGGCGTTCGCGCGCGAGCTGCGCAGCATCGACCTGCCGCGCTACCGCGATCTCTACCGGACCTACGGCATCCGATCGTTCCGCTACGCCGAGATGGTGTTCGGCAACACGGTCACCGTCGCGAAGATCAGGGAGGACGTCCCGCAGGTCCGGGTGTACGCGATGCGCTCGCCGCGCCCGATCCCGATCGCCGAGGTCACGCGCCGCACGGGTCTCAGCGTGGACGAGGTCCGCCGCTACAACCCCGCCCTCACGAAGCAGGTGCCCGCGCGGGCCCACGTGTACCTGCCGATGCTCGTGGCGGAGTTCGGCACCGACGTGTCGTTCTGGCACCGGCCGCCCTCCGCCGCCTACACCGCGGTGCTGAACGAGTTCACCGAGCTCGAGGCCGGCGTCGAACTGTGGCACCAGGCGTCCTTCGAGCCCGTGCTGCAGCGCTTCCGCGCGCGCTTCGCCGAGACGGGCACGGAGGAAGGCGCCGTCATGGCCACCATGCTCGGATACGTCATCGGCGATCTCCGGACGAGCCGCCGCGCCGCGATCCTGGACGAGTTCCGCACCAGCCGTCACATCCTGGAACTGTTCCGGCTGGGCGTGGCGGAGATCGCCTCCGCCCTGTCGCCGTCACAGTAGGGACGCCGGGACCATCAGTCCCCGATCCGCACGCCGTCCTTCGCAAACCAGTGCAGGTGCGCGGTGTCCATGGACACCGCGAGCGTGTCGCCTGCCGCCGCGGCCACCGGACCACGCTCGACGATGGTCAGCGGCGTGGATCCGGCGCGCACGTGGACGTGGCGCTCGCGGCCGAGATCCTCGACGACTTCCACCTGCACCGCGATGCCGCCCTCGTCTGCCAGCGTCACGTGATCCGGGCGGATCCCCAGCGTGACGTCTCCCGCCACGCCGTCCGGCGCCGCCACGTCGACGGACGCGTCCGCCGATCGGAAGCGGCCGCCGTCCACCCGGCCCTGGATGACGTTCATGCGCGGTGAGCCGATGAAGCCCGCGACGAAGAGGTTGGCGGGCCGCCGGTAGATCTCCTGCGGGGTGCCGACCTGCTGGACGCGGCCGTCGTGGACGACGGCAATGCGCTGCCCGAGCGTCATCGCCTCCTCCTGATCGTGCGTCACGTACAGCATGGTCGTGCCGAGGCGGCGGTGGAGGGCGAGGATCTCCAGGCGCGTGGAGGCGCGGAGCCGCGCGTCCAGGTTCGAGAGCGGCTCGTCGAACAGGAACACCTGCGGCCGCCGGACCACGGCCCGTCCGATGGCCACGCGCTGGCGTTGGCCGCCGGAGAGTTCGCGGGGGCGTCTATCGAGCGTATCGGTCAGCCCGAGGAGTGTGGCAGCGGCCAGCACACGCTCCCGCACTTCTGCGCGCGGCACACGCGCCACGCGCAGCGGGAACGCGATGTTGTCGAACACCGTCAGGTGGGGATAGAGCGCGTAGCTCTGGAAGACGAACGCGACGTCGCGCTCGCCTGGCGGCCGGTTCGCCGTGGTGCGGCCCTCGTCCACCGCGTTCATCACCTCGCCGCCGATCGACACCGCGCCGGCGGTGACGTCCTCCAGGCCGGCCACGAGGCGGAGGACCGTGCTCTTGCCGCTGCCGGACGGTCCGAGCACCGCCCACAGCTCCCCGTCCGGTACCGAGAACGACACGTCGCGCAGCACGACCCTGTCGCCGAACCGCTTGGATACCCGATCGAACCGCACGCCAGCCATCGCGCTCCTTATCCCTTGACCGCGCCCGCGCTCAGCCCGCTGACGATCCGGCCCTGGAAGAGCAGGACCAGCAGGACGAGCGGCACGGTGGCCACGGTGGATGCCGCCGCCGTCTCGCCCCACGGCACGGTGTACTCGCCCTGGAACAGCGCGATGCCGACGGGCAAGGTCTGCCTCCCGGGCTCCGTCATGACGATGAGCGCGAAGAAGAACTCGTTCCACGCGTAGATGAAGACCAGGATGGCGGCGGTGAAGAGCGCGGGGGCGGCCACCGGCAGGATGACGCGCAGGAGCGCGCCGAGGCCGCTGCACCCGTCCACGCGCGCCGACTCCTCGAGGTCCGCCGGGAGATCGCGGAACGCGCTGGCGAGGATCCAGACGGAGAGCGGCAGCGTGAGCGCCACATACGGGACGATGAGGCCGCCGTAGGTGTTCAGCAGGCCGAGCCGCTGCAGCAGTTGCCAGATGGGCCCGGCGATGACCACCTGCGGGAACATCGAGACCACGAGCAGCAGGCCGAGCCAGATGCGGCGCCCGGGCACGTGCAGGCGGCTGAGGGCATAGCCGGCCAGCGTCGCGACGATCAGGTTGACGACCACGGTCCCGCCGGCCACGACGACCGAGTTGGCGATGAACTGCGGGAGGCCGTAGTCCAGGATGGCGAGACGGTAGAAGGACAAGCCGCCGGTCGGCCGCCAGACGGGCGGGATGGCCGTGATCTCCGTCGGCGTCTTGAGGCTGGTCAGGACCATCCAGGCGAACGGCGCGAGGCTGAAGGCCAGCGTGGCCGCCACGGCGGCGCCGGTGAGCATGCGGGTCGCGCGCGGCCCGCTCATCCGCGCCTCAGCAGGCTGGACCCGACGGCCCGCAGGTAGATCAGCGAGACGGCGAGCGTCAGCAGGAAGACGAGCGTGGCGATGGCGGACCCGTAGCCGATATCGCCCTCGCCCATGAGGGTGCGGTAGCCGTGGAACTGGAGCAGGTTGGTCGCGTCGCCCGGGCCGCCGTAGGTGAGCACGTAGACGAGGTCGAACGCGCGGAACGCGTCCAGCGTGCGGAAGAGCAGCGCGACGAGGATGGCCGGGCGGAGGAGGGGCAGCGTGATCCGGCGGAAGCGCTGCCAGGCGGACGCGCCGTCCACGCGCGCCGCTTCGTACAGGTCGTCCGGGATCATCTGCAGACCGGCCAGGAGCAGCAGCCCGGTAAAGCTGGCCGTCTTCCAGATGTCCGCCAGGATGATTGCGCCCAGCGCGCCGGCCGGACTGACGAGCGGCGCGACGTAGCTGTCCACGCGGTCGCCGAAGAGCAGCAGGTTGAGCAGCCCGTAGCGATCGTGCAGGGAGAGCCGCCACATCTGCGCCGCGACCACCGTGGGCATCGCCCACGGGATGAGGACAATGGCGCGATAGAGGCCGCGGGCCGGCAGCGCGCCGTGCATCAGCAGCGCGAGGAGGAGGCCGAGCGCCAGTTCGCCGGCGACGGACGCCGCCACGAACACGAGCGTCAGTCCGAGCGAGCCGAGCGCCACGGGGTCCTCGGCCAGGCGCCGGTAGTTGTCGAGGCCCACGAACACGGGCGCCCCCGGCAGGACGAGCAGCGACCGGTGCAGGCTGAGCCAGATGGACTGCGCCACCGGCCACAGCGCGAACACCGTGACGATGGCCAGCGCCGGCGCCACGAGGACGGCGCCGAGGTGGCGATCGAGCAGGCGGAGCGCCCTCACCGGCGCTCCACGTGGAGAGGTGCGCGCGGGGGCAGGACGGCTGTCAGCCGCATCGGCGCGTCGGGTGGCACCAGCGAGAGGACCGCGTCGACATCGGAGGCGGCTGTCCGGGCCAGGTCGTCAATCGATCCCGTACCGCTCAGCGCCCGCGAGAAGTAGCGCTGGAGCGCATTGGAGACGGCGGGGTAGAGCGGCGTCGACGGGCGCGGCCGGGCGCTGAAGAACGCGGCCCGCTGATCCGCGAACTGCGGGTTGGCCGCGAGCACGGCCGGGTCGTCGTAGAGCGCGCGGAGGGCCGGCGCCAGGCGGCCCTTGACGGCGAAGTGCCGCTGCATCTCCGGGCTGGTCATGTACGCGATGAACGTCCACGCGTCGCGCGGACGCGTGGAGTGCGCGCTGATCGCGTACTGATAGCCGCCGAGCGTCGAGACGCTCTCATGCCCCGGGAACGACGGCAGCGCCGTGACGCCCACCTGGCCGGCCACCCGGCTCTCGCGCGGATCGTTGGCCACGTCCCAGGCATAGGGCCAGTTGCGATGGAACACGGCCAGGCCCTGGACAAAGAGGGACAGCGACTCGCTTTCCTCGTAGGCCAGCGAGCCGCGCGGCGCCAGCCCGCCGAGCAGGTCCTCGCGCGCGAACCGCACGGCCTCGATGGCCGCCGGCCGGTCGACGGCGGCCCGCAGCCCGGCGGCCGATGGCGCCACCAGGCTGCCGCCGTTGGCGCCGACGAGCTCGAGCATGTTGCAGACCAGTCCCTCGTACTGCTTGAACTGCGTCGAGTAGCCCTCCAGCCCCGGCGTGCGCGCCCGTTCCCCATCGAGGATGGCGTGCGCCTGCGCGACGAGTTCCGGCCACGTCCGGGGCGGCGCGAACCCGTGGCGCTCCAGGAGGTCGCGGCGGTAGTAGAGCATCCCGGCGTCCACGCGGCTCGGCACGCCGTAGATGCGTCCACCGAACGAGTTGGCGGCAATCGGCCCGTCCAGGAAGGCCGTCCGGGCCTCCGGCGGGAACTCGGCGTCCAGCGGCCGGATCCAGCCGGCGGAGGCAAAGCCGGGGGGCCACGTGACGTCGATGAGCATCACGTCCACCGACGGGTCCGCGTTCTTCAGCTTCTGGCTGAGCAGATCGTGGAACTGCGTGGACGATCGCGGGGCGATCTCGACGCGGAGCGGGATGTCCGGGTGGGCGGCGCGGAACCCGGCGAACGCCTCGTCCCATACCTCCGCCTGATCCGGCTTCATGGTGACGAAGGTCAGGCCGGCGGCGGCGGGCGGCTGACAGGCGGCGAGCGCCACGGCAAGGACCGGCGCCAGCCAGGAGAGGAGGCGGACCATGGGCGATTATCCCCTGCCTGTCCGGCCGCGTCCCGGCGCGGACGGGACGCCGCGGCCCGGCACGCGAATCTGCCTCATCCGGAGGATGCGTTGGCGTTATGATGGCGCCGGAATCCGACGTGGGTTCCCGTGTCTGACCGCTCTCGGTTGTTTTCGCAGGAGTTACAGAAATGAAGCGCATCGCATTACGAGTCTTGCCGGCGGTTGCGCTGCTTGTCGGAGGTGTGGCGTGGATGACCCCGCACCTTGCCGGACAGAGCAGTGCCATGCCGAGCACCGCGAACGGCGAATGGCCGATGTACACCGCCGACCTCCGGGGCAGCAAGTACTCGCCGCTCGATCAGATCAACGCCGGCAACTTCAGCAAGCTGGAGGTCGCCTGGCGGTTCAAGACCGACAACTTCGGTCCGCGCCCCGAGACGAAGCTCGAGGGCACGCCGCTCATGGTCAAGGGCACGCTCTATGCCACCGCCGGCACGCGCCGCGCCGTGGTCGCGCTCGACCCGCGGACCGGCGAGCAGAAGTGGATGTACAGCATGGACGAGGGCGAGCGGGCCACCCGCTGGGCGCCGCGCCAGCTTTCCGGCCGCGGCCTTTCCTACTGGACCGACGGCAAGGGCGATGAGCGCGTCATCTACGTGACGACGGGCTATCGCCTGGTCTCGCTCAACGCGAAGACCGGCCAGCCGGTGCCGTCGTTCGGCACCGCCGGCGTCGTGGACCTCAAGCAGGGCGTCCTCATCAACGGCAAGCAGGCGGATCTCGAGAAGTCCGAAATCGGCCTCCACTCCACGCCCACCGTCGTCGGCGACCTCGTCATCGTCGGATCGTCGATGTTCGAAGGCCTGGGCTACACCTACAGCACCAACGTCAAGGGACTGGTGCGGGCCTACGATGCGCGGACGGGCAAGGAGGTCTGGCGCTTCGACACGATGCCGGGCCCCGGCCAGCCGGGACACGAGACGTGGGAGGACGGTTCCTGGGACTGGACCGGCAACACGGGCGTGTGGACGCAGATCACCGCGGACCCCGAGGCCGGCCTTGTCTACCTGCCCGTCGAGTCGCCCACGATCGACGAGTACGGCGGCAACCGGAAGGGCGACAACCTCTACGCCGAGAGCCTGGTGGCCGTGGACCTGAAGACCGGCAAGTACAAGTGGCACTTCCAGTTCGTGCACCATCCGATCTGGGATCACGACATGTCGTCCGCGCCGCTCCTCATCGACACCACCGTCGAGGGCACGCCGCGGAAGCTCGTGGCCGTGCCGTCCAAGCAGGGCTGGCTCTACGTGTTCGATCGGATCACCGGTACGCCGATCTGGCCGATCGAGGAGCGCGCAGTACCCCAGACGACGATGGAGGGTGAGAAGACGGCGCCGACGCAGCCCTTTGTGACCAAGCCGCCCGCGTACTCGCGGACGCACATCGCGGAGAGTGACCTCATCGACTTCACGCCCGAGCTGCGCGCGCAGGCGCTCGAGAACCTGAAGAAGTTCCGCTGGGAGCAGATTCCGTATGTCCCGCCGACGGGACCGGAGTCGAACCTCCTCGGCGCGGTCAACATCGCCAACACCAACGGCGGCACGAACTGGCCCGGCGCCGGGTTCGATCCGGAGACCGGCATCTTCTACACGCAGGCCGGCAACTCCGCCGTTTCCGTGGGGCACTACGATGCCGAGGAGTTCGAGAAGGTGCGCGCGGACCGCAAGGGCCCGCGCCTCCCGCGCTGGGAAGCCGAGCCGGACTACGGCCTGAGCCGCCCCGCGCCCGCCGCGGCGCCCGGTGCGCCCGCCGCGCCGCCGCAGTTCCCCGGCATGAGCGGACGCCGTGCGCTGGTCGAAGGTCTCGGCGGCCTGCCGATCGTCAAGCCGCCGTACGGCGTGCTGGCGGCCATCGACCTGAAGGACGGCTCGCTGATGTTCCAGGTGCCGCACGGTGACACACCGGACCCCGTCCGCAACCACGCCGCGCTCAAGGGGAAGGACATTCCCAAGACCGGGCAGGGCGGCAGCGTCGGCGTGCTGATCACCAAGACGCTCGTCGTGGCGGGTGACCCGCAGTTCACCGCGCCCGAGGGCCGCGCGCGCGGCGCGATGCTGCGCGCCTACGACAAGAAGACAGGCGAGCAGGTCGGCCAGGTCCTGGTGCCGGCGCCCATCGTCGGGCACCCCATGACCTACTCCCTCGACGGCCGCCAGTACATCGTCATCGGCGTGAGCGGCGGCAACTACACGGGCGAGTACATCGCGTTCCGCGTGCCGCAGTCCGAGCTCTCGACGACGACGAACCAGCGGCAGTAGCACGGCGGAGACGCCGGACGTCCGCGATGGCGGACGAGACGAACACCGGAAGGGCGGGAGGCATCCCGCCCTTCTTTTTTGCCGGCGGCGTATTCCGTCCCGCCGTTCGCGCAGGTTATCGTGGGGAGATGTACACCCGGCCGCGCGTCCTCATCCTCCTCCCGCTCCTCCTCCTCATCGCGTCCACGGCCGTCTCGGCGGAGGACCCCGGAGGGCCCGCGCTCTTTCATGTCCGTGCCGGGAGGACGCGGCTCGGTCCCATCCTCGACGTGGGCCGCCGTCTGTCCCGGACACTGCGCCGGCTGGTCGCGGAGATCGAGTCGTCTGACGTCATCGTGCACGTCTACGGCGTCGCGCGGTCATCGCGGTACTCCGCCGGAGGGCTGCAGTTCGTGCAGTCCGCCGGAGGGTTCCGCTACCTCCGTGTTCTCGTGGACCCGCGGCTGTCGCCGGCGAACCTGATTGCGCTCCTTGCCCACGAGTTGCAGCACGTGGCGGAGGTGGCCCGCGATCCGGCGGTGGTGGACCAGGCCACGTTCGCGCGGTTGTACGAGCGGATTGGAGACACCGGCTGCCGGGCCGGTTCGGCGGCGTGCTACGAGACGGTCGCGGCACGGCTCGTCGGCCAGCGCGTGCTGGACGAGGTGCGGCGGCGCGGGATGTAGGGGAACGGTTGCGAGGATGGTTCCTTGGACGCTCCGCTACCGCGCGTTGACCGTCCGGGCGGCGGCCTGGAGCACGGCGGCCTGTGCGGGGGAGACGCCCGGGGGTGCGGTCGTCGGCGGCGGGTGGCCGCTGAGGCGTTCGTAGATGACGAGCGCGGCGAGGTAGGTGCCGGCGGTGGTTGGGTGGAAGCCATCCGGGCCGAGGAGCGGGAGCCGTGCGTCCTGGCGCCAGGCCTCGCGGAAGGCGTCCCCGGCCGGCAGCAGCGTGCCGCGCACGGCGTTGGCGGCCGCGGTATACGAGCCGCTCACGGCGGCGGCATCCCCGCGCCGGGACGCGGCGGGCCAGACCATGTAGAGGGCAGTCGTTGCGCCCGCCTTCCGGATTTCTGCGTCGAAGCGCCTGGTGTAGTTGACCAGCAGCAGGCGTGACTCGCGGAGCGCGGACGGCCCCTGCTGCAGCACGACCACATCCCAGCCGCCGCGGGCGATGGCCTGGCGCGCGTCGCCCTGCCGCCAGTGATCCTCCAGGCTGAAGTCGGGATGCGCGACGGTCTCGCACTCCAGCCGATGGCCGGCTGCCCGTGCCAGCGCGCTCACCATGCCGGGCAGATCGTTCGCGAACGTCAGGCTGTTGCCGACGAAGAGCACGCGCGAGGGCGCGTCAGGCTGCACGAGGCCGAGCACGAGCGCCGCGGCGAGCAGCGCCTTCATCGTCCTGCCGCATCTCCGATGGCCGCGCCCAGCCTCCGGGCGCCGTCGACGAGTTCCGCGGGCTTGAGCAGGCTGAACGCGAGGCGCACCGCGTGCGTCCCACGCCCGTCGATGCAGAACGGGTCGCCGGGCACGAACGTCACCTTGTGGCGCTCGGCGTGCGGGGCGAGCGTTGCGGTATCGACGGTGTCGGGCAGCTGCACCCAGACAAAGAATCCGCCCTCCGGCTGCGCGAATGAGCAGCCCGGCGGCAGGTGCGCGCTCAATGCCTCGGTGAGGACGTCGCGGCGGGAGGCGTACTCCGTACGCAGGCGCTGGACGTGGCGGTCGAAGTGTCCGGCGCGGCACAGCGCGGACACCACCATGCCGGTGTAGAAGTTCGTGCTCCCGCCGCTGTCACGGAGGCCGCTGTCCGCGATGCGGTGCGCGTCGGCGGCGCTGCAGGTGATCCAGCCGAGGCGCAGGCCGGGAGCGAGGGACTTGGCGAAGGAGCCGAGCCGCATCACGCGGCCGCGCGGTGCGAGGCTGAACAGCGACGACGGTGCCGGGGCGTCGAACGCCAGCTCCCGGTACACGTCGTCCTCCACGATCAGGATGTCGTGCCGGACGGCCAGGTCCACGAGGGCGCGCCGCCTGCCGGCGTCCAGGCTGATGCCGGCCGGGTTGTGGAAGGTGGGGATGGTGTAGAGGAGCCGGGGCGTGCGGCCCGCGCGCGCGAGCTCGTCCAGCCGGGACTCGAGGACGTCGATCTGCAGGCCGTGCGCATCGAGGGGGATGGGCTGCAGATCCAGGTGGTGGTCGCGCATGATGCGCAGCGCGAGGTGATAGGTCGGCGACTCGACGAGAGCGATGTCGCCGGGCTGCGTGAAGAGGGTGCAGATCTGGTCCAGGGCGTCGGAGTTGCCGGCCGTCCCGACGATCTCGTCGAGGCTCGTCTCGAGCCCTTCCGTAGTACGCGCGCGATCGTGGATCCACTCCAGGAGCGGCCACGGCCCCTCGGCGGCGCCGTAGGCGAGGAGGCTCGGGCCGAACTCGGCGAGCGCGGCCTCCGTGGCGCGGCGCATCTCGTCGACGGGGAGCAGGTCGGGGTCCGGCTGGCCCCAGGAGAGCTCCACGAAGCCGTCCCGGCGCGCCATCTGGTTCAAGTGCCGTGTCTCGATAGGCATTACCCCCGGATTGTACCGGGGCCGGCACAGAAACCCATCGTGCGTGTGGATGTTGCAGCGTCCCGGAGGTAACCGGGCCAGGCCCGGCCTGGGGCGGTCACACGTCGTCGCGGCGATCGCCGGGGTCGAGGAGTTGCTGCAGCTCGTTGAAGGGGTCAGCCGGCGCGGCCCTCGGCTGCGGCGGACGCGCGATGGGCCGTACGCCGGACTGGCTGGCGACGCGCGGCGCGCTCGCGCGCCAGAACCACACGAGGAGGGCCAGTCCCCCGAGCAGCCAGATGCACCATCCTGCGACCAGCTCTGGCGGCAGGTCGTTCAGGGCACCCATGAGAACGTCTCGCCGGCGCCCAGCGAGTAGTTGGTCAGGAGGGACTCCAGGATCGGTGCCCGATCGCTCTCGCTGGCCATGGCCGCTCGCAGGGCGCGGTCGATGTCCGTACCCTCGTCGTGCTCGAGGACGAGAATGATCACCACACGCCGCTGATCGGACGTGTCCCGGGCGCCGCGCGTGGGCTCGTGATGGCCCACGTTCAGCTTGCGCACGGGGATCGGACGCGACACCGACGACCGGACCCACATCGCGATGCGCTCCGCCCGGCGCGCCGCGCGCCACTCCTCCTGCGCCCGGCCCCTGGTGAAGCCCACGCCCGCCGGGATCTCTTCCGAGCTGGCGCCCACGCAGATGATCTCCGTTGCGCTGTCCAGCACCTTCCTCATCGCGTCGGTGAAGGCGGGCTGCGGGGTGCCGTCCTCGATGACGTCGTAGGAGTTGAGCTTCCAGCGGAACTCATCCGAGAACAGCAGGATTCGGAACGTGGCCTCGCGCCCGTCTCCGTCACGCGCATCCCTGACCGTCACGTCCTGGACGACTTCGGGCGGCGTGGGCGGAACAGCCCGGGCCATGAGATCCGCGGCGGTGACCACGGCCAGCCCTGCGCCTGCGGCAATCCAGACGACAACGGCAAGGAAACGCGCGTGCAGGCGGAGTCGGGTAGCCATGTCGCGACGTGACTGTGCAGGATCGCTGCCAGCCGCACCGTGCACACGACGGTCCGCGAGTGCACATGATGGGCGCGTGTGGCCTGACCGAAAGCGTCAATCCGGGCGGTCACGATTTGTCAGCCGTATCAGGCTTGTCAGGCCGGCTGCCCGCGCGGGCGTCGAGACGCTCGGCCAGCCCGGCGAAGGCGGCGGTCGGCCCCGTCCAGCGGAGTTCGTCGACGCGTGTCAGGACGGGCAGATCCGTGCGGAGGGTCGCCAGCTCGCGGAAGAGCAGGGCGAGGTCCCTGTCGCGCGCGAGCGTGGCCGCGAGGGCGGCCGGGTTGGCCGCGTTGACCTGCCAGGTCCGCCAGTCCCCGGGAATCGCCTCGATGTGGCCGAACCGCCCCAGCACGGCAGCGGTCGACTTGGCGCCCCATCCGCGCAGGCCGGGGAAGCCGTCCGCCGCGTCGCCGACGAGCGCCAGGTAATCGGGAATGGATGCCGGCCGCACGCCGAACTTCGCGACAACGCCGTCCTCGTCCCGAATCTCTCGCGTGCGCCGGTTGAGCTGCACCACGCGGGCGCCGCGCACGCACTGCGCGAGATCCTTGTCGGGCGTGCAGATCAGCACGCGCTCCACGCGCGGATCGGCCGCCGCCACAGCGGCCGCGCTTGCCAGCGCATCGTCGGCCTCGTACTCCACCATGGGCCAGACGCTGACGCCGAGTGCCGTGAGGGCGTCCTCGAGCAGGCCGAACTGCGACAGCAGGTCCGGTTCGATGCCGTCGCCCGTCTTGTAGCCGGGCCAGAGCCCGTTGCGGAAGGACTCGATCACGTGGTCGGTGGCCACCCCGACATACGAGGTGCCGGCCTTGAGCATGCCGAGCACCGACGCGAGCACGCCGCGCACGGCCGCGACCTCACGCCCATCGCGATCCTTCGTGGATGGCAGCGCGTGGTAGTGGCGGAACAGCTCGTACGTGCCATCGATCAGGAAGACGTCCACGATGATCCCGCGCCCAGTATAGCGGCGGCGGCGCGGCCCTCCCGCCGGCCGCGCCGCACGCCTCAGGACGCGTGGCGCCGCAGGTCGTGCGCGCGCCGATTCGGACGCGGAGGCACACGCTGTCGCATGGACTCACGGAACGCGGACGGCGTGCATCCGAAGGCCTGGCGGAAGGCGGCGGTGAAGTGGCTGTGGCTCGAGAAGCCGATGTCGAGCGCAAGCGCCGTCAGGTTATCGGTGTGCGGCAGGTCGACGAGCGAGCGCGACAGCCGGAGCTCGGTCAGGTAGCGGTGCAGGGACGTGCCTTCGACGCGCCGGAACAGGTGCGTGAGGTACGCCGGCGAGGCGCCGACGGCGCGTCCGATGTCCGCGAGACGGATCGGGCTGGCCATCTCCGCCTCGAGAAACGCCTTCGTCCTTCTGATCAACCGCGCCGTGGACGGTCCACCGGGTGGGCCGCCGGGGGCAGCGTCCGACAGCGTGCTGTCGAGCAGGGCCAGGACGGCTTCGTCGACGGCCATCGGGTCGGCCGGATGGGGCCTCGCGGTGCAGTGCAGGAGCCAGGTGCGGAAGCGCTGGACGTCCGGCGTCACGCGCCGGGTCCGGCGCCGGAAGAGCGGGTGCGCGATGGGACTCGTGCCCGAGCGCCAGGTGATCTCCGAGAGCACCGACATGTGCGGCGTCACGATGAGCTCGGCAAAGCCGCCGGCCAGCGGCTGGCTCACGCGGTAGCCCTCGCCGCCGGTGACGAAGAGGACGTGGTTCGCGTTGCCGACGACCTCGTCGCTGCCCACGTGCCAGACGAACATCCCGCGGTAGGGCAGGGCCACCTGGAAGGCGGGCGAGAAGCCGCAGGTGGGCTCCGTCGACAGGCGCGCGGCGCCGCGCACGTCCTCGACGAGGCCGACGGACACGTCCAGGAGACGCGCACGGGATCCGGTCGCCTCGTCCTGGCCCGTGACCGGCGGCTCCCCGACGCCGAGCGCTGTCGTGGTCATGAACCTACACTGGCACGCGCCCGCGGGCCGGCAAAGGACCACTCGTCCACCTGTCGTCGTCTCCGGATGGTGCCAATAGGGACGAACGGTGGGACGTAACCGCCCGCCCATCGTGAAAACAGTGCAGAAAACTCCATCGTCTTTGGGGGGCCTGATGGCAGTCCCGGCTACATTCCCGGTTACATTCAACATGATGACGATGTTCGGGATCAGGAATTGCGATACGGTCAAGAAGGCTCGGGCGTGGCTGGACGAGCGGGGGATCGCGTACGACTTCCACGACTACAAGACTGCCGGCATCGACCGCGGCCGCCTGGAGGACTGGTGTGCGCAGTTCGGCTGGGAGGCTGTCTGCAATCGCGCGGGTACGACCTACCGCCGGCTCCCGGATGCCGACAGGCAGGGGCTGAACCAGGAAAGGGCCATTGCGCTGATGATGGCGCAGCCGTCGCTCATCAAGCGGCCCATCCTCGATGCCGGCGGGCAGTGGATCCTGGGGTTCACGCCGGCGTCGTACGCGCTCGCCGTCCCAGCTTCACGATGACGTCGTAGGCCGCCTTCGTCACGGGCTGTACCGAGAGGCGGCTGCCCTTCTGCGTCACCATCATCGTCTCGAGCCCGCGTGTGTGCTTGAGCGTGTCCAGCGACACGACGGCCGGAAAGCGTTCCACGAAGCCGATGTCGACCATGTACCAGACGGGCGCCGTCCTGTTGGAGCCCGGGTCGAAGTACTTGTGGTGTTTCGTCCACGCGTAGTGGTCCGGGTAGCCGGCCTGCACGATGGTGGCGAGGCCCGTGACGCCGGACGGTTTGGCGTTCGAGGCGTAGAAGAGTACGCCGTCGCCCACCTGCATGTCGTCGCGCATGAAGTTGCGTGCCTGGTAGTTGCGCACGCCCTCCCAGCTCGTCGTCCTGTCGCGCGCGAGATCGTCGATCGTGTAGGCGCTCGGTTCGCACTTCATCAACCAGTAGCGGCGGGGCATCCGATCTCCTCCGGGGCGGCTGCGGCGTGATGGTCCCGGAGCCGGGTCAGGGGACGGGGACGACCGCATCACCCACCTGGATACGCCCGGTCCCGATGTGATTGAGGTTGCGCCCGAACACGACGCCCTTGGGGATGCGTCGATAGGTGGCGAGCGTGCGGAGCGGCTCCTTGCGCCGCTCGGCCGTGTCCTGGTCGGTCGTGGGGATCGGGCAGCGGGCGCAGAGGGTCATGCCCTGGAACTCCACGCCGCCGATCCGCAGGCGATCCACATGATCCTCGGCGTACGGCTCCGCGCCGCGCAGGACGAGGTTCGGCCGGAAGCGGTTCATCGGCAGGGGATCGTCCAGGCGCGCGTTCAGGTCCGCGAGCGAGGCCTCGGAGATGGCGAGGAAGGAGTAGCCGTCCGCGTAGGCCAGCGTGGCCGTGCCTGTCGTCGTGAGCCGTGTCGCCTCGTCCGGCATTCGCACCAGACGGTAGCGGCCCGGCCGCTCGCGATTGAGAAACGTGTCCGCCCACTCCGCGGCGGCGTCCCCCTGATCGATCCCGACGGTGTCCACGCCCCAGATGCTGACCTCGCGCGACGTGCCGTCCAGCCCGGTCAGCGGCAGGTCCAGCGGCGGCATGTCCGGCGCCGTCAACTGGAGCGTCGTCTCGGTGAGGCGTGTGCGGATGAGGCACATGGTACGCACGCCGACCCCCTGCGAACGGTCCGAGCGCTGGGCGAGGAACATGCCGCGTTCGTCCACGAACATCCACTGCCTGTCGTAGCGGATGCCCATGCGGCCCACCTCGGCCGAGTCCAGCGCGATCCCGCGGCACGACTTGACGGGGTAGACGTGGATCTCGGACAGGGTCACACGGCGATCTTACCCGGTCCCGGCGGCCGCGCGGGCGTCCGGACCCGGTGAGCGCGTCCCGCGCACCGCGCGTAGAATCGACCCGGCGATGTACTCGCGGCAGGAGTTGGCGGACGGGTTCCGGCGCCTGGGCGTCCGGCCGGGCGACACGGTGATGCTGCATGCCTCGGTGCGCGCCGTGGGGCCGGTGGCCGGCGGTCCGCACGAGATCCACCTCGCGCTCACGGACGCGCTCACCGAGTCGGGCACGCTGTTGATGTACGCGAGCTGTCCGCAGCACGTGGACGAGGTGGGGCGCGGGAACCTGGACGCCGGCGAGGAGCGCGAGTTGATCGAGAAGCTCCCGGCCTTTGACCCATGGACGGCCGCGTCGGCGCGCGACAACGGGGCGCTGGTGGAGTTCCTCCGCACGTATCCCGGGTCGCAGGTCAACGCGCACGTGGTCCGCTACGTGGCGCGCGGAGCCCGTGCGGACGCGCTGCTCGGGCCGCAGCCGTGGGACTACGCCTACGGGCACGGGTCCGTGCTGGAGCGCTTCGTCGAGGCGGACGGCCGCATCCTCCTGCTCGGCTGCGACCACGACGCGGTGACGTTCCTCCACTACGCGGAGCACGTGGTGGACGTGCCGGGGAAGATCGTGGCCAGGTTCCAGGTGCCGGTGGCCGGGCCTTCCGGCCGCGTCTGGACGGCGATGGAGGAGTTCGACACGAGCAGCCGGGCACATCCGCACTGGCCGGACCGGTTCTTCGCGAGGCTGGTGGACACGTATCTCTCGCGGACGGCCAATCGCGGCGGGCGAGTCGGGGATGCGGCCGCGTACCTGCTCGACGCCCGCGGGCTCCTGGCGCTGGCCCTGGAGCAGATGGCGATGGTCGCCGCCGATCGCGCGGCAGGCGAGCCGCTGCGCGAGGGGATGACCTGAAGGACCGGAACGGGGCCAGGAGTGGGCCTCGGGGCAATACTTGACTAGTCAACTATTGATTGTGTATGCTTTGACTCGTGGCCAGGGCATCCACCCCGCTCCAGCGCGAGATCCGGCAGACGAAGCCGTTCCAGTCCGCCGCGCACGAGGCGGTCATCGGCCTCCTCCGCACGGCGGATCTCGTGCAGCGCCTGCTGGCGTCGGTCATCGAGCCGCACGGCATCACGGTCCAGCAGTACAACGTCCTGCGCATCCTGCGCGGCGCGGGGGACGCGGGCATGCCGACGCTGGCGGTAGCGGAGCGGATGATCCAGCAGGCGCCGGGGATGACGCGGTTGCTGGACCGGCTGGAGCTCAAGGGCCTCATCCGGCGCGAGCGCTGCCGCGCGGATCGCCGCCAGCACCTGTGCTGGATCACCGGGGAGGGCGCGGCGGTCCTGGACGGCCTGGACGCGCCGATCCGGGAGGCGCAGGACGCCTACATGCGGGCGCTGCCCGATGCGGACTGCCGCCGGCTCGTTGCGCTGCTCGATCGCATCCGGGCGCACGGGCTGCGGGCCGCCGGCCCGGACGACAGCCGCGGCAGCGGGACCTGACACACGGACGTCATCATTTCGGTCATTCACTCGTTCAGTTCATTGCGGGAGGACATCATGAGCACCACTTCGACCACGGCGCCGCAGGCGGCCACCTATGCCATCGATCGCACGCACAGCGAGGTGCTGTTCCGTGTGCGCCACCTGCTCTCCCGCGTGGGCGGGCAGTTCCGGGACTTCGCGGGGACGATCCAGTTCGACCCCGCGCACCCCGAGCAGTCGAAGGTGGAGGTGACGATCGAGGCGGCATCCATCGACACGTCGGTGGCGGACCGGGACACGCACCTCAAGTCCGAGGACTTCTTTGCCGTGGACAAGTATCCGCAGCTCACGTTCGTGAGTGACAAGGTGGTGTCCACGGGCGCGGATGCGTTCACGGTCAGCGGCACGCTGACGATCCGGGGTGTCGCGAAGGCAGTCGAGTTGCCGGTCAGCTACCTGGGGGTGGCGCGGGATCCCTGGGGCAACGACAAGGTGGGCTTCGAGGCGTCGATGCGGCTCAACCGGAAGGACTTCGGCCTCACGTGGAACGCCGCGCTCGAGACGGGCGGCTTCCTGGTGGGCGACGATGTGGATGTGACGCTGAACGTGCAGGCGGCGAAGGCGCCCGACGCCGCCTGACCTGCCCGCGCGCCCGGCCCGGGACGACGGATCGACGGCTGTTGATTGCACCCGTCGTCTCGGGTTACGATTGCTCTCTTCACAGGTCGGGCCTGTAGCGCAGTTGGGAGCGCGCCTGAATGGCATTCAGGAGGTCACCGGTTCGATCCCGGTCAGGTCCACCATCCTTTCATTTCCATCCTCCATCGTCCGCAAGTAGCTGAAAGCGGGCGCGGTTACGGCGGTTCCAACAAAGCCGTTTTCGTCGAACGCGATTCCGTCTGGAAAGAACAGTTGTTGGAACCGCTGGCGCTGGTCGAGTGACGCCTGCACCCACAGGTCTGCGGTACGCGGCAGGATGCGTTCTGCGAACGTCAGAATGCCCTCTACGTCGAGTTCTTCGACCTCCGAGGCATGGTGGTCCATGCGGAGCAGCGTGAGTTCCTGGCGCAGTTTCTCGGCGTGGCGGTCGTAGACGTCGATGTCGATCGACTGCTCGAACAGGAACGCCTCGTCCAGCCGGTCGAGCTTCTGCTGGATCGTCTGCGCCTTGCGCTCGGCGTTTGCGAGGTCGGCTTCGACCTCCGCTTTGCGCGCTTTCCAGACCTGCAGGACTGACTCTTTCAGGAGCCGCATGTAGCCGGGACTCGGCTGTAGCTTTGCCAGTTCGTCGGTGAACTGCGATTCGAGCCTGGCCTTCGTCACGTTCACGCCGCGGCAGCCGGGCCGGCAGTGGTAGTACGCGTAGTACTCGCTGCGGCCCTTCGACCAGCTGCCGGTCAGTCCGCGGTTGCACACGGCGCAGCGCACGAAATTGCGCAGTGGGAAGTCGGGATGACTCCGCAGCTTGGGTGCCGTGCTGGGCAAGCGGCCCGACAGGACCGTCTGGGCGCGATCGAACAGCTCGATGGTGACGATCGGGTCGAAGTCGCCGCACTTGCCGCGCACGCCGTACTCCGGCACGTCGATGACGCCGGCGTAGAGCTGGTTGCGCAGAAGCATCCCGATCGCCTGCGAGCTGAGGGGCTGCCCTCGCCGATTCCGCAGCCCCGCGGTCGTCACCTGCTCCAGGATCTGCTGCTTCGTGAAGCGGCCGGTCGCGTAGTCCCCAAATGCTTGGCGGATGATCGGCGCGCGTTCCGGGTCGCGCAGCAGGCTCTTGCCCATTGAGCGCGGCGCGTTGATGTAGCCAATGGGCGCGAGGAACACCCA
>CAZUGF010000058.1:25403-30451 GCA_964619705.1 uncultured Bifidobacteriaceae bacterium
TCTTGCCCATTGAGCGCGGCGCGTTGATGTAGCCAATGGGCGCGAGGAACACCCACCGGCCGATCTCCAGCGCGGCCTTCATGCCGGCGCGCGTGCGATCCGAGCGCACGTCGTTGTCGAACTGCGCGAACGCGGCCAGCACGCCTTCCATCAGCTTGCCGGTAGACGTGTCGTCGATGGGCTCGGTGGCTGACCGGAGCGAGATGCCCAGTGACTGGAGCAGCGAGCGCAGCGCGAAGTGATCGTACTTATCGCGCGCGAACCGCGTCAGGTTGAACACGACCACGAAATGCACGCGCTCCTTGTTCGTGCGGCAGAACGTGAGCAGGTTCTGCAACTCGGTGCGGTCCGCAGTCTTCGCGCTCTCGCCCTCTTCCTTGAATCGCGCCAGCACGTCGAGTCCTTCGCGGCGGCAGTACTCCTCGCAGGCCCGGAGCTGCGTCGGCAGGCTCAGGTTCTCCGTCTGCTCTTTCGTGCTGACGCGGATGTAGATGACGGCGCCGGCCATGGATCGCAGCGTAGTCCCGTCGGCCTGCGGCTTCGAGTCGGTTGTCGCCCCCGGCATCGACTCAATCCCGCGCGCTGGCCAGCTGCTGCAGGAAGATCTCGACCAGCGTGCGCGCCATCACGTGTGCGTGGCGTCGGACGTTGTCGAGGTCGTCGTCGGTCAACCCGATGGCCTCGTCGCCAAGCAGTTCTCGGCAGCGTGGAATCGGCACGAGTTCGCGGGCGTCGTCCCGTTCGATCAGGTCGTCCATGGTCTCGGTTCGTCCTGATGCAACCGGCGCGTCGTGAGGGCACGGACCTGTCTCGGACCATCACGCAATTGCCGGCCTTCGGGCTCGGTCGAGGCTCCCGTCAAGGCCGGAGCCATGCCGCAGGCGTGGGCCGAGCGCAGCGAGTCGCCTTGACGGGAACGAGAGCGAGCCCACCATCCACGGCGTGATGGTCCGGATCGCTCGGCTCGATCGTGATGCGCCGCTGGGGCGCGTGATGCGGAATGGCTCGGGCGGCTGTCGCGCGAGCGTGGCGGGCATGGAGCCGGCCAGGGGTGAGAGACGCCGGCGACCGACTTGCGGTCGCGCTGGTGTGCAGAGTGGGAGCGTCGCCTGCTTACCTGAACGCAGGGTCACGGCCGGACCTTACACGCCGTCGTTTACGTCCTGTGATCCTTCCGCCGGCAGTAGTACGTCGCCGGGCCCGCGGCAGACACGGACGCCGGGGCGTGAGCGACCCCCTCGAACCCCCGCGAAGCGGGTGCGAAGCGAAAAGGAGGGGGTCGCTCACGCCCCGCCACCCCTCACGGACACTCGCCGCGGCGGCCCAGAACGCCGCCGGTGGTGGTGGACGAAGCGTTTGGCGGCGCGCGACTCTGCCTGGCGGGACGAAGCCGGGTTGGCTACCTTAACATCTTGTACATCAGCGCGTTGCGGCCGAGCAGGAAGTCGCGCTGGACTCGCCGGGCTCCCCACACTCAGGCTCAAGGGAGAGGACCGCGCGAGGCCGGTCGCGGACGTCCGCGGTAGAACAGAGGGTAGAACATTGGCTCCTGAGGGGTGTTCTACCCCCTGTTCTCCTTGAGCGGGCGACACGGCCGACTCGCAATCGAACCGGCGCGTATAATTCCAGCGAGGGTTCCAGACATGAACGCGGCCAACGTCCTCGAGCGGGTTCCCATCCATACGGATGCCCACGGCGTGGTGCGCGTGGCCGGTACGCGGGTCACGCTGGAGACGATCGTCGGCGCGTTCGCGGCCGGTGCAACGGCTGAGGAGATCGCCCAGCAGTACCCCACCGTTCCGCTGGTCGATGTCTACTCCGTCATCACGTACTACCTTCGGAATCAGCCGGAGGTCGAGGCCTATCTGAAGGAGCGCGAGGCGCTCGCCGAACGCGTTCAGCAAGAGGTTGAGGCACGATTCCCTTCGCAAGGAATCCGGGAGCGACTGCTCGCCAGGCGCCAGTAGGTGGCGGATCGTTCGATGCTTCGCCTTGCAGCGGACGAGAACTTCAACGCGGACATCGTCCGCGGCCTCCTTCGCCGCCTGCCAGGTCTGGATATCGTCCGCGTTCAGGATGTCGGCCTGTCAGGCGCCGACGACCCGGCGGTCTTGGAATGGGCGGCCCATGAACGCCGGATCGTCCTGACGCATGACGTCTCCACGCTGGTCAGCTTCGCGTTGGGGCGTGTTGCCGCACAGCAACCGATGCCAGGCGTCTTCGTCGCCCGATCCAGCGGCCCTGTGGGTTCGGCGATCGAGGACCTCGTTCTGGTATCCGAGTGCAGCGTCGACGGCGAGTGGGAAGGCCGGGTCACGTTCCTGCCGTTGTGATGGCGGCGGTGGCCGACCGCTGGCAAAGTCCCCGTACGGGAGGAACCAGTGTGGCTAATGTCTCGCAGCGCGATCAGCTTTCCGCTGCCCTGCTGCTGCCTCTGGCCACGGGAACGGGACCGGGCGGGTCGCTTGACGGGCATTCGTCGCTGGGCAGTGAAACGCGCCGGGGAAGTGGAGCCGCTCGTGAGCTAAGCCGACAATGACGTCGAGCATGATTACCTTGATCGCTGCGATCCTCGCCTTCCTGGCTTCCGTCGTGGCCACACTCGCGGCCCTGTACAACGGTCGCTTCGCACGTTTCGCGCGCGAGCGGTGGCTGGAGAGACAGGCAGAGGGCTATGCGCGGATCATCGAGGCGTTGGCCGACATGGTCTACTACCACGAGACACATTTGGCGGCATCTGAGCAGGGGCGCAGTATTCCCGAGACCCGGAGGGCCGACATTGAACACCATTGGATGCAGAGTAGCGCGGCCCTGAAGAAGGCCAGCGCCGTCGGCGCGTTCCTCGTCTCGCGCGAAGCCGAGGCAGCGCTTCAGAAGCTATGGAAGGACCTGGAGGCGGCGGCCAGTCAAGGCAGCTGGCACTCTGAGTTGGAAGATCACTACGTCGCATCGCGTGATTGCCTGAGGCGGCTGGTGGAATGCGCGAAGGTGGACTTAGAGACGTCAGACAAGCATCCGAGGCCACACGGCAGACCTGCACGGCGCTGGCGCCCTGTTCTCTATGCGACCGCAGCGCTAGTGGTCGCAGCGGTGAGCGTTCTGGGAATGAACTCGCTCCACAGGCAGCGCCTATGGCCGTTCTCGACGGGCACGGCCAGCGTCGCCTTCCTCGGTACAACACTGGGAATGTCTCCCCAGGAGGCTAAGCGAGCACTTGCCGGTCAGGGCGCGCAGCTTGTCTCCTTGGACGAGTATCGCAGGCTCACGGCCGAACCGAACTTCATGATCGGCCTTCCTGACGCGTTCCCGTGGGAGACCAGAGGCGAGAGTCTCGTTGTGCCGAGCATCGACTTGTTCGATTCGAGGGTCGAGGCGGAGGTCCGGTTCAACGAAAGCCGACTGTACTCGGTTAGCGCCTACTTCGTCCCAACCAACGCGGCACGCGCCGAAGGCGTCGTCTGGACCGTCGACAGCAGCTTGCGCAGTGCCTACCGAGTTGCTGAGAGTCGGCGCGAAGAGAGCGCTGAAGTGCCAGGCGCTTATACCCTGCACTACGGTGCCGGCGACAGGGCGGCTTCGCTGTGGGTGAACTTGACCGAGCCTGACAAGCCGATCGTCAATTTGACGGTAGTCGACAAGCGCGCTGCTGACGCCCTCGAAGAGACCCGCCGGGCGCGCCAGCGGAGCGTGTTTGGTCCAAACTGACTCTGTGGGAAAGCGTGCCACCAAGGCTCGCGAACTCAGTCGAGAGCGCACATCGTCTCCAGACTGGCCAACCAGACCCTCACTTGGTTCCAACTGGCGCTGTTCTGGTCCACCAGCCTTCGCTCGGCTTCGCCGAGCTACGGCAGTCACGCCGAAGCGGCGCCGCCGCGAAGGCGGGACTCCCAGCCTCCGGCGAGCTAACCCGAAGCGCATCGTCTATGTGTTGAAGAGCCGCCACACGGTGCCCCACTTCTATGTCGGCGTCACCGGTGCCGTCCACGCGCGGCTCGCCCACCACAACGCGGGCAGCGTCCCACACACGGCTCGTCATCGCCCATGGACGCTGCATGTGGTGATCGAGTTCGCCGATGAACGGCCCGCGCTGCGCTTCGAGCGCGCGCCCAGCGTTCGAGCGCGACCTGAAGTCCGGCCCCGGCGTCGCCTTCTCGAAGCGATACCTAAGCCGAGGTCGCCGGCGTCACGCGACCTGGCGCGAGTTGGGCGCCTGCACCACGAGACGGACGCCAAGCCCCAGCGAGAGATGTGGCGCTTGAAGTTCGGGTGGTTGAACGACCCCTATTCTTCTTCTGTCAACCAACTGAGGGCAGCGGCCGGATCGATGGCCGGCAGTGGTGGGTCAGGGTAGCCGTCGGGATCGCGTGTCACGAGCGCATCGCAGTGGCTGGCCTCCGCGGCGGCGGCGCAGACGGCATCCTCGAAGTCCGGCCAGGCCAAGGTCAGCGCCCTCTTGACGACATCGTCGTTGACGGACGCGACGTTGAAGACGCCCACGAGTCGCTCGACACCTTGACGGGCGAAGTCGACCCCACGAGCCTTCTCCAGAATGTAGAAGATCGTGGTCACGCCGTGCGCCGGAACCAGGCCCTGCCCATGACCCTCTTCGATGGCCGCCCACAGCGCCGCCGACATATCAGCATCCGGCTGCCGGTCGAGAATGACGTCGAGGAAGACGTTGAGGTCGAGCAGGAGCCGCTTCACCGGTACTTCCGGTCGAGATGCTGGCGGTAGGCGTCAGCGGATACGCCGCGCGCCGCTCCTCGGAGCATTCTCAAGACCGGCGTCTGATCCTCGGACTTGGGAGGCTTGGACAGCAAGCCGAGGTACCGTTCGACGAGCCTGGAAATCGAAGTCCCTCGGGCTGCGGCATACCGTTTGGCGTCCCGGACGACTTGTTCGTCAACGCTCAGCGTCAGCTTCGACATATACGTATAATATCACGAGAATGATACGTATTAGGCGAAGACGCTCTGAGGACCGAGGCGCCTTTCACCGGATCGGATCAGGCCCAACCCGACCTATGAGCACTTGCACCCAGGAGCTGT
>CAZUGF010000059.1:0-5028 GCA_964619705.1 uncultured Bifidobacteriaceae bacterium
AATGGTGGAGGCGGCGGGAGTTGAACCCGCGTCCGAGAGCGCGTCGTCGCAGTCCACTACGTGCGTGTCTCCGTTCTGATGTCGCAGCCGGTTAGAAACGGAGCCAAGTGCCCCGGCCGCCATCTCCGATTTGTCTCACTCCCACGCGTCAGAGCGGCACGGGAGAGCCAGCCTGCTGAATGACGGTCCTCTCCGGGCCACAGGCCGTCCCGGAGCGACCGCTCACTGGTTATTAAGCAGCGAGAGCGTAGTCTGCGTTCGCAGTTACGTTGTGTTCCACCTGGATTTACGAGGGAAGATGGAGTCCTCGGCACGCGTTCCGCGATTCCACACCCCCGTCGAAGCCAGGTCGCCCCCAACGTCGGTGTCAGCCGCAGTCGCTGACCTTGATTATACCCCTAATACCCCGGCGGGGAGGTCCGAGGAGGCGTGATCGCGCGCCTTACTCCGCGCGGAGCAACGCGACCGGGTCGATCCGTGCCGCGCGCCGCGCCGGCACGTACGTCGCCAGCAGCGCGGCACCCACGAGGATCCCCGCGGCGCCAATCAGCGTCGTCAGCTCGAGTGGCTCGGTCTCGAACAGCAGGCCGCTGAGCAGGCGGGTGGCCGCCCACGCCAGCGCCAGGCCCGCGACCGTGCCGGCGGCGGCGAGCCGCAGCCCTTCTCCCAGCACCAGTCGGCGGACGTCACCGGCCGTGGCGCCAAGCGCAAGGCGCACGCCGAGCTCCCTGTCGCGCTGCCGGACCGAGGCCGCCATCACGCCGTAGAGGCCGACCGTCGAGAGGAGGAGCGCGGCCGCGGCAAAGACGGCGAGCAGCAGCGTGTTGAAGCGCGGCTGCGCGAGCGGCACGCGCAAGTAGTCTGCGTAGGGGGCGACGCGCGTGACGCGCACAGCGGGATCGACGGCCCGGACTGCGTCCGCCACCACGCCGGCGACGAACGCCGGAGCGGCGCCGGTCCGGATCGCCAGCCGCCCGGCTGAGTTCATGAACTGTTCCGCGGGGATGTACAAGGTCGGGCGCGGCGTCACCAGCTCGCGGTACCGCGTGGTGGCGGCCACGCCGACGACCGTGAGCCATTCGTTCCGGGAGTCGAGGCCGCCATACTTGAGTCGTCGTCCGATCGGGTTCTGCCCGGGCCATGTGTGGGCCGCCATCGCATCGCTGACGATCGCCACGCGGGGTGCGTCCTCCCGGTCGGCATCGGTGAAGCCCCGGCCGCGGACGATGGTGATGCCGAGCGTCGAGAAGTAGGGGACGTAGACCGCTTCGAAGTTGAGCCCGGGGTTCATCGCCACCCGATCAGCTGTCTGCCCCTCCGCGGTGAATCGCGGCAGGTCCCATCCGGTCGCGCCGGCGAACGGCTGCACGTTGAGCGGCGTCACGGCTTCGATGCCGGGCGCCGCGCCGATTCTGGCGGTCACTGCCTCGAGGAACTGCCCTCGCACGTTCGGGTCGGCGTATCGGTCGCGTGGCGGATCGAGTTCGGCAAACACGAGGCGATCGGTGGCCAGGCCCATGTCGACGGCCTGCAGGCGCTGCAGGCTGCGGCCCAGCAGGCCAGCGGCCGCGACCACGGTGATGGCCAGTGCCACCTGCGCGACCACGAGGAGTTGACGCCCGCGCGCTGGCCCCACCCCGACCGCGCCCCGCCCACCGGCGCGGAGGTGCGCGATCAGGTCGATGCGCGACGCCGCGAGCGCCGGCGCCAGGCCGGCCACCACCGCCGCCAGGAATGCGACACCGGCAGTGAACCCGACGATGACGGGATCCGTGCGGATCGACGCAAGCCGGGGCAACCCATCTGGCACCAGGCTGGTGACCGTCCGCAGGCCCCAATGCGACAGCACCAGGCCCACTCCGGCGGCAAGCACGGCCACCACGAGGCTCTCGGCAGCGATCGCCGCGACGAGGCGGCCGCGGCTGGCGCCGAGTGCGGCGCGCACCGCCAGTTCGCTCCTGCGGGTCTCGCCTCGCATGAGCAGCAGGTTGGCGACGTTGGCCGCCGCAATCACCAGGATCAGGCCGACGGCGGCAAACAGCAGGAGCAGCGCGCGCTCGATGTCACCGACGACGACGTCCTTGTACGCACGGACGACCGGCGGGAACGCGACAAACGATGGGGCCGTCTGCGCGGCATCGAGCCCGGGGAGCATGCCGGCCAGCTCGCTCGACGCCTGCTCGATGGTGACGCCCGGACCCAGCCGCGCGATCAGCTCGACGTCGCGCAACAGCCCCGTACGGTAGGCAGCATTCGGCTCGCCATCGGCCAGCGCAGCGGGCGTCGTCCAGATCTCGACACCTCGCGGATACTCGAAGTCGGCGGGCATCACACCGACGATCGTGAAGGCGTGGTTGCGGACAACGAGCACACGGCCGACGACGTCATGCGCTCCGCCGAACAGCCGCTGCCATGCCCCGAACGACAGCACGACCGCCTTCTCCGCCCCGATGCGATCGTGATCGGCGCTCAGCGCACGGCCGACCACAGGCGCCACGCCGACGACGCGGAAGAACTCGCCCATCACCACCGCGGTCCGTGCGGAGAGAATCCGCCCGCCGTCCTCCCACACGAGGTCGAAGGCGCCGTTGTAGCCCACGCCCGTCACGGCTGCCAGCGTCCGGCTCTCTCGCGCGAGGCTCTCGATGTCGCTCGCGCGGTACGGCACGTGGGTCGCAAGCCCGGTCGGCGGCACCCGCCAGGAGACGACCAGCCGGTCTTCGTCGAGCACGGGCAACGGCCGCAGCAGGACGCCGCGGATCAGCGTGAACATCACGGTGGCGCCGACCATGCCGACCGCGAGCGTCAGGATGGCGGTGGCGTAGAACATCCTGGCGCGGGCGACGCCACGGACGGCCACGCGCACCTCCTCGAGCCAGGACCGGATGGTCATGCGATCTGCCTCCGCGCCGAGCTGCACGATTCACGGCGCCACGTGGACCCTGGAACGTTACGGCTGTTCGCGACCGGAAACCTGCTCCCTGACCATCGGCGCCACCTTCGTCCCCATCAGCTCGATGGATCGCACGATCGCCTCGTGCGGGAGCGTGCCCGCGCTGTACTTCAGGCTGAACCGCGCGAGGCCCAGCGTCTTCACCATGCGCGCGATCTTCACCGCCACCGTCCCTGGCGACCCGACGCAGAGCGCGCCGTCCGGCCCGGCCTCACGCTCGAAGTGGGCTTCGGTCACCGGCGGCCAGCCGCGCTCGCCGCCGATGCGGGTCATCATCGCCCGGTAGTGGGGCCACAGCTCACGCTTCGCCTCCTCGTCCGTCGGCGCCACGAAGCCGTGCACGTGCACGGCCACCGGCAGTGGCGCCGCACCGCGCTCGGCGAGCGTGCGATGGTAGAGATCGACATACGGACGGAACCGCGCGGGGTTCCCCCCGATGATGGCCAGCGTGAGCGGGAGGCCGTAGCGCGCGGCCCGGACGACGGACTCCGGGCTTCCGCCGACGCCGACCCACGCACGGAGCCGGCCGTCCTCGATGGGGGGATACACGGGTTGGCGTTCCAGTCTCGGGCCGTCTCCCGTCTCGCGCGTGATGGTGCCCGACGCCACGAGCTCCGCGAAGATCCTCAGCTTGTCCTCGAAGAGCACCTCGTAGTCCGCGAGGTCGAACCCGAAGAGCGGGAACGACTCGGTGAACGAGCCCCGTCCGAGGATGACCTCCGCGCGCCCGCGCGACACGGCATTGAGCGTGGAGAAGCGCTGGAACACGCGCACGGGATCGTCGGTGCTCAGCACCGTGACCGCCGATCCGAGCGCGATGCGCTCGGTCCGCGCCGCGATGGCGGCCAGGAGGACCTCCGGCGCCGAGATGGAGAAGTCCGCGCGGTGGTGCTCGCCGACGCCGAACACGGCCAGCCCGGCCTGATCGGCAATGACGGCCTGCTCGACGACGTCGCGCAGCACGCGTGCGTGGGGATGAGGCCGTCCGGCCTCGTCGTGCGTGATGTCGCCGAAGGTGTCCACACCGAGCTCGATGGCTGCGCCCACCCGTCGAGTGTAGCGGACGATGGTGCGGAGCGCGCACCGCCGCGGTCCGCCCGCGCACGTACACCTTCAGGCCCCGCCTCGGGCGGCGGCTCTGAAGAGCCGCCCTGTACGTTGACATCAATCATTGCATTCACATACAGTGATTCAAGACATCAGGAGCGGCGGCCATGTCACCAGGCCGCCCGGCAACCGGGGGAGGGACGTCCCCACGGTGCCTTGCTCACCGGCCGCACCGTGCGGTTCGGGAGCGATGTGGCGGCGGCCGGACGGCCCCGCAAACAGCCAGTGTCCCGTGCGGCCGCAGGCTGCACCTCCCGGTGTCGATGGATCACGAGGCACCGGTCATGCGCATTCACCTCTGGGAACACACCTGCTGCAACACGGTCCGCTGGTCCCCTCAACTCCGGTGCGACCTGTGCGGCACGGAGGCTGACTACTACTCTCCGAACGTGCCGATCGAGGAGGCCATGCGGCGGCTGCACCGCAAGGACGAGCCCGCTCCGCCGGTCCAGCCCCGGCCGGTCCAGCCTCCTCCTGTCGAGCCTTCGCAAGCCCGGCCCGCCTCCTCCGTACGGCAGTCGCCGACCGCGCCGGGGGCGCCCCTGCCGGCGACACCCGCCACCCCGGCCCCCGCGCGTGCGGAGGCGGACGTGCCTCCGGCCGGACGGCGTCCGCATCGGCCTGACGACGAGGCGGAGCCCGCCGCGGTGATGGGGAAGGCGCGTGCCGGCCACGGCCAGGGGGCGGCTATTCTCGCCGCGGGCGTGCTGGCGATCCTGTACGTCTTCCTCGCGCTCACGAGCCCGGAGGCCGGGGAGTTGATCGTGCTGGTGCCGTCGCTTGCGGCGACCCTGGTCGTGGTCGCGGCGCCCGCACTGCTCGGCGGCGGGCGTCGGGCCGCGAGCCGCACGTGGCACACCGAGTGACTGACCGTGCATCACGCGGGCGTGCCCCTCTGGTCGTCGTGTCGCCGTGTCGCCGTGACGGCGGTGACCGTCGGGCGGACCTTCAGGTCCGCCCACCCACGT
>CAZUGF010000059.1:5128-21343 GCA_964619705.1 uncultured Bifidobacteriaceae bacterium
GGCCGGCGTGGGCAGGCCTCGCGCTTCGCGCCACGGGCCTCGCTCACGCTCGGTGAGCCTCGCCGCTTTGCGGCTCGGAAGGATGTGATTCGGCTCAGTCGTAGGGCGGACCTTCAGTTCCGCCACGGGTGACGGAACGCTTCTTGCGGAGCCTTCTTTTCGTCCCTCTGTCCTGGATGTCGGAGGCGGCAGCCTTGATGTCAGGCCGGCAGCCTCCGCGCCAGGGCCCGTGCGGCCCGGTTCAGGCGGTCGTCGAAGCTGGAGAACCGTGTCTCGCGCGCTCCCACCCGCCGTGCGACCTCGGCGAACGACGCCAGGTGGACGCTGTCGAACCCTCGCAATCGATAGTGTTCGGCAAGCTCCCCGGCGGCCCGGCAGAGGGCGTCGGTGGCGTCCAACCTCAGGAAGCGCGGCCACTCATCGTCGAACTGGCGCCTGGCCGAGCGAAACCCGGCGGCGGTGAGCGCGCGTTCGCGCCGAAGCCGTGCCAGCGCCGCGCGTGTTTCGGCGTAGGTGACGACGGACGTGGCGACGACGGCGGCCTCGTCCACGAGTGCGCGGACCTCGTCCGAACCCGGCTCCGAAACGTAGAGCTTGATGGCGCTGCTGGTGTCGAGATAGACGGTCATCGGCGGTCTTCGAGCACCACGGAAGACGCCAGCCGCCTGCCAGACAAGGCGACGGGCCTTGCCGCGCCCGCTGGCTTGCCGCCACTCCAATGGGCACGCCCGTCCGCCACCAAGCGGGTCGCCCAGGTGAGATCGGCTGGTGCCTCGACCGGGCTGATGGTTGCAATGGAACGGCCGCGTTCGGTCACCAGCAGGCGCGTCCCCGCGCGCACGCGCTTCAGGTGGCGGCTGAGATGTGTCTTGAGGTCTCGAATGCCGACGGTCTCCATGCCGATCCTCCCAGGAAGTGACTACAAGTCTACAACGATGTGGTCACATTGGGGCCGCGCGCGTGGGAGGCCTCGCGCTTCGCGCTCGGTGGGCGCTTGAGGTCGATGGCGGCTCAGCGGTCAGTAGGTGTGTGCGCGGCATTGTCGCACCCAACCTGTGTGTGTGATGGGCGTCCGCCTGCGGCACTGGGCGGCACGAATGCACGGGGAGCGGGTAGGGCGGGACTTCAGTGTAGGACGACCGGACCAAGGTTACGCCGACGACAGCACATGGGTAACAACTCAGGGTAGGGTCTCCGACGAGGAGGCGCGATGCCCTGGTTGGAGACGCAGGCCGAGTGAATCCAGGTTGATTCGGCGAGACGCCGCGTGACCTCTTGCTGGTGTGCCAGGGTGAGGATCGGATGGAGCATCTGGTCGAACGTCGGAATCGGCATGGCAAAGTATCACCTGGAGGTCGGCGGACGAACAATGTGCGGTACCGGCTCGCGAGAGCGCGCATGCCGGCGCGCGGGCGTTGACGGTCAACAGGGCGCGTGGTGCATAGTGGTGGGCGAGTGAAGGCAGCGATGGCCCGACGGGTTGCAGGGCGGCGGGTTCACTCTCGCCCCGGGGACGGCGGAAGCCCGCCCTGCGTGAGAGACGCATGACCGAGCGCCGCCGTGCGATCGCGCTACTTGCCGTCGTCATCACGACAGCCGCTGCCTGCGGCGGGAGCGCTCCGTCGGCGCCCGCACCTCCTGTGCCGTCGCCGACGGCGCCGTCTCCGCCGGCGCACCGCTGGCCGCTCCACGCGACGATCGTGCTCACGCCTGACGGCGTGCAACCACCCTCCGTGACCATCAACGTCGGCGGGCGCGTGACCTTTGTCAACGACGATGTGGTGCCGCACGAGATCGTGTCCGATCCGTACCTCCGGCACGAGGACTGCCCGGCGACCAACCGCGTGGGCTTCCTCGAACCGGGGCAGCAGCGGGAGACGGCCATCTTCGAGGCCGTTCGCGACTGCGGCTTCCACGATCATCTCAATCCGACGACGATGACGGGCACGGTGGAGGTGAGGATCGAGTGAGGCGCTGGGCTCTGGGTGTTGGGCTCGTGCAGGTCCTGGGCGTCTCGACCGCCGTGTTCGCACAGGAACCGCGGCCGGCGCCCGAGGTTCTGGAGCACGTCGAGGTGACGGCGCCTGCCCTGACGCCCACCCGCGACGCCTCAGGCACCGCCTGGCTGCCGGAGGCTACGCCGATGTACGGCCTGCACCGTCCCTGGCGCGGCTGGGATCTGCGGCTGGACGGTGTCCTCTTCGCGCAGTATCTCTACGAGCCGGGCGATCGCCATCGCACCGGTGGCTCGGCCAGCCATCAGGTGGCGGGCACCAACTGGGGCATGGCCGTGGCGCGCCGGGCGGCGGGACGCGGGCGCTTCGGCGTGCGCACGATGCTCAGCGCGGAGCCCTGGACGATCGACGGATGTGGAACCCTGAGCTACCTGTCGACCGGCGAGGTATGCGAGCACGATACCATCCACGATCGCCAGCAGCCCCATGACGCAGTGATGGAACTGGCCGCCGACTACGAGCACCCGCTGGCGGGCGGGTGGCGCTGGCAGGTGTACGCCGGCCTTGCCGGGGAACCGGCGCTCGGCCCGCCCGGATATCCGCACCGCGCGTCCGCGATGGGTAACCCGATGGCGCCCGCGGCGCACCACTGGCTGGACTCGTCGCACATCACGTTCGGCGTCGTCACCGCCGGCGTCCACAACCAGCGATGGAAAGCGGAGGTCTCCGCGTTCAACGGCCGCGCGCCGGACGAGGGCCGTGCCGGCATCGACCTGGGTGCCCTGGACTCCTACGCCGCGCGCGTGTCGTTCCTCCCGACCGCGCGCCTCGCGCTGCAGGTGTCGGCCGGACGGCTGCACGACGCACGGCTCGAGTTCCTGGAACGCGCACCGCGACCCGTCACGCGGATGACGATGTCCGCGATCTACCATCGGCCGCTGGGGAGCACGGGTATCTGGGCGACGACCGTCGCGGCGGGCCTGACGCGCGCGCAGGAGACGGTGGCCGGCGTGCGTGCGGACCTGCACGCCCCGGCGTTGATGGCGGAGAGCAGCCTGACCCTCTCCGGGCGGCACACGGTGTTCGGCCGCGCGGAAGTCATCGGGATGCCTGCCCATCATCTGCACGCGGCGGAACTGGGTGATGCCATCGTCACCGTCGGCAAGCTGCAGGCGGGCTACCTCCGGCACCTCGGTTCATGGAAGGGGCTCGTGCCGGGCATCGGCGCCGCCGCCGCCGTGAGCCTCCTGCCCGCGTCGCTGGCCCCCCGCTACAGCGGCCGCGCCGCACCGGGCGTCAGCGTGTTCGTCAACCTGCGCCCGGCGCGTCACGCGATGTAGGCCGACACGTCAATCGCGTCGCGCCGTCCGCCACGTGCGCGACCCCTGGATCCACAGAGCAGGGGCGGTGCCTGTCGATCCCGGAAGGGCGGTCCAGCGTCCGTCAGTGTGTCTGCCCACGAAACGATAACCACAGAGATGGGGAGCACACAGAGCTCGGCATGAGCTGCGCTCGTCTTGTGGCCTGAACAGGGGGACATGTCGGACGGGCTGCAGCTATTGTCCGGGCATCCGTGGAGGGGCACAGGACGCGCGTCGGCGCGGAGCGCCGACAGGCGAGGTCACTGGTCCGCATCCGCATGAGCCCATGCACCACGGAGTTGGCTCACGCGGATGCGGACCAGTGGCCTCGCCACGCGGCCGGTCGTTGACCGGCCCGCGCGTCCGTCGTCTGCCGTCGTGACGCCTCTGTGACCTCTGCGTCTCTGCGTCTCCCCCCTGCCTTGCGTGGACGCGGACACAGCGCGACAGAGGGGCGCGAATCGATGGCTCCGTGGCTGCGACAACGCAAAACGGCCGCCGGTAACCCGGCGGCCGTTTCACACCTCGGCCCCTCGGGGACCAACGCCTCTCTTACTTGCGGCGGTTGTACGTCACGTGCGTCACGCCCGTGATCTTGCCGTCCTTGTCCATGCGGATGTACTCGTTGCTGATCGTGTTGTTGTCCTCGGACAACGTGTTGATCACCACCTGGTACACCACGCCGTCCCGCTTGTTGTAGATGCGGGTGCTCTTCTCGTTGATGACCTCGACGGCCGTCTCGGATCCCTGCTGTCCGCTGACAGGCTGGAACTTGCCGTCGAACATCGTCACGTAGCTCCACTCCGTGCCGGGCTTACTCGGGTTGCTGACGGTGATCTTCATCCCGCCCTTCTCGTACGGCTCGTAGGTCATGACGTTGTTCGGGTTGGTGGAGTTGTCCCAGATCCCGAATCGCGTCTCGCCCTGGGCCCAGCTGGGGCTGGCGGTGAAGATCGCGGCGGTGAACACGGCAAGGCACACGGTTAGGCTGCTGACACGCATCGATTGAACCCCTCTTTTCGAGCTACGACATCCGAAATAGCCCCGCCAGCATAGCCAATGCGGCCGCGTGGCGCAACGACGGGCCCCACGGGCCGGCCGGCCGGTCAGGGCCGCCGGAACACGGTCAGCTCGTAGCCGACCCACCCGTTGGCAAGGCACCGCCGGAGGGCACTGCCGCCGACGAGGGCGTCCAGCCTGGGCGCGTGCCAGCCGAGCCGGAGCACGGGCGCGGCCAGCGCTTCCAGCACGGCGAGCGCCCTGTCGCGGGGACGGCCGAGCTCAAGCCACGGCGTGAGGTCCGTCGTCGAGGCGTGCGCGAAGCCCGCATCCGCGGCCAGCGCGGCCATCGCCTCCCGGTCGATCAGCGTGTTGACGTGCCACCCGCGGCAGAAGCGATCGATGGCGGCCTCCGCCCGGCCGCGGCCGCGCCGAAGGTGTTGCCCATCACCCGTCCGCCGGACATCGTCGCAGACGATGAGATGCCCGCCCGGGCGGATGACGGCCGCCGCTTCGGTAAAGAAGCGCGCGGGGTCCGGACCGTGGACGAACGCCTCGATCGCAAAGGCCACGTCCACGGGCGCCAGCCCCGGCGGCAGCCGGCAGTAGTCGCCTTCGATGCACGCGATGCGGTCGTCGAGGCCCGCCGCGCGCAGGTGCTCGCCCGCAAGGGCGGCTTGCGCCGGGCTGATCGTGATGCCCGTCCCGCGCATCGGCCGCCGCGCGGCCAGCCAGGCGAGGCTCGCGCCGACGCCGCACCCGAGGTCGAGAACGTGCGGGACGCGGCCGTCAGCGGCGGCGGCGTCGACGAGCGCGGCCACGCGATCCTCGACGTAACGGAACGCCTGCTCGCGCGTGGCCACGCCCGGCGCCCAGACGGCACGGTGGATGGCCCCGAACGACCCGCCCTGGCCCCAGGCCACAAAGGCCGCGGTGTTGCGCTCGTAGTAACCCCGCACACGGCCCGCATCGAAACGGACCCGCGGGGGAGTGGGGGAAGGAAGGTTGGTCATGCATATCAACCTATACTTTCCTCAGCCCATGCCCGCACCCCTCCGCCTCGCCTTCCTGGGCTGTGGCTTCATCACCGGCGTGCACAGCCAGCAACTGAAGGCTCTCGGCTCGGACGTCGCGCGCGTTTACGCCAGCCGGGACCGGGCACGGGCGGAGTCCTTCTGCGCGCGGTATGGCGGCGTGGCCAGCCACGCCACGTACGAGGCGGCCATCGCGGACCCGGCCGTGGAGGCCGTCGTCATTGCGGTGCCGCCGCGCTTCCACCTGCCGCTGACGCTGGAGGCGCTCGCGGCCGGGAAGCACGTGCTGGTGGAGAAGCCCGCGTTCCTGAGCCGGGAGGATTACCGCGCCGTGCAGGAGGCCCGGGACCGTGCGGGGCGTGTGGTGCTCGTCGGCGAGAACGATCACTACAAGCCGCTGGCCGTCACGCTCCGGCGCCTGCTGGCGGACGGCGTCGTCGGCGAGATGGTGTTCGCGCACTTCGTGACCATCGCGCACCGCCTCAAGACGGCCGACGACTGGCGGAACGACGAGGCGATGGCGGGCGGCGACGCGTTCTTCGAGGAGGGTATCCACTGGCTGCACCTGGCCGGCAGCCTCGGCCCGCGCATCACGGCCGTGGAGGGCTACCGTCCGGCGGTGTCCCGCGAGGGGCCGGACCGCCGCGTCAAGAGCATGATGATCGCGTTCCGCTACGACAACGATGCCGTCGGATCGCTCTACTACTCGCGCGAGATTCCCTCGCTCCTCCGCGGCCTGCGGACGTCCAAGATCTTCGGCCGCGACGGCATCATCACCTTCGAGTCGAACGGCGGCTTCGTGCTGGTCCGCGGACGCCGGCTCCCGCGGCTCCTGTTCCCCGGCTTCCGCGACATCCGCGGCTACCAGGCGATGTACCGCGACTTCGTCCGCGCCATCCGCACCGGCGCCGCACCCGAGATGAGCCTCGAGCGCGCCATCGAGGACCACGTGCTCATGGAGCAGGTGTACCGGGAGCCTGTGCGCACGGCGTTCGGCTTGCCGGAGGACGCGGATCGCCCGGACACCGGCGCCGCGCCGCGTTCCTGAATGGCCCCCGAACGCTACGACATCGTCATCATCGGGTCCGGCGCGGGCGGCGGGACCATGGCGCGGGCTCTGGCGCCGAGCGGGGCGCGGATCCTGGTGCTGGAGCGCGGCGAGGCCGTGCCGTCGGAGCCGCAGAACTGGGACCCGTCCGCCGTCTGGAAGGACCTGCGATACCGCGCGCGGGAGCAATGGCTGGACGCCAACGGCGAGGCGTTCCTGCCCTACACGCACTACGGCATCGGCGGGAACACGCGGTTCTGGGGCAGCGTGCTCTATCGCCTCCGGCCGGAAGACTTCGACGAGGTGGCGCACGCGGACGGCGTGTCGCCGGCCTGGCCCATCGACTACGCGGCGCTGGCGCCGTTCTACGACGAGGCGGAGCGCCTCTACCACGTCCACGGCGCGGCCGGAGAGGATCCCACCGACGCACCGCGCGGGCCGTTTCCCTATCCGCCCATCCCGCACGCCGATGGGATGGCGGCCGTCGTCGATCGGCTGCGCGCGCAGGGCCTGCACCCGTCGCCGCTGCCGCTGGGACTCATCCGGCCGGGCGAGCCGGAGGGCTGCATCCTCTGCAACACGTGCAACTCGTTCCCGTGCCGCATCGATGCCAAGAGCGATGCGGACGTGTGTGGCATCCGGCCCGCACTCGCCTATCCGAACGTCACGCTGTGGACGCATGCGCTCGCACGGCGGATCCTCACCGACGCCTCCGGTCGCAAGGTGCAGGCCGTGGAGGTGGTGCGCCCGGGGGAGACGATCCGCGTGGAGTGCGGCCGCGTCATCGTGTCCTGCGGCGCGGTGAACTCGGCGGCGCTGCTGCTGCGATCGGCGAACGACAGGCATCCGGACGGGCTCGCCAACTCGTCCGGCCTTGTCGGCACACGCTACATGGCGCACCTGGCCACGATGATGGAGGGCTTCCATCCGTTCCGGAAGAACCTCACCGTGTTCCAGAAGACCGTGGCCATCAACGACTTCTACCGCCGCGGCCCCGGCGTGCCGTATCCGCTGGGGCACATCCAGTCACAGGGGCGGACGCACGGCGTGATGGCGCAGACCGTGGTGCCGTGGATTCCGGTGTGGGCCTACGACGCGTGGGTGGCGCGCGGCGTGGACTGGCTGGTGATGTCGGAGGACCTCCCGCGGGCGGAGAACCGCGTGACGGTGACGGCCGACGGGCGCATCCGGCTGCACTACACGGTGAACAACCTGACCGCGCACCGCGCGCTGGTGCGCGAGATGCGCCGCATCCTCCGGCGCCTCGGGTTCTGGCTGATCGTGGCGCACTCGCATGGGAGTCGCAACACGACGCACCAGTGCGGCACGGTCGTCTTCGGTACCGATCCGCGGACGTCCGTGCTGGATCCCTACTGCCGGGCGCACGACGTGGAGAACCTCTACGTCGTGGACGCGTCGTTCTTTCCCTCGTCGGCGGCCGTGAACCCGGCGCTGACGGTGATTGCCCAGGCGCTGCGCGTGGCGGCCCACCTGCGCGCGGAAATCGGATAGTGTCGAGGGCCTATGCGCGTCCGATCCTTCAGCCACGTCGGCATCACGGTGTCCGACTTCAACACGGCCGTCCGGTTCTACTGGGAGGTCTTCGGGTGTCCGCTCGTCGGCGTGGCGGACACGCCTCCTGAGCGGGTGCGGGCGTTCTTCGGCGTGGACGGGCCGGCGCCGCGCTGCAAGATCGGGTGGGTGCGCGTGCCGGGCGGCGGCGTGCTGGAGATCTTCGCGTTCGAGCCGCAGCAGCCGCCGGTGGCCATCCCGTGGAACCGCGTCGGGCTGACGCACTTCTCGCTGAACGTGCGAAACCTGCAGAAGTGGCACGACACGCTGGTGGCGCGCGGCGTCGAGTGCCTGGGCCCGCCGGAGCGCTCGCCGCGCGGGCACTCCTTCTTCTTCGCGAAGGACTTCGACGGCAACCTGATCGAGCTGATGGACCTCGGCTACATGCACCACGTGCTCGGATGGCTGGGTCCGCTCGGCGGGTGGCTGTTCCGGCGGGGGATGTACAAGCAGTACTACGCGGACGGCCCGTCCGCCGATCGCCTACAATCGGGCGCGGAGGTTCCATCATGAACATTCTCGAAGCCATCCTGAGCGCGCAGAGCGGCGGCGCCGTACAGCAGGTGGGCCGGCAGTTCGGCCTGAGCGAGGCGCAGACGCAGGCGGCGCTCGGCGCGCTCGTGCCGGCACTGGCCAGCGGGTTCCAGCGCAACGCGCAGAGCAGCGGCGGGCTCGAGAGCCTCATCGGCGCGCTGGCCGGCGGCCGGCACTCGCAGTACGTCGAGGATCCGTCGACGCTGGCCGGCGGCGCGACGGCCGACGGGAACGGGATCCTCGGACACATCTTCGGGTCCAAGGACGTGAGCCGCCAGGTCGCCAACCGCGCGTCGCAGCAGACAGGCATCGACGCCGGCATCCTCAAGCAGATGCTGCCCATCGTGGCGGCGCTCGCCATGGGCGCGATGGCCCGGCAGAATCGCACCGCGCTGACAGCGGGCGCGAACGCGGCAAGTGCGGGCGGCGGATTGTTGTCGATGCTGACGCCGATGCTGGACCAGAACAAGGACGGGTCGATGGTGGACGACGTCCTGGGGATGCTGGGGAAGCTGGGGCGGTAGTGGCGCACGCAGGGCGGAGTTTCAGCTCCGCCCGAGCAGCGGAACTAAAGTTCCGCCCTACAGGTCCGCCCTACAGTTGCGGCCGGCGGGCGACCTGCGCAAACCGATCCTGGACCGTCTCGAAGGCGTCGACGATCTCCGGATCGAAGTGCTGCCCCCGCGCGGCGATGATGGCCGCGGCCGCCTCGGCCGGCACCATCGCCTTCCTGTATGCCCGCTCCGCGACCATCGCGTCGTACACATCCACCAGCGCGACGATGCGGCCGGAGAGGGGGATCTCCGTGCCGCGGAGCCCGTTCGGGTAGCCGGTCCCGTCCCAGAACTCATGGTGCGTGTGCACGATCTCCTTCGCCAGCGTCACCACCTCGTCATCGTGCACGCCGGCGAGCGCTTCCGCCTTGAGCAGGCTCTCATGGCCGAGGCCGGGGTGGCGCCGCATCTCGTCGCGCTCGCTGGCCGTGAGTGAGCCGGGCTTGCGCAGCACGGCGTCCGAGATGCCGACCTTCCCGATGTCGTGCAGTGGCGCGAGCGTCGAGATGAGCGCCACCTGCTCCGTCGTCAGCAGTCGTCGATAGGCCGGCCGGCCCGCGACGGCCGTGGCGAGGATGCGCGTGTACTCCTGCGTGCGCCGGGCGTGGAGCCCGGTGTTCTCGTCGCGCGTCTCGGTGAGGGAGGTGAGCGCCTGCACCAGGAGGCGCTGCGCGTCGCCGCGGCGGCGGCGCTCGCGGTTCGCCCGCCGGCGCTCGCCGGCCAGCGCAGTCACGCCCTCGAGGCCCAGGACGATGGTGACGGCCAGCGCGGGGTAGAGCGGCGAGAGGTAGCGCCCGCGTTCCGCGAGCAGCCACCCCGACGACCACCAGGCCGCCATCGCCATGGCCAGCGCCGCGAGGCCGGCGGCGGCCAGGCCGGCCCGGCGGGCGAGGAGGATGACAACCAGCCCGGCGAACAGTGACGCGCCGAGTTCGAGGAGGCGCGCGAACTCCGGCCGCTCGTAGAGCGCGCCGCCGAGCAGGCTCTCCGCAAGGGCCGCGTGCAGGGCCACGCCCGGGACGGAGGATCCGAACGGCGTGGCGACCAGGTCCTGCAGCCCGAGCGCGGTGGCCCCGACGAACACGATGCGTCCGCGGACGGCGTCCGGGGCGGCGCGGCCGTCCATGATGTCCGCCACCGGGATGACAGGCGCGGGGCCGTGACTTCCCAGCAGGATGCGGCCCTGCTCGTCGAGGCCGATGGCGCGGCCGTCCATCACGAGCCGGAGCCCATCGTCCGCACGGCGCTCAAGGATGAGCGTGCTGTCCGGCTCGGCGCGGCGCACGGCCGCGAGTGCCAGGGACGGGTAGACGCCGCCGTCATATGCGATGAGGAGAGGAATCCGCCGGAGCAGCCCGTCGCTGTCGGGCACGGCGTTGATGTGTCCAGAGGCGCCGGCCGCGCTCGTCAGTGCGCCCAGCGTGCACACGATGCCGGACGCCTCGGGGAGCGCGCCCGTGGGCAGGCGTTCGCCCTGCTGGCGCTGCGCGAGGCGGAGCGGGTGGACCTCGCACGCGTCGCTCGCGCGGCTCCCGCCGAAGACGAACGCGAAGCTGGCCGCCACGGGGGCGCGCGCAAAGGCCTCGGCCAGGCGCGCATCCGCGGTGCCCGGCGCCGCCGCCTCCGCGCGGTCCGGCTCGGCGAAGAGCACGTCGAAGGCGATGGATGCGGCGCCCATCTCCGCCAGGCGCTCGACGAGCCGCGCGACCGTGTCGCGCCGCCAGGGCCACTGGCCGAACGCGGCCAGGCTGGCCTCATCGATGGCGGCAATGACGACACGCGGCGGCGTGTCGGGAGGCGGCGTGCCCCGCGCCAGCGCGTCGTAGACGCGGAGGTCCACGTCCCCGGCCACGGGCCGCCAGATGGTGAGCGCGGAGACGAGCACCAGGCCGATGAGCGGGATCGCAAGCCGGGACGTCATCGGCGGGACGCTATCGGACCGAGACCTCGACGCGGCGGTTCCGGGGCTCCGCCGTGTTGTCCGGCGTCGGCACCAGGAGGTCGGACTCGCCGTGGGACGCAACTTCGACGAGCGCGGGATCCAGGCCGCCGTCGACCAGCAGGTTCCGGATGAGCGTGGCGCGCCGCAGGCCGAGCGCGGCGTTGTTGGCGGCCGTGTCCGTCGTGTCCGTGTGGCCGATGACGCTCACCTCCGGCGCCACGCGCACGCGGACGAGCGCCACGATCTCCGCGGCGAGGGTGGCGGACTCCGGCGTCAGCGTCTCGGACGCGAGCTCGAAGTACAGGTTGAAGTGCCGCGCCGGATCGGGCTGGACGGCCAGCGCGGCGCCGAAGACGCGCTGCACTTCGGCGGCGTCGAGCACGGCGGGCGGCTGCGGCGCCTGGCCCGGCGCGACCCTGGTGCTCTCGCGCGCGCCGGTCAGGCTCGTACTCCCCGCCGCGTTGGAGACGTGCAGTTCCCCAATCGCACCCGTCTCGGGATCGGGCATCAGGACGACGAGGTCGCCGCGGGGCGGCGCGGGCGCCTGGGGCGGAGCCGTGGGGCCGCACGCGAGGGTCAGCGCGGCAATGGCACTGAGGCCGGTCCGCGCGATCACGGTCCCTCCACCCGGACGAGGGCGTGCGTGCCGCGCACGCCGATCACGGCCGACGGCGTCTGGATGCGCACGGCGGACGGGCTGAGCCGCGCGATCTGTCCCGACACGTAGGCCATCGCGCCGCGCAGCATGCGGATCGCCAAGCCGAGGCGGCCTTCCGCGGGCTGGTAGGCGAACTCGGCGAGGGCGATCTCCGAGTCCGGGCCGAGGGAGACGCGCGTGTCGTCCTTGAGCATGACGGCCAGTTGGCCGTCGGGCCCCGTCCGGAGCACGTCCTCGGCGTGGACTTCGTCGCCGACGGCGGCGGGCCGCGACTGGCCTGCGCGGACGATGGACGCGGCGCCGGCGGCCGCCTTGACGCGCCCGGCGGCGCGGACCGCGTCCTGGCGTATCGCGGTATCCGGCGGGAGCGCCCGTGCGTCGTTGCCGGCATCGCGTGCGTGAGCGCCGGATGCAGGCGCGATGCCGAGCAGGAGACTCAACGCCGCGGCCACGAGGGTGTGAGGGCGAGACATGGTCCTGGACTCCTGACGAGGGGACGCCGGGCAGAGCTTAGCCCGCATTCCGCGCGAGCGCCAGCGTGGGGGGAGGTTCGGGGGAGGTGCGGGGGAGGTGCGGGGAGGTTCGGGGAGGTTCGGGGAGGTTCGGGGGAGGTTCGGGGAGGTGCGGGGGAGGTGCGGGGAGGTGCGGGGGAGGTTCGGGGAAGGTGCGGGGAGGTGCGCGACCATGAAGGGGTCGCCCCTACACGAGGCGGAACTGAAGTTCCGCCCTACACCACGGACTGTAGGGGCGACCCTTCAGGGTCGCCCATGGTCCTCGCCCATGGTCCTCGCCCATGGGTCGCGCCAAACCATTTCCTGCGCCTGCCTGCAATGGCGCTCAGGTGGCCGGCGTTATCCAGAACGGCGTGATCGATCGCGCGAAACCCGTGGCTCATCTTGACTTTGCGCGATCGCCGTCCGCATAATGCAGGCAGTTGAACGGCCGAGCGCGCCTCCCAGCCGCTGCCCGCGTCCTCCAGACCAACCGACTCTTACTCGAGAGTGACGATGGCGCTCGAAGACCGCATCCGCTCGTCCGTCGACCAGGCCCTCCAGGCGCTGGTCTCTGATCTCGTCGCGACCAGCCAGGAAGAGGTGACGCGCCAGACCGCGGACGCCGAGGCACGCCTGCGCGAGACCGAAGAGCGCCTGACCGCCGAGTTCGAGCAGGCCGAGCAGCGCATGGCCTCGGAGTTCCAGCAGAAGGTGGCGGAGGTTCGCCAGACCGAGGAGCGGCTGCTCGCGGAGTTCAACGAGAAAGTCTCGCAGATGCGCGAGGAGGAACTGCGGGCGCAGGCGGAAGTCCAGACCGCGATGCAGGCCAGCCTCGATCGGCAGCTCCTCGACGGGCAGCAGCAGGCGGAGCAGCGGCTGCAGGCGGCGATTGCGGACGCCGAGGCGCGCGCGCTGACCTCCGCGCGGGAGTCGGTCGATCGCGCGCGGTCCCGCGAGCGGGAGGTGGACACCGCCGGGTTCGCACGGCTCCTCGAGAGCGTGCGCGGCCTGGACGGCGCGACGTCGCTCAGCGAGGTGATGGACGCGCTGGCGGCCGGCACCGCCCGGGAAGCCGGACGCGCGGCCGTCGTGGTCATCAAGGGCGATCACATCCAGGGATGGCGCCTCTCCGGCTTCGGCGCCCGCGATGCGCAGCCCAAACTCGTGGACCTCGCCGTCATGGAATCCGGCGTCATCGGCCTCGCGGCCAGCGCCGGACGCGTGTACACGACGCGCGATCCGCAGGGCGGCGCCGATGGCCCGGGGTTCGAGACCGTGCCCGCGGAGGCGCTGGGCATTGCCGTGCCCGTCCTCGTCGGCGGGCGGGTGGTCGCGGTGGTGTACGCGGACAGCGCGCTGCCGGACGGGCAGGATCGCGTGATCCCGGCTGCCTGGGCGGAAGTCGTCGAGATCCTGACGCGGCACGCGGGACGCTGCCTCGAAGCGCTGACCGCGCAGAAGGCGGCGGGCGGCGGTGCCAAGGGTGCACGCGCGGCCAGGGCCGCGGAGGGCGCGGCGGCCGCTCCGGCGGACGGCGGCGCCGCGACGGCGCCGACGGCGCTGCGGGCCGTGGAAGCGCTGGATGGCGCCCGGCGGCTGGCCCGGCTGCTCGTGTCCGAGATACGGCTGTATCACGAGCCGGCGGTGACGGAAGGGCGGCAGGCCCGTAACCTGCTCGCGCGCCTCGGTCCGGAGATCGCGCGCGCGCGCGAGGTCTACGACGCACGGGTCTCCGCGGACGTGCGGACGCGGACGGACGTGTTCCAGCAGGAACTGGTCCGCACGCTGGCCGGCGGCGACGCGTCCCTGCTCGGAGCGATGGGATGACACGCGCGTGGGCGGCGGGCCTGTCTGTCGCAGGCCTTGCCGTGGCCGCGGCCGCCCTGCCGGGACTGGCCCTCGAGGATCCGTTCACCACGGCACAACCCGCCGGCGAGATCCGCCTGGCGCCCACGGCCCACCCCGCCGTGCCGTCGGACCCCGATGCGTTCTGGTACGCCGCGTCGAGTGCCCGCGCGCCGAGTCCGGCCATTGCCAACTTCGTCAAGGGTGTCCGGCTTCTGGACGAGAACGGAAACGCCGCCGCCGCCCTCCCGCTGCTGTCGCAGGGCGCGCTGGCCTCGACGCCGCTCGGGGACTACGCCCGCTACTACACGGGGCGCGCACTGGCGGAGCTCGGCCGCCACGCGGAGGCGGTGCCGGTGTTTGCGTCCGTGGCGGCGCGGCCCATCGAGGGACACCTGCCGGAGGACGCGGCGTTCGCGCACGCGGCGGCACGCGAGGCGCAGCGGGACTTCTCCGGCGCCGCGGCCGTCTACCGCGCGCTCGTCGAGAAGAAGCTCGCGGCGCCGCACGCCGCGTGGTACCGGCTGGCCGCGGCCCTGGAGCAGGCCGGCGCCCTCCCGCGGGCCGTGGACGCCTACCGCCGCGTGTACTACGAGTACCCGCTGAGCGGGGAAGCGACGGAGGCCGAGAGTGCGCTGGCGCGTCTCGCGGCGTCGGATCCCGGCGGCGCATCCGCGGCGCGGGAGCTGGCCCGCGCGGACGTGCTCTTCACCGCCCGCCGCTGGACGGCGGCACGCGCCTCGTACGAGCGCGCGCGCACGGGTGCCGCGGCAGCGGACCGCGATCGCATCGCACTCCGGCTGCTGGCCTGCGACGTCCGCCTGGGCCGGCACAAACAGGCCCGCGAGGGACTGCGCGAGCGCCTCGCCGGTTCGCAGGCCGAGGAGGCCGGCTTCTACTACGCCACCGCCGTCGGCGGCCTCGGCGATCGGAACGAGTACGCCAGGCTCGCGCGCCGCTTCGCGGACGATCATCCCGCGAGCCCGCTTGCCGAGGAACTGCTGAACAACCTCGCGACGGCGTTCATCATCGCGGACGAGGATCCCCGCGCGGACGCCATCTTCCGGCTGATGATCGACCGCTATCCCGGCGGCCGGTTCACCGAGCGCGCGTTCTGGCGGTCCGGGTGGTGGGCGTACCGGGCCGGGCGCTTCAAGGAGGCCGCGATGTTGTTCGATCGCGGCGCCGCGCAGTTCCCGCGATCCGACTACCGCCCGGCGTGGCTGTTCTGGAGCGGGCGCGCGTGGGGACAGGCGGGCAACGCGGCCCTCGCGGCCGAGCGGCTGACGCTGACGGCCACCGACTACCACAACATCTACTACGGGCGCCTGGCGCTCAGGCGGCTCGGTGCGGGGACGAAGACCGCGCCTCCGGTGCGGCCGACGCTCTCGACGGACGGCACGCCGCCGCCGGCGTTCGCGACGCTCGATCAGGTGGCGCTGCTGATCGGGGCGGGCCTCAACCAGGAGGCGCTGAACGAACTGCAGTACGCGCAGCGGATGTGGGGCAGCTCGCCGGCGCTCACCGCGACCATCGCGCTCGTGCATCACCGCCTGGGGAACCTGCGGCTCGGCATCAACGCGATGAAGCGCGCGTACCCGCAGTGGATGGCCGCCGGCGGGGAGACGCTGCCGCTCGCCATCCAGAAGATCGTGTTCCCGCTGGACTACTGGCCGCTGCTGCAGAAGCACGCCGCCGCGCGCGGACTGGATCCCTACCTGGTGGCCGCGCTCGTCGCGCAGGAGTCCACGTTCGATCCCGCCATCCGATCCTCCGCGAACGCGATCGGGCTGATGCAGGTGCTGCCGGCGACGGGACGGCAATGGGCCCGGACGCTCGGGATTGCAAAGTTCTCCGCCGCGCGCCTCACCGAGCCGGAGACGAACGTGCGCATCGGCACGGCGATCTTCGCGGACAGCGCGCGCCGGTTTGGCGGCGTTCACTTCGCGCTCGCGGCCTACAACGCCGGCAACCACCGCGTGACGACATGGCTGCGGGAGCGGCAAGGCCTGCCGCAGGACGAGTTCATCGACGACATCCCGTTCCCGGAGACGCAGAACTACGTCAAGCGGATCCTCGGGACGGCGGACGACTATCGCCGGCTCTACGGCGGGAACACCGAAGCAGCGGAGCCGTAGGGCGGAACTTCAGCGGAGCCGTAGAACGGAACTTCAGTTCCGCCCGGACAGTCGACCCGCCCTACGCGGGTCCCGTCAGCC
>CAZUGF010000059.1:21443-29806 GCA_964619705.1 uncultured Bifidobacteriaceae bacterium
CGACCCGCCCTACGCGGGTCCCGTCAGCCGATACAGCACCCGCTCCCCATCCTCTTCCACAACCACCAGCCGCGCGGCGGCGCGCACGGCCTGCGCCGTGTCCTCGTCCACCTCGCCCGTGTGCACCATCACGTGGGTGACGCCGATCGCTGCCATCTCGTCCAGCACGGCCTCCGATGGGAACGCCCGCCAGCGCTCGGCGCGGGCGCGGAACGCGGCGGGCTCGAAGCCGCTGTAGCCGTTGACCAGCGGGCGGAAGGCACGCGTGTTCGGGACGAGATACCGCGCGTTCCCGCCGACGCGGACGCCGTGGAACAGCGGGATCTCGACGACGACGGCGTCGGGCTCGGTGCGGAGGCGATCGTAGATGGGCGGGATCCCGTGGAACGGGACGAAGCCCATCGGCGCGCGCAGGGCCTCGATGGTGACGGCACCCGCGATCGCGACGATGAGCGCGGGCAGGTGGGCCGACCCTCTCCAGCGGCGCTCGATGCGGGCCACGCCGTACCCGGCGAGCACCGCCACCGCCGTCAGCAGCAGGAAGCCCCATCGCGCGGCGGCGCGAATGCCCTCCAGCAGCGGGACCGTGTCGTGCAGCCACGCGTAGCCCGGGAGTCCCGGCCCGAAGGACAGCAGGACGCCGGCGACGCCAATCACGGCGATCATGCGCACGCGGGCATCCCGCCACGCGCCCGGCGCGGAGAGCGCCGCGGCGGACAGGGCCATGGCCGTGATGCCGGGGAAGAGCGACGTCCGCCCCTCGTAGAACCGGTGGCTCCACCACTCGTAGTGCAGCCGCCCCGCCGTCGTCAGGTAGTCCAGGAGGCCCGCGGAGTAGAGCCGCACTTCGTCCAGCGAGCGCGTCAGGCCCTGATCGCGGCTGACGGCGTAGTACGGCCAGAGGAACGGCGCGAGCAGGACGACGGCCGCCGCGCCGGCACACAGCAGTGCCGCCGCGCGCGCGCGGCGTCCCGGGGCCAGCCACTCCGGGGCCCGCACCGCAGCCGCCATGACGAGCGCCCCGGAGACGAAGACGAGCGTGTAGTTGGAGCACAGCGCCTGGACGACGAACGCGGAGGCCAGGAGCACGGTATCCCGCACGCGCGTCGCCGCTGCGTCGGCCTCATCCCGGCCAGCGGACAGCAGCCGATCGAACGCGAAGAGCACGACGGGCACGAACTCCACGTGCAGCGCCTGCAGGTGGGGCAGGCGCACGAGCTGCTGCGCGTTGAACGCGAACAGCATGCCGGAGACGACGCCGGCGGCGGTGCTCCCGGTCCAGCGCGCCACGACCAGGCACATGGCCCAGCCCGAGAGCGCGAAGCCGGTGAGCACGAGCAGGTTGTAGACCAGCACGGGCGACGCCCCGGCCCAGAGCAGCGGCGCCCCGAGGAGCGAGGGCGCCAGCATGTGCTCGGAGTAGGCGAGCGTGTACGGCTCCGGGTAGAAGATGGGCGCGTGGAACAGGTGCAGCGGATCCCTGGCGACGGCATCGGCCACCCACGCCACAATCCACGTGTTGAGCGCCGTGTCGCCGTTGTCCAGGCGCGACAGGCGTGCGGGATCCGTGGCCAGCGGCCAGGTGTGGAGGACGGCCAGGCCGGCGAAGAGCGCGAGCAGCGCCGCGCCGCGGCGCATCAGGGCGCTCCCGGGACCAGCGCGTACAACCGCTGGTCACCCTCGTCGGCAATCAGCGCGAGGCCCGGGGACTCGTCGCAGAGGGCGAGCAGGTCCGCGTGGACGCGCCGCTCGTGGACGATGACGTGGGTGACGCCGATGGCGGCGAGGGAGCGGAGGCTGTCCGCGCCCGGGAAGCGCTGCATGACGGCCGCGTGGAGGTTGTAGCTCTCCGGCGTGAAGCCGCTGTAGCCGTTCAGCAGCGGCTTGAGGTGCCACGCGGAGTACAGCACGCTCGGGCCGTTCTCCTGGATGGCCTGCCGCGGTGGGAACGGCACTTCGACGAGGACGATGTCGTCCATGGCCGCCACACGATCGTAGATGCGCGGGATGCCCTCGTACACGGTGAACGCCACGGGCGCGCGCAGCGCCTCGGCGGTGACCGCCAGCCCCGCGACGATGGCAAGCGCGGCGGCCGCGCCCCGCGGCATCCGTGCCCGCAGCGACGCCAGGGCGAAGCCCGCGAGCACGGGCAGCGCGAAGAGCGTCAGCCAGCCGAAGCGCGAGACGACGCGGATGCCCTTGAGGATGGGGACCAGCTCGAAGAGCGCGTGGTAGCCGGGCAGGTTCGCGCCGAAGGACAGCGCAAAGCCGAGCACGCCGACGGCGAGGACCATCCGCGCGCGCTCGTCGCGCCAGGCGCGGCCCGTCGCGATGGTCCACGCCGAGAGGGCCAGGACGGTAAACCCGGGGAAGAGCGCGGAGGGCGAGCCGAAGAAGCGATGGCTCCACCAGTCGTAGTGCCACCGCGCGCCCGTGGCCAGCCAGTCCCGCCACGTGGCGGAATACATGATCACATCGTCGAACGTCCTGACGAGGCCCTGCTGCGTGTGCGCGAGCCAGTACGGGTAGAGGAACGGCGCGAGGCCCACGGCGGCCACGAGGCCCGCGGCCCCGACATGCACGAGCCTGTCGCGCTGCCAGGCACTGGGCCGGACGGCCGCCGCGGCGGCCATGGCGAAGGCCGTCATCACGAGGAGGTAGTTGGAGGTGAGGGCCTGCAGCCAGCACGCGGCGGCCAGCACGAGGACCCACCGGCGCCGCGGCGCCTGGATCAGCCGATCGAGCGCCCAGAGGGCGACCGGGAGGTACTGCACGTGCATGGCCTGCAGGTGGCCGAACCGGACCAGCGTGTGCGCGTTGAACGCGTAGGCGAGGCCGGCCACGATGCCGGCGGCGCGGTCGCCCGTCCAGCGGGCGACGAGCCAGGCCATGGCCCAGCCGCTCAGGGCAAAGCCGGCCATGACGAGCAGGTTGTTCACGAGCACCGGGTCCACGCCCGCCCAGGTCAGCGGCGCGCCCATCACGGCCTGCGGGAGCATCACCTCCGCGAAGGCCAGCGTGTGCGGCTCGGGGAAGAAGATGTTGGCGTTGAAGAGGTTGAGCGGATCGTGGAGCAGCGCCATGCCGACCCACGCGACGATCCACGCGACGAGTGCAGTATCCGCGTTGTCCACGCGCGCCCATGTGCCCGGTGCGCTGGCGAGCGGCCAGGTGTGCAGCACGGCGGCCCCGATGAACAGGGCTAGTTCGGGAAGCCGACGATCTCGAAGATCCACACGTTGCCTTCCTTGACGAGCGGCCGCAGGTACTGGCCGTACGAGGCAATGCGCTCCAGGAGGCGATCGCGGGAACGGCCGTCGTACATGTCGAGGTGGAATACCACGTAGCGCGCGCCGACCCGTCCGAGAATCGCGAACGATTCACGGGTGGGGAAGGAGCTGAGCGGCAGGACGGTGTCGCGGAACTCCTGGGGGATGTGGTCGCTGTAGCCGTTGACGAGCGGCATCCAGTGCGACGTGGAGTTCAGCATGTAGATGGCGTGCCGGGGGAAGTCACCGCGGCGATAGAAGTACGGGAACTCGGCGACGACCCCGGGCTGCTGGACGGCCAGCGTGCGATAGGCGTCTGGCAGCGGCGGCACCTCGCGCATGGCCGTGAGCGGCGCCTGCACGAGGTCCGCGGCGGCCAGCAGGACGAGCCCCGCCGTCATGAGCGCGGCGCGCGGCCGCGCACGGAGAATGGCGGCGAGCAGGATTCCCGCGAAGACGGCCAGGCACATCGCGACAAGGATGCCGATGCGCGCCGGCGCGCGGAGGAACGAGAACACCGGGATCGTGTTGTGGAAGAGCGTGTAGAGCCCCGCGTCTGGGCCGAACGAGAGCCAGAACGCGATGACGAGGGTCAGGCCGTAGAAGACGGCCGTCTCCCGTGTGCCCGGACGGCGGACGGCCGCCACGAGGCCCGCGCCGCCGAGCAGCGTGGCGAGGATACCGGGGAAGAGCACCTCGTTGAACGGCTCGATGGCCGGCAGCCACCAGCGGTGCGCCCACGCCGACGAGGCCAGCCAGGCGCCCAGGTCCGCGGAGTACATCTGCGCGTCCTCGAGCGTGCGCTCGAAGCCCGCGCCGCGCTGCACGTCGAGATAGGGCAGGAAGAACGGGATCGTCAGCGCCACGCTGACGAACGCCGCGAGCCCGATGCCCGTCCAGTAGTCGCGGTTCCGCCAGAGGCCGCGCGTGACGGCGTAGACGAGGGTCCCGAGTCCGACCATGAGGCCGGCGAAGATGCCGTAATACGCGCAGGCGAGCGCCTGCAGCCAGAGCGCGAGGCCGAGCGTGACGGACCGGCCGACCGTGGCCCGGTCCACGAGGCGATGGAACGCCAGGAGGCAGAACGGGATGCCGCCCGTGAGCATCAACTGGATGTGGGCCGTCCGCGCGAAGGCGAACGGGCAGAAGGCGAAGAGCACGGCGGCCACGGCGGCCGCGCCGCGGTGGCCCGTGAGGTAGCGGACGAGGTAGTAGGCGCCCGCCGCCGCGATGACGAACGACAGGAGCGCCACGACGTTGTGTGTCGTGTACGGGTTCTTTGTGACGGCCCACACGGGCGCGCCGATGGCGCCGGCGACGAGGTTGGCCTCGGAGAAGGCCAGCGCGTTCCGCTGGGGATAGAAGATGTTGGCCTGGTAGACGCCCACCGGATCCGTCGTCAGCGCGTGGGCCACCCACGAGACGACCCAGATGCTCCAGCGGCCGTCGTCCGTGTTGACGCGGCCGATGCGGTCCATCTGGAACGCGAGCGGGTAGGTGAGGATGGCGGTGAGCGCTGCCGCGGCGAGGACGACGGACGTGGCCTCGGCAAGCCCGCGAAGACGCATGTCCGCCGTATGGTAGCATGTCCGCTCGGCCCGCCCGACTGCATGGACCGCCTCCTCGAACTCACCTCCCGCGCCGAACGTTCGCACTTCTGGTTCCGTGGATTCCGCTGGTTCGCGCGGCCCTTCGTGGCGCGCGCCGCGGCCGGACGTCCACCCGGGCGCATCCTGGACTGCGGGTGCGGGACGGGCACCAACCTGGCCATGCTCGAGCCCTTCGGCGAGGTGTTCGGCTTCGACCTCACGTGGCGCGGCCTGGCGCAGGCGCGCGATGTGGACGGGCGGCGCGTGGCGCAGGCCAGCATCGGCGAGATCCCGTTCCGGTCCGCCTCCTTCGCGATCGTGACGTCGTTCGACGTGTTCCAGTGCCTGCCCGGCGAGCTCGAGCGCGATGCCGCCCGCGAGATGGTGCGGGTGCTCGAGCCGGGCGGCGCCGCGGTGTTCAACTTTGCCGCGCTGGAGGTGCTCCGCGGCCAGCACTCCGTGTTCGCGGAAGAGGTCCGGCGCTACAGCCGGGCAGACGTCCGCCGGCTGCTCGAGGGCGCCGGCCTCACCATCGAGCGCCTGACGTTCGTCCACGCCAGCCTGTTCCCGATCATGCTGCCGGTGCGGGTGCTCGGCCGCTGGCGCGGACTGAACGGCGAGCCGGCCGCCGGCGAATGGGAGATCCAGGTGCCGCCGGCCCCGGTCAACGCGGCGCTCACGGCCGCCGTCGGGATCGAGGCGCTGGCCCTCCGCGCCATCGACATGCCATTTGGTTCATCAATAATGTGCGTGGCACGGAAGCGCGGGTAAGATCCGGCCGACGTGACTCCGCGCGTGATTCCGGCGGCGCTTGCCGCGGCGGCGGGTGTTTCGGCCTGGCTGTCGATGGGCGCCGTGGCCGTGACCGACACGGCCAGCCGTGCCCGCGTCGGCATCCTGCCATCCCTCTGGGTCCTGGCCCTGATCGTCGCGGTGTTCGCGGGGGCCGCGATCGCCTCCCGCGTGACGGTGCGGCGCGCCCTTCCCCTGAGCCTGACGCTGCTGCTGTGGCTGCCGTGGCTGCCCGGCCGCGTGCCCGCGGCGTTCCTGATCTGGTCGGGGCCGATGGCGTGGCTGGTCTGGGGCGCCGTGGCGCTGGGACTGGCGGCGCCCGGCCTGCGCGCGGTTGCCGGCATCCCGGCGCTGTCCGATCCGCGCAGGGCACCGTGGGTAGCGGGCCTCGTGGCGGCGGCCTGCTACCTGGCCGGCGCCGTTACGATCATCGACCGCATCCCGGCCGGTGACGAACCGCACTACCTCGTCATCACGCAGAGCCTGATCAGGGACCAGGACCTGCGGATCGAGAACAACCACGCTGACGGCGACTACGCGCCGTACTTCTCCGGCGAGCTCAAGCCTGACTACCTGCGGCGCGGACAGGACGGCGCCATCTACTCGATTCACGCACCCGGCGTCTCCGCGGTGGTGCTGCCGGGCTTCGTCCTGGCGGGGTATCCCGGCGCGCTCCTGACGATGATCGCGGTGGCGGCGCTGGCGATGGCCGGCGTGTGGTTACTCGCCTGGCAGGTGACGCGGGATGCCGCCTCCGCGTGGGTGGCGTTCGGATCGGTGGCGCTGACGACGCCGATGTTCTTCCACGGGTTCGCCATCTACCCGGACGGCGCGGGCGCGGCATGCACGGCGGCCGGCCTCTGGCTGCTCGTGCGGCTCGATCGACAGCAGCCTGCGGGCGTCCGGTCCATCGTCGCGGTGAGCGCGGCCCTGGCGCTGCTGCCGTGGCTGCACACGCGCTTTGCGATCGTCGCCGGCATCCTGGGCGGCGCGATCGCTCTCCGCCCGTTCACCGCCGTGCACGCCGGGGAGACACGGGCGCACCGTGTCCGGCACGTGGTGCGCTTCCTGGCCATCCCCGCGGTGGGGGCCGCGGCGTGGTTCGGGTACTTCTGGCTGATCTGGGGCACGCCCAACCCTGCGGCGCCCTACGGCCACTACACGCAAAGCTCCATTGCGCAGATGTCCCCCGGACTCACCGGGCTGCTCTTCGATCAGCAGTTCGGCCTGCTTGCGAGCGCGCCGGTCTACCTGGTGGCGCTCGCCGGCTTCCTGCCGCTCGCGCGCCGGCGCCCGAGGCTGGCCATCGAGCTTGCGCTGCTGCTGCTCGTCTACACGGCCGCGGTCGCCTCCTATCGCATGTGGTGGGGCGGCTACAGCGCGCCGGCACGTTTCCTGGTCGTCGTCCTGCCGGTGGCGGCGGTGCCGATCGCGATGCTGTGGCACGCCATCCGGACGCCGGCCTCGCGCGCCATCGTGCTCGCGCTCCTGGCGCTGAGCCTCGCGCTCGTCCTGCCGCGCGTCCTCGTCCAGAACGGCGTCCTGCTCTACAACGGACGCGACGGGCACGACCTGATGCTCGACTGGGCGAACCGCAGCGTGGACCTCACGCGCGCGTTCGCGAGCGCGCATCGCGACGCCGTCCCCGCGGCGCTCGCGGACGCCGCCCTGTGGCTCGCCGCGGGCGTCCTGTGCCTGGGCGCCTGCCGGTGGCTCGCGCGCCGGCGCGGCGATCCGTGGACGTGGGCCAGCGCCGGCCTCGCGTCGACGCTCATGCTGGCGGCGACGCTGGTCTGGGCGCGCAGCGGCAGCACGGCCCTCACGCCCAACACATCAGCGCCGGATCTCCTGCACCATTGGCAGGGCCGGTGGCACGTGGTCGGCTGGCAGTCGCGTCCCTGGCGCCTGCTGGCCGGCACGGACGCGGCTGAGCGGCTGCAGTTCGGCAGCGGCGAGCGCGGCGTCCCGGATCCCGGTGTCTCGCCGCTGTTCACCGTGCCGCTCCTCCCGGCGGGCGACTACGACATCAGCGTTGGCGGCGCGGCGCGGCCATCCGGAGAGGTCGTGGTCCACGTGGGCCGGACCGACCAGGTTCTCGAGCGCATGCGGCTCGACGCTGCGGCGGCGGGTGAGGCGCGGCTGATGCTGCACCTGCCCGTGCGCGTCCACTCGGTGACGATCCGGGGCGACGCCGAGGCGCGGGCATCCGTCTCCGACATGCGGCTGCGCCCGCGCGCGCTAGGGGACGGGAGGGCGCCGGATGTGACGGACCTCGCGCTCCGCGCCACACGCTACGGGCGCACGCGCGTCTTCTTCCTGGACGGCAACGCCTTCATGGAGCCGCCGGGCTTCTGGACCAGGGGCGCGGACCGGACGGTCGTCATCATGGACACGGACGACGGGGCGCCGCCGGTGGTGACGGTCCGCGCGGGACCGATCGCGACCACGGCGCGGTTGAGCGTAGGCGAGTGGACGGAGGACGTGGCCCTGGAGGCGGGGGAGACGCGCGTCATCGTGCTGCCGCCGCCGGGCGCTGCGGATGCGTGGCTGCTCGGGATCGAGACGGGGCCGGGCTTCCGGCCCGCGCAGCACGACGAGCGCACAGAGGACATGCGCCATCTCGGGGTGTGGGTGGAGGTGGGGTGAGAGTGGTGATCCTGGGGCCTGCGGTGGGCGACGCTTCGCGTCGTGGGCGGCCCTTTCGGGCCGTAGG
>CAZUGF010000060.1:0-7661 GCA_964619705.1 uncultured Bifidobacteriaceae bacterium
CCCAGAAAGCGACGGCTCAGCGAGCAGCTTCATCCGTCAGCCGTGAGGGGCCACCGAAGCAACGCGCGTCAGGCTGGGCCCGAGCCCTTGACGCGATACGCGATCCCCAACTCGTCAGCGATCGTCCCCAGCGGCCCGTCGGCCGTCCAGAGCTGAACCCCGCCAACCAGCGCCGAGGCCAGCAGGTGCGCGTCGACCCAGCCGATGCCCCGTCCATGGATCTTGCGCGCCCGGACGAACGCCACGACGTCGCTGTGAGGGACTACCGGGACCTGCCCCATCCGTTCGTAACTGCTCAACAGCTTCTGCCGGCCGCCGCCGTCACCCACGAGCAATTCCCCATACACGAACTCGTGCCCGGCCACCGCGTCGTCGGTCAGCAGCCTTTCCAGCTCCGCGGCGAAGGGGGCCTTGTTCGCGAGGAACCGGATCCACACGGAGGTGTCAACGAGGACGCTCATGCTGCCGAGGGCTTCGTCGCGGCCGGACGCTCGCGCCGCCGCGGCGTCTCCGCCGCATGGGGCTCGGAACCCCGCAGCGCCCGTAGGCGCTCGTAGGCGGCCCGGCGCACTAGAGCCTCCAGGCCAAGCCTCACCGTGTCGGTATCGGTCTTCGCCCCGGCTGCCGCCTTGGCGTCACGGAGCAGGCGCTCATCGATGTGGAGGGTCTTCTTCATACGGACCATTGTGCCATACTCGTATGGTCTAGCCACGCGTGCGTGGAGGAGTTCCGGGAACGAGCAAGCCCTCACGCGCTCATGTCCGTCCAGTTGGTGGGCAGGGCGTAGCGGCGCTCTCGCTTTCGTGGAAACACGGGAGCCGCAGACGGCCTGAAGGCGCTGATGGCCAAGCGCGGCGACATCCGCACTGTCGAGAAAGCTCGTCCTTGACCATTATGCCCAAATCGGGCATGATTATGCCCATATTGGGCGCCAAAGCGGTCTCACGCCGATCCAGCAGAAGGAGCCTGGCAGACGCCCTGTTTACCAAGACGCAGCAACGCGTCTTGCGCGTGCTTTTCGGCCAGCCACACCGGAGTGTCTATGCCTCGGAATTGATCCGGGATGCCGGGACGGGCTCCGGGGCCGCCCAGCGCGAGCTCGCGCGGCTTGAACACAGCGGCCTTGTCGTCGCGCGCCGGATTGGCAATCAGAAGCACTACCAGGCGAACGCCGCCTCCCCGCTGTTTGCGGACTTACGGAATATCGTGCTCAAGACCGTTGGCTTGGTGGAACCTTTGCGGCAGGCGTTGAAACCGATCGAATCAGAGATCCGCGCGGCGTTCGTGTACGGTTCCGTCGCAAAAGGATCGGACCAGGCGGCGAGCGACATCGACCTGATGGTCGTGAGCGACACGCTGGGCTACGGTGACGTGTTCGGAGCGCTCGACAAGGTATCGCGCATGCTTGGTCGGACTGTGAACCCTACGGTCTACAGCCATGCCGAGTTCTCGAAACGGGCGAAGACGGACAATGCATTCGTCACGCGCGTGCTGGAAGGACCAAAGGTCTGGGTGATTGGAGTGGGGGATTCAGTCCTTGTCAACGCTTGATCGCCTGGCCGGTCCCGGCGGTGTCCTTGGGAAGGAAGCTCCTGATGCGAAGGAGTTTAATGGCCTCGTTCGCTCAGGTCTGGCCCGGTTGAGAGACGCCGAGAACCAGCAGAACTCACTTGAAAGCCGGTTCGACCTCGCGTACGGCGCCGCTCACGCGATCTGTCTCGCGGCCCTTCGGCATCAAGGGTATCGACCGTCGAAGCGGTACATCGTGTTCCAGGTCCTGCCCGACACGCTTGGTTTGGGACCAGAGGTCTGGCGCGTGCTATCCAAGTGTCACGATATGCGCAACCGAACCGAGTACGAGGGCGCGCTCGACGTCGATGAGAGGCTCGTCACGGATCTCGTTGGCGCCTGTCGCAAGGTGGCCGACAAGATCAGAGCCCTTCCGCCGATTTCGACGCGGTAACGTAGGTATCACGCACATGGCGAAGCGCGCAGGTTTTCGACCGACTTCGTCGCAAGCATGGCATACCGGGTTGAGATCGCCCGGAGCGCCGAGGCCGACCTCGAAGAGCTGTACCGCTGTGTGGTCGCGCGTGCGCCTCGCCAGGGGCGAAGTGGTTCAACGGCCTCGAACGCGCGGTCCTGTCGCGGGACGAGTACCCGAAGCGCTGTCCGGCTGCCCCCGAGAGCTTCGACCCAAGACCTCCCCGTCCGCCCCTTGAGCTACAGGCGTAAGCCTCACATCTATCGCGTCGTCTTCACCGTGGACGACGACGCCCACGGCGCGCACGCGGCCCACACGAGACACGGCGGCCGGCGGCGTCGGCGGAGCTAGACGACAAGTCGGCCCGACATTTTCTCGTCCGCCGGCGACCCGTTTTGCCCAATCGCCCCCTCCTATAGGCTGGAAGCCCGATGCTGGATGTCGACAAGGACCTCTTCGCGGCGGCGCAGGCGGGTGACCCGGCGGCACTCGAACGGCTGCTGTCGCAGCTGCGGCCCGACATCCAGCGTTACGCACGGTTTCAGTGCTATGCGTCGTCATCCATCGAGGACGTCGTGCAGGAAGCGCTCATCGTCGTCTATCGGCGCGTCGGCGGGATTCGGAGCCCGGCCGCGCTTGGCGCCTGGCTCGCCAGGGTCGTCGCACGGCTGTGTGCCCTCCCCGTGCTGATGTTCATGCGCAGCGTCGAGGAACTGAGGACGATCGAGGACTCGGCACGCTTTGCCCATGTGCCCGTCCATCAACTGCGCCTGGATGTGGCGCGCGCCCTGGCCGCGCTGCCCGGGCATTACCGCCAGGTCATCCTGCTGCGCGATCTCGAAGAGCTGACCATCCGCGAGATAGCCCGGCGGCTGACCATCTCTGGTGAGGCGGCGAAGAGCCTGCTGCGACGCGCCCGGGCGGCCGCCCGGAAACACGTGACGGAGGGCACCACATGACGGATCCCACCTGCCCGACGAGGCGGCGCGCGCTCGGCATCTGGCTCGTACGCGGCGCTCTCGGCCTTGCGCTGCTGGCCGTGGCGATGTCGACGGGCGAAGGGCTCGTCGCGATTCCCGCGCTCCTTGCCGCGCTCATCGCCTTTCGCGGATGCCCCATGTGCTGGATCGTCGGGCTCATTGAACGCGGGTCCCGGCGCGCCGCGCCTCCTGCACGAAAGGCAGCCCCATGACCGAAGCCGTTGCCACGCCGGACGTCGCGATCCCGAAGATCGGCAGGACCATCGCCGTTGCCCTGCTGATGGGGCTGTCGATTCAGGTCATCGGCACGCTTGCATGGGTGGCGCTGATCGGCCTGAACGTGCGCGAGCATCCGGACTGGCCGTGGGCCGCCGCGACCATGGCGTGCCTGCTGGCGCTCATGCTCCTGTGGCTCAGCGGCCACGGTTGGCCACGCAGCACATCGGCGTTTCGACGATGGCACCTGCGCCTGTGGCAGCCGCAGCCCGGCGCGTGGTCCGGCGACAGCCTGACCACAATTCTGGGCCTGATCGGTGCGTTGGTCGGGCTCTACGTCTTGTATGCACTGGCAGGATCCAGCCGCCCGCCGGTCGACGTGACTGCCTATCCGATCGCCGTCCGCTGGTCCGCGCTGCTCATGGGCCCGATGGTGGCCGGCGTTGTCGAAGAGGTGGCCTTTCGCGGCTACATGCAGCGCCACCTGGAGCGCATCGGTCCCACGTTCGCGATCCTCGTGACGAGCGCGGTGTTCACGCTGCTCCACGCCTCGCAAGGCCTCACCTATCTGCTCACCTTCGCGCCAGGCCTCTTTCTGGCGTCCGCGGTGTTCGGGCACCTCGCGCTGAAATCGGGGTCGATTCTCCCGGGCATGGCGCTGCACTTCGCCGGCGACCTCGCCTTCGCGTATTTCGCCCTGCTCGGCGGCGATTCAGCGCTGTTGTTCGTAGACTGACGGATCGACGTCCAGCAGTGCGCGGCGTCTACGGCGAGGTCACGGGCAGTGGGCCGTGCCCTCGATCTCGACGAGCAGATCCTGCCGGCACAGTTCCGCCTGCACGAACTCACACTCCTGCAGACCGGGAAGCAGTTCACCGAGGACAGCCGCGACCGCGGCGTCGTGCTCCCGCCTGACGACGTGCACCCGGATGTCTCGAAGGGCATCCAGCGGGCGCTCCGCCGGACGGCCTTCGCGTCCGTGCGCCACCAGCGACGCGATGTTCCGAATCGTCTCGCGCGTCTGGGCCTCGATGTCGCCATCGTGGCACGTGTCCTCGCCGAGAATGCTCGCCGTCCCGCCAATCAGCAGGAGCGACTCGAAGCGCGTCGCGCGGGCGAAGCACGGCGGCCGCGCGCCGTAGCGGCTCGAATAGCGATACGACGGGATCTGCCGGGGGTTCTCGACCGGCAGACCGGCCGCATCCGCGCCCAGCACGTACACCCAGAACGTGTCCCCCTCGATGCCGACAGCCGACGACGTGGGGACGGCGTCCGGCAAGGTCCGCGGGTCCCGGAACCAGTCCGCGTAGCCGTCAAGACGGCCCGCGTTGAACGCCCGGTACCGGTCGCCCATTGCCGCGACCGGCGTGTGAATGCCCGGAATGAAGTTCCACAGGCGCAAGGCCTGCCGATTCAGGCGCTCGAGCTCCCGCCCCAGGGACCGATAGGCCTCGTCCACCGCCGCGATGAACCGTTCCGGCGGCAGGTCGGCGACGCCGCCGATACGCCGGGCCAACAGGACGAAGCGGCCGCACTCACTCATCGCACCCGCCTCCGCATCCCCCGGCGCTGCCCCGCCGCGCGTCTCCATCAGGCGATACACCCAGGCCGGCGGCTGAAGCCCCAGCGGCTGCACCGGGGCCGTCCCCACCTCCGTCAGCATTGATGGCCGCGGCTCGACCCGTCGGTCTGGCATGGCATGTCGCACCGTCACTGTTCTCCTGGAGCGCCCTCCGGCGTCCCCTTATCTGTCCGTCCGATCCGCCCGCTGGAGCATTCGCGGCCGACGCGCGCGCCCGTTGGCGAGATCCCGTATCGCCTCGACCCTCTCATCGCGCCCCTGCGGGCGGGTTTCATTCTAGCCGGGCGCGCCCCATGGCGACTACTCTGCTCGCCACACGCCGGCAGATCGACAGGACGCACGGCATCACGGCTCCGCCTGCCTGGTTCGACGCTCGACCTGACGACGGTCCTGCCGGCGCGCCAGCGCCCCCGCGCGAGTGCACGCCGGTCACGCCATTCATCCCGCAGAACTGTGCCGCAGTCATGACGGGAGCCGGCCGGCGGCACCGGCCCGACGTATGTAGGGGCATGCGCCTCACCGGGATCGCCGCCGACATCCGTGCCGCCCTCCGCCTCGTCCGCGCCGACTGGCGCTTCTCCGCCACGCTGGTGGCCACGCTGGCCATCGGCATCGCCGCCAGCGGCGTCCTCTTCAACGTCGTGAACGCCACGCTGCTGCGGCCGCTGCCGATCCCCGGCGAGGCCCGCGTCTATCGCCTGCAGGACTACACGCTGGGCCGCGATGGCGGCCAGGTCCGGCGGTCCAACCGCGTGCGGAACTTCCTGGACATCCGCCGCGAGGCGCGCGCGTTCTCGCAGGTCATCGGGATGCGGAGCCTGGAGTGGTCGCTGATCGACGGCGAGACGCCCGTGCCGGTGTCGGTCGCGCTCGTATCACCTGGCTCGTTCGATATGCTCGGCGTCCGGGCCGCGCACGGCCGCCTGTTCTCCACGGACGAGGAGGAGGCCGGGCTCGACGCGGGCGTCATCGTTATCAGTCATTCGCTGTGGCTCCGGCAGTTCGGCGGCCGCCCCGACGCGATCGGCCGGACCATCCGCCTCGAGGACCGCGCGCCCACGGTCGTGGGCGTCCTGCCGCCGGGGTTCCGGTTTCCGTACGACGTGGAAGCCTGGGTCCCGGAACGGGTCGACCCGCGCATCGAGGCATCGCTCGCGGTGTTCGCGCGCCTGGCGCCGGAGGCGACGCCGGCCGCCGCCCAGGCGGAGTTGGAGGCGATTGCCGTCCGCGCCGAGGCCGCGCGGCCGATTCCGAATCGCGGACTGCGCTTCGCGATGACGCCGGTGCGCGAGTCGCTGGTCGGGACAAGCGCACGCCTGTCGCTGGCCCTGATGGGCGCCGCGGTCCTGCTCCTCGGCCTGGCGTCGGCCAACGTCGCCAACCTGCTGCTGGCCCGCGGTCTCCGCCGGGCCAGGGACGTGGCCGTCCGGGCCGCGCTCGGCGCCGATCGCGGGCGGCAGGTACGCCAGATGCTGGTGGAGAGCCTGGTCTTCGCCGCCATCGGCACGGCCATCGGTCTTGCGGTCGCGCACCCGTTGAGCCGCCTCCTGGTGGATCTCGTTCCCGACACGCTGCGCGATCAGCTGGGCGTCACCGCCACCACCGTGGACATGCGGGCCGCCCTCTTCGCCGCGGTTGTGACAACCGCCGTGGGCGTGCTGGCCGGGCTCGCGCCCGCGCTGAAGCTGTCCCGGGCCGACGTGAGCGATACGCTGAGACAGCAGGCGCGCGGCACGTCGGGCGGGCACCGCCTGATGCGCACGCTGGTCGCCGGCGAGGTCGCGCTGGCGGCGGTACTCCTGCTGAGCGCCGGGCTGATGGTCGAAAACCTGCAGCGGCTGCTGCACGCCAATCTCGGCCTGCGGGCCGACGCGCTCTACGCCGTGGCCCTGCCGCTCCCGCCGCGCTACGCCGACGCCGGGCCGCGCGTCCAGATCGTGCGGCAACTGCACGAGGCCGCGCGCGCGATCCCCGGCGTCGAGCAGGCCGGCCTGACGACGTGGAACCCGCTCGACCGCGGCAGCTTCGGCGCCTCGATCGAGGCCGAGGACCAGCGGGTGGCCGCCGGAGAAGGCAGCATCATCGTCAACCACCGGCAGGTCACGCCGGAGTGGGTGGAGGCGGCAGGTATCCCGGTCCTGCGCGGCCGCACGTTCAACGCTGCCGACACCGCCGGCAGCCAGCCGGTGGCCATCGTCAGCCGGCGCCTGGCGGAGCGCCTGTGGCCCGGCCAGGATGCGCTCGGCAAGCGGCTGCGCCAGGTGCGCGCCGACAGCCCGTGGATGATCGTCGTCGGCGTGGTGGCCGACGTGCGCGATTTCGGCGAGTGGCGCGAGACGTGGTACGTGCCGTACGAGCAGCACGCGGCGACGCTGGCCGCGGGCACGGTGCACCTGATGGTGCGCTCGCACGTCGATGCCGCCGCGGTGGTCTCGGCCCTGCGCTCGGCGGCGACGGCCATCGACCCGCTCCTGCCGGTACCGGACGCCGCGGTGATGACGACGATGTGGCGGGAGGCGCAGACGCCGCAGCGGATGGGCGCCATGGTGTCGATGCTGTTCGCGGTCAGCGCGCTCCTGCTGGCCGCACTGGGCACCTACGGGGTGATGGCGTGCCTGGTCTCGGCCCGGACACGCGAACTCGGCATCCGTCAGGCGCTGGGGGCGCGTCCCGTGGACGTGGTGGCGCTGGTGCTGCGCGACGGCGGCGCACTGGCGGCCGCCGGACTGCTGGCCGGCGGCGTGCTGAGCGTGGGCGCGATCCACGCGCTCCGCGCCGTGACGACCGAGGTAACCGGCCTGCCGGCCGCGTTGCCGTGGCTGGTCGGCACGGCGCTCGCGGTCACCGCGCTCATCGCATCGTCGGTACCCGCGTGGCGGGCCACACGCGTCGACCCCGT
>CAZUGF010000060.1:7761-11152 GCA_964619705.1 uncultured Bifidobacteriaceae bacterium
AGCCCAAAGGTATAATCCCGCCCGATGCCCATGCCATCGGTCACGAGGCGCCAGTTCCTCGCCACCGGGACCGCCCTGCTCGCCACGACTTCCGTGCCGGCGTGGGCCGAGATCTTCCGGCAGGGCCCGGCCGAGGACGCCGGGCGCGCGGAGGCCGCCGAGACCGCGCTCGCCCGCGCGGCCGCCCTCGGCGCTTCCTACGCGGACATCCGCATCAACCGCTACCGCCGGGAGTCCATCGCGACGCGCGAGCGGCAGGTGCAGAACGTCTCGCGGTCCACCAGCTACGGCCTCGGCCTCCGCGTCCTCGTCAACGGCGCGTGGGGCTTTGCGGCCACCAGCCGGGTGGACCCCGCCTCGGCTCGAGCCGCCGCCGAACAGGCCGTGGCCATCGCGCGCGCCAACGCGCGGCTCACCACGCGCAAGGTCGTGCTCGCCAACGCGGACAAGGTGGTCACCTCCTGGACGAGCGCGTTCACGCGCGATCCCTTCGACGTGCCGCTGGAAACCAAGACCGCGTTCCTGATGACGCTGAACGAGGCGGCGCTGGCCGTGCCCGGCGTGAGCTTCGTCAGCTCCCAGATCCTCTTCGTGGACGAGCAGAAGTACTTCGCGTCGAGCGAGGGTTCGCGGATCACGCAGCGGCTCGTCCGTACCTACCCGCAGTTCAGCACCACCGCCGCGGATCGCGCCTCGGGCGACTTCCAGACGCGTGCTGTCGTCGATCGGGCGCAGCTCGTGGGCTACGAGTACGTGGAGAACTACCCGTGGCTGCAGGATGCGGAGAAGGCGGGCCACGAGGTCGTCGAGAAGCTGAAGTCCAAGCCCGTCTCGGCCGGCCGCTACGACATCGTCGTGGACCCGTCCCAGCTCTTCCTGTGCATTCACGAGTCGGTCGGCCACTCCACGGAGCTGGACCGTGCGCTGGGCTGGGAAGCCAACATGGCGGGCACCAGCTTCCTCAAGCCCACCGACGCCGGCTCGCTCCGCTTCGGTGCGTCCATCGTCAACCTGGTCGGCGACCGCACACAGCCGGGCGGGCTTGCCACCACCGGGTTCGATGACGAGGGCGTCAAGTCGGACCGGTGGCACATCGTGCGCGACGGGATGTTCGTGGACTGGCAGACCACGCGCGAGCTGGCGCCGCTCGTCGGCCAGGACCGGTCGCACGGCTGCCTGCACGCGGACCACTGGTCCAGCGTGCCGTTCCCGCGCATGCCGAACGTCTCGCTCGAGCCCGCGCCCACCGACGTCTCCCTCGAGGACCTGTTCGGCGACGTCAAGCGCGGCCTGTATGTGGAGGGCCGCGGCAGCTCCTCCATCGACCAGCAGCGCTACAACTTCCAGTTCGGCGGCGCCGTCATCCGCGAGATCCGGGACGGCAAGCTCGGCGCGATGGTGCGGGACGCCGCGTACCAGTCGCGCACGCCGGACTTCTGGGCGTCCTGCGACGGGCTCGGCGGCCGTTCGACCTACAAGCTGTGGGGCACCTCCGCCGACGGCAAGGGCGAGCCCGGCCAGACGAACGCCGTCAGCCACGGCTGCCCGCCGGCACGCTTCCGCCAGGTGACGGTGCTGAATACGGCGGGGTAGGGGGAAGGTTCGGGGAGGTTCGGGGGAGGTTCTGGGGAGGTTCGGGAAGGTTCGGGAAGGTTCGGGAAGGTTCGGGAAGGTGCGGGAAGGTTCGGGGAGGTGCGGGAAGGTGCGGGAAGGTGCGGCGACGTGGCGCGTGACATTGACATGAACAACAGGGACCAGCACCGATGATCAGCCGCGACGAGGCCCTGGGGATCTGCGAGACGGTCCTCGCGCACGCGAAGGCGGCGGGCGCGGAGGATGCGGCGGTCTCGCTGACGAGCTCCGTCGAATCGCACGCGCGGTTTGCGGACAACCGCATCACGACCAGCGGACGCGCGGAAGATCTCGCGATCACGGCAACGGTGTGGGTGGGCGGGCGGCGCGGGTCCACGACGGGGAACGACCCGGGCGCGGACGCCGTCAAGCGGATGGCCGACGAGGCCGTGCAGATTGCCCGCGTGTCGCCCGTGCACCGCGAGTACGTCCCGACGCTGGGGTCCGTCGAGTACGCCGAGTCCCGCGGCTTCGCGGATGCCACGGCCGACGTGGACCTGGACCAGCGCGCGGCCGCGCTGGACACGGCGCTCGGCCGGTGCCGGACGGCCAAGGTCACCGGCGCCGGGTTCCACGTCGCGCGCGCGTCGGCCGACGCGGCGGCCACCGCCAACGGCAACCGCCGCTACTTCCGGTCGAGCGAGGCCGGCTTCAGCGTCACCGCCCGCAGCGCGGACGGTACGGGCTCCGGCTACTTCGCGGGCGACCACTTCGATCTCGCGCGCCTGGACTCCACCGCCATCGTCGAGCGCGCCGTGGACAAGGCCGTGCGCTCGCAGCAGCCGAAGCCGATCGAGCCGGGCATCTACCCCGTCGTGCTGGAACCGCAGGCCGTCTCGGATCTGGCCGGGTTCCTCGTCCGCAGCTTCGACGCGCGCACCGCCGAGGAAGGCCGGAGTGCGTTCTCGGCCAGGGACGGCCAGACGCGGGTCGGCGAAGCCCTCTTCGATCCGCGTATCAGCCTGTACAGCGATCCCGCGCACCAGGACCTCCCCGCCGTGCCGGCGACGGACGAAGGCGTGCCCGCCGCGCGCCTGCCGCTCATCCGCAACGGCGTGCTCGAGAACCTGGAGTACGGCCGCTTCTGGGCGCGGGAACGCAAGCGCGAGCCGACCGCCGGCCCCGTCAACTACATCCTCGAGAGCCCGCAGACCACATCCGTGGACGACATGATCAAGGGCATGGAGCGCGGACTGCTCGTCTCGCGGTTCTGGTACGTGCGTCTGGTCGATCCGCGGACCATCGTGCTGACCGGGCTGACGCGGGACGGCCTGTGGTGGATCGAGAAAGGACAGGTCCGCCACCCGGTCCGGAACCTGCGATTCAACCAGAGCGTGCTCGCCATGCTCGCCCCCTGGAACGTCAGGGCCATCGGCACGTCCCAGCGGCTGTCTCCGCTGATGGTTCCGGCGCTCGGGCTGAACGGGTTCACCTTCACGTCCACGTCAGACGCCATCTGACCGGCTCGCAACCCTTTGCCGTAGACACCCGTCCACCGGAAAGGCTGCATGAGTCTCGATCAGGTCATCCGGAACCTGCGCTACACCATCCGGGCCCTCCGGCGTGATGCCGGCGTCTCCCTCTTCGTCATCCTGATTGCCGCCCTCGGGATCGGCGCCAGCTCCACGGTGTTCAGCGTCGTCAACGCACTGCTGCTGCGGCCGCTGCCCTTCGGCGACCCAGGGGCGCTCGTCTGGATTGCCAACCGCGACACCGGCGGGCTCTCGGGACAGACCACGCAGGTCGGGCACATGCTGGA
>CAZUGF010000060.1:11252-16142 GCA_964619705.1 uncultured Bifidobacteriaceae bacterium
GGATGCTGCTCGTCCTGTTGGCCGTCGCCCTGCTCGCGGGCTACCTCCCCGCGCGGCGGGCCTCACGCATCGATCCGATGTCGGCCCTCAGGGCGGAATGAGACCGTCCGCACGCCGCGTCAGCCGCCGGTGACCAGGGCATCGAGATCGGCCCACCGGGCATAGCACTCGGCGAGCTCCGCGCCGACGGCGTCGAGCCGCGCGAGCGCACCCGCAATGTCCTGCTGCGGCCTCTTGTAGAACCCCGGATCGGACACGTCCTCGGTCAGCCGGCGCTGCTCGGCCTCCAGCGATTCGATGCGGGCCGGGAGCGCCTCGAGCTCGCGCTGTTCCTTGTATGACGGCTTGCGCCGTGACGCCTTGCCGTTTGTGGCGGACGGCGTCGGTGCCGGAGCCGACGGCTTCGGATCGCCGCCGGCAGCAGCGCCTGACCGGACAGTGGTCTTGTGCGGCGTCTGTTCCCGCTGGCGCCGCCAGTCCTCGTACCCGCCCACGTACTCCTGCACGACCCCGTCACCCTCGAACGCGATGGTGCTCGTCACCACGTTGTCGAGGAACCGCCGGTCGTGGCTGACGAGCAGCAGCGTGCCGGGCCACTCGACGAGCTGGGCCTCGAGCAGCTTCAGCGTCTCGAGATCGAGGTCGTTGGTGGGCTCGTCCAGGACCAGGACGTTCGCCGGCCTGGTGAACAGGCGCGCCAGCAGCAGCCTGTTGCGCTCGCCGCCGGAGAGGGCCTTCACCGGAGACCGGGCGCGCTCCGGCGAGAAGAGGAAGTCCTCGAGGTAGCCGTGCACATGGCGCGGCTGGCCGTTGACGACCACCGTATCGTTGCCGTCGCCGACCGTATCCACGACGGTGCGCTCGGGGTCCAGTTGCTCGCGCTGCTGGTCGTAGTACGCCACCTGAAGGTTGGCCCCGCTTCGGACCTCTCCGGCGTCGGGTGGGATCTCGCCGAGCAGGATACGCAGCAGCGTCGTCTTGCCCGCGCCGTTCGGGCCGATGAGGCCGATGCGATCGCCGCGGAGGATCCGCGTCGAGAAGTCGCGCACGACAACCGTCTCCCCGAACGCCTTGTGGACGCCCTCGGCCTCGAACACGACCTTGCCCGTGGGATCCGCCTGCTCCATCCGGAGACGCACGGAGCCCGGCTGCGATCGGCGCGCCGCGCGTGCCTCGCGCATGGCCATCAGCGCCTTGACGCGCCCCTCGTCACGCGTCCGCCGGGCCTTGACGCCGCGGCGGAGCCACACCTCCTCCGCGGCCAGGCGCTTGTCGAACCGCGCATTCTGCGTGGACTCGGTGAGCAGCCACTCTTCCTTCTTCCTCACATAGGTGGCATGGTCGCCGGGCCATGAGGTGATGCGCCCCCGATCCAACTCCAGGATGCGCGTGGCCAGGCGTTCCAGAAAGGCGCGATCGTGCGTGACGAAGACGATGGCGCCGGCGTAGTCCGCGAGGAACTCCTCGAGCCAGAGGATGGCCTCGACGTCCAGGTGGTTCGTCGGCTCGTCGAGCAGCAGCAGATCCGGCTGGGCGACGAGCGCGCGCGCCAGGAGGACGCGGCGCTTCCATCCGCCGGACAGCGTGTCCACGCTCGCGTCGGCCGGCAGGTCCAGCCGCGTCAGCACCAGCTCGACGCGCTGCTCCAGCCGCCACCCGTCACGCTCGTCGAGCTCGTGCTGCAGCGTGCCCAGGCGCTGGAGCGCCGCCTCGCTCCCGGTCTGCGCGACCTCGGTCGCGGCGTGGTGATACGCGCGCACCAGGTCCGCCAGACCGCCCAGGCCCTCCGCCACCACGTCGAAGACCGCGGCCGTCGTGGACAGGGGCACGTCCTGCACGAGGCGCGCGACCCGCGATCCGGGCTGCCGCCACACCGTCCCCGCATCCGGCGGGAGCTCGCCGCTCAGGATCTGGAGCAGCGTGGACTTCCCCGTCCCGTTCCGGCCGATGATGGCCACGCGCTCACCCGGCTCCACCTGCACCGAGACATCGTCGAGCAGGGGGAGGTGGCCGTAGGCGTGAGCGATGTGTTCGAGCGCGAGCAGGGGCACCCGATGACGGTACTACATCGGTTGCCGATCATCCCGCGCCGCGCGCGGCACGGTGCTCCGGGCGCGGTGTTCAAGGCGCGGTGTCGCGCTACAGGATCGGGCGCAGCACCTCGCCCGCGAATCCCGGCCCCTTGATGTGGCGGACCACGGCGTCCTGCACGGCCGGGTCCTGATCCAGTCCCCCGTGCGTGTCGATCGTCGTCCGGCGGTCGCCGGGGCGGAAGGCGCCCCCGGGAGACGCGAGCCGCGACACGGCGGCGCCCCAGGGGTAGGCCACGATCGACGGCACGAGGTGCTTCTCCATGCCCAGAATCGGGGTCTCGGCCTGATCCTCGAACGCGCGGGAGACCAGGTACAGCAGCGAGTGCCCGTACGGTTTCGTCGTCGGGTCCTCGAGCTCGGCCGGTCCGGTCAGGTGCGCGAGGAGGACGCGCAGCCCCGTCTTCGCCATCACCGGCCGGAGCTGCTCGTCGAACGTGTCCACGCGAACGGCCGGTGCAATCAGGCTGAGGCTCCCGAGCTCGAACCGGAGTGCGTGTGCGCGCGCGGCCAGGTAGGTGTGCACGATGGCGCCCGCCGAGTGCCCGATCAGGTGCAGGCGGACGGACGGCAGGGCCTTGCGCCGTTTCGGATCGTTGAACAGCCTGAACAGCTTGACGATGCCGGACACGCGCGTGCTGGACAGGTCCTGCGCGTTGTCCTTCATCTGCGTCCAGAGCGCGCCGCCGGGCCGGCGCGTCAGGCCCTCGATGCGCTCGTCCTTCCAGTCCCGCACGCGTGTCCGAAACCGGTCCCACCAGTCGGCGCCCAGCCGCGGCTCGTCGCCGCGGAGCGCGTCCTCCACGATGTTGAAGACGGTGCTGAGGAGGCCGGTCTCCCACATCAGGAAGATCGGGAAGATGCGGTTCGAGTACAGGAGCGGCACCCATTCCCGGGCGGTTGCCGCGGCGCTCTCCTCCGGGACGAGGCCGCCGTGGGCGTAGAGCGCCACGTCGATGGTGCCCGTCGCGGGGATCTGCCACCTGTCGCGCGCCTCCGGCAGGTGGCGGTCCAGCAGGAGCGCCAGGTCGCCGTCGCTGGTGCGGAACTGTCCCCTGTCGCTCAGGCGCCCCTCGTTGACCATGTCGACCACGAACGGCGAGATCTCGTGCGCGGCCAGCGCGTCGTTGGACGAGAGCACGACACGTCCCGCCGTCCCCACGGTCCTGAGCGTCGGCGCCTTCGCCACCTCCTCGTGCTCACGCGTGACGACGCCGAGCTGGACCACCCAGCAGTCCATCGCGTTCTGCCGCCAGTCGGCGTAGGAGAGGATCGCGCAGCCGCCGCGGCCCCACTTGCGGCTCCACGAGTTCTGGACGAGGAAGCCCTTTTCCGTGTAGCCGACGATGGCAAAGGCGTGCCCGGCGTGATCGAGCCCGCGCCGGCACTCGATGAGGGGGACCTCGTCGGCGGCGGCCGGCGGCTCGGAGGCCGTCTCGCCGTAGAGCGCATCCCAGCCGCCGTGTGTCAGCGCGCTGGCGAACAGGACGCCCGTCTCGCTGAGCGCGACGTGCATGTCCGTGATGGACGCCGGGTCGATGCGGTAGTAGGCGCCGATCGGCCGCTTGACCGCATCCAGCCACCAGTCGGACGTGGGGTCCAGCGTCGCGGTGGGCATGGCCAGCTTCTTCCAGAGACGGCCCGCGCTCGCCCCGTGCCGCGACCAGCCCTTGAGGGCGCCTCGCAGCGAGGAGCCCTCGTCGCTCTTGTCGTTGTCCGTCCACTCGTCGTAGCGGCGCGCCATGCTGTACAGCATGAAGCCGGAGATCTCCTCGACGGGGCGGCCGGCGCGGTCCAGCAGGTACTCGATGATCGTCGAGAGCGAGAAGCCGGTGCAGGCGCTCGTGTCCGCCTGGTCCTTCACCACACGGAAGTCGTGCGGCATCATCGTCAGGCGCGGGGCCGAGGTGACGGGCGGCCGGTAGACCCAGTCCCGCAGGTCCACGGGATCAGGTTGGACGCGCCGCCGGTGCCGCGTCTCCTTCGTCGGGCGCGTGGCCGCCTTCCCGACGCCGCGCCCCGTCATGGCGACGCTGAACGCACTGCGGCCGGGGCGAACGATCCGCGCGGGCGCGGGTCCGGGCCGGACGGGCCTGGCCGCGCGCGTCCGCGTCGCACGGGCCTCGCGCAAGGCCCGCGACCAGCGCGTGTAGGCCTCCCGCAGGCGCGCGTCGTAGCGGCCCTGCGCGTAGCCCGGACCGCGGTACGCACGCGCGAAGGCGGCCCAGCGCTTCGCGCGCAGTGGACCGAGGAACACGTCCTGCGAGACGAAGCGCGCGAAGATGTCGAGCTGCTGCGGCGCGCCCGCGCGCTGCGCCGCGACGAACGCCTCGACGTCCGCGCAGCCGCACGCGGCGTAGTTGAAGCCCATGATCTGGAAGGCGCCCCAGCTGGCCGACTGCAGCGCGGCCGCGCGGTCCAGCGCGCAGGCACGCTCCAGGCGGCGCCACTCCTCCATCGGCGTCCGCGCGTAGTGCGCGGCGGTCCAGCGGCGGTAGCTGAGGGCAGGCGCCACCAGGTCGAAGCGCCCCTGCGTCAGCTTGTGGAAGGCATGGCCCTCGAAGAGCACCTTCGGATGCTCCGAGGGCGGCGCCAGGAAACCCATGCCTCCCGACTCCGCGTCCGCGACGGCACGGAGCGCCGCCTCCTCGATCGACAGCGATTCCGCCAGCGCGCGCCAGGCCTTGTCGTCAACGACGCGGTCCATTGGTTCCTCCTCCCGGGCCTCGCCCACCAGGCCGCAGAGCCGCAGGCGACCCTGAAGGGTCGCCTCTACAGTTCCTCCGGCGAGGGCGCAGGG
>CAZUGF010000060.1:16242-29703 GCA_964619705.1 uncultured Bifidobacteriaceae bacterium
GCCGCAGGCGACCCTGAAGGGTCGCCTCTACAGTTCCTCCGGCGAGGGCGCAGGGAGTGAGGCCTACCGCAGGCCCAACCGCAGGCCCACCGCAGGCCTACCCGCAGGCCCACCGCAGGCCTACCGCAGGCCTACCCGCAGGCCCACCGCGGGCCTACCCGCAGGCCCGCCGAGCCGCCGCAGCGGCGAGGCCCTACTGCGCTCCCATCACGGCATTGAACACGACGCGAAACGTCCCGAATGGCTGTCCCCGCCACTGCGGGCGGAAGCCCAGCAGCACGATGTGCCCCTGGCCGTGGCGCACGTCGAGCGCCGCGGCCCGGCCGTGCAGCAGGCCTTCGCCGAGCAGGTATCCCGACAGGAGCGGCGACCCGGTGGCCTGATAGCGAGCCAGCACGTCGCCCTCGAAGTCCTCACCCGTCTCGAACGCCGGGCTGCCGTCCACGAAGATCGCCGCGCGCCCGGGCATGCCGGCCATCACCGGATGGCTGTCGAGCGTCGTGACCTCGAGCACGGAGCCGCCCGTAAAGAACTCCTGCCGCTTGAGCCCCGCGACGACGTTCCTGACGGGCAGGCCGAACTGCTCGATCGCGAACGCCGTGCTGCGATTGAAGCAGACGAGCGTCCCGCCGTCCCGCACGAAGCGGTCGATGGCGCGCACGCCGTCGGTGCCGATCCCGCCCTCGTAGGCGGCGGGCACCACCCCCGTGCCGTAGCCGTCCATCAGCCCACGGAACTCGTCGGCGATGATGAGCGCGTCGACGCGGTCGGCCAGTACCATCGGGCCCCGGAAGTCGGACGGCGTCAGGTTGACCACGTCGAAGCCGTACCGCTCCAGCATCCACCGCGTCCAGCCCTCGTCCATGCTGGCCATCCACGGCCGATAGAGCCCGACGCGCGGCCGGGCAATGTTCCGGGCCGAGGCGGGCGGCGCCGCTGTCCGGCTCGCCTGCAGCGCGTAGGTCCTGGCAAGCTCGTCGTGCTGCGCCTCGGTGAGGCCCGTCACGATGTAGCGGGCGCCGGCCGTGGACGAGCCCGCGCCCGCCCCGGACGTGGCACTTCCCCCGCCGAGCGTCACGCGCGCTCCCATCTGCCACGCGCGGTTCAGCGCGGTAAACGTGTTGTTCTGCCCCGGGTCGAGCGCCAGCGCCGGGCCGCGGCCCGTCACCGCCCCGGCGGGCGGGACCACTGCCGCCGCCGTGCCGTTGGTGTCGAAGCCGGCGCCGGGCACGCTGTCGAACGGCGCGGCATCCGCCGGGCCGGGATCGTAGGGCGTCACCGGTGCCGCGGGGGACCAGTCGGGACCGAGTCGTGTCATCTTCGCGCGCAGGTCATCGGTCAGTGGTGTCTCGAGGGCCGTGACCGTGACACCCATCTGGAACGGCAGCGTCCATCCGGCGGCGTCGTAGGGCTGCTCCAACGGGCCATCCGGCGACTCGCGCAGGTCGGGATAGCGCTGCACGTCGAAGACCTGGCGGACCGTCTCGGCAAATTCCTGATCCATCGGCACAACCCACGTGCCGGCCGGGTACTCCGTGCCGGCCACGGTGGCGGCGGCCGACAACTGCGCAATCCGGATGCCCTGGAAGGCCAGGCGCCGCAGCATCTCGACGGCCGCGACGGGGTCGCGCTGCTGCTGCGGGATGAAGTACGCGTACGGCGGTTCGGCGGAGTACTTGTCGATCTGCCAGCGTCCGGCGCGGTAGCGGTTGAGCAGGACGGACTCCTTGTAGCGGGAGGCGTAGTCCAGGACCGACACGGAGGCCGTGTGCATGTACTCCACGGCGTCGCGGAGCCGCCACCACCCGCCCGGCCAGGGGCTGGTGTAGAGCGCCTGGGGACGCAGGTCGCGCATGGCCGGCGGAAAGTCGTTGAGCGTGTAGAGGCGCGGCGTCGCGTAGGAGTAGAGCGCGGTCTCGGTCCAGTAGGACGCGATGTTCTGGAAGACGGGCTTGTAGTCGATGTAGCCGGGGTACCAGGCGTCGAAGCCCGTGCCCATGTGCGTGGCGCCGATCTGCCCCCGCTCCTCGAGGCCCTTGGCCATCGCCATCCCGATCATGTTGATCTCCCGGGAGATCAGGTACGGCGCGCGATTGGCAATGGGCTCGGCAAACGGCGGCAGCCAGATCCGGGTCGGGAAGGGCGAGGACTGGTGGTGCACGTGGATGATCTGCGGCTCCCACGCGCGCCAGGCGTGCTCCATCACCCGCGACTCGATCATGTTGAGCATGTAGCCGTCGCGGTTGTTGTCGTGGCCGACGTATTCCTGGTAGAGGCGCGGCATCGGCGCCACCTCGAACGGCGTCCCGACGTTCCCGCGATACCACTCCGCAATCATCTGCTGGCCGTCGGGATTGATCGTGGGCCAGAGCAGCAGGATGACGTTGTCGAGGATGTGCGCAAACTCGGGGTCGTCGCCCCGGGCGACCAGGTCGTACGCCAGTTGGATCGTGTGCTGCGGCCCGGCGACCTCGCTCGCGTGCAGGCCGCCGTCGATGTGCACGATGGCCTTGCCCTCGCGGGCGAGCGCCCGCGCCTCGTCCTCCGGCAGGTCCGCGGGATGCGCCAGCCGCCGCGCAATCTCGCGATAGCGGTCCAGCCGCGCCAGGTTGGCCGGCGCGGAAATGACCGCCACCCAGTAGGTGCGTCCCTGGGACGAGGTCCCCGCGGGCATCAGCTGCAGGCGGTCGCTCGCGGCGTCCAGCTTGCGGAAGTAGTCGATCGTCTCGTCGTAGGTGGCGAGCTTGTAGTCCGCGCCCACGGTGAAGCCGAGCACGGACTCGGGCGTCGGCACGGCAGCCGCGCCCGCCTGCGCCGCGATGTGGACCGGACGCGTGCCGGCGGCGGCAAGGATAAGAAACAGGAGCCAGGACCAGATGCGCATGATGGCGTCGGTTATACACCACCGCTGCGGCGGGCGCGGTCCGGACGGCTCTCCGGGCGGCCCGGACGGCGGGTCTCCCCGCCGCCCGGCGCATCACCGCGGCCTCAGAACGAGAAGTTCATCGACAGCCAGAGCCGCCGCGGCTCCTGCAGGTTGTTGAACGTGCTCGCGTAGACGGTGGCGTTGTTGTAGACGTAGGTCTGGTACTCGAGGAAGTCCGTGTCGAGCAGGTTGTAGACGGTCGCGTTCAGCGTGAGCTGCGGCGTCAACTGGTAGCCCGCGCCGAGGTGGAGCAGGCCGTACGGCTTGAAGTCGCCGATCTGCGCCGTGGCGGCCTCGGCCGAGGCGCCCGTCCCACGCGTCCGGCTGCTGCGCGCCTCGACGCGGAGCCAGGTGCTCAGCGCGCGGGTGGCCGCCAGCCGCAGGTTCGCGTTGTACATGTGCTTCGGCGTGTTGACGAGCGGCTGGCCGGCCTGCGCGCCGCTCCGCTGCTCCGACTCGGTGTAGGTGTAGTTCTGCTGCACGGTCCACCGCGTGCCGACGAGGATCCGCGCCGCCGCCTCGATGCCGCGCGTGACGGCTTCGTCCACGTTGATCTGCTGGCCGAAGAGATCCACGCTGGGCCAGTTCCCGAAGTCCGCGCACCCGGGACGCCCCGGCGACAGCGCGAAGCTGCAGTTCTCCAGCCCGGGACCGGAGGCGATCTTGTTCTGGAACTCGTTGTTGAAGAACGTCACGTTGCCGCTGAACGCGCCGCGCGCGATGTAGGCGCCCACCTCGGCGCTCGTGCTCGTCTCCGGCTTCAGCCCTGGACTGCCGATGAGGGGCAGCGTACCCTGCGCACCGAAGCCGACGATGCCGGTGGCCAGCTGGTTGAGCTGCGGGGTCTTGAAGCCGCGGCTGACGCCGCCCTTGAGGGTGAGCAGGCTGTTCGGCGTGAACACCAGGTAGCCGCGCGGGCTGGTGTTGCCGCCGAACACGTTGTGACGGTCGTAGCGGACGCCGACCGTCGCGGACAGGCGCGGCAGGAACCGCCACTCGTCCTCCGCGAACAGGGCGCCCTGCTGGTGCGCATACGGCTCGGGCGCCACGGCGTCCACCATGTCGGCGTCCCACCACTGGCCGCCCACCGACAGCGTGTGCCGACCGAGCGCCGAGACCAGCTTGGAGTCGAGCACGGTGTTCGTGGCCTCGAGCGTACGGGGATCACCCGCGATCCGCCCCGGTGTTCCGGGCGGGATCGTCCGGCCGATCGTCTCCGTCGTGTTGCGCGTCAGGCTGGCATCGAGGATGCCCAGGCGCAGCCGGCCCGTGTAGGCCACCACATACTGCTGGCGGTTGAAGTCGAGCTCCTCCGCGTAGCCGCCCTGGATGCCCAGCGTACCGAGCTGCCGCGCGCTGTTGTCGTAGGACTGCCAGACGGCATCGACGTCCGCGTAGAGTTCATGGTCCCGGTGCGGCACGAACGTGAGGCGGGCGCCGCCGTTCCGGACGTCCGCCCGCGTGGGGCTCAGGCCGAAGGACGTGATGGCCACCGGCTCGCCGTTCACGTCGGCGTACTGCAGGCTGGCCGCTTCCCGGCGGAACACGCTGCCGCGCGCCGTCACGCCGAGCCTGTCGGTGGCCAGGGGGCCGGCCAGGTAGAACGCCGCCTGCCCCGTGTTCCCGAAGTCGCTGTTCTCCTGCAGCGTGCCGTCGCCCACCAGGTGGCCGGTCCAGCGCGTGCTGACCTTGCGCGTGATCACGTTCACGACGCCGCCCATCGCATCCGACCCGTAGAGCGTGGACATCGGCCCGCGCACGACCTCGATGCGCTCGATGGCGCCAATCGGCGGCATGAAGCTCGTGGCGGTCTCCCCGAACCCGTTCGGGGTCACGCTGCCGGCCGGGTTCTGCCGGCGTCCGTCGACGAGCATCAGCGTGTAGTCGCTGGGCATCCCGCGCATGCTGATCGTCAGGCCGCCGGTCTTCCCGACATTCTGCCCGACGTCCACGCCCTCGACGTCGACGAGCGCCTGCGCCAGGCTGGCAAAGCGCTTCGTCTCGAGCTCCTCGCGCGGCAGCACGGTGACGCTCGCCGGCGCCTCGCGCACGAGCTGCTCGAACCCGCCCGCCGTCACGGTCACGGCCTCGACGAACCGGGACACCTCCAGCTGGACGTGCTGCTCCGCGCCGGAGCCGGCCAGGGCCGACACCACGGCAAAGCCGGGCGCAAAGCCGTCCTTGTGGACGTGCAGGTTGTACGAGCCCGGCGGGACCTCCACCGCATAGCGGCCCTGCGCATCCGTCACCGCCTCGACCGTCGTACCGGCACACTCGACGACAATGGTCGCCGCCACGATGGCGCCCGCCGTCGGGTCGACCACACGGCCGGAGACACGCACCGGCTGGCCGGCCGTCGCGCCCGTGCAGACCGCCGGCTGGGCCTGAGCCGGGCCGGCCGCCAGGGCCGCGCCAAGGCCGACAACCAGCCCGAAGGCCAGACCGGCGCCGGCCCTGCCGCCTCGCCCCGGACCGGGCTTCTTGTGGGAAAAGTCAGAAGTCAGGACGTTCACAAACACACCACTCCTCTCAACGGACACGGGTCCGCCATCGCGGGAAATATGAGACCTGGCTGGAGACTCGGGAAACCGGGCGCTGTGGCCGGCCTCGACGGCCGGCCGGATGCCGAGATCCAATCTTGAGACGATGTCTCAAGATGAAGAAATCTTAAGGATGGGAACTCCGACCTGTCAAGTCGGATTTTGTCTTCTCTTGTCGCGCCGCCGCAACCGGCGCGGGGTCAGGGGGTGATGCCGTACTGCCGCAGGCGGCCGTAGAGCTCCTTGCGCGTCAGGCCGAGCCGGCGAGCCGCCCTGGACTTGTTGCCGCGGCACTCGCGGAGCACCTGCTCCACCATCTGCCGTTCCACCGCCCGGACGTTCGTCGTCCGCGACGCCGGCAGCCGGTCGTCCTGCTGCAGGACGAGGTGCTCCGGCGCAATCAGCCCCCCCTCGCAGACGATGGCGGCCCGTTCGAGCACGTTGCGCAGCTCGCGCACGTTGCCGGGCCAGCGGTACGCGACGAGCGCGTCCCGGGCCTCGCGCGTCATCCCGGCCGGCGGACGGCCGAGCGACCGGCCGAGCTCCATCAGGAAGGCGTCGCTCAACGGCAGCACGTCCTCCGGCCGCTCGCGGAGCGGCGGCAGGTGGATCCCGAAGACGTTGAGCCGGTAGTAGAGGTCCTCCCGGAAGTCCCCGCGCTCCATCGCCAGCCGCAGGTCCAGGTTGGTGGCCGCGACGACGCGCACGTTGGCGGTGATGGTGCGGCCGCCGCCGAGACGCTGGAATTCACGCTCCTGCAGCACGCGGAGCAGCTTGGCCTGCGCGGAGGGGCTCATCTCCGCCACCTCGTCCAGGAAGAGCACGCCGCCGGCCGCGCGCTCGACCTGACCCGGACGCGTCTGCTGTGCCCCGGTGAACGCACCGCGCTCGTACCCGAACAGCTCCGACTCGAGCAGGTGCTCGGGCAGGGCGGCACAGTTGACCGCCGCGAACGGGCCGCCATTCCGCGGCGACTCGCGGTGCAGCAGCCGCGCGATGACCTCCTTGCCCGTGCCCGACTCGCCGGTGAGCAGCACGGTCGTCTCCGTCGACGCGACCTGCATCGCGGTCCGGACGACGGCCTGCCACGCGTCCGAGCGGCCGACGACGCGGCCGTAGCCGGCGCGCGTCTCCAGTTCCTCCGACAACAGGCGGACCTTCTCCTCCAGCCGCTCCGCGCGCGCGTGCGCATCGGCGGCGCGCCGGAGCGCCTCGGCCAGTTGCTGGTGGGACACGGCCAGCGCGACGTGCTCCGCGACGCGCCGCGCAATCGGGACCTGGTCCCGGTGGAACGCCTCCGGCCGCTTGGACCAGAACTGCAGGCCGAACTGCTGCTCGCGCGCCGCCAGGCAGACAGTCAGCACGGACCGGTAGCCGGCGTCCACCACGCGCCGCCGGTAGTCGGGCGGATCGTGGATGACGTCCAGGTTGAAGCTCGTGAGGTCGTCGACGATCTTGAACGAGCCGGCCGCCAGCGTCGATGGGTCCAGGCCCGTGGCACGCACGGCCATGGGGCCGTCCTCGTTCGACGCCGCGTGCAGCACGTAGCTCCGCCCCGGCGCGTCGTGAAAGGTCATCGTCAGGCGGTCGTGCGGGAGGGCCCGCTGGGCGATGGCCGAGACCTGCGGGAACACCTCCCGGATGTCGAGGACACTTGCGAGCGTCCGGACCAGCTCCTCGGCGACCGCCAGGTCCGCATCGCGCTGGGCCGCCAGCGCCTGGTTCGTTCCGTCCATCCAATCAAAGTCTGCCACGAACCGGCTGAAACTGCCCCCAAGGGACCACATTGGCCCCTCAGGGCCAGATACGTTCATTGACATCCCGACCGTTCGGTCAATTATTCGGGCAATTCCTCGCCATTTCGAGCCGCGGCGTGCTGGCCCCCGGCTTGCCTCTCCACACCATCATGATTCGTCGATCCATCGGCCTCCTGGCCCTTCTCGTCCTCACCGCGGGCTGCGCGCGCAGCCAGGCCGAAGCCGTGAACGCGCCCCCTCCTCCCCCGCCGGTCTCGGTCGTGGCGGCCATGCCGGAGCGCGTGCAGGTTCCCAGCGAGTGGATTGCGACCCTGGACGGGTACGTCAACGCGCAGATCCGGCCGCAGGTCTCGGGCTACCTCGTGAGGACGCACTATCGGGACGGGGCCCTGGTCCGCAAGGGGCAGGTGCTCTTCGAGATCGATGCGCGGCCGTTCGAGGCGGTGCTGGCGCAGGCACGGGCGCAACTGGCGCGTGCACGGGCGGATCTCGGGCGCGCCGAGCGTGACGTGGCGCGGGACACGCCGCTCGCGAAGGAACGGGCCATTCCGCAGAGCCAGCTCGATAACGACGTGCAGGCCCACCTCGCCGCCCAGGCCGCCGTCGAGTCCGCGCAGGCCGCGGTGGACACGGCGGAACTCAACGTGGGCTTCACGAAGGTGCGCTCCCTCATCGACGGGGTGGCCGCCATTGCCACCGCGCAGATGGGCGACCTCGTCGGGCCGGCCACGCTGCTGACCACGGTGTCGCAGGTCGATCCCATCCGCGCGTTCTTCTCGATCAGCGAGCAGGAGTACCTGCTCGTCGCGGCCGCGATCAACGGCCCCTCGCCCGCGGCGGCGCCCTGGGACACCGGCGGTCCGCTCACGCTGCGGCTGGCGGACGGCTCCGAGTACCCGCGCGGCGGCACGTTCCTCGCCGCGGACCGCGAGATCGATCCGCGCACCGGCACCATCCGCATCAGCGCGGCGTTCCCGAACCCGGACCGCATCCTGCGTCCCGGGCAGTACGGCCGCGTGCGCGCGCTGACCGCGGTCGTCGACGAAGCCCTGCTCGTGCCGGAACGGGCCATCGCGGAGCTGCAGGGCCGCGCGCAGCTTCGCATCGTCGATGCCGATCGCACGGTGCGCCTCGTGACCGTCACGCTCGGCCGGCGCGTGGGCAACCGGCGGATCGTGACCGGCGGCCTCGAACCCGGAGCGCAGGTGGTGGTGGATGCGCCGCAACTCGCGGACGGGACCCTCGTCACGCCGCATCCGTGGACACCCGAGGCGGCGGTGCCCGAGGCCGGCGCCCAGCCGGCGGGCGGCGCGCCCGCGGCGGCGCCCCGCACGCCGGGCCTGGAGGACTGACCGGTGGCAGCCTTCTTCGTCCGGCGGCCGATCATCGCCATCGTCATCGCGATCGTGACGGTGCTCGGCGGCCTCGTCGCGATGCAGCGTCTCCCCATCGCGCAGTTTCCGGACATCGTGCCGCCGCAGATCATCGTCACCGGCACCTACACCGGTGCGGATGCGGTGACCATCGAGCAGTCCGTGGCGACGCCGCTCGAGCAGCAGGTCAACGGCGTCGACGACATGCTCTACATGCAGTCGACGAACGGTAACGACGGCACGATGCAGCTGACGGTGACGTTCGACATCGACACGGATCCGAACATCGACCAGGTCAACGTGCAGAACCGCGTCGCCCAGGCCCAGCCGAACCTCCCGACCGAGGTCACGCAGTACGGCCTGACGCTGCGGAAGTCCACGGGCCTGCCGATGATGATCGTGTCGCTCTTCTCGCCGACCGACGCCTACGACGCGCTCTTCCTCGCCAACTACGCCAACATCAACATGGTCGACGCGCTCTACCGCGTCCCCGGCGTCGGCGAGGTCCGGATCTTCGGTGCCGGCGACTACGCGATGCGCATCTGGGTGCAGCCCGATCGACTGGCCGCGCTCGGGCTGACGGTGCCGGACCTGGCTCAGGCCGTGCGGCAGCAGAGCGCGGTCAACCCGTCGGGACAGGTCGGTGCGCGGCCGGGCCCGCCGGGCCAGGAGATGACCTACACCGTCCGCGCCAGCGGCCGGCTGCAGACGGAGGAGGAGTTCGGGGCGATTGTCCTGCGTTCCGATCCGAACGGGTCCGTCGTGCGGATGCGGGACGTCGCGCGCGTCGAGCTCGGGGCGCTCAACTACCAGCAGATCGGCCGCGTCAACGGCCGCCCGGGCGTCGGCGTCGCGGTGTTCCAGGCGCCCGGGTCGAATGCGCTCGGCGTGGCGTCGGGCGTCCGCGAGCAGGTGGCCCTGCTCCGGGAGCGCTTCCCCGCCGGCGTGGACGTCACCTACACGCTCGATACGACGCTGCCGGTGTCGGAGGGCATCAAGGAGATCGTCAAGACGCTCGTCGAAGCGCTCGTCCTGGTGATCATCGTCGTGTTCCTGTTCCTCCAGAACTGGCGCGCCACGCTCATCCCGCTGCTCGCGGTCCCCGTGTCGCTCATCGGGACGTTTGCCGTGTTCCCGATGCTCGGCTTCTCCATCAACACCCTCTCGCTCTTCGGCCTCGTGCTGGCGATCGGGCTCGTGGTCGACAACGCGATCATCGTGGTGGAGGCGGTGGAGCACCACATCGAGGAGGGCCTGGCGCCGCGCGAGGCGACGCTCAAGGCAATGGACGAGGTCACCGGGCCGATGGTGGGCATTGCCCTCATCCTGGCCGCCGTGTTCATCCCGGTCGGCATGATGAGCGGGATCCAGGGACTGCTCAACCAGCAGTTCGCGATCACGATTGCCGTGTCGGTGCTGATCTCGACCATCAACGCGCTGACGCTCTCGCCGGCGCTCTCGGCCATGCTGCTGCAGCCGCGGCGGGCGTCGCGCGGGCCGCTGCGCCGGTTCTTCGACGTGTTCAACCGCGGGCTCGAGCGCGCCACGCGCGGTTACGTCAGCCTGAGCCACGGCCTCATCCGGGTGCCGTTCGTCGGCGTCGCCACGCTGCTGGTCTTTGCCGCCCTGACCGGGCTGCTCGGACAGCGGCTGCCGGGAAGCTTCCTGCCCGAGGAGGACTACGGCTACGCGCTGCTGAACGTGCAGCTGCCGCCGGCCGCCTCGCTGGAGCGGACCGACGCCGTCACGCGGCGCATCGACGCGCTGCTGGCGGACACGCCGGGCGTGCAGAACTTCAACACCATTGTCGGCTTCAGCCTGCTGACGCGCGTCACCGCCAGCAACAACGCGTTCTACTTCGTCGGCCTGGACCCGTGGGACGAGCGCGGGGCACCGGACCTGCACGCGCGCGCCATCGTCAACAGCGTCAACGCCAGGCTGCGCGCCGAGATTCCGGAGGCGGCCGCGTTTGCGATCATGCCGCCGTCGATCCCGGGCCTCGGCAGCCAGGGCGGGTTCTCGCTCTGGCTGCAGGACCGCAGCGGCGGGTCCATCGACTTCCTGGACGGGCACCTCCAGCGCTTCCTGGACGCGGCCCGCGCGCGGCCCGAGCTGGCCGGCGTCAACTCGCCGTTCGCGGCGACGGTCCCGCAGATCTTCGCGGACGTCGATCGCGACAAGGTGCTCCGCCAGGGCGTGGCCCTCGGCGACGTGTACCAGACCATGCAGGCGTACCTGGGCGGGCTGTACGTCAACCAGTTCAACCGCTTCGGCCGGCAGTGGCGCGTCTTCCTGCAGGCGGAGGGCGAGGAGCGCGCCACGCCGGAACAGATCGGGCAGTTCTACGTGCGGAACAACGCGGGGTCGATGGTGCCGCTCGCCGCCGTGCAGACCAACGAGCTGACGTTCGGGCCGCAGTTCACGACGCGCTTCAACGTCTACCGCGCGGCGCAGGTCAACGGCGCCGCGGCGCCCGGCTACAGTTCGGGGCAGGCGATGGCCGTGCTCGAAGAGGTGGCGCGTGAGACGCTCCCCCCCGAGATGAGCTACGACTGGTCCGACCTGTCCTATCAGGAGCGACAGGCCAGCGGCACGGGCGGGACCATCTTCGCGCTGTCGCTGGTCTTCGTCTTTCTCATCCTCGCGGCGCTCTACGAGAGCTGGTCGCTGCCCTTCTCGGTGCTGTTGACGGTGCCGGTGGCCGTCTTCGGCGCCTTCCTCGGGCTCTACCTCCGGCGGATGGACCTCGACGTCTACGGGCAGATCGGCGTCATCGTCCTGATCGGCCTGGCTGCCAAGAACGCGATCCTCATCGTGGAGTTCGCCAAGATGCGCTTCGAAGCCGGGCAGGGCCTGGTCGAAGCGGCGCTCGAGGGCGCGCGCCTGCGGCTGCGGCCCATCCTCATGACGTCCTTCGCCTTCATCCTCGGCTGCGTGCCGCTCTGGACGGCCTCCGGATCCGGCGCGGCCGCGCGGCGCATCCTCGGGACCGTCGTCATCACCGGCATGCTGACGGCGACGCTGATCGCCGTCTTCCTGATCCCGCTCCTGTTCGTCCTCATCGAGCGGCTGGCCGCCCGCCGGCATCCCGTACCGACGCCCGCCGACCTGCCCGCCGGAGGAGAGGCCTGATGCTGCCGCGATACACGTTCACGGGCGCGTCCCTGATCGCCGCCCTGTTCCTGACGACGGCTTGCGCCACGGTGGGCCCGGACTACGTCCGCCCCGCCGTCGAGACGCCGGACACGTTCCGGGGCGGATCGCCGGACAGCCAGGCGCCCGCCGCCGTTCCCACGGCCGCGTCGCTCGGCGACGAGCAATGGTCCACGCTCTTCGTCGACGAGCCCCTGCGCCGCCTGCTGACGACGGCGCTCGAACAGAACTACGACCTGCGGATCGCGGCCTCGCGCATCCTCCAGGCCGAAGCGGTGCTGGGTGTCACGCGGTCCAGCCAGTACCCCACCGTCGATGCCCAGGCCGTGGGACAGGGACAGCGCAGCTCCGTCATGTCGAGCGACGGCGAGGCGCGTACGGGCGGCGTGCTGCAACTGGGCGGCGCCGTCGCCTGGGAGCTGGACTTCTGGGGCAAGTACCGCCGCGCCACGGAATCGGCGCGCGCGATCCTGCTCGCCACCGAGTGGGGCCGCCGGGCCATCGTCACGAGCCTGGTGAGCCGGGTGGCCACGGGGTACTTCGCGCTGCGCTCGCTGGATCTCGAGCTGGCCATCGCCATGCGGACGCTGGAGACGCGGAGGGAGTCCCTCCGTCTCGCAGAGGTCCGCGAGGCGGGCGGTGCCACCTCGCTGGTGGACGTCCGGCAGGCCGAGCAGCTCGTGCACGGCGCGACGGCCGCGATCGTGGATCTGCAGCGGCTCATCGAGCAGCAGGAGAACGCCCTCGGCGTACTGGCGGGAGGCTTCCCCGGCCCGGTGGACCGCGGCCGCGGTCTGACCGATCAGCCGCAGCCGCCGGATCTCCCTCCGGGGCTGCCCTCGGCGCTCATCGAGCGGCGGCCGGACATCCAGCAGGCGGAGCAGCAGATCGTGGCGGCCAACGCGGAGATCGGGGTGGCCCGGGCGGCGTACTTCCCGCGCATCGCGCTGACGGGATCGGGCGGCGTCGCGAGCACGGCGCTGGCCGCGCTGTTCTCGGGCCCCTCCCTGGCGTGGTCGGCTGCCGCGTCAGCGGCACAGCCCGTGTTCAACGCCGGGCGGATCCGGTCCGGGGTGGCGCTGGCGGACGCCAGGCGGGAAGAAGCGACGCTCGCCTACCAGGCCGCCGTCCGCGCGGCGTTTCGTGAGGTGTCGGACGCCCTTGTCCAGTACCATCGCACGCGCGAGCGCCGGAGCGTCCAGGAACTCCTCACCCGTGCTGCAGCCGATGCGCGGCGCCTGGCCGACATCCGGTACCAGGGCGGCGTGAGCAGCTACCTCGAGGTGCTGGACAGCGACACGCGGCTCTTCAGCGCCGAGCTCGACCTCGTGCGCGCGCAGCTCGGCGAGTTGGCGGCGTTCGTGGAGGTCTACCGGGCCCTGGGCGGCGGCTGGCAGGAATAGGACGGGGAGGGCACATGTCGCAGCGCAACGTTCAGCTCCTCATCGGCCGCCTCTTCACGGATGAGGAGCTGCGGCAGCAGTTCCTCCGCGCGCCCTTCGAGACGCTGACCGAGCTCTCCGAGCAGGGCTGCACCCTCACACGCGGCGAGATCGATGCCCTGGTGGAGACCGACGCGCACTTGTGGACCGCCGTCGCCGCCAAGCTGCCCTCCCGCCTGCAGCGCTGCCCGCTCCGCCCCTAGCCCGGCCACTTCGCGTCGCAGGCCTGCGGTGTCACGGTCGACACGAAGATCACGAAGGTCACGAAGC
>CAZUGF010000061.1:0-27974 GCA_964619705.1 uncultured Bifidobacteriaceae bacterium
AGGTCGATGATCCAGTCCGCGTGCGCCATGACCGCCTGGTGGTGCTCGATGACGATGACCGACTTGCCCGCGTCGACGATGCGGTCGAGCAGGCCGAGCAACTGCTCGACGTCGGCAAGGTGGAGGCCGCTGGTCGGCTCGTCGAGCACGTAGACGCCGCCCTTCTCGCCCATCCGCGTCGCCAGCTTGAGCCGCTGCCGCTCGCCGCCAGACAACGTCGTGAGCGGCTGGCCAAGGCTGATGTAGCCGAGCCCGACGTCGACGAGCCGCTCGAGGATTGCGTGCGCGGCGGGCGTGCGCGCCGGACCGGCACCGAAGAACGCCCTGGCCTCGATCGCGGGCATCGCCAGCACCTCGCTGATGTCACGGCCGCCGAACCGATAGTCGAGCACCGATGCCTGAAACCGCTTTCCCTCACACACCTCGCAGGTGGTGGCGACGCCGGCCATCATCGCCAGGTCGGTGTAGATGACGCCCGCGCCGTTGCAGTTGGGACAGGCTCCCTCGGAGTTGGCGCTGAACAGCGCCGGCTTGACGCCGTTGGCCTTCGCGAAGGCCGTGCGGATCGGGTCCAGCAATCCTGTGTAGGTGGCCGGGTTGCTCCGACGCGAGCCGCGGATGGCCCCCTGGTCGATCGCCACCACCCCATCGCGGCCCGCCACCGACCCGTGAATCAGCGAGCTCTTCCCCGAGCCGGCGACGCCGGTCACCACGACGAGCACGCCCAGCGGGATGTCGACGTCGACATCCTGCAGGTTGTGCGTATCGGCGCCGCGCACCTCGAGCACGCTCGACGGCGTCCGCACGGAGGGCTTCAGCGACGCACGATCGTCCAGGTGGCGTCCCGTCAGCGTACCGCTCGTCCGCAGTCGGTCGACCGCCCCCTCGAACACCACGGCGCCGCCGTCCGTCCCCGCCCCCGGGCCGAGGTCGATGACGTGATCGGCAATCGCGATCACCTCCGGCTTGTGCTCGACCACCAACACGGTGTTGCCCTTGTCGCGCAGCCGGCGCAGGAGGTCGTTCATCCGGCGGATGTCGTGCGGGTGCAGCCCGACCGTCGGCTCGTCGAAGACATAGGTGACGTCGGTGAGCGACGACCCGAGGTGGCGGATCATCCGCGTGCGCTGCGCCTCTCCGCCTGACAGCGTGCCGGACGGCCGGTCGAGCGACAGGTAGCCAAGCCCGATCTCCACGAACGCGTCGAGCGTGTGGACGAGCGACGCAAGCAGCGGCGCGACCTTCGGTGCGTCGAGGCCGCGGACCCACTCGGCCAGGTCGGTGATCTGCATCGCGCAGGCGTCGGCGATGTTGACCTTCCCGATCTTCGAGGAGCGCGCCGCCTCGCTGAGCCTGGTGCCGCGGCACTCCGGACACGTCGTGAACGTGACGACGCGATCGACGAACGCGCCGATGTGGGGCTGCATCGCGTCCCTGTCCTTGGAGAGGAAGGACTTCTGGATCTGCGGGATCAGCCCCGTATACGTGAGGTTGATGCCCTCGACCTTGATCTTCGTCGGCTCCTTGTAGAGCAGGTCGTGCAGTTCCTTCTTCGTGAACGCCCGGATCGGCTTATCCGGGTCGAAGAAGCCGCAGCCGCGGAAGATCCGCCCGTACCAGCCCTCCATGCTGTAGCCGGGAATGTTGAGCGCGCCTTCGTTGAGCGACCTGGCCGCATCGTAGAGCTGCGTCAGGTCGAAGTCAGTGACCGCGCCCATGCCCTCACAGCGCGGGCACATGCCGCCGGTGATGCTGAAGCTCCGCCGCTCCTTCCTGGTCGTGCCGCCGCGCTCGATGGTGACCGCCCCGGCGCCCGACATCGAGGCGACGTTGAACGAGAACGCCTGGGCCGGCCCGATGTGCGGCTTCCCGAGGCGGCTGAAGAGGATGCGCAGCATCGCATGGGCGTCGGTGGCCGTGCCCACCGTGGACCGCGCATTCGCGCCCATCCGCTCCTGGTCGACGATGATGGCCGTCGTCAGGCCGTCGAGCACGTCGACGTCAGGGCGCCCCGGCGTCGGCATGAAACCCTGCACGAAGCTGCTGTACGTCTCGTTGATCATCCGCTGCGACTCGGCGGCGATCGTGCCGAACACGAGCGAACTCTTCCCGGATCCGGAGACGCCGGTGAAGACGGTCAGCCGCCGCTTGGGGATCTCGACGCTGATGTCCTTGAGGTTGTTCTCGCGTGCACCGTGTACCCGGATCAGGTCGTGGCTGTCGGCCACGTGCTGCACAGGAGGCTGGCGGTCGAGCTTGCGGGCCCTGGTCTTCGTCACCTGCGCGATCGTGCCATGCCGTTCCGGAGGTGTCCAGCCACGCCGGTGGTGAGAGGTCCGGCGATGACACGCACCTGCGGGTCCGGTTAGTCTGGACGGCAATGCCTGACCCGGCACAGCAGCGTCCGGACGATCTCGTTGTGCCCGAGGACGTGCAGGTGCGCCTGGCGCAGCCCGGCGACGTGGACGTCCTGGTCGACATCGATGACGATGCGACGACGCTGTACGCGTCGTACGGGCTGGACCTGCAGGCTCCACAGGATGGCGCGTTCGCCGCGTTCGCGCACGCCGAGCGCGACCGGTGGCGTGCGGCGGCCGCGCGCGGGCGGGTCTACCTCGCCGTCGATGCCGAACGGCGCGCCGTGGGCTTCGCCGCGCTCGACATCCTCGACCACGCGCCCTACCTCGACCAGCTTGCCGTTCGCCGAACGGACATGAGGCGCGGGATCGGGCGGCTCCTCCTCGCCCACGCGATGGGGTGGGCCGTCCAGCGGGACGGCAGCGCGCTGTGGCTGACGACCTACGCGCACCTGCCCTTCAATGGCCCGTACTACGAACGCCTGGGGTTCGTTCCGATTCCGGAGGACGCGTGCGGGCCGGACGTGCGGCAGCGCCTGGAGGAACAACGGCGCGTCCTGCCTGCGCCCGGAGAACGCGTGGCCATGCGCCGCGCCATCGTGCGCTGAACAGCCCCGGCCGCCAACGGCCAGCCCCGTCTTCAGGGCCGTGCGTCGATCGCGTCGATCAGGCCGCGCGCCTTGTCGAGCGTCTCGAGGTACTCCTGCTCGCCCACCGAGTCCGACACGACCGCGCCGCCCGCGCTGAAGTACACATGTTCGCCAACGGCCACTGCCGTGCGGATCGCAATGCTCGTGTCGAGCGCGCCCGTCGCGCTCCAGTAACCCATTGCGCCGCAGTAGACCCCGCGAGCGACCGGCTCGAGTTCCGCGATGATCTCCATCGCGCGCAGCTTGGGCGCCCCCGTGATGGAGCCGCCGGGAAACGCTGCCCGCAACAGATCGGCGGCATCGACATCAGGCTGCAGCGTGCCGACAACCGTCGAGACGAGGTGCTGGACGGCGGCGTGACGCTCCAGGGCGAAGAGGTCCGGCGCACGCACGGTGCGCGGCACGCAAACCCTGGACAGGTCGTTGCGCATCACGTCGACAATCATCAGGTTCTCCGCCCGATCCTTCGTGCTGGCCATCAACGCCCGCCCAAGTGCGGCATCGTGCCCGGGGTCGCGCCCGCGCGGCCGCGTGCCCTTGATGGGCCGGGTTTCCACATGGCGGTCGTGGTCCAGCCGGAGAAAGCGCTCGGGCGACGCGCTGAGGACGGCGCCGTGCGGCACCTCGAAGTACGCCCCGAACGGGGCCGGGCCCAGCGCGCGCAGGCGCCGGTAGAGCGTCCACGGCGCCTCGTCGAGCGGCGCCGCGAAGCGCTGGGAAAGATTCGCCTGGAAGAGATCGCCGGCGTTGATGTACTCGTGCAGGCGTTCGATGGCGGCGAGGTAGCCGCGCTTCGAAGACGTCGACCGGAGGGACAGCCGCTCGCTCCACCAGCCCTGGTCGACAGAGTGCGACGGTGCCGGCCGCGCGGCACCGCGGTTGGCTCGCGTGTCGCGCAGCCCATTGCCTGACGGCGTCCACGTCCCCGCCGCCGTCCGTTCACCGCCCGAGAGGCGCTGCCGCACCGCTGCCGCACGTGACGCCGCCCGGCGCGCGCGCGCCGATGGCGACGTGGCGGGCATGCCCGTCGAAATCAGCCACGCGGCGGGCGCGCTGTGGTCCCACGCGAGCACCCAGTCGTAGAGCCCCAGCACGACATCGTCCAGGCCGAGATCGTCATGCCGCGCGCGAGGGAGCCGCTCCAGGACGTGCGCCCATTCGTAGCCGAGGTAGCCGGCCGCGCCGCCGAGAAACGGCGGAAGGCCGGGCACCGGAACAATGCCGTGCGGCGCCAGCAGGGCACGGACAGCGTCCAGGGCATCGCCGTCCATCCGCCGGACGCTGCCGGACTCCATGTCGACACACTCCGTGCGGGCGCCCGTGCTGCGCACCACCGCAAAGGGGTCCGCCGTGACGAACGAGTAGCGGCCGACGGCAGGGCCGCGTGCGGCGCTGTCGAGAAACAGCAGGTACGGCAGGCCGCGCAATCGCTCGCAGCAGTCCACGGGGTCCAGCGAGGCCGGCAGGGCTTCGACGGTCAGCACGGCTCGACGATCGCGCGAACGAACATCATGGCTCGCCGAGTTCGCGCGCCACGAGGGCGGCGTAGGCCTCGCTGAACATCCGGGTCCACGGGCCCGGGACGCCGATTCCAATTGGGTGATCCGCCACATGTGTCAGGCCGACCACGCCGCGCAGCGTGCTCGTGAGGAATGCCTCGTCCGCCTGGAACAGCACGGTGATGTCGAACGCGCGCTCGGCGACCGCAAGGCCTTCGGCCCGGGCCAGGCCCATGACAATGCCGCGCGTGATGCCGGGCAGCGCTCCACACGACACCGGCGGCGTCCACAGCGCGCCGCCGTTCCGGATGAACAGGTTGCTCGCCAGCGCTTCCGCGCACTGCCCGTCGGTGTCCAGCCACAGCCCTTCGTCGGCGCCCGCACGCGCGGCCTCGATCCACCCGGCCACGGTATCCGTATAAGCGAGCGTCTTGAGGCCGGCGGTCATCGCGCGCGCGTTACGGCGCCCGGACAGGACGTGAGCGCGAAGCCCGTCCCGGCGGGCCGCGGCCGGCACAACCGGGAATGGCCGCACGGACACGATGACCACAGGGTGCGCGTCCACTGGCGGCGCCAGGCCCGCAGGGCCCGCGCCGCGCGTCACCGTCAACCGGACGCCCACCTCCTCGCTGCCGCCATCACCCGCCGCCCGCCGCACCCAGTCGCGCAGTCCCGCCGGCGCCGGGATGGCCAGGAGGTCCAGCGCGCGCTGGAGCCGCGCCAGGTGCTCATCGAGCCGAAAGACCCTGCCGCCGCGCGCCCTCATCGTCTCGAATGCGCCGTCCGCGAGGAGCAGTCCGCGATCGTCGGCGGAGAGATGGAGCGCGCCGTCAACCTGGCGCACCCCGTTGACCCACAGGCCCGGCCCGCGTGCGGGGCTCACCATCGCCGGAGCCCGCCGAGCGACGCCAGGACCGGCGTCTCAACGGCCGCTGACGCGGAAGGCATCTCCACAGGGGCGTCGGCGTCCTGCCGGTGCGCAGGCCAGCCGTCGGCACCGGCGGGCAGAGGTTCGCGCCCCATCTTCGCGCCGTTGACGAAGCGATCGAGGATGGCGTACCCGTACTCGCTCGCGGCCGACTCCGGATGGAACTGCACACCCACGACGGGATGCTCGCGGTGAGCCACCGCCATGATCTCGCCGTCGTCCGCCGATGCTGCCGTCACACGGAGCGAGGCCGGCAGCGTGGCGCGATCGATGACGAGCGAGTGATAGCGCGCCGCCCGGATCGGGGACGGCAGTCCGGCGAACACGCCGGACCCGTCGTGGACGATGGGCGAGGTCTTGCCGTGCACCGGGCGTCCGGCCCGGACGATCGCGGCGCCGTAGGCCACACCGATGGACTGGTGCCCGAGACAGACGCCGAGAATGGGTACGGTCGGCCCGCACTCGCGGACGACGTCCACGCAGATGCCGGCATCGCGCGGCGCGCGCGGACCGGGCGAGAGCACGATGTGCGTCGGCGACAGCGCGCGAATCCCGTCGAGGGTGATGGCGTCGTGGCGGCGCACCAGGACGGTCCGGCCCAGCTCGCGCAGGTAGCGCGCGAGGTTGTGGACGAAGGAGTCGTAGTTGTCGATGAGAAGGATCATCTCCCCGGGCGCCCCATGCGGTTCATCGGATCGAACCAGCATACGGGATCGGCACGCGATCGCGGCATCCCCTCAGGACGCGGCGGCCGCGGCAGTACCCGGCACGGCGCGCGTGGCGGGCGCCGAGGATGTATCGGCCTCAGCGCTTCCGGGCAGGTCGATGGCGATCGATGTGCCCTGTGCCGACGTGTGCTCGACCCGGATGGTCCCGTGGAACAACGCCAGCACCTCTCGGGCGATGGCGAGCCCGAGACCGGCGCCACCCGTGTGGCGCGTCCTGGATGTGTCCACGCGGTAGAAGCGGTCGAACACGCGGTCCGTCTCCCCGTCCGGAATGCCGGGGCCCGAATCGGTGACGCGGACGACGATCCGGCCGGCTTCCCAGGAGCCCGCGGCGGAGTCGGTGAACGATCCGGTGATGGAGACGGTCCCGTGCTCCCGGTTGTAGCGGATGGCATTCTCGAGCACGTTGTCGAACACGCGGCCGAGCAGGCCTGGCTCGCCGTAGGTCGAGAGGCCGCCGAGGTCTCCCGTCGAGATGGTCACCCCGCGCGATAACGCGACAGAGCGCAGGCGGGCAATGGAACTGCCGACCAGGCTCTCGAGGGCGAGCTCCTGCCGTTTCACGATGTCCCGCCCCTCCTGCGATCGCACGAGGAGCATCAGATCGCTGATCACCGATGACAGGGCGGACAGGCGGTCCCTGACGAGGCGGAGCGTCTCCTGGTACTCCGCCGTGGTCCGGTCCCGCCGCAGGGCCACGTCGATCTCTCCGGCCATGGCGGTGATCGGGCTGCGCAGCTCGTGGGCGGCGTCCGCCGCGAAGCGGCGGTTGACGTCCAGGGCCGCGTGCAGGCGCTCGAGCAGGGTGTTGAGGGAGCGGGCCATCGCCCCGATCTCGTCATCGACGACCGGCGTCTCGAGCCTCGCGTCGAGGTTCGCCCGTGCGATGTCCATCGCGCGCTGCGTGATGTGCCTGACCGGGAGGAGCGCCGTGGACGCCAGGGCAAACCCGACGGCCGCCGTCGCCAGGAGGCCCACCACCCAGACCGCGATGAGCAGACCCTTCACGCGGTTCAGGCTGGCCAGGAAGTCGGTGATGACGACACCGACGGCAAACGCGTACGCGGTGCCGTCGTGTACCGTGTGCAGCACGACGACGCGAATCGGGACGCCGTCCACGTCGACGGTCGTGACGGGCGCATCGCCGGAGAAGGCGGCGGCAATCAGCTCCGGATCGACGACCTGCGCGTCCTGTCCGCGGCCGTCGGAGGCGACGACCAGCCGGCCGCTCGCGTCGAACACCTGCACCAGCTTCTCGGTAAACGTCCCGCCGGTCAGCGCCGTCGTCGGGAGATCGTGGACGTGCGGGGAGATGGGCCGGTCGAACGCGGAGGCCACCTCCGTACCGGCCAGCGTCCGGAGGTGGCGATCGAGATCGACGTAGGACTGCGTCCGGATGCCGACGTAGATCAGGACGCTCGCGGCAGCCAGCACGCAGCCGAAGACGGCGGTCCAGCGCACCGTCAGTCTGGTTCGAAAGCTGAGCGTTCCGGTACGGCCCATCCTGCGATCACTCCCTCAGCATGTAGCCGAGCCCGCGGACGGTGCGGACGAGCGGCGCCGGCCAGTGTGCCTGGAGCTTCCGCCGGAGGTACCCGATATACACCTCGACGACGTTGGACCGCGGGTCGAGTTCGGCACCCCAGACGCTGTCGGCGAGTTGTTCCCGCGACACGACGGTTTCCGCCCGGCGGATCAACTGCTCCAGCAGGCGATACTCCGTCGCGGTGAGCTCGACGCGCGCGCCGCCCACGCGGACCGTATGGTCCCGCGGGTCCAGCTGGATCGGCCCGTACTCCAGCGCCGCCGAGAGCTGCCGGCTGCGCCCCCGCCGGACGATGGCGCGCATCCGCGCCAGGAGCTCGTCGAAGGCGAACGGCTTGGTGAGGTAGTCGTCCGCCCCCGAGTCCAGGCCCGACACGCGATCCTGCACGTCCTCACGGGCCGTGAGCATCAGGATCGGCGTGTCCACGGCGTGCATCCGGATCCGGCGGCAGACATCCAGCCCGTTGAGGCCGGGCAGCATGACATCGAGCACGATCAGATCGTAGTCGTGGGCGTACGCCCGCTCCTCCGCGGCGAGGCCGTCCTCGACGAGGTCCACCACGTGCCGTTCCTCGCCCAGGCCCTTGAGCAGGAAGCGGCTGATCGTCCGGTCATCTTCCACGAGCAGGATGCGCATGATTCGCGGGCCGGCTCGGGCATTACCGGCGCCGGGCCACCTTCTGCTCAATCATCTCGTACAGCGTGGGCAGCATGATCAGCGTCAGGAGCGTGGACGTCACGATGCCGCCGCTGATCACGGACGCGAACGGCCGCTGGACCTCCGCCCCCGCCCCCTGGGACAGCACGATGGGCGACAACCCGATCACCTCGACCAACGCCGTCATCAGGACCGGCTTCAGCCGCGTGGCGGCGCCGTTCAGCACGGCCGTGCGGATCGTCTCGCCCTGGCTCCGCAGGCGGTTGATCGCCGACACGAGCACCACGCCGTTCAGGACCGCCACGCCGAACAGCGCGATGAACCCCACGGCCGCGGACAGGTTCAGCGTCAACCCGCCGATCCAGAGGGCCGCCACGCCGCCCACCAGCGCGAAGGGAACGTTCATCAGGACCAGCGAGGCCTGCCGCAGGCGCTGGAAGGTGATGAAAAGCAGCAGGAAGATGATGGTGATCGAGAGCGGGATCACGAGCGAGAGCCGGGCCATCGCCCGCTGCTGGTTCTCGAACTGCCCGCCCCAGGTGATGTAGTAGCCGGTGGGCAGCGTCACCGCCTCGCCCAGCCTTGCCGCCGCCTCGTCCACGAAGCTGCCGACGTCGCGTCCGCGCACGTTGGTCTGCACCACGATCCGGCGCTCGCCGTTCTCGTGGTTGATGGCCTCCGGCGCGCTCATCTCGGTGAGCCGCGCGACGCGATCCAGCGGAATCCGCTCGCCGCCGGCCGCCAGCAACGGAATGCCGGCCAGCGCCTGGAGGCTGGCCCGGTGCGCGTCCGGGAGCCGGAGGACAACGTCGAAGCGGCGTGCGCCGTCGAGCACTTCGGTGACGACCCGTCCGCCGACGGCGGTCTCCACCGCCTCCTGGATCTCGACCACGTTGAGGCCGTACCGGGCGATGGCCGCGCGATCGATATCCACCTGGATCTGGGCCGCGCCGCTCAGGATCTCCATCTGGACGTCTGCCGCGCCCTCCACACCCAGCAGCACCTGGCGAATCTGATCGCCCACCCGCTGGAGCTCGCCGGCATCGGGACCGAAGACCTTCACCGCCACGTCCGCCTTCACGCCGCTCACGACCTCGTCGAGCCGCATGGCCATCGGCTGCGTGAAGTTGAAGGTCATGCCGGGGAACTGCTGGAGCGACACGGCCATCGCGTCAATCAGGTCGTCCTTCGTCCGCCGGCCCGTCGTCCAGGCGTCCGCCGGGTGGACCTGCACGTAGACGTCACCCTGGTAGATGCCCATGGCTTCGGTGGCGAGATCCGGCCTCCCGAGCTTGGTGACGACCTGCCGCACCTCCGGGAAGTCCCGCATGAGCATCTGCTCGATCCGTGTCGAGATTTCCACGGACTCGGTCAGCGAGACCGAGGGGTACTTCCGCGTCTCGATCAGGATGGACCCTTCGTCGAGGCGCGGCATGAACTCCGTGCCGAGGAACGGGATGGAAGCGATGGCCGACGACACGATGGCCAGGGACACGGCCAGCGTCCGCCAGCGGTGATTCATGGCGCTCTCGAGGTACGCGACATAGCGCGCCTTGACGCGCTCGAACCAGCGGCCTTCCTCGTGCCCGCCGGACAGCGCGAGCAGGTACGACGACGCCACGGGCACCGCGGTCAGGGAGAGCAGCAGCGCGCCGAACAGCGCCGAGCAGATCGTGATCGCCATCGGGCGGAACATCTTGCCTTCCAGGCCTTCCAGCGTGAAGACCGGGATGTAGACCGCGATGATGATGAGGACGCCGAAGAGGATGGGGCGGGCGACCTCGATGGCCGGCCCGGTGAAGAGCCGTCCGCGGTGCCTGATGCCGTGCGCGCCGGTATCCCCGGCCGCGAGCGCCGCCGACATCTCGGGACGCCGGCGGACGAAGTTCTCCATCATGACGACCGCGCCGTCCACGATGAGGCCGAAGTCCACCGCGCCGAGCGACATCAGGTTCGCCGAGACGCCGAAGATGCGCATGCCGATGAACCCCGTCAGCATCGACAGCGGGATGACCGCGGCCACAATCAACGCCGCCCGGACGTCGCGGAGGAACACGAGGAGCACCACCAGCACGAGGAGACAGCCCTCCAGCAGGTTCTTCCTCACGGTCTGCGCGGTGCGCGTGATGACCTCGCTCTGGTCGTAGAACGGCACGACCCGCATGCCGTCCGGCAACTGGTCCTCGATCTCCGCCATGCGCGTCTTGACGGCGGCGGCCACGTCCCGGCCGTTCTCGCCCATGAGCATGATCACCATGCCCGCGATGGACTCGCCGCGGCCGTCCCGCGTGACCGCGCCCTGCCGCGGCATGGGGCCGATCTCCACGACGGCCACGTCCGCCACGGTGACCGGCGTGCCGTCCGTCGCCTTGAGGACAATGCGGCCGATGTCCGACTCGTTGGCGACGAGCCCGATGCCGCGGACCGCGTACCGCTCCGAGCTGTGCTCGATGTAGCCGCCGCTGAAGGACACGTTATTGGCGGCGATCGCCTCGTAGACGTCGCGCAGGGTGAGGCGGAACTGCTCCAGCCGTGCCGGATCGACCACGACGTGGTACTGCTGCGTGAGGCCGCCCCACGAGTTGACCTCGCTCACGCCGCGGACGGACCGCAGGCGCGTGCGCATGTCCCAGTCGTGGAGCGTCTTGACGGTCATCAGATCGTCGGTGTCGCTCTCGACCAGGTACTGGTAGATCTCGCCGAAGGCGGTAGCCACCGGACCGAGGACGGGCTCCGCGCCGGCCGGCAGGCGTCCCCGGGCATCCGCCAGCCGCTCCGTCACGAGCTGGCGCGCGAAGTAGATCGGCACCGCGTCGTCGAACACGACCGTGACGATGGACAACCCGAACTTCGAGATGGACCGCACCTCTTCCGTGTTGGGTGCCCCCATCATCGCGATCTCGATCGGATAGGTGACCCGCTGCTCGACCTCCGGCGCCGCCAGCGCGGGGGCCTCCGTCACGATCACCACCTGGTTGTTGGTCAGGTCCGGGAAGGCCTCGACCGGAAGCTGCTGGTACGCGACCACGCCGGTGAGGATGAGCGCCGCCAGGCAGAACACGACAAAGAGCCGCTGGCGCAGCGCCGCCGCGACGAAGCGCTCCACGACGCCGAGGTTCGTCATTCCGGCTGTCCCGTCTCGAGAAACCTCGACTTCAGCAGGAACGTGCCGGAGACGGCGACGCGCTCGCCGCCGGCGAGGCCGTCGTGAATCTCGACCTGCCCCTCACCTTCCGGGCCCGGCGTCACGCGGCGGAGCCGGAAGCGCCCGGGCTCCTCCTCGATGAACACGACAGGCTCCTGATCGACCTTCTGGAGGGCTGTCGACGGGACGGTCAGCACGGGCCGCTCTTCGCCGCCGGGCAGCTGCACCGAGGCGAACATCTGCGGCTTGAGCAGCCCGGCCGCGTTCTCCACCTCGATCCGGACCGTGACGCGTCGCGTCTCGGGGTTGACGCTCTCCCCGGTCGCGAGCACCCGGCCGCCGAAGCTCCGGCCGGGATGGGCCGTCACCGTGAGGGCAACGGCACCGCCGGCGCTGACGGCGGACAGGCGCGTCTCGTCGATCTCCGCAATCGCCCACAGGTGCGACACGTCGCTGACGACGAAGAGTGGCGTGCCGGTGGTCACCGCAGTACCCACCGTGACCAGCCGCTCGAGCACCACGCCGCCGATCGTGGCGTGAATGGGAACCGTGTCCCCCGGATCATCCGCGGTATCCGGTCCGGACTCGAGACCCAGGTGCTCGAGCTCGTCCAGGGACCGGCGGATCTCGCTGCGGGCAATGACGAGCGCTTCCTCCGCGGCCGCGCGATCGGTTTCCGCACGCTCCACCTCCTGCCGCGACGCCGCCTTCGCCGCGAGCAGCCGCACGGCCCGGCCTTCCGCTTCCTTCGCGAACGCCAGCTCGGTCGTCGCACGCCGTTCGTCGGCGAGCGCCCGGCGGTACTCCGCCCGCGCCTCGTGGACCATGTGGCTGTGCAGGCTGGCCAGGCGGGCGCCGCGCCTCACGCGGGCGCCGATCTGCACCGGCGTGTTCACCACGACGCCGTCCACGAGCGCTCCGACGCGCGCCGTGCGGGACTCGTCGAGCTGCAGCACCGCCGGCACCGTGACGTAGGTCGTCCGCACACCGTCGCGGGGCACGTCCACGGTGATGCCGCCGGACTGCATCTCCTCGGGCGTCAGCGTGACGACGTCGGACGCCGGCGCCGGTGCGGCGGGGCCGGCCGCGGGCGACGAGGGCGCGCCCGCGCCGCCGCAGTTGGCGAGCGCCAGCGCGGCGGGGAGGATGAGCGTCACGATGACGGGAAGGCCGCCAGCGGGACGAGGACGCCGCACGTTCATGTCTGCCTCATTCAGGGAAGGGGCGATGCACCCATCGCCAGTCGCGCGTGGATGGCGGCCAGGGCGGCGTCCAGCGCCAGCTCCACAGCCTCGCGGGAGGTCTCGCCGAACACCCGCTCGGCGTCGACGAGCTGCAGGACGTCTCCTCGGCCTTCGACGAACGCGGCACGGGCCGCAGCGCGCACGACGGCGGCCGGTTCCGTGAGGTCCTCCCGGATGCGCGCGGCCTGCGCAGCCAGTTCCTGCGCCGCCGCCCAGCGCGCACGCACATCGGCCACGGCAAGCTGCCGCACCTGCTGCAACTCCAGCCGGGCGGCACCAGCCTCCCCGGCCGCACGTGCCGCAGCCGCGCGATTCCGATCGAACAGCGGAATGGCCATCGTCAGGCCCGCGACGCCCGTGTCGAATCCCTCGGTCCGCTTGTAGCCGGCCGTCACAGAGACATCCGGGACGCGGAGCGAACGCTCCGTGGCGAGCAGCGCCTCCGCACGCTCGAGACGAGCCTCGGCGCCACGCACATCAGGGCGATTGGGGATGACGGCCTCGACCTGGTCCAGTGGGAGCGGGACGGAAGGCGGAGGGTCTGGCGTCACCAGCAGGTCCGCTCCTAGCGGGTCTCCGATGACCGCCGACAGCCGCAGCAGGGCGGACTGCAGCGCTACCGACGCCCGGGTCGCCTGGCTCGCCAGGCGCGCGCGCTCCGTCTCGAACCGCCGCAGGTCTGCCTCGACGCCCACGCCTTCGCGCACGCGCGCGGCCAGCACGCCGACGATCTCGGCGATGCTGTCACGCTGATCGCCGAGCGTCCGGCTCGCCGCACGTGCGCGCACGGCGTCGATGTACAGGGTCGCCACGTCAGCGGCGAGCGCCGCCTCCGCGGCCGCCACGTCCGTGGCCGACAGGTGCAGGACGGCACTGGCTTCCGCAAGCCGGGCGCCCCGCTTCCCACCGAGCTCGATGGGCTGGCTCACCGTCGCAAACACGTCGCGGGTGAGGCCCGTCGATGCCCGGGGCCCGTAGTTCTCGCCGCGGAGCTCGACGACCGGGTTCGGCATGCGCGGCACGGCGGCGCGTGCGTCGGCCGAGGCGCGTTCGCGCGCACGGGCGGCTTCGAGGAGCGGTGAGCGCTCCCGGGCACGCGCCAGCGCATCGGCAAGCGTGACGACGCCGGATACCTGGGACTGGGCTGGAGGACCGGACGGGAGCGGCGACGGAGACACCAGGCCGCTCACACACGCGGCGGCCACGAACGCCAGGAGCATGGCTCCCGACGTTAGCAGGGCCTCATAAGATGCCCATGAGAGGCGCTCTTAGCGTTCTCTTACCGAAGGGGGTTGGGCGCGTCCGGAACCTCAGTCGTTCCGCAGGATCGACGCCGGCGGGACCCCGACGCCGCGCCGGGCCGGCACGACGCACGCGGCCAGCGCCGATACCAGCAGCGCCGTGCCCACCGCGGCCAGCGTGGGGACGTCGGTAGCCGCGACGCCGAAGAGCAGGCCGGACGCGAGGCGCGTCAGCGCCAGCGCCAGCAGCAGGCCCACGGCAATGCCTCCAGCGACGACGATGAGACCGCGTCCGACCACGGTGCGGAGCACCTGTGTCGGCGTGCCGCCGAGCGCCAGGCGAATGCTGATGTCCTTCAGGTGCTGCTGCACGTAGGACGTCATCACGCCGTAGATGCCGATGACCGACAGCACGAAGGCGACGGCCGCAAACGACACCACCAGCAGCGACAGCGATTGCGGCCGTTCGAGCGACGCCGACACCAGCTCGTCGACCGTGGCCACGGCCGAGAGGGGCACATCGGCATCCAGCTCGCGCAGCGTCTGCCTGACGGCCGAGACGAGGCCGGCAGGATCCTGGTGCGTCCGCAGGATGACGTACCGGGCGAGCGGCGAGAACATCGGCGAGTACACCGTGCCCTGATCGGGCTGATCCAGCCCGACGTACTTGACCTCGCTCACCACGCCGACGACCTCGGTCCACGGACAGGCCGTGCAGCCGCCCTCGCGGAAGCGCTTCCCGACCGCGCTCGCGTCCGGAAAGAACCGGCGCGCCCACGCGCGATCGACGACGACGGTCTCGAGGTCCGGCCGCTCCGCGTCGGCCTCCGTCAGGAGCCGGCCTTCGATCAGGGGCAGTCCCAGGACGCCGAAGTACGTGGGCGTGACGGCCACCCACGGCGTCGCCGGCTGCGACTGCCCCGGCGGCGTGGGCCGGTCCTCCAGATCGAAGTTGTTGAAGTTGCCGGCACCGTTGGGTGGCCGGCTGTCGGCGTAGGTGACGCCGGCCACACCGGGCAGCGTCGCGAGACGCCGCTCCAACTCCTCGAAGAACGTCCGGACCACAGCCGGGTCGTCATACGCGGCGCCGGGCAGGCGGATGGCGCCGGTCAGGACGCCGCGCGCATCGAAACCGAGATCCACCTGCCGCAAGGCATTCAGGCTGGTCCCGAGCAGGGCGGCGACGACCAGCAGCGGCGTGGCAATCGCGAACTGGCTGGCCACGAGCACGCGACGCAGGCGCTGCACGGCGCGGCTGCCGGTGGACGCGCGGCCCAGCGCCCGCAGGGACTCGTCCACCGGGCCGCCGGTTCCATGGAGCGCCGGCAGCACGCCGAAGAGCAGCACGCTCAGGCCCGCGAGTCCGGCCATCACCCACGCCACCGGACCGTCCCACGCGATCTCCGGCGTGCGCGGGAAGTACGCGGCACCGCTGCCGGCAATGAGCTTCACGCCGGCCCACGCCACGCCGGCCCCGACGGCCAGGGCACCCGCGGCGAGCAACGCGCTCTCCACGAGCAGGTGTCCGACGACGCGCGCGCGCGAGGCGCCGAGCGCGGCGCGTACCGCAAGCTCGCGCCGCCGGCTCGTCACCCGCGCCACGAGCAGGTTCGAGGCGTTGGCGCAGGCAATCAGCCAGACGAGCGCCACCGCCGCCAGCGCGAGGCCGCCGACCGGCCGGGCACTCCCCGTGATGAACGCCTGGAGATCGATGAGGCTCCACGTCGCCTTGTCGTCCTGATACGAGGCCTTCCACACGGGAAAGATGCGCCGGTTGATGGCCCGCAGCTCCTCGGCAGCCGGCGCGCGATGGGACTCGCTCGCCAGCCGCGCGATCACGCTGTACAGAAACGGGCCCTTCCGCGGCGGCGCGCTGAACGGCTGGGCGACGAAGACCTCCTGTCCGCGTTCGAGCGGGCCGGTCGACCTCGGGAGGACGCCGCGCACGACGTGGTCCGTGCCATCCAGCCGGATGGTGCGGCCGATGACGTCGGGCTGTCCGCCCATCCGCCGCTGCCAGAAGCCGTGCGACAGCACTACCGCGGGCGGCTGCCCGGAACGTCCGTCTGCGTCGCTGAAGCCCGGACCAAGCGACGGCACAAGGCCGAGCACCCTGAAGTAGGTCGACGACACCAGGCGCCCCTGCAGCAGCTCCGCGACCCGGCCGTCGCTGTAGGTCATCGAGCGATCCGTGTAGGCGCCGATGTCCTCGAAGGACGTCTGCTGATCGACGAGCGCCAGGTAGTCCGCCACCGAGAGCCGGAAGGTGAACGGCGGCGCGTCCGTGTAGATGCGCACGAGGCGTCCTGGATCCCGATACGGCAGCGGCCGGAGAAACGCGGCGTGCACGGCAGCAAAGATGGCCGTGGTTGCGCCGATGCCGAGGCCGACGGTGGCCACGATCGTCAGCGTGACGACGGGCGCGCGCCAGAGGCCCCGCAGGGCAATGCGCACGTCCTGCCGGACATCGTCGAACAGCAGCCGTCGCTGCACGCGGGTCTCCTTTCCGAGGTCCTGGCGCAGACAGTAGGCGCGCGTCGCGTCCAGGTCGCCGAACTGGCGAAGCGCCAGGCGCCGCGCCTCGTCCGCCGGTGTGCCGCCCGCCATCAGCTCCTCGACGCGCAGCTCGAGGTGCGCGCGCAGTTCCTCGTCCACGTCGGCGGCGACCGACGCGCGGCGGCGCCGCAGGTACCAGAAGGGACGCCGGTCCGCCACGGGTCAGGCCCCCTGCAGGACCGCGTCCACGGCCCGGGTGTAGCGCCGCCACTGCGCCGTCTGCTCGCGGAGGCGCTTGCGGCCAGCGGTGGTCAGCGCGTAGTACCGCGCACGCCGGTTGTTGGCGGACGGCCGCCACTCGGCATCGACAAGTCCCTGCCGATCGAGACGGTGGAGCGCCTGATACAGCGCCGCATCCTCGACGGCCAGCGCCCCCGTCGTCCGATCCCGCACGGCGGAGGCCACGCCGTACCCGTGCGCGGCGCCGGCGGCGAGGATGCTCAGCACCAGGAGGTCCAGCGTGCCTTGAAGCAGGGGAAGCGGATCGTGGGCCATGTCTCCCCTTAGACGGTGTGGGGAGACGAATGGTTGCGAAGCGCGCGCGTAGGGGGGCGACGCCGGGGGGTGTCAGCTCTTGCGGACGAGCGCCTGACGTGCCGCCACGGCCGTGGCGAGCGCATCCAGCACCGATGCCGTATCGGCCAGGCCGAGGCAGCCGTCCGTGATGCTCTGGCCGTAGGTAAGGTGGCCGGGTGACAGCAGCGCCTGCCGGCCCTCGACGAGCGCGCTTTCCATCATCACGCCGATGAGGTTCTCGTCCCCGCCGGCGATGAGCGGCGTCAGTTCCCGCGCCACCACGGCCTGGCGGCGGTAGTCCCCGCCGCAGTTCCCGTGGCCGCAGTCCACCATCAGGCGCGGCTGGAGGCCCGCCTCATGGAGCCGGGCGGACGCCGCGGATATCGACGCGGGATCGCCGTTCGGCCCCGAGGTGCCACCGCGGAGAATCAGGTGGACGTCCGGGTTGCCCGGCGTCGACACCATGGCCGCGCGGCCGTCGGAGGCGACGCTCAGGAAGCGGTGCGGCTCGCGCGCGGCAATCAGTGCGTTGAGGGCCACCTGCACGTCGCCGCTGGTGCCGTTCTTGAAGCCGACCGGGCTGGCCAGGCCTGACGCCATCTGGCGGTGAATCGGGCTCTCGGTCGTCCGGGCGCCGACCGCGACCCACGTGGTGAGATCCGCCAGGTAGGGCGACGCGATGACGTCGACGAACTCGGTCGCGACGGGCATCCCCATCGCGTTGATGTCCAGCAGCAGGCGGCGGGACGCCGCCAGGCCCAGGTCGATCCGATCCGAGCCGTCCAGGTGCGGATCGTGGATGAACCCCGTCCACCCGGTGCGGGTCCGCGGCTTGTCGCAATAGACGCGCATGACCACGAACAACGTGTCCGCATGGCGCGTGCGCTGCTCGAGGAGCCACGCGGCGTACTCGCGGGACGCCGCGGCATCGTGAACGGAACACGGACCAACGACCACGAGGAGCCGCGAGTCCTCGCCCGCCAGGATCGCGCGAACGGCCGCCCGGGACCTGGCCACGTGCGCCGCCACGCCGTCGGTGCAGGGCATGGCCGCCCGCAGCGCCTCCGGAGACTGCAGGCGCACGACCTCCCCCACGCCCTCCTGCCGATCGGTGACGGTCCTCTCCATGGTCAGTGTCTGCGCCATCTGCACGCCATCTCCCCGCCGCTCACCGTGTCAACCGTCCCCGCTCATCAATGCCGAGCGCGTCCAGCATCGTCCGGAACTTGGCGCCCGTCTCGTCCGCCTCGGTGGCCGGGTCCGAGCCGCGCACCAGCCCGGCGCCGGCATAGAGACGCGCGGTCCGGCCGGCAATCTCCGCACAGCGGATGGCCACCATCCAACGCCCGTCGCCTGTGGCGTCACACCATCCGACCGCTCCGCCGAAGAAGCCGCGGTCGAACGGCTCGAGGCCGCGGATCAGGTCGCGCGCGCGATCACGCGGCGTCCCGCACACGGCCGGCGTGGGATGCAGTGCCGCCGCCAGCTCGAGCGAGGAGATCTCCCGCTTGAGCTCGCCCTCGACGGGCGTGGCCAGGTGCCACATGGTGGCGGTGGACGCCAGCACCGGCCCGTCCGGGGCATGGAGAGCCCGGCAGTGCGGGGCGAGCGTATCGAGCACCCACTCGACCACGAGGCGATGCTCGACGCGATCCTTGGCCGACTGCATCAAGGCCTGTGCCGCCGCGCGATCCGAAGGCAGGTCGCCAGTACGCGGTGCGGATCCGGCCATCGGCAGCGAGGTCACCGTCTGCCGGCGCTTCTCGATCAGCAGTTCCGGGCTGGCGCCGACGAGCGTGCGCCCGATGCCGTCCGGTGCGGGGAGGAGCGGCACGCAATACGCGTCCTCCGCGCCGTTGTCGAGCAGCCGCGCGAGGACGTCCCGCGGATCGATGGCATGAGGCGCTTCCACCTCGAGCGTGCGTGCCAGGACCACCTTGGTGAGCGGCTCCGTTTCGCCCGTGTCATCAGCGGCCAGCCGGAGCAGGACGTCGCGCACCGCGCGCTGATAGACCGCGCGGGACGGGTGCTCGGCCACGGTCCAGGGCGTCCGCGATCCGGCGCCGGACGTCCGGCCCGCCGCCGGGGCGTCATCGAAGCGCGCCGCCTCCGGGCACACGAGGTAGGCAGGGGCCTGACGGTCGAACGGCAGGGCGCCGGCCACCAGGTGGCTCCCCGGACCCGCCTCCGCGAACACCTTCGAGACAGCAGCCGCCAGGCCGTCCGCCACCGCCTCCGCCAGGACGTGCCGGCGGCCGGAGGCCTCGAGGGTGCGGCCCCGGCTTCGCAGGACAATGCCCGGAACCCCGTCCTGCCGAGGGTCCGCCGGGTGCGCTGCCCCTGGGGCAGATCTCGAGTTCTTGCCCGCCACGGTACGCGCCGGGGTCAACGTCGCCAGACCTGATTGGGTGGACAGTGGCATAGGGGTCGGAGGCCGCCGGAAACGAACAAGATGAGACATTGTCTCAACATTTGTTACGATAAAGGCGACCGTTTTGGTCGGTCAACTGACGATGTGTTCAGATTCGGTATCGGATCAGCCCACTCCGGGGCGGCCCAGGGTCCTGGTCGTCGAAGACGACCTCAAGCTGGCGAGCGCCCTCGGCGACGCTCTCGGCCGGGCCGGCTATGAGGTGACGGTTGCCACGAGCGGCGGCGACGGGCTGACGGCTGGACTCGCGCAGGAGTTTGCGGTCATCGTGCTCGACGTGATGTTGCCCGGCGTCGATGGCCTGACCATCCTGAAACGGCTGCGCGCGCACGGCGTGGGGGCGCCGGTCCTGCTCCTGACCGCCCGCGGCGGGCTCGACGATCGCGTGGACGGACTGGATGCCGGGGCCGACGACTACCTGGTCAAGCCGTTCGCGCTGCCGGAACTCCTGGCGCGCCTCCGCGCCCTGGCGCGGCGCCCACATGGGCCGACGGGCCGGCTCACGCTGGAGGATCTCGTGGTCGATCGGCTCGCCCGCCGGGCCACGCGCGGCGGCCGGGATCTCGGCCTCACGCCCCGGGAGTTCGACATCCTCGCGTACCTGCTCGCGCAGGCGGGGCAGACGGTGTCCCGGGAGATGCTCGCCCGCGACGTCTGGGAACAGGACTCGCGCGATGCCTACCTGGACAACGTCATCGACGTCCATCTGGCGCGGCTGCGCCGCAAGGTGGACCACGGCGGCGCGCCGCGGCTGATCCAGACCGTCCGCGGTCTCGGCTTCGTCCTCCGCGAGACGCCGGGTTAGCCTCCCCACCGCGTGATGCCCACCTCCCTCCGGACGAAGCTCGTCGCGTGGTTCGTGGCGCTCCTGACCGTCACGCTGCTCGCGTTTGCCACGATCCTGTTCCTGTCCGTGCAGTACGGCCTCTGGCGCGAGTTCGATCTCGGGCTGGAGCACGGGGTGGACTCCGCGCGGAGCGTGCTGGCCCCGTACTGGACCATCGACGGCATCAGCGCGCCGGACTTCATCAACCCCCTGCCCGAGGACGACCCGCGATGGGTGGAGGTCTGGTCGCTCCAGGGCGATCGCCTGTTCCGTTCGCCCCGCGCCGAAGCCCGGCCCATCGCCGGGCTTCCCGCGCCGGATGGCAGCCGCCTCTGGTCATCGTCGGACGCGGAGCTCGGCCCCGTCCGCATCCTCGATGCGCAGTCCGACATCATCGGGCTGCCGGTGCTCATCCGCGTCCTCGAGCCGGAGGCGCGCATCCGCGCCTCGCTCGGCGCCATTGCCGCATCGATCGCGCTCGGGTTTGCGTTCAGCCTGGGGATCGCGGTGTGGGGCGGGTACCGCATCACCCGCCGAGCCCTGCGGCCCATCGAAGAGCTCGTCGCGCAGACCGCGGAGGTCACCGCCGAGCGGCTCCGCCACGGCGTCGCCATCCAGGGCGCGGACGACGAGGTGGCGGCGATCGCGTCGGCGTTCAACACGACGCTGCGCCGCCTCGACGTGTCCTTCGATCAGGCCCGGCGCTTCAGCACGGACGCGTCGCACGAGCTGCGGACGCCCGTCACATCCATCAGGACCGTGGGCCAGGTCGCGCTGCAGAACCCGGACGATCACGCCGGCCACCGGGAAGCCATCGGCAGCATGGTCGAGGACGCCGAGCGGCTGGCCCGGCTGCTGGACACGCTGCTGCTGCTCTCGCGCGCCGACGCGCGCCAGATCGAAATGGTCCGGACCCGGATCGATCTGGGCGATCTGCTGCGGGACGTCGTGGCGCAGCTCGATGTGCTCAGAGAGGAAAAGGACCAGACCGTGAACGTGGAGGCCGCACCTGTCGCCGTGCTCGGCGACGTGGGCCTGATACGGATGGCCATCGGCAACCTCCTGCACAACGCCATCCGCTACACGCCGGCGGGCGGACGGATTGACGTGAGCGTCGCCGCCCGGGACGGCCGGGCGATCGTCGCCGTGCAGGATTCAGGACCGGGCATCGCGCCCGAGCATCACGCGCGGCTCTTCGATCGCTTCTACCGCGTGGACGAGATGCGCGCGGCGGAGTCAGGCGGGACCGGACTCGGCCTGTCGATCGCGTCGTGGGCCGCGACCGTCCATCAAGGCCGGATCACGCTCGAGAGCGTCGTCGGCCAGGGGAGCGTGTTCCGCCTCGAGCTGCCGGAGGCCTGAGCGACGCGCCTCTGCGCCTCACGGCCGTCCGCGCGGCGGCTCGATGAGCGCGACGGTGTCGCCGCCGTCGTCCGGCCCCTCGCCCGGCTGCGATCGCGGGGCGGCCTTGAACGTCGCGTACACGGCCCCGTTCCTGGAATCCACGGCGATCGTGTTGGGCATCGTGCCGGCCTTCAGCGTCGCGACGACGACGAGGCGCGATGTGTCGACGACGGACACCGTCCCGGCGATCCGGTTGGCGACATACAGGAGGCCGCGCCGGCTGTCGAGTCCGAGACCGAGCGCGCCCGCGCCGGTCGGTAGGCGATCGAGGACGGCGCCGGTGTCCGGGTCCAGGACCGTCACGTCGCCCGATCGCTGGTGCGAGGCAAACAGGCGCCCGGACGCCGCATCGAACACGAGGTGCGTCGTCCCCATCCCACCGGACGGAAAACGCCGTGTCACCTCGCGCCTGGCGAGGTCGATCTCCAGGATCTCGCTGCTGGCGATGCTGCAGGTGAAGAGGCGATGCCGCGCGCGATCGAGCGCCAGCCCGGTCGAACGTCCGCCGGTATTCGGGATCTCGTGGCGCAGGGTGTTGGTGGCGCCATCGATCACCCAGATCCGGCTGGGCGTTCCCGGCAGCGACACGTAGACGGTGTTCGCCTCCTCGTCGACCAGCGCGCGGAAGACGTGCGCGCCGCCGCCGCCGGGCGCCTGGATAGTGGCCTTGATGTCGCCCGAGCGGGCGTCAATCGCCGAGACGCTGCCCGAGCGCGTGTTGGTGGTGTAGAGGGTGGATGTGCGGTTGTTGAAGGCCAGGCCGAACGCCGGCTGCCGATCCGTCGCGATGCTGCCCGTGACGGCAAGGGTCCGCGGATCGAGCACCACGATCCGGCGTTCACCGGGACCGGTCGACGCGACGTAGATCGCATCCGTGCTCTCGCCGACCGCGACCTCGTAGAGGCCGCTCCCCACTCGTTCGAGCGCGATCACGGACGGCACACCTGCGGGCTGGGCCGCCGTCGTTGTCACGGCAGCCATCGCGGCACAGATCAGGCAGGCCAGGCGTCTCATGGGATCGCTTCCATCGTAGCCGACGCGGCCGTGTTCGAGCCCGGATACCGCGCCAGGCGCCGTGTCGCTACATCCAGAACCTCACGCCCACGGCCAGACGCGTGCCGCTGATACGGTCCCCGGCGGACGTCGCGTAGTCCGCGGTGCCAAAGAACCGCCGGCTCCACACCACGCCGACATAGGGCGCCAGCTCCCGGCGGATCTCGTAGCGCAGGCGCAGGCCGAGTTCACCCGTCGACAGCCCGGCGCCGATACGGCGCTCGGGGTCCGCTCGCCCGTAGATCTCGAACTCGGCAAGGGGCTGCAGCACCAGCCGGTTCGTGAGCAGCAGGTCGTACTCCGTCTCCAGCCGGACGTGCGCGCGCCCGGAGGGTTCCAGATAGGCGGATGCCTCGATGTCGAACCAGTAGGGCGCCAGGCCCTGCACGCCGACGGCCAGGGCCGTGCGGGGCGTGCCCGGAATCGTGTCCAGGCGAACGCCCGCGGTGAGGTCCCACCACGGCGAGATGGCGCGCCCGTACAGGATGTTGGTCTGGGCCTGTTCGAATCGGCCGCCCGCACGCTCCCCTTCGGCGCGAAACCAGAGACGATCCCGATTGCGGCCGACCCAGCCCTTGGTGTCCCAACTGAACCCGTCGGCGCCGCCACCCGCCTGCGCTTCGAACTGATCGAACAGCACGAAGTAGTGCACCGCATCGTCGTGCACGCTGTGGCCCTGCACGTCCGGGAACGCGGCCTCACGGTCGGTATCCGTCAGCGGTGGAATGAACGGCGGCAGCGGGACCACCGGCTCCTGGTGCGCCGCGTGATCGTCCGAGGACGGCGGCAGGCTGGGAGGGGCTGGAGCCGGCGGCGGCGGCACGTGCGCGTGCGGGACGGCTGGCGTCTGGGCTCGCGCCTGGGCGCGCGTCTCGTGTGGGACGCCAAGCGCGGAGAGGAGGACCAGCAGCCACAATGTCCTCGTCATGACAGCCGGCCCTCTTCCACGCGCACTTCTCGGAACATGCCGGCCTCCATGTGGAACAGCAGGTGGCAGTGGTACGCCCAGCGGCCGAGGGCATCGGCCGTCACGCGATAGGTGCGACGGCTGCCGGGCGGCATGTCGATCGTGTGCTTCCGGACCTTGAACCTGCCCGCGTCGTCTTCGAGGTCGCTCCACATGCCGTGGAGATGGATGGGATGCGTCATCATCGTGTCGTTCACCAGGACGATGCGGACGCGCTCGCCGTAGGTGAGGCGGATGGGATCCGCACCGGATAACGTGACGCCGTCGAACGACCAGACGAAGCGTCCCATGTGACCGGTCAGGTGCAGCTCGATCGTGCGCGTGGGCTCGCGGCCATCCGGGTCGTCGAAGGCGCTCGTGAGATCCGCGTAGGTCAGCACCCGACGGCCGTTCTCCCGCAGGCCGATGCCCGGGTCGTCGAGCCTTGACGACGGGGCCATCGTCTGCATGTCCACGAGCGGGTTGCCCTGTTCGCTCGGCGGGTGCGCCGGCATCCCTCCGGCCGCGTGGGACCCGCCGTCTCCAGCGGATGGAGGCATCGCGTGCCCGGCGTGCGGATCGGCCGCAGCCGGCGTCGCGGGTTGAGGGCTCGCGTCGTGGTCCATGTCGTGCCCCATGCCGTGCCCCATCTCGGCCATGGTGAGCACGGGACGAGGGTCGAGCTCGGGCACGGCGGCCGCGAGGCCGGCTCGCGTCGCGAGCGTGCCGGCCGCGAAGCCGGTGCGATCCATCGCCTGCGCCAGGATCGTGAACGCGTCCGCGCCGATGGGCTCGACGATCACGTCGAAGGTTTCCGCGACAGCAATACGGAGCTCGTCGACCGTGACCGGCCGGACGGGAAGCCCGTCAGCGGCCACGACGGTCATCGCGAGGCCGGGGAGCCGGACGTCGAAGTACGACATCGCCGAGCCGTTGATGAGCCGCAGGCGTACCTTCTCCCCGTGCGTGAAGAGGCCCGTCCAGTTGGCGGCCGGCGGCAGCCCGTTCATGAGGTACGTGTAGGTGGAGCCCGTGACGTCGGCCAGGTCGGCGGCGCTCATCCGCATCCGGCCCCACTGGCTCCGTTCGGCCAGGGTGGCGCGGAGCCCGTGCGCGCGCACGTCGCCCAGGAACGTCCCGAGCGTGCGCTGGCGGAAGTTGTAGTAGTCCGATCGCTTCTTGAGCCTGGCGAACATGCGGTCCGGGCGTTCATCCGTCCAGTCCGTCAGCATCACGACATGCTCGCGGTCGTACTGGAACGGCTCCGGCTCCCGCGGCTCGATGAGGAGCGGCCCGTAGACGCCCTGCTGCTCCTGGAAGCCGGAGTGGCTGTGGTACCAGTAGGTACCGTGCTGCTTCACCGTGAAGCGGTACTCGTACGTCTGGCCCGGATGGATGCCCGCGAAGCTGAGGCCCGGCACGCCGTCCATGTTGGCGGGCAGCAGGATCCCGTGCCAGTGGATGGACGTATCGTCGTCGAGGGCGTTCTCCACGCGCAGCGAGATCGTGTCACCCTCCGTCCACCGCAGCAGCGGCCCCGGCAGCGAGTCGTTGATGGTCAGGGCCGTGCGCGGACGGCCGGTGATGTTGATGGCGGTCTCGCCGATGCGGAGGACAAACACCTCGCCGGACAGCACCGCCGGCTCCCGGCGCTGTCGCGTCTGGGCCCGGAGGGGCTGGCGCAGCAGGCCCACGCTGGCGGCGGCCCCTCCGATGGCGAGTCCCTTGACGAACGTGCGCCGCGACGGACCAGGGTGGCATGGTTGAACGGACGGACTGACGCTCATGAACGGACTCCGGATCTGTTGATCAAGGCGTGTGTGCCACGGAAGGCCCGCACGGGCGCGACGGTGCAGGAACCTCCACCGCCGCGGCTGCCGGCGGCTGACACGTGACGATGGGCGCGCGGAACGCGCGCAGGCGGAGGGATCAGATCCGGAGAACGAGCGGGGCGGTGGGAGGCGCCGGTGGTGCGATCGGCGGCTCATGCGTGATTCTGACGTGAGGGGTTGCCGTCGCGAAGAACGGTGCGACAGGGACGGCCATCGGCGTCGCGTCCGCGCGATGACTCGCGCGCTGCACACCGAGACTCGTCACGGACGCGGCCTCGTCGGGGCAGCACGCGCCGTGTGCCGCGCCGACGCGTGCGTCCCGCATCTCGTTCGCAGGGGCAGGACCCTCGACAGACGCGGGGGCCGCGTGAGGCGCGTGGTGAGCGTGTCCGCCGTCCGTCGCATCCGGCGCCGGTTCTCCCAAGGGCGCGCCGTGCGCGTGCGTCACCGCCGCCGCGGGCGACGCGGGGAGACAGAGCGCAATGCACGCGGAGAAGACCGCCGGGGCGCCGGACAGCGCGAGCATCGTCGCGAGGGCCGTCAGCCGCCGGGTCAGGAACACCACTCTCCGAGTATAAGGCCGATGCATCCGCTGAACGTGACGCGAGCCCTGCGGCCAGCCCGTCCGAACCGTGACGGCTTCCGCCGTCGGCCGGGCGAACGTCAGGCCATGTGCCAACGGCGGCGGTCCACGAACGTCCGCGGCTCGAGGACGCGGCCGGCCGGGGCGAGCCGGGCGTCGCGCCGGGCACTCCACAGGAGTATCGGCCCCACGAGCCTGTCGATCACCGGCGACAGCCCGCCGACCTCGCGTTCGACCTGCCGGCGAAGGTCGGCAATCCGGTCGCTGACCGCGCGGTTCGACTCCGCGAGGTACTTCTCCATCGCCCAGAGCGCGGCGCCGTACCCCCGGCGCAACTGCGAGGCTTCGCCGTGCACGCGCGCCCGCACACGGGGATCGGGGTCGTCGCGGTAGCGCCGCCAGCCGGTCAGCATGTTGGCCATCAACCGGTAGAGACTCGGACCGTTGACGTCGAAGTCGCGGCGGAACGCGCGGTCCAGGAAGGTCTTCGACTCGTCCCCGGAGATGGCGGCGTGCCGGAAGTTGAACCGGTGCTGGCCGTGGATGTCGGCCAGGTCCACGTCCGGCAGGAGCCGCCCTTCCGCCTCCACCTCGCGATAGAGCGGCGTGCCGGGCACCGGCGTGTAGAGCATGAACTGGTGGAACACCGTCTCGTGCGCGACGGCATGCGCGATGACGTCATCGATGTTGCCGGGCGTGTGGTGCTCGAGGCCGATGATGGTGGACCCGTGCACGCGGATGCCGTGGGACTGCAACTCGCCCGCCAGCGCGATCGTGTCCGTCCCTTTCAGCTTCGGGTAGCGGTTGTCCGCCGACTCGAGCCCCAGCCAGATCCACTCGACGCCCAGTTCCACGAGCTGGCGCACGTCGTACTTCCGGATGGCGTTCGCGGAGGAGAACACGTAGAGCGACCACGCCTTGCCGTGCGCCTTCATCAGCGCCAGCAGCTCGAGGGCGCGCTTCCGGTAGAGCAGGAAGTTCTCGTCCATCATGAAGAACGCGCGGGCGCCCAGGCCCGCCTCCGCCTCGGCCATCGCGCGGAACACGTCCTCGCCGCGTTCGAGGAACGTCACCATCTTCCCCTTGCCGCCGAAGAACTCGGAGGTCGTGCAGAAGTTGCAGCCCATGGGACACCCGACGGACGGGATGATGGTGGCCGCGGCGTTGCCGCCGCCGCGCGGCGCCGGCAGGCCCATCAGCCGGAAGCCGAACGACGACGGGATCAGCGGATGGGCGAGCCGGTGCCCGCCCTCTTCCCCGAGAAACGCGCGGAGCCACGCCACGCCCTCGCCCTTCACGATGTGATCGGCGTCGATCAGCCGCTCGATGCCCGGAATGGCCGTTACGTGCCCGCCGACGACGAGGGTGGAGCGCGGGGAGTGGCGGCGCACCAGCCGGCACATCTCGCGCACCTTGCCGACGTTGACGATGATGCCCGTCAGGCCGACGATGTCGTACGCGTGGGACGTCAGCTCGCGCACGAAGTGCTCGCGCGTGGGGAAGTCCAGCACGGTGCACGGCGCCGAGATGTTCTCCTGGAGAAGCATCAGGCTCCAGGTGCGGTGGAACAAGCGCAGCGAGAACGGCCCCTGCGCCCGCGTCACCTGGTTGTGGTACAGCTCCACCGGGTTGATGGCGCGGCTGCCGAACTCATCGTCCCGGGCAAAGGGCTTGAAGACCGACGACAGGAGCACGCGGGCTCGCGTGCCCTTGGGATGAAGCAGCATGATGAGGCCTCCTCACCCGATGGTAGCGACGCGGACGGCCGTCGATCGTAATGCTTGTGTATTACCTTGTGCCGCTTCAGTCGCCATGCAGGGCGGAGCTTCAGC
>CAZUGF010000062.1:0-25030 GCA_964619705.1 uncultured Bifidobacteriaceae bacterium
GCTTCCGCTTCGCGCGGCGCGGGCTCGGGATCGTCGGTCGCCATCTCTCCGGCCGGCGTGACGGCGTCCGCCGGTGCGGCAGGTGGCTGGAAGAGCGTCGCCATCTGCGCGGCGATGACCGTCGCCAGCGCGGTCACGGTATCCATGTCCTGGTCCGGCCGCACCTCCGCGGCGAGGACGCCGACCGTGCCGGACGTCGAGACCAGCGGAACCGCCACCGCTCGCGGCCGCAGGCCGCTCGCCGACCTGGCGGCTGCGCCGGTCCGGAAGGCCGTGACGGTGAGGTTGTCCTCCGTCAGCGGGATGCTGCCGATGCGTCCCAGCGTCCGTGCGTCGTAGCCGCAGGCGGCGGCGGGCGCCAGGCTCGTCCCGCCCTCTCCCGCCACCCAGACGATGAGGCCGGTGGCGCCGAGGAGAGTGGCACTGGACGGGAGGAGCGCGTCGAGATCGCCGACGTCCGTCACGCGGCCCATCGCGGAGCAGACATCCGCAAGCGAGGACAGCGCGGCCGGCAGGGCGAGGGCGGCTGACGCCGGCTCGACGACGTCCGGCGCCGGCGACGAGGGCGATGCATCCGGCTCGCCTCCCGTCCACACGATGGTGGCCGACTCCGCGCCCGGATCGGGCGCGGCCTCCTCGGCGTGGAGCGCGAGATCGGTGCCGGGCACCGCGGTGCCAACGGACGCGGCCCGGCCCGGCACAGGCGACGAGGTCGGCACGGGGACCAGCAGCATGGCTACGAAGATCCAGGTGGCGAGCACCGCGCCCGCGAGCAGCGACTGTTCGTTGGTGATGCCGACGTCGCGGGAGGACGCAACGCGTGCCATGGTCTGCCGCGCGGCGGAGACCTGTTGCCCGATCTCCGCGATGTGGTCCCGGGCGTCGGTAAAGATGAGATCGCCGGCCAGGACGGGCTGCCCGGCCTCCACGGCCTCGCGCGCGCGCGTCTCCAGGGCCACAAGCCTGTCGAGCTGATCGATGGTCTGGGCGGCCAGCGGGTGCCCGGCCACGGTGGCGGGAGCATCGACGTCCAGGATGCCCGCACGGGTGTCCGAGAGGAGCGTGGCCGCACGGCGGGGCCAGAACTCGTCGCCCTGCCCGGGTGCGACATACGCGTGCAGGGCGGCACGCAACTCGGCGAGGCCGTCAGTGATGCGAGCCGCGGCGACGTCCGTCGCCTGTGCCTCCGCCCTCACGCTCGCCCGGTGACGCTCGTTCGTCGTCATCCGCCACGCCGCGCCTGCCGTCACGACAATGGCGACGAGCAGCACGAGCAGGCGAACGGGGCGGCGCGTCATCGCGCCCCAGAATAACCCAAGCGATAACCGGCGCGCGCGGGAACCGCGGCTAACCGCGCGAGATCTCTTCCGTCACCAGCCGCAGCGGGATGACGGCCGCCACCGGCGCGTTCTCCATCTGCACGTTGTGCCCCTTGACGGGCGGCAGGTCCTGGAACATGTCGTTCCACTTCATGCGCTCCATCGGGTTGCTCGACTGCAGCCAGTGCTCCGCGCTCACCGGCTGGTTGAACGTGCGCTCGCCGAGCCCGGCATAGGCCGGGTTCCCCGCGAGGGACTCGGCCACCTCGGCGCGCACCTGCGCGGCGGTGGTGTAGGGATAGGGCAGTCCGAGCGCGGCGGCCACACTGGTCAGGATCTGCCAGTCGGGCACCGCCTCCCCCGGCGGGTTGATGGCCTTCGAGACCGCCTGCACGCGGCCCTGATCGTTGGTGTAGGTGGCCTCTTTCTCGACCCATGCCGCGCCCGGCAGGACGACGTCCGCCGCCTGCGCCAGCGCGGTGTTGAGCACGCCCTGGTAGATGATCGTGGCCAGGCGCCCGCTCTTGCGCGCTTCCACGACCCAGTCCAGGTTGCCCATCGAGCCGTCGGGGCCGGGGTCCACGATGTAGAGCACCGAGACGCGCCCCTGATCGACGGCCGCGCGCAGCGCGGAGAGGTCCGCTTCGCCGTCCAGGCCGGCACCCACCGCAAAGCCCAGGTCGTGGGCGCCGGACACGTTGGGCGCGTCGGTCGCGGGCACGTGGAACTTCGTGGCCGCCGGCTGCTGCTTCTCGCTGCGCTTCCACGCCACGTGCACGTGCGCGAGCCCGTCCTCGCCCTTCAGGTCCCGGGCCAGGCGCCGGATGAGGAACAGTTCCTCGTGCGACGCGTGCGCGGAGACCAGCAGGCGGACGGCCGCCGGGTCCTGCTGGCCGGCCTCGTTGAGCAGGTCGCGCACCTTGACGAGCGCGTCCTTCCACGTGACGGCCTGCTGCCCGTCCCGGGCCGCCAGGTGCGGCCGGCGGAGGCGATCGTCGCCTTCGACCCACAGGTACTGGAACCGGCCGATGTCGCACATCCAGAAGTCGTTGACGTCCGGGTTGTGCCGCGGCGTGATCCGCACGAGGCGGGATCCCTTTGCCCACTCCGGCTTGGCCTTGAGCCACGCCGTCGTGCTGCAGCCCTTCGAGCAGAGCGTGCACGTCGTGTCCACGGCCTGCGGGTTGTCCCACGGCCGCGAGCGGAAGCGATACTGCTTCGTCGTGATGGCGCCGACCGGGCAGACGTCCATCAGGTTGCCCGAGAGGACCGAGTGGATCCCCTGCTCGTTGAACGTGGCGATCTCGCTGCCGTTGCCGCGGTTGATGACGCCGATCTGCGCGTCGCCGTCCACTTCGGCCATGAAGCGCTGGCACCGCGTGCACATGATGCAGCGGTTGCGGTTGAGCATCAGCGTCGGGCCGAAGTCCACGTCCGCCTTGACGCCCTCGCCATCGAAGGTCCGGCGCCGGAAGTCCATGCGGCTGGCGTCGTTGCCGAACTTGTAGGAGAAGTCCTGGAGCGGGCACTCGCCGCCCTTGTCGCAGACCGGGCAGTCCAGCGGGTGGTTGATCAGCAGGAACTCGAACACGCCCGCCCGGCCCTCGACGGCCTCCGGATCCTGGGTGTGCACCACCATGCCCTCGGCCACCGGCGTCGAGCACGACGTCTGCAGCTTGGCCATCTTCTCGATTTTCACGAGGCAGACACGGCACGACGCATCGATGCCCAGGCCCGGGTGATAGCAGTAGTACGGCACCTGGATGCCGGCTTCGATCGCCGCCTGCAGCACCGTGGTGCCCCTGGGCACCGACATCTGCCGGCCATCGATGGTCAATGTGACGGTTTCCACAGGGAAATGATAACTCAGGGGGAGGTTCTGGGGAGGTTCGGGGGTGGTTCGGGGAGGTTCTGGGAGGTTCGGCGCGACCTTCCTACTGCACGTAGATGGCCGTCACCCTTCGCTCCGTGTTCGGGGCCGTGCGTTCGAAAATGACCCAGAAGCGGCTGTTCTCGATGCGGTAGGCAGCAATGTGGCGCTCGCCGAAGACGCCGTCCTCGGTCTCGGGGGCGCTGGCGAGCCAGCGGGCGATGACGGGGCGGAGGGTGCGTTCCTCGGCGCCGACGCGGACCACCGTGCCGTCCGGCAGCATCAGGAACGGCATGCTCTCGGCGGAGTCCGGGATGCCCCGCGGCATGGCCGGGCTGGCCGACTCCACGAGCGTGATCGGGTCGTCGACGAGCGGCAGCCACCGGATCACGACCGGAGCGACCACCCAGACCACCGCCGCCAGCACGCCGAGCGCGAGCAGCCACTCGAGTACGGAGCGCACGACGGCACATTACCGCACGCGGGATTGGATGGGAACAGGGGGAGGTTCGGGGGAGGTTCGGGAGGGTTCTGGGGAGGGTTCTGGGGAGGTTCGGGGGAGGTTCGGGGAGGTTCGGGGAGGTGCGGGGGAGGTTCGGGGGAGGTGCGGCGCGCCCCCTCACCGCACGCGGTCGAAGTTCGCCAGCGCCGCGTTGTCCTGATTCACCTCGATGCTCCGCACCGGTCCGCTGACCGGAATCCGCGCCTCGACGACAGCCTCCGTCGCGGCGACGACCTGCTCCACGACGCGCCCGTCGCTGTACACGACGCTCACCGTTACCGGCACGTCGAACACCTCGCCCGGCTGCTCCAGGCGGACCAGCGCCTCATCGCCGGTGATCGTCCACGAGTAGCGCACGCGCGGAATCTCGGCGTCCATGATCCAGCGCTCGAAGAACCGCGAGAGGTCGCGGTCGCTCTCCGCTTCCATCGCCTTGCGCAGATCGTCCGTCCCGGCCTTCGCGAAGCGGTTCTCGGCGTAGTACCGCTTGATGCCGCGGAAGAACGCCGCGTCCCCCACGAGCTGCCGGAGCATGTGGAGCACGCCGGCGCCCTTGTTGTACACGAGCGCCCGGAAGACGCTGGACTCGCCCTTGATGTGGCCGAGGCGATAGCCGAGATAGATCGGTCCCTGCACGGACTCCTGCAGCGCCCAGCGGCGGAACTGCTTGAGGATGTCGCGGAAGGCCTGCTCCCCGCGCCGCTCGCGCGCGTAGAGCGCGGCGAAGTACTGCGCCATGCCTTCGCTCAGCCACTGCTCGTGGTAGTTCTTCCACCCGACCGCCTGGCCGAACCACTGGTGCGCGAGCTCGTGCGCGAGGAAGAACTCCGGGAACCCGGAGAACGCCGCGGGATCGTTGCGCCACGTGTGCGGCGTCGTCGGCGGCGGGTTGTTCAGGATGGCCACGTAGCCCGGCGCATGCCCCCCCGGCAGCGCGTGCTCGACCATGGCCACCGTGAGCGCGTCGTAGGGAATGTCGCCCGTCAGCGACGCATACAGCCGCAGGATCTCGGCCACCGTCGGCAGCGCATCGCGCCCGCGCGCCTCCTGCCGCCGGTTGGCCTCGATCGTCAGGAGCACCGTATTGCGCGAGCCGACAGGCGGCCACTGTGACGTCCGCGGTGCCGCGCCCGGCTTGCGGCCGTTCGTCGCCGCGCTTGCGGGCGGTACCAGATCCAGCGCAACGGTCGCCGCGTCCGCCCGGTTCATCTTGCTGACGACCATGCTCAGGTACCGCACCGGCTGCGAGGCGGAGAACACGTAGAGCGCCCGCCCGCCGGTCCCGTTCGGCAGCGCGTCGACGACGATGGGGGACTCCACGGCGGGGATCCCGCTCGCGACCACGGTGTACTCGGACGGCACCGTGATGCGCAGCGTCGCGGTGGCGTAGTCCGTCACCTGGCCCTGCGGGTACCACTGGGCCCGGTTGCTGAAGAGCCAGTTGGGCTCCGCGGGCACCAGCGGCAGGTCGATGTCGACCCGCGGCACCGCCTCGCGCCCCTGCGCGTCCGCCCCCACGGCCACGGACTCGTCGTTGATCCCCTGCCGCGGCAGCCGTCCCTGGTAGGACACGGTCAGCGTCAGCGGGAAGTCGCGCCCGACAGGCGACGGCAGGTTGATGACGATGCTGTTCTGGTTGCGGACGCGGAGGAAGAGGAGCCGTCCCAGCTCGTCGCTGACCACGGAGTTGACGGTGAGCGCCTCCGCGAGCTTGAGCGTGATGGCCGACACGGCAAACGAGCGCGTGCGCAGCCGGATGCGCGCCCGCCCGTCCAGCCACTCGCGCTCGGGCGAGAAGGCGGCGTCCACGTTGTAGTCGAGGATGTCGTACTCGACGAGGTCGTCCTCGTCGTAGAAGCGGCCGCGGCTCGCGAGCTTCTGCTCCGAAGCATAGATGGAGATGTTGCGCTTGCGTGCGCGCTGGAAGAGCGACACGTCCTCGGGCTCGCTCGTGGACCGCGCGTAGGTGAGCTTGTCGTGCCGGCGCGTGCGGATCTCGGCGACGAAGTCACCCGGCTGCGGGAGCAGCGACCACGTCTCGCGGCTGAGGTCGCTCAGGTCCAGGCTGAAGGAGTTGCCCACCTCGTCGTCGAAGATGTCCTGCGCCCGCCGGAACGAGCGGCTGTTCACCGGCTCCGCCACCAGCATGGACTCGTCCACGAGCGAGTCGAAGGCAAACGGGCTGAGCCGGATGAACGCCCACGTGAAGGCGGATTCCAGGACATCGGCGCCCGCGAAGATGCGGACCTGCCCCTGCTCCTCCTTCGGCTGCGGCGAAAACACCATCGTCCCGTCGCCGAGGAGGACGAGGACCGTGATGCCCTCCGGTGTTTCCGCCACGAAGACCTGTCCGCTCGGCAGCCGCACCTCGAGGTCCACGGATCGCAGGACCAGGTCGTGCGCGCCGAACTGCTTCTCCGGATGGAGGTCGAGCCGGTGCAGGCCCTCGATGGAGGACAGGCGATCCTGGGCGACGACGCGCCACGGCTGCGGACCGAGGTCCTCGCCGCGCGGGCGGCGGATGTCCAGGCGCCATGTCGCAATGCGTCCGCGCGGACCCGTCTCGAGGAACACCTCGGTGACGAGCCGGAAGCCCTCCCCGGGCAGCGTGCCGGCCAGCGGCACGCGGTCCCGCTCCCGGACCACGGTGCGCGTGATGCCCTGCGGCACCATCGCGTCGAAGAAGTCCAGCGCCTGCTCGCGATCGGCGTTGGCGGAGAGCAGGTCCACCCACCGCGCCCGATCCATGGTGGAGATGGCCGTTTCCACGGCCTGCAGGAAGGCGCCGACGGACAGATCTTCGGCGCTCTGGGTCTCGACGGTCGATTGCGCCGCGGCCGGCAGGGACAGCAGGACGGCCGCGCACAGGACAAGCGCCCCCCGCATAGGGGAATTAGACGCCAGTTTGCGGCGTCTGGGCTATCGAATTCATGTGACGGCTCAGGACCAGGACGGTGAGGTCGTCCGCGAGCCGCTGGTCCCGCCTGTGGCGCGAAACGGCATCAAAAACGGCCTGTCCGAGCTCGGCCGCCGCCGAGGTGGCGTAGGTCCCGGCGTGCAGCGCCAGCGTCCGCTCCAGGCCGGCTTCGTCGAACGGCGTGCCGTCCGGGCTCTCCGCCTCGGTGATGCCGTCCGTGTACATGATGATTGCCTCGCCCGGGGCGAGCACGGTCTCCCCCTGCTCGTACTCGGACCCGTCGAACATGCCGAGCGCGATGCCGCCCGTGCTGAGGCGTTCGATGGCGCCGTCCGCGCGGCGCAGGAGCGGCGGGTTCTGGCCCGCGTTGACGAAGCGGAGCCGTCCGGTGGCGCAGTCGAACGACGCGAGGAAGAGCGTGATGAACCGCGAGGCCGGTGCCTGCCGCGCCACCTGGATGTTCAGGCGGCGCGCCAGCGCGGGCAGGGGCAGGTCCTCGTCGATCAGCGTGCGGAGCATCGCGAGCAGCAGCGCCATCAGGAGGGCGGCCGGGCTCGCCTTGCCCGCCACGTCCCCGAGCGCGAGGACCACCGTGCCATCCTCGCGCGGCAGGATGTCGTAGAAGTCTCCACCCACCGTGTTGGCGGGCTCCGTCAGCCCGTACGCTTCGACGCCGGGCCCCGACCACGTGCCCTCCGGGAGCATCGCCCGCTGGATCTCGCGGGCGACCTCCAGGTCGCGCTTGAGGGACAGGCGGTCCGCCACCTCCAGCAGGACGAGCAGGTTCAGGAGCAGGAAGCCGGAGAGCAGCCAGAGCGTGCCGTCGGCGAACACCGGCGCCGGGATGCCCAGCCGGACGAAGAACAGCGCGATGGGCATCCGGATGCTCATGACGCCGAACCCCTGGAAGAGCTCCAGCAGGCCGACGACGGACGCGACGAGCGCGAGCCCGTAGATGGCCCGCCGCGCCGGCGACAGGCGCATCGTGAAGGCCATGAAGAAGCCCTTCACGTACGCCATGCAGCGCTGGTACCACGGCAGCCCCTCGAGTTCCGCCAGGTTCACGCCGCGGGCGAAGAAGCGGTAGGCCTCCGGCGTCTCGCGCGTGAACAGCTTGCCGAAGTCCTCGGCGTTGAGGTCCCGCGTGTAGGTGGAGAAGAAATCCCGCGCCCTGGAGCCGGCAGGCATCGTGTGGTACTACGGCACTCGGTGAGCGGATGTTCGGCGTGTCATGTCTGCCTCGCCGTGCGGTCGCAGGTCCTTCCGGGACGGCGTGTCAGATCACGCCCAGCTCCCGGCCGACCTGGCCGAACATGTCCAGCGCGTACTGCAGGTCCTCGCGCGTGTGCGTGGCGGACGGCATCACGCGGAGGCGCGCCTGATCCTTTGCAACGGTCGGGAAGCCGATCCCCTGCGCGAAGACGCCCTTCCCGAACAGCGCGTCGGACATGGCCATCGCCTTGCCCGCCTCGCCGACGATGACGGGCGTGATGGGGCTTTCGCTGACGCCCGTGTCGAAGCCGAGGCCGCGCAGCCCGTCCTTCAGGAAGCGCGTGTTGTCCCAGAGCCGTTCGATCCACTGCGGCTCGGACTCGAGGACGTCGATCGCGGCAATGCAGGCCGCGGCGACGGCCGGCGGGTGCGAGGTGGAGAAGAGGAACGGACGCGCGCGGTGGTAGAGGAACTCGACGAGCGACCTGGTGCCGGCGACGTAGCCGCCGAGCACGCCGATCGCCTTGGAGAGCGTGCCGACCTGGATGTCCACGCGGCCATGGCACCCGAAGTGATCCACGGTGCCGCTGCCGTTCTTCCCGAACACCCCGCTCGCGTGGGCATCGTCCACCATCATGATGGCGCCGTACTCTTCCGCGGCCGCGCAGAGGTCCGGAAGCGGGCCGAGGTCGCCGTCCATGGAGAAGACGCCGTCCGTGATGAGCAGCTTGCGCGGGCCGGCGGGCAGGTCCCTGAGGATGGCGCGTGCCGCATCCACGTCCTTGTGCGGAAAGACCTTGATGGTGGCGCGGCTCAGCCGCGCGCCGTCGATGATGCTCGCGTGGTTCAACTGATCCGAGATGATCACGTCTTCCTTCGAGAGCACGGAGGACACCGTCCCCGCGTTGGCCGTGAAGCCGCTCTGGAAGACGACGACCGACTCGACGTGCTTGAACGCGGCCAGCCGCCGCTCGAGCTCCATGTGGATCTCCATCGTCCCGGCGATGGTGCGCACGGCGCCGGAGCCGACGCCGAACCGCTCGACGGCGTCGAGCGCGGCCTGGCGGAGCCGCGGGTGCGTGGCGAGCCCGAGGTAGTTGTTCGACGAGAGGTTGACGACGGACCGATGGTCGAAGGTCGCGTGGGCAAGCGGCTCGCCTTCGAGGACCCGGAGCTTCCTGTAGAGGCCTTGCGACTTGAGGGACTCGAGCTCGAGGCCGAGGTAGGCAAGCGGGTCGACGCGCATCCGGCGAGTATACCCTTCGACTCGGCGCCTCGCTCAGGGCTGCACCCCTCGGTTCGGCAACTCGTACAGCACGTCGCCGTCCGGGAAGCGCTCGACGGGCCTGGCGCCGCGTGCGTCGAGCCAGGCGGCGACCGCCGGGGGTTCCGTCGGATCGGCAAACGCCGGCGCATGGACGATGGCGTGCGTGATCCCGGTGTCGACGAGCGTGCGCCAGGCGAGGTCCGGCGCCACGGCGCGCAGGCGGAGTGCCGCGACGCGGCGGCGGTACGCGGGCGGGTACGCGCCGCTGTACCCGTTGAGGATCGGCTTGCCGTGCATCGCGGCGTAGTAGACGTAGCGGATCTCCCACGCGGGATCGCCGAACGGGAACTCCACGACCGCCGTCCCCGGCGGGAGCGCCCGGATGCGGTGATAGACAGGCGGCGCACTGGCGGCCGGATACACGCGTCCCGGGGGCGTGGCCTCCTCTTCGCCCCACGTGCGATTGACGGCCAGCGGCATGGCGGCCGCGTCGGCCATCACCAGGACAGCCGCGCTCCACACGATCGCCGTGCCCCACCGCGATCGACGGGTGATCACGGCCGCGCCGAAGCCGGCCAGCACGGAGAGGAAGAGGCCCGCCACCATCGCGAAGCGCGCGGGGACGCGGAGGCCCGTAAAGCCGGGAACGTAGTCGTAGAGGACGCCGTACAGGCCCATGCCCGAGATGAGGTGCGGGCCCGTCGCGGGCTGCGGACCGAGCGACAGCCAGACGGCCCCGATCGCGCACGCGAGGAAGAACGGGACGGGCGACCGCAGCCAGCGCGCGGCCCACGCGCGCGCGAACGGGGACACCGCCATGAGCGCGGCCAGCGCCGCCGCCGACTGTGCCAGTTGACGGACGGGCGTCGTCGCGCGGATGGAGAAGCCGGCGATGTCCAGGACGAAGCCGCCGGCGATCAGGAGGACCAGGAAGACGGTCACCTGGAGGAGCGCGGCCGCGGCCAGCAGCACGGCCGCCAGACGGCGCCAGTCCCAGCGGCGTGCGCCCGACGATGGGACGCGCGGGCGCGCGGCGGCCACCGACGCGGCGATGGCCACGGCGGCGAGGAGGACGGCCGTCACGCCGAGGAACGTCTCGCCCTCGGCCCGCGGGTGCAGCCGCAGCCGTTCGCCCCACAGGTGCACGAAGTCCGATGCGGTGGCATAGGACCGGATGTTGGCGGAGTAGTGGACGACCTCGCCGAGCGGGCGCTCGAAGCCGAAGAGGCGCTGCGCGTCGAGGTACGGGAGGAGGAAGGGGACGGTCAGCGCGGCAGTGACGAGGCCGGCCGTCGTCAGGGCGATCCACGCCCGTGTGTCGCGCAACCGGTTCGCGGCCGCCAGTTGGTGGACGGCGAAGAGCGGCACGAACGGGGCGAAGTAGAGGAGGTAGTAGCCGCAGGACCAGTTCTGCATGACGAGCGCCGCGGTGCCGCCCGCGAGGCCGCGAACGGACCCGCGCGCGATGTAGCGGTGCAGTCCCCAGAGGACGAAGGGCATCCACTGCGAGCTCAGGATCTGGATGTGCGCGATCTGCGCGATGCGATAGGGGAGGAAGCCGTAGACGAGTCCGGCGACGAAGGCCGCGCGCCAGTCTCCGGTCAGGTCGCGGACGAGCAGGTACGCGCCGAAGGCGGACAGGACGAACGTCGAGAGGAACAGGAGGTTGTAGCCGAGGATGATGTTGCCCGTCAGCGCGTAGACGGGCGCAATCTGGAGCGCCTGTCCGAAGAGGTGTTCCGAGAGCGCCAGCGTGGAGGGCTCGGGATGGAAGATGTTGCCGTTCCAGAAGGCGTGCCATCCGGCCGGTCCGGCCAGGAGCCCGGGCAGGTGGTCCACGCCCCAGGCGAGGATCCACATGTTGAGGAGGGAGTCGCCCAGATCGCCGGGGACGTCCCGCGTCAGCCCCGGGCCGACCGGCCAGGTGAAGATCAGCGTGAGGGCAAGGTACGCCAGCAGGCACAGGACCGACCTGCGACGGTCAACCGGCGTCACCTGGCAATTATTGCTGCGAACTCGATGTAACCGTGCCCGTCCCGGTCACATTCCGTCACATCTCGTAGGCGGCCATGTCGGCGTAGATGGCCTCGAGCTCGGCGGGGGGCGCCAGGAACACGACGCGGAAGAAGCCGTCGGCGGCCTCGGTCCCGAAGCCGGACCCATAGACGACGAGGATGCCCGTCGCGCGGAGGAGGCCGAGGACGTAGTCCTGGTCGGTGGTTCCCGGCGGCAGGGTCATCTTCGGCATCGCGTAGAACGCGCCCTTCGGCGCCACGCACGACATCCCCGGAATCCGGTTCAGCCGCTCCGTCGTGAGCGCCGCGCGCTGCCGGAGGTCCGCGCGGAACGTTTCCTGATGGGACCGGTCTCCCGTCAGTGCCGCCGTCACGGCGTACTGCATCGGGCCGGGACTGCAGAGGCGGCCGTCCGCCAGCTTCTTGATGGCCGCGAGCGCCCCGTCCAGCCGCGGCGTCGGCCCGACGGCCATCCAGCCGGCGCGCCAGCCCGGGGCCAGGTACGCCTTCGACAGGCTGGAATAGGAGATGATCGGCGCGTTGGGCGCCAGCAGCGCCATCGGCGGCACCGGGCCGTCGTAGGCCAGGTCCCCGTAGACCTCGTCGGCGAGGATCACGAGGCCGCGCTCCTCGGCGATCGCGATCAGGGATCGCCGGACCTCATCCGGATAGATCGCGCCCGTGGGGTTATTGGGATCGATGACGACGAGCGCCCGCGTGCGCGGCGTGATGGCCTGGCGGAGGTGATCGAGATCCGGCATCCACCCGTTGGCGTGATCGGTCCGGTAGTAAACGGGCGTGGCGCCGATCTTCGCGAGCACGGCCGTATAGAGCGGGTAGGTCGGTGACGGCACCAGCACCTCCTCGCCCTCGTCCACGATGCCCGTCAGGGCGAGTTCGATGCCTTCCGATGTGCCCGAAGTAATGAGCACGCGGTCCGGCGAGACCTCGACGCCGCGCGCCGAGAAGTCCGCCGCCACGGCCTCGCGCGCCTCGACGATGCCCGGCGATGCCGTGTAGCCGTTGTGTCCGTCGCGCATGGCCCGCGCGACGGCCTCGATCAGGTGGGGCGGCGTCACGAAGCCGAACTGGTTGGGATCCCCGATGTTCAGGTAGCGCACCTTCTTCCCGGTCTGCTCAACTTTTCGCGCTTCGGCGACGATATTCCTGATGGCGTAGGTGAAGCGGTCGACGCGCGCGGCGGTGCGGATGGCGGGGGCGGCAAGGGTGGACATCGTGAAGCAGATAGTAGCGCAGCGAGGGTCAGGGCGTCCCTACACCTGTCGTGTAATTGCTACACTTTTACATGGTCCGGCTGGGTGCGCGCGGCGCGGATTCCGACCACGAACTACAATGGAATCAATGGTTTATAGACTTGGCAAGTTCCTTGGATATGGGAGAGGCATGCAGCAGCGCCTCCTCGCTTGCAGCACGCTGGGGTTGTGGTTCCTTCTGGCGCCGCTTCCGGCGGCGGCACAGACCCAGGTCGGGGAGGAGGCGGTATTCCGGTCGGGGGTCGATCTCGTGTCGGTGAGCGCGACGGTGCGCGACGGCAGGGGGCGGCTCGTCAAGGGCCTCGAGGCGACGGATTTCGAGGTGCTGGATCGGGGTGAGACGCGTTCGATCAGTCAGTTCCGGACGGACCGCGCGCCGGTGAGCGTGGCCATCCTGTTTGACATCAGCGGCAGCATGGACGTCGCTGACCGTTTCACTGCAGCGAAATTTGCGGCCCACCACCTCCTGTCCTGGCTGGAGGAGGGTCGCGACGAAGCCGCGCTGTTTGCTTTTGACAGCCGGCTGCAAGAGGTGGCCCCGTTTACGGTCGATACGCGTGCTTTGAACGGCGCGCTGGGGGAGGTCGATCCGTTCGGGGCCACCTCTCTGCACGACGCGATTGCGGAAGCATCCGCGCGCGTCGCCGCTCGATCGCATCCCCGCCGCGCCGTCGTCGTGCTGACCGACGGCGTGGACACCGCGAGTCGCATGACGCCGGCCGAGGTGTCGGGTGTGGCCGCGGCGATTGACGTCCCGGTCTACATCATCGCGACGGTGCTGCCGATCGACGACCCGGGCCACCGGCGCGCCACGCCGCAGGCGACGCGCACGGCCGCCGTGGACGTCGGCACGATCGAGGACCTGGCGCGCTGGACCGGCGGCGCGCTCCATTACGCCAGCAACCCGGCCGCGGCCAGCAAGGCCGCCAGGGACGTGGTGGACGAACTCAGGCATGTGTACCTGATCGCCTTCGAGCCGGGCACGGCCTCCGGGTGGCACCCGATCGAGATTCGTGCCCGCGGCAAGGACCTGACCGTCCGCGCGCGCGGCGGGTACGTCGCAGCAGGACAAGACACGTTGAGGCCGGAAGGTCACCGGTTGAGACACGACTGAACACGTGAACGTTGATCACGGTTGGTGAAAGAGCCAGGAGGCCCTTATGCGTAAACAGATGATGGTGTTGGCGATTTCGGCGGTGACGCTGGCCGTGGCGCCGGCGTGTGCCACCAAGGGCTTCGTCCGCGAGTCCGTGGGCGAGGTCAACGAGAAGGTCGGCACGATGGGCCGGTCCCTCGAGGAGACGCAGGAGCGCGTCAAGCAGAACGAGGCGCGGATCGGCGAGGTCGATACGCGCGCCGCCGCCGCCGGCACGGCCGCGACCGAGGCGCAGAAGTCCGCCGAGGCCGCGTCGGGTCAGGCCCAGGAAGTCGGCCAGCGCGCCGACGCGCGCGCGTCGGCCATCGAAGCCGAGACGCGCAAGCTGATCTTCGAGACCGTCATCAGCGAGGACAGCGGCAAGTTCCGCTTCGGCGCCTCCGAGCTTCCGGACGAGGCCAAGGCCGCCATCGATCAGATGGTGACCGGGCTCAAGACGGACGCGAAGGCCGTGTGGATCGAGATCGAGGGCCACACCGACAGCGTCGGCGATGCCGCCTACAACGAGCGCCTCGGCCTCGAGCGCGCCGAAGCCGTCAAGCGCTACCTCTACGAGCAGCACCAGGTGCCGCTGCACAAGATGAACACCATCAGCTACGGCGAGTCCAAGCCGGCTGGCGAGAACCGCACCCGCGAGGGCCGCGCGCAGAACCGCCGCGTGGTCATCAAGGTCCTGGCCTAGTCTCGAAACACTCGGGGTGGCGTCCGGCTCGTGCCGGGCGCCACTCGCGTTCCCGGCGCCCCTTCGCCCGCCCCCTTCCCGCTCCTACCCTCGCGCGCGTCAGCGCCCGCTCGTCCCACTCCTGTCGATCGCATACACCACCGCGCCATCAAACGCGCCGTCGCGCCGCGCGCCGCGGCTCACCAGCCACTCCTCCATCTGTCGCGCGTACTCCGCATCCCACGCGCCGGTGTGCAGGACGACGTGCGTGGTGTCGGCGGAGGCGAGCGCGCGCCAGGCTTCGTCCGGCGTCCGCACCGGGTTGACCAGCCAGCGCACGCGCTCGTTGAAGCCCGGGGGGAAGAACGACGTGAACCCGTTCACGAGCGGGTGCCAGTGGAACGTGGAGAAGTACAGGTAGCGCGTGTTGTACCAGAGATCCGTGAACGGCAGCTCGGCGACGATGGTGCCGGCAGGAAGGGACGACAGGTAGCGATAGACGGGCGGCGCCGTGGGCCCGGGCCTCAGGTACGGCGCCGGTGCGTGGACGTCCGCCGGCGGGGACTCCAGGTTGAGCGGGAACGGCCGCGGCGCGTTGGCGAAGACCGTGAGCCCGGCCAGTACGAGCACCAGCCCCGGCCCCACGCGCGGGATGCGCGCGACCAGCGCGGCGCCCATCCCCGCCAGGACCGCGAGGAACATGACGAACACCGCCGCGAAGCGTGACGAGACGCGCACGGCCGTCATGCCCGGCACGTACTCGATCAGCCAGCGGTAGAGGCCGAGCGACGGGTAGGGGACGCCCGCCACTGTCGGCGTCGGCCCGAGCGAGAGCCAGAACGCCAGCGCCAGCCCCGTGAACGCGAAGCCGAGCAGCGGCAGCGGTCCGCCCAGGCGCTTGACGCGCAGCGTCACACCCACGACGAGGGCGAGCCCCGCCAGCATGCAGGCGGCAACGAGCGGCGGGACAGCGGCCAGGTACCCGTCGATGCCGGCGGCCATCGCCGCCGCGTCCTCCACCGTGCGGCCGAACCCGATCCGCTGCTGCGCCGCGATGTACGGCCACACGAAGGGCAGCGTCAGCAGCACCGTGCCGAGGCCGGCCGCGACGAGATCCCGCCAGGTCCCGGCGTGGCGCCATCTCCCGCGCACCGTCAGCTCCCACGCCACGTACAGCAGCACGAACGGCGGGAACATGAGGAGGTAGTACCCGGCGGAGAGGTTGAGCGCGACCAGGCTGAGGGCGCCGGCCGCAAGCGCGGCGCGCGACCCGTGCTCGAAGTAGCGGCGCAGGCCGAAGAGCGCAAGCGGCATCCACTGCGCGGAGATGACCTGCAGGTGCGGCAGCTCGAGGATCAGGAAGTACGGGTTGAACGCAAAGACCACGCCCGCCAGGATGCCCGCGGCGCTCGAGCCCGTGATGTCGCGCACGAGCAGCCACATGCAGAAGCCCATCAGCACGAAGGCCAGCATGTAGGCGAGGCCGAGCGTCAGGATGGCGTTGCCGGTCAGCCAGTAGATCGGCGCGAGCGGGAGCGCCTGCGCAATGAAGTGATCCGACAACGCGAGCGTGGCCGGCTCGGGGTACATCTGGTTCGCGTCCCAGAAGTGCGTGAACGCGTCGGCGTGCCCCGTCAGCATGCGGCCGATCTGCCGCATGACCCACGCCATGGCCCACGCCATGTAGAGCGGATCGCCGTAGTCGGACGGCACATCGCGGCCGAGCCCGCGCGCGAGCGGCCACGTGGCTGCGATCGTCAGGCCCACGAAGACCGGCGCGGCAATCCACGCCGATCGCGCGACGCGCGTCACGGGATGGAAGGGGGAGGCGGGGTGGGGCATCGCGCGGCCGGCCATTCTATGATACCCAGAGCATACGGCGGCCCCGCCGCCGCAACCATGGAACAGCCGCGGCGCAGCCTTACGTCGGCGCGCGCGGTGTATGCTGAGCCGATCATGGCAGCAGACGACCACGTCTCCCGCCGCGACTTCTTCCGGACGGTCGGCGTCGGTTCTGTGGCCACGGCCGTCGTGGCCGCGGTGCGGGAGGGCGAGGCGCAGGGGCCTGTGCCCGCGGGGCCTGGCGCCGTGCCCGTCACCCTGACCGTCAACGGCCGGACACACACGCTCGAGGTCGAGCCGCGCGTCACGCTCCTGGATGCCCTCCGGACGAGGCTGGAGATCACCGGCCAGAAGCGTGTCTGCGATCGCGGCGCGTGCGGCGCGTGCACCGTCATCATCGAGGGGCGAACCTTCTACGCCTGTTCGATGCTCGCCATCGAGGCCCAGGGGCGGAACATCCGGACGATCGAGGGACTGGCGGACGGCGACACGCTCCATCCGGTCCAGCAGGCCTTCTGCGATCACGATGCGCTCATGTGCGGCTTCTGCACGCCGGGCTTCGTCATGACCACGGTGGCGCTCCTCGAGCAGCACCCCGACGCCGCCCCGGACCAGATCCGGCGCGCGCTGGACGGCAACGTCTGCCGCTGCGGCACCAACGTCGGCCTGTTCAACGCCGCGCTGGCGGCACGCGGGGCACGCCGTGGCTGATCAGGTGCCGGAAGTCCAGGCGCCGGCGCGGCCCGCGGGGCACGCGCTCTACCCCTGGCCCGAACAGCCGCGGATCCTCGGGACGCGCGTCGCGCGCATCGACGCGGCCGCCAAGGTCACCGGCCGCGCGAAGTACACCTTCGACATCGTCCGGCCGGGGATGTTGTACGGGCGCATCCTGCGCTCGCCCCACGCCCACGCGCGCGTGACAGCCATCGACGTCGCCAGGGCGCAGGCCATGCCCGGCGTGCGCGTGGTGCTGCCGTTCATCGAGCCGGGACAGAAGGTGCTGTTCCCCGGCGAGGAAGTGGCCGCGCTGGCGGCGGACACCGAGGAGCAGGCGGCGGACGCGGTGCGCGCCATCGACATCCAGTGGGAGGTGCTGCCGGCGCTCGCGACAGTCGAGCAGGCGATGCGGCCCGAGTCGCCGCGTGTCTTCGAGCCGTCCAACACCCGCACCGGGACCGCGCAGGAGGACGGCGATCTCGACGCGGGGTTTGCCGCCGCGGCCCATACGGTGGAAGCCGTCTACGCCACGCAGGTGCAGACGCACGTGTCGCTCGAGACGCACGGCTGCGTCTGCGAGTGGGACGGGGACCGGCTCACGGCCTGGGTCTCCACGCAGGCGGTCCACGGCACGCGCGAAGGCTTTGCGCAGGCGCTCAGGATTCCGCAGGCCAACATCCGCGTGATCACGGAGTACATGGGCGGCGGCTTCGGCAGCAAGTTCGGCCCCGATACGCAGGGCGTGCTCTGCGCGCGCCTGGCCCGGCAGGCCGGCCGGCCCGTGCAGATGATGCTGGACCGGAAGGAAGAACACCTCGCGACGGGGAACCGCCCTTCCGCGTTCGCGCGCATCAGGGCGGGCGTCGCGGCCGACGGCGCGCTCACGGCCTTCGATGCGCAGACGTGGGGCACGGGCGGCGCCGGGGCCGGGTCGGACTTCCCGCTCCCGTACATCTACGTCTTCCCGAACCGCCGCCGCGCGCACACGGACGTCTACATCAACGCGGGACAGCAGCGCGCGATGCGTGCGCCCGGGCACCCGCAGGGCTGCTTCATCACCGAAGTGCTGATGGACGAGCTCGCGGACCGTGTCCGCATGGACCCGATCGCGTTCCGTCTCCGGAACCTGCCGCCGCTCGCGCCGAACGCGATGTGGCGTGAGTACTTCCCGCTCGGCGCCGAGCGCATCGGCTGGAGCCGCCGGCACGTCACCGGCGATCCCACGCCCGGCCCCGTCAAGCGCGGCCTCGGCTGCTCCGCCAACCGGTGGGGCGGCGCGGGACAGGGCGCGCGCGCGCACTGCGAGATTCATCCGGACGGCAGCGTGGTGATGCGATCGGGGACGCAGGACATCGGGACCGCGACGCGGACCATCATGGCCATGGTCGTGGCCGAGACGCTGGGCCTTGAGGTGTCCCGGGTGACGATCGAACTCGGCGACAGCAACTTCCCGTTCAGCCCCGGGTCGGGCGGATCCACGACGGCGGCCGCCGTGTCGCCGGCGATGCGCGTCACGGCGGGCAAGGCGCGCGACGCGCTCTTCGAACGCATTGCGCCGTCGCTCGGCGTGACGGCCGATCGGCTCGAGATGGGCGTCGGCCGCGTCGAGGTCAGGGGCGCCGCCGGCGGGGGTCTCACCTGGCGCGAGGCCTGCAAGCGGCTCGGCGCGACGTCGGTGGCCGTCGACGGGCAGTGGGAGCGCGGGCTCTCCGCCAGCGGGACGAGCGGCGTGCAGTTTGCGGACGTCGAGGTGGACATCGAGACGGGCATCACGCGCGTCCGCAAGATCGTGTGCGTGCAGGACTGCGGGTTGATCCTGGATCGGCAGACGGCCGAGACGCAGTGCTACGGCGGGATCATCAGCGGGCTGAACTACGCCGTGATGGAGGAGCGGATCCTGGATCGGAACACCGGCAACATGGTGAACCCGAACATGGAGTGGTACCTGATTGCCGGCCAGTCCGACATGCCGGAGATCGACGTCGTCCTGATGAACCAGCCGGAACGTGGCGTCATCGGGATCGGCGAGCCGCCCGCCGTGGCGACCGCCGCCGCCGTGGCCAATGCCATCCGCAACGCGACGGGCGTGACGGTGCGGAGCCTGCCCATCACGCCGGCCAAACTGTTCGCCGAGCTGGAGAAGGCGGGAGGCACGGATTGAAGGCCTTCGAGTACGTTGCGCCGGCCAACGAACGGGACGCGGTGACGGCGCTCGGCGGCGAGGCCGGCCAGCGGCTGCCCATGGCCGGCGGCATGGACCTGCTCGGCCTGATGAAGGACTACATCGTCTCGCCCTCGCGCATCGTCAGCCTGCGGAACCTCGATCACGCCGTGGCGTGGAACGCGCAGTCCGGGCTCCGTCTCGGGGCGATGACGACGCTGACGGACCTGGCGGCGCACGAGGAGGTCCGGACCCGGTATCCGGCGCTGGCCGCGGCGGCGGAGGGCGTCGGCACGACACAGATTCGCAACGTGGGCACGACGGGCGGGAACCTGATGCAGCGTCCGCGCTGCTGGTACTTCCGTAACGAGGAGTTTGCCTGCCTCAAGAAGGGCGGGTCCCGCTGCTACGCCGTGGACGGCGAGAACCAGTTCCACGCCATCTTCGGCGACGGCCCGTGTCACATCGTCCACCCGTCGAGCCTGGCCGTGCCGCTCATCGCGTACGGTGCGCGGGTGCGCGTGTTCGGCCCGGCCGGTGCGCGCGAGATCGACCTGGGCGAGTTCTACCAGATGCCGAACCGCAACCTGTACGGCGAGACCGCGCTCCAGCCCGGCGAGATTCTCACGCACGTGCTCGTCCCGGTCCCGGCGGCGCTTGCCGGAAGCGCGGGCGCCCGCGTGTTCCGCAGCGCGAGCTACGAGGTGCGGCTCAAGCAGTCGCACGACTGGCCGCTGGCGCTCGTGTCGGTCAACCTCGCGCTGGACGGCGGCGTCGTGCAGGTCGCGCGCATCGTGATGGGTGCCGTGGCGCCGGTGCCGTGGCGCGTGCCGGCCGCGGAGCAGGTGCTCATCGGCCGGACGATCACGGAGGCGACAGCCGCAGAGGCCGCTGCGGCGGCCGTGGCCGGGGCGCGAGCCATGAGCGGCAATGCCTACAAGATCCAGATTGCCAGGACGGCCGTCCGGCGGGCGATCCTCCAGGCCGCACCGCCATCCGGCGCGTAGGAGGCCGTGATGGAGAGACGCGCCGTCTGCCGGAGGTAGAAACGATGGAGCACCCCAGGTTGTCTTCTCCGGTCGTCACGTCCGGGCACTGCGCCAACCTCCGGCACAAGGGCATGTACGTCATGGCCGTGCCGGATCCCGACGAGCACACGTTCCACGATCGCTACGACGCAACGGCCTACTGGTGCGCGTGTACGCAGCGCGGGTTTGGTCCGGACCGCGGGATGGTCGGGCCCTCGCACTGCGGCCACGGCGGTGCGCGCGCGTGCTGCGAGTAGCAGCCGCGCCGATGGACCTCGAAGCGTCCTTCGGGAAGATCGACGTCTACCTCTTCGATCAGTTGCTGCGCGGGCGGGTGCCGCCGGGCACGCGCGTCTGCGATGCCGGCTGCGGCTCCGGGCGGAACCTCGTCTACCTGCTTCGCTCCGGGTACGACGTCCGCGCCGTGGATGCCAACCCCTCGGCCGTCGCGGCCGTGCGATCGATGGCCGCGGCCCTCGCGCCCGGCCTGCCGGAGGACCACTTCCGTGTCGAGCCCGTGGAGCAGATGTCCTTCCCCGATCGATCGGTGGACTTCGTCATCAGCAGCGCCGTCCTGCACTTTGCCAGGGACGACGGCCACTTCGAGGCGATGCTGCACGAATGCTGGCGGATCCTGGAACGGGGCGGGGTGTTCTTCTGCCGGCTGGCCTCGTCCATCGGGATCGAATCGCGCGTGAAGCCGGTGGGCTCCGGCCGATTCATCCTCCCGGACGGCAGCGAGCGCTACCTCGTCACCGAGGGCCGCCTCGTGTCGCTCGCCGCGGCCCTTGGCGGTGAGCTGATCGATCCCATCAAGACGACCGTTGTCCAGGACCAGCGGTCCATGACGACCTGGGTGCTGCGGAAGGCCGATTGCCCTGCTTCGGCCGTGCTGCTAGAGTGACGAGGCTCGAGGCCGCCGCCATGATGCCCACCAGACGGGAGTTTATCCGCACGGCCGCCGTGCTCGGGGCCGGCGCGTCCCTGTCGTCGATCGGCCTCGGCGCGACTCGCGCGCCGCGGACGGTGCTGGTGCTCGGCGGCACCGGGTTCATCGGACCTCACCAGGTGCGCGCGCTGCTGGCGGGCGGCCATGCCGTGACGCTCTTCAACCGCGGACGAAGCGGCGCCGGCATGTTCGGGCGTGACGTCGAGGAACTCGTCGGCGACCGCGCGGACAACCTCGAGGCGCTCAGGGGCCGCACCTGGGATGCCGTGATCGACGAATCGGCATCGCGCGGCCCGACGGCGCCGGCCTGGGTCAAGGCCACCGCCAACCTGCTGAAGGACTCGGTCGGCCAGTACCTCTTTGTCTCTACGCGCTCGGTGTACGCCGACACGAGCCGCGTGCCGATGACGTCGGCCGCGCCGGTCCTGACGCTCGAGGACAATCCGCTCGGGGCCGGACAGGCCCTGACCTACGGCCATGGCAAGGCCTACGCCGAGAAGGAAGCGCAGGCGGCCATGCCCGGCCGCGTCACCGTCGTCAGGCCCGGCCTCATCATCGGCCCCGGCGACGATACGGATCGCTTCACCTACTGGCCCGTGCGGATCGCGCGCGGCGGCGAGATTCTCGCCCCGGGCGACGGCACGGACCGCGTGCAGATCATCGACGTCCGCGACCTGGCCGCCTTCGAGACGACGCTCATCGAGCAGCGGACGTTTGGTACCTTCAACGCGGTCGGCCCGAACCACGGACGGCCCTTCGACGACTTCGTGCGCGGACTGCACGAGGCGCTGGACGGCACGGGCCGCTACACCTGGGTGCCGACAGCGTTCCTGCTGGCCAACGGCGTCCGGCCCTACGCGGATCTGCCGGTCTGGCAGCTCGGCAGCGGGCGGACCGCCGGCTTTGCCCGCTTCGACCTCGCCCCCGAGATGGCCGCCGGCCTGACGATCAGGCCGCTGGAAGAGTCCGCGCGGGACACGCTGGAGTGGTTCCGGAAGCAGTCGGCGGATGGCATGCTCACGGTCAAGGCGGGGATGAAGCCGGAACGCGAAGCCGAACTCCTGTCGCTCTGGAAGGCCCGGCAGGCGGGCCGCTGAATGGTACCCGCGTGGCCCTCGAGTCCCCTGCCGTGACGCCGCCGTCCCCGACGCCCTCCGTGCGCGAGATGCTCGTCGTCGGACCGTTCCCGTGGGACGAGCTCGGCCTCAGTCCCGGCGACTGGCCGGAGGCCCGTGTCACGCAGGAGCGGCGCGAGGCCGATGCGCTGGCCCGGCTCGGCGCGCGCGCCTTCGATGTCGTGCTCATGAGCCAGGGCGCCTCGGTCGGCCGCGTCGTGAGCGTGGCCCAGCGGGCACGGATGCTCCAGCCCGGCGTCCGCGTCATCGTCATCGCGCCGGCCATGACGCCGACGGAGATCATCGAGGTGCTCAAGGCGGAGGTGTTCGCGTGCCACACCGTTCCTGCCACGCCCGACGAGCTGCGCGCCACGATCCGCGACGCCATCCGGGCCGAGGGGTGGGAGAGCGGCATCGAGGTGCAGTCGGCGGTGCCGCACTGGGTGGCGCTTCGCGTCGCGTGCCGCCGCGTCACCGCGGATCGCCTGACCGGGTTCATGAACGAGCTCGCGGGCGACATCCCCGAGAGCGAGCGCTATCAGCTGATCGCGGCCTTCCGCGAGGTCCTGCTGAACGCGATGGAGCACGGCGCCGGCTTCGACCCTGACAAGGTGGTGGAGGTCGCCGCCGTCAGAACCAAGCGGACGCTGGTCTACTACTTCAAGGATCCGGGCCCCGGCTTCAAGCACCAGGCGCCAGACCTGGTGGCGTCCGACTCGGATCCGATCTCGCACCTGGAATCACGCGGCGCCCGCGGCATGCGGCCCGGCGGCTTCGGTCTGATGCTGGCCAACAAGCTTGTGGACGAGGTGCACTTCAACGAGAAGGGGAATGAGGTCATCCTGGTGAAGCATCTGGAGTAGCGGAGTGGCCCGCGGCGGAACTGAAGGTCCGCCCTGCAGCATCTCCACCCCCTCTGCTATTCTTCTTCCCTGAGGCTCACCATGCGCTCACTACTCCCGCTTGCGGCAGCCCTCCTTCTCGGCACCGGCGCCGTCATGGCCGGGGACCGCGGCACGCTCACGGGCGAGTACGTGGAAGCCCGTACGGCCGAGGTGTTTGCCGGCGGCTGCATCATGAACTCCGAGGCCGAGACCATGGGCCGGCAGGCGGTGCTGGCCTGGCGCATCACGGCCGGCCAGTACGACGGCGTCCGGCTGGACGGGCTCACCGTGGTGGCGGCCATCGCCGGGGACCGCAACCTGGGCATGCGCGAGATGGGCGGTGAGGAGTCGACGGCCGTCCGCGCCGTGGTCACCGTGGATCCGCGCGCCACGCCGGCACAGCGCACGGCGCTCGTCGCCGTCGTGCAGGATCTCTCCGGCGGCCTCATCACGGAGATCGTTCGCGTGGAAGCCGCGCCTATCCGCTTCGCGACCACGTCGGCCTACATCGAGGTCAGCGTCGGCGACACCGTCCAGCTCACGGTCAACCGCGAGATGACGCACGACCCGAGCTGCGGCGCCATGCAGTGGTTTACGCCCTTCACCCCACTCACCGCCCCGGCCATGGGCGTGGCCGACGCGCACGCGTTCTCGGGCCCGGGCCTCGGCACGCGGTGGAGCGCGCCCGGCAAGCGGTCGGCCTTCTTCGGGACCTTCGTGTACTGACGTGCCCGTCCGGACGCTGCGCTCCGCCCTGCTCTGTGCCCTTGTCGCGCTCGCGCTGCCTGCCGGCGCCGCCGCCCAGCGGCTCACGGCCGCCGATGGATCCCAGCCGCCGCCGGACGAGGTGAATGCGGCCATCAGGGCCGGCCTCGGCGCGGACAGCGTGACGGTGACGGCCGGCGGCACGATGCTCGACTTCTGGTGGGCGGACCTTGCGGAAGATGCCTGGGAGGCGCTTCCGGAAGGCACGGTCGTCGGCGCCATGCGCGTGACGGGCGCCTTCAAGGAGATTCGCGGCAAGGTGGTCGCGCCCGGCGTCTACACGCTGCGCTACGGACTCCAGCCGCAGAACGGCGATCACCTGGGCCTGGCGGAGAACCGCGAGTTCCTGCTCGTCAGCCCCGCGGCGTCGGACACGAGCGACGCCCCGCTGGACTTCGACGCCGCCGTGGCCATTGCCAGGCTCACCACCGGCACGTCCCACCCGGCCAGCCTCAGCCTCAACCCTCCCGTCGCGACGGACGCGCCGTTGACGGCCTACACGGCGGACCCGGACCTGCACGGTATGGTCTTCGCGGCCGGCAAGCTCCGCTTTGGCCTCATCCTGCTCGGCATCATCGAGCACTGATCGCCATGAACCTTCCTGTATGACACTGACCGGCCGTGTGGCCCTCATCACCGGCGGCAAGCGCATCGGCGCCGTCGCGGCCGTCGCCCTCGCGCGGGCGGGCGCGGACGTGGCCCTCGTCTTCAACCGATCGCAGGACGAAGCGGACGAGACAGCGGGGGAGATCCGGCGTCTCGGCCGGCGCGCCGTGACGCTGCAGGCGGATGTCTCCGACCCGGCGGCGTGTACGCGCGTCGTGGAGGAGACGGCACGCGAGCTGGGACGCCTCGACGTCCTGATCAACATGGCCTCCATCTACAGGTCGAAGCCGCTCGCGGATCTGACGGCGGAGGACTGGGACAGGCAGATGGCCGTGGACCTGCGCGCGGCGTTCCTCTGCGCGCACGCGGCGGCGCCCGTGATGCGGCGCGCCGGCGGCGGACGCATCATCAACTTCGCCGACTGGGTGGCGGCAAGCGGACGTCCGCGCTATGTCGGCTACGTGCCGTATTACGTCGCCAAGCGCGGCGTGATCGCGCTGACCGAGGCGCTCGCGCTGGAACTGGCCGCGGACCAGATCCTCGTCAACGCCATTGCCCCCGGCCCCATCGTGGCGCCGCCCGGGACGAGCGACGAGGAGGCCGCCGCCGTCGAGCAGGCCACGCCGCTCGGGCGCTGGGGCGGGGAGGACGAGATCGCAAAAGCCGTGCTGTTCCTCATCGAGACCGATTTCGTCACCGGGGAGACGATCCGCGTGGACGGCGGCCGGCACGTCAGATAGGGACCGCGCGCGGACGACAATCCCGCGATG
>CAZUGF010000062.1:25130-27787 GCA_964619705.1 uncultured Bifidobacteriaceae bacterium
GGACGGCGGCCGGCACGTCAGATAGGGACCGCGCGCGGACGACAATCCCGCGATGGCGACCCGCCGCGAAGTCTCCCGCATCGAAGGCTTCAGCGATGCCGTCCGGGCAGCTGGTTCTGGCTCTCGGGCGGCATCTACTTCCTGATGGGCCCGCTGCACGCCTATCTGGGATGGCGTGCCGGCGTGGCGCGCCAGCGCCTCACTCCGTCCTGAGCGCGACCACCGGATCCACGCGCGTCGCCCGCCATGCGGGGAGGACGCTCGCGATGATCGCCGCCGCGACGAGGACGCCGGCGCCCCCGCCGAACAGCACGGGATCGGTCGGCGTCACTCCGTAGAGCAGCGTGGTCAGCGCGCGCGCGGCAAGCAGGGATCCGGCGAGACCCAGCACGACGCCCGCGACGGAGAGCGCGAGGCCGTCCACGATCACCAGCCGGAACACGTCACGTGCCGTGGCGCCGAGTGCCATGCGGACGCCCATCTCCATCGTTCGCCGGGACACCGCGTGGGCCATCACGCCGTAGATGCCGACCGCCGCGAGGCCGAGCGCGAGCAGTGCGAAGGCCCCGGCAAGCGTCGCCAGGAATCGCGGCTGGCTGATGGACTGCCCCAGGATCGCCGTCATCGTCCGGACCCCGGTGACGGGGAGATCCGGATCGAGCGACGCGACCGCCTGGCGGAGCGGTCCGGCAAGGCCCGCGGGGTTCGGTCCGTTCAGCACGAGGCTGACGCCGCCCTCCGGCCACTGCCAGTACGGAAGGAACGTCTCCACGCGTGTCTCGGCCCGGGCGCCCTGCGCCTGCACATCCGCGGACACACCGATGATGGTGAAGGCCGGGCTCCGCGGACCGAAGCGGATCTGCCGGCCCAGCGGGTCCTCCGCGGCGAAGTACTGGCGGACGAATGTCTCGTTGACGACGACGGAGGGTGCGGGCTCGCCGGTCGTGAAGCCGCGTCCGCGGATCAGCCGCATGCCGATGGCGTCGAAGTAGCCGGCGCTGACGAGCCGGTACCACGTGCCGGGTTGATCGGACGCGAGCGTGGGCGCGGCACGTCCTTCGATCGTGAACGACATGTCGGAGTCCCCGGCGTCGAGCGGGAGGACGGAGGTCAGCGCGGCCTGCTGCACGCCGGGAATGGCGGTCACCTTCTCGAGCAGCGCGTCGTAGAGCGCAATGGTCTTCTGCGGCACGTCGTAGGTGGCGCGCGGCGGGTTGACGGATCCGACGAGTACCCCGTCCGTGCGGAAGCCGAGATCTGCGGACTGCAGCCGCACGAACGTCTGGATGAGCAGCGCGCTGCCCGTGAGCAGGACGAGGGCCAGCGCCACCTCCGCGGTGATGAGCGCGCGGCGCACCGCGCGGCTGCCGGTCCCGGCGGAGCCGCGTCCTCCCTGCTTGAGCGTGCCGACGAGGTCCGTGTCGCGATGCTGCAGGGCGGGCGCCAGACCGAAGATGAGGCCGGTGGCCAGGGTGAGGAGCGCGGCAAACGCAAGGACGGTGGCATCGAGGCTGACCTCGCCCAGGCGCGGCGCGTCAGCGGGCGCGAGCGCGATCAGGCCCTGCACGGTCCACGCCGCGACAATCAGCCCGGCCAGCCCGCCGATGACCGAGAGCACGAGGCTCTCCGTCAGGAGCTGCCGCAGGATCCGCGCGCGGCCGGCGCCGAGCGCCATCCGCACCGCCAGTTCGCGGCTCCGGCTCGCCCCGCGGACCATCAGCAGGTTGGCGATGTTCGCGCACGCGATGAGGAGCACGAACGCCACGGCGCCGCCGAGGGCCAGCAGTGCCGGACGAATCTCGCCGGTGACGCGCTCGTGCAGCGGCTGCAGGACGAAGCCGGTCTGCGCGTTGTAGTCGGGGTAACGGGTCTCGAGCCGCCGGGCCAGCAGCGTGGCCTCCGCCTGTGCGCGTTCAAGCGGCACGCCGTCCGCAAGGCGCGCGACGACCCTGAGGACGACCGCCCCGCGGGCCGGGTTGCTCAGGTTGAGGCGCAGCGGGCGCCAGACTTCGGCCTCCGGCGACACGACGGGCCGGAAGCCCGCGGGCAGGATGCCGACGATCTCGTGCGGTTCGCCCGCCAGCATGATGAGCTGCCCCACGGCCAACGGGTCGGCGCCGAATCGCCGGCGCCACAGATCGTCGCCGATGACCGCCACGCGTCGGGCGCCGGGCACATCGTCGTCCGGCGCGAAGCCGCGGCCGATGGCCGGAGTGACGCCGAGGACGGGGAAGTACTCGTGCGAGACCTGTTCTCCGGCAAGCGACTCGGGCTCGCTCCGGCCGGTGAGCGTCGGCCGCCACCCGCCGATGGCCGCCACGTTCTCCAGCGCGTCGAGTTCGGCCTGCCAGTCGACGACGTTCCCTGGCGTGGCCCACTCATCCGGCGGGCCGCCGCGCGCGCGGAGATCCTGCCAGACCATGACGAGCCGTCCTGCATCTGGATACGGCAGCGGCCGGATGAGCACCGCGTTCACCACCGTGAAGATCGCCGTCGTCGCGCCGATGCCGAGGGCAAGCGTCAGGATGGCGGCGACGGCCAGCCCGGGTGTCTTGCCGAGTGAGCGTAGCGCGTACGCGAGATCCTGGAGCGTGGTCCGCATGCCGTCCTCCTGTTGTCACGGGGCATGTTGCCACAGCCTGCTCATGGCAAACCCC
>CAZUGF010000063.1:0-27233 GCA_964619705.1 uncultured Bifidobacteriaceae bacterium
GGTCCGCCCTGCGGCCGTGCTCGGTCCGCCCTACGGTTGGCGCGACCCCGTCTCGGCCAGCACCTCCTCCGCGCGCCGGAGCGCGTCCTGCACGCTCGTGCAGACGTTCCCCGCACCCAGGGTCTCCTCGAACGCGGCGCGCCGGAGAAGCGCAGCCGGTTGCGGCGGCGCGCCACACAGGATGAGCGTCCGGCCCCGTTGACGGAGCGTCTCCGCCAGGTCGGCAATCGCCGTCAGCCCCGTGGCGTCCATGGCCGTCGTGTTCCGCATCCGCAGGATGACGACGGGCGGCAGGCTGTCCGCCTCGTCGGTGATCGTCAGCAGCTTGTCCGTCGCCCCGAAGAGGAACGGCCCCTGGATGCGGTACATCGCCACGCCGGGCGGGATGACCGCGTCCTGCAGGCTGTGCGGCCGGCCCGAGGCGATGTACTCCGGCGTGACACGCATCACGGTGGTCGTCCGCGCCACGCGCCGGATGAACATCAGCGCGGCCAGCACCATGCCCACCTCGACGGCCACGGTCAGGTCCGCGAGCACCGTCAACGCGAACGTCGTCAGCCACACCAGGATGTCGGCGTAGGCATGCCGGGCGATTTCCGGGATCTCTCCCCACTCGCCCATGTTCCACGCCACGACGAACAGGATGGCCGCCAGCACGGGCAGCGGGACAAGCGCCGCCAGCGGGGCCGCGACGAGCAGGATCGCCAGCAGCGTCACCGCATGGACGATGCCGGCCACCGGCGTGCGCGCGCCGGCGCGGATGTTGGTGGCCGTTCGCGCAAGGGCGCCCGTCGCCGGCAGCCCGCCGAACATCGGCGAGACGATATTGGCCACGCCCTGGGCGAAGAGCTCCGTATTCGGGTTGTGGCGGCCGTTCCCCATGCGATCGGCCACGACCGCGGAGAGCAGCGACTCGATCGCCCCGAGCATGGCCACCGTCATCGCGGGCGAGAGGAGCGTCAGCACCAGTCCCGGACTGAACTTCGGCACCTGGAACTCCGGCAGGCCGGAGGGAATGCCGCCGAAGCGCGATCCGATCGTCTCCACGTCCAGGCCCAGGACGAGCGGCGCCAGCGTCCCGAGGAAGAGCGCCGCCACGTAGCCCGGCACGTGCCTGACGTAGCGGTTGCACAGCAGGATGGCCGCGAGCGATGCGATCCCCAGCCCGAGGCTGGGAATCGACGTCTCCGGCAGGTGCACGCCGATCACGCGCAGGCGCTCGAGGAACTCCCCCGGCGCGTCCAGCCTCAGCCCGAGGAAGTCCTGGATCTGCGTGCTCGCAATCACGAGCGCAATGCCGTTGGTGAACCCGACGATGACCGGGCGCGGGATGTACTTGACCGCGGTGCCCGTTCCCGTCAGGCCCATCAGCGCCAGGATGACGCCCGCCATCAGCGTGCAGGTGAAGAGGCCGTCGATGCCGTAGGTGGCCACGATGCCGGACACCACCACGACGAACGCGCCCGTCGGGCCCCCAATCTGGTACCGCGATCCGCCGAGCAGCGAGATGATGAAACCGGTGATGATGGCGCAGTAGATCCCGGCGTGCGGGCTGAGCCCCGAGGCAATGGCAAACGCCATCGCGAGCGGGAGCGCGACGAGGCCGACCGTGATGCCCGCGACGAGATCCTTGACGAACGTCGGGACGCTGTAGCCCTGCGAGAGGACGAGGTAGACGCGCGGCAGCCAGTCGGGCGCCGTAAACGGCTGCCTCGGCGGGAGCGCCAGGCGTGGATCGGGCGTGCGATTGGGCATGGATCAGGGACGAATCGTCCAGAACGTCGCCGTGTAACTCCACACGGTCAGGGCCAGCCGCCGGCCGTCAGGCGACCAGGCGGGCTGTGTCTTGTGGCTCGGGTCCGTCGTCAGTTGCTGCGGCACGCCGCCGGACACCGGTACGCGGAACACCTGGTAGAAGCCGTCCGCGGCGGGACCGACAAAGCCGAGCCAGCCACCATCGGGCGACACCGTGAGGCCCGGAAAATCGTGCTCGCTCGCCAGGCGGTGCACGATGGTCGCGGGGCCGCCGGCGAGCGGCACCAGGATCAACGCGTGCCTCCCGGGCGCTTCCTTGACGACGGCCGCAATCCGGCGGCTGTCGGGCATCCACTCGGCGTGCATGACCTCGCCGGAGACACCCGGCATCGGCACCTCGGCCGGCGGCGACGTCACCTCGCCCGTCTCCTGGTCCACGCCGATCGTGTAGGCCACGGATCGGCCCTGCCGGTTGGCGCCGTCGAACAGCACGGTGCGCCCGTCCGGCGACCAGCGCGGCCAGCCCACTTCCGCGCCGCGGCCGAGCATCGTGATGCGCCGATCCGGTACGCTCCGATCGACCGGCCGCAGCCACACGTCGTCCGACATCTCGCGATGAGAGTGCAGCGCCATCCACCGGCCGTTCGGCGACCAGGCCATCGCCTGGTCCTCCGAGCCCGATCGGGCGACGATCTCCAACGGCTCGTCGGACGGCTCCGCACGGTCCGCGTCCACCACGCCGATCTCCTGCGCGATGTCCGGGTACTTCGCGTCATCCACGACGCGGCGCCAGGTGCCGTAGGTCAGCGAGATCCACGGCTCGGTCGGGTGCCACCACGGCGTCTCCGCCTGGAAACTCGTGAGCTGCCGGATGCGGGTGCCGACCTGCTCGGCCACATGGGTGCGATAGCTCTGCGTCTTGAAGAGGATCGTACCATCCTCCGCGACGGACGGCGCGTACGCGTCGCGCGAGAACGACGAGAGGCGCGTGGCCCGTCCCGTCCCGCGCGCGAGCGACCAGAGATCCACCATGCCCGCGTCGTTCGGCGACGCGAAGTACACCTGCCGGCCATCCGGCGAGACGGCCAGCGGACCGATGGCTTCCAGGTCCGGCGTCACCGCCAGCGGGGGATCGCTGCAGGGCACGGCGAGCCTCGGGCCCTGCGGCGCGCGCACGATGCACGCCAGGTCGCCCGAAGGCATCCAGGCCGGCCAGGACGGATCGCCGGAAGCCGCCACGATCTCGGCACGCGTGCCGTCGGCGGCCACCTTCCAGATCCGCGGGCCCTCCGTGGTCGCGGCGCTGCCCGCAAGCCAGGCGCCGTCCGGACTGGCCACCACCTGGCGGAGATCGTTGACGCGCAGGTCCTGCACGGCGGGCAACGCCCACAACGGGCGCCGGGACGCCGAGGCCAGGTCGTAGACCCACCACCGGACATCCGCGGCCGTGTCCTCGACGACAAGCTGCCGGGCACCGAGCCAGGCCAGCCACCGAACCTGCCCGTCCGCGTCCGGCAGTGCCGGAGAGACACCGCCGGCCACCGGCACCACGCGAACGGCACGCCCCTCGCTGTACGCCAGCGCGCGTCCATCCGGTGACAGCACGCCCACAGGATCCCGGTAGCCGACCACACCCTGCTGGAAGGCTGTCGCCACGTAGGTCATGCGCGGCAGCGGGTCGACGTCCGCGCTCCCCCACCCGTCGCGCACGAGCCAGGCCGACAATGCCAGGACCGCTATACCGACGACCGTGATCACGCGCACAGATGAGATTGTCGCACGTCGCCGGGACCGGCGCGCGGGATGAGCCGCACGGCGGGACGCTGGCGCTCGTCAACAAATGCGGGCTAACGTCTTCCGATGGTCGCGTGGAGCTGGACGACGTGGCTGGTCAGCGCCGCGGCCGTCGTCCTGTCGGGCCTGGTGGCGTGGGCGGAGGGGAACCGGCGCAGGCGGCCCGGGCTGGACATGGGCTTTGTCGACCACGGCGGGATGTGGGGCGACCTGCTCCTCCTGCCCGTGGCCAATGCCGCCATCGTGCCCTGGGTCGTGCCCGGCTGGTGGCTGCTCGTGCCGCTGGCCGCCGGCGCGCTCTGGTCCGTGTGGCTGCACGCCTGGTGGCACGGCGGACACGTGCACGCCGTGCGGGATCACATGTGGCCGGACCGGCGGCGGGGCCACTGGGCGCGGGACCTGTCCGCGGCCGGCTGGTGCCACGCGGCCTACGTGGCCGGCGAACTGGCGCTGCTGCTCGCGTTCGCGTGGACGTGGACGCCGGCGCCGACGGTGCTCCTCGTGACGGCCGTCCTCACGCTGCACGTGCCGCTCGGGCTCCTGCAGCCGGCCTGGTTTGCCAGGCGCCGCGTCTTCGCCTGGAGCCTCAACACGATGGCCGTGGCGCTGGCCCTGGTGTGGGCCGTCGCCGCGTGGAAGTGGTGGGGATCGTAGGACGGCCGGGACGCGGCATCGACGTTCAGCGGAAGTCGTGGGACTCGACCGCGGCGCCGGCCTCGAACCCGTCGAGCCGTTCCACGCGCTCGGCGCGAATGGCGGTGACGCCGTCCTGGTTCTGCAGCACGCCGTCCACGAGCAGGAACGGCGAGGCCACGACGACCAGCTTCGCCGCCGCGTAGAGCCGGGGTCTGATGATGATGTTGGCGATGCCGGTCTCGTCCTCGATCGTCAGGAAGACGAACCCCTTGGCGGTGCCGGGCCGCTGCCGCGTGATCACCATGCCGGCCGTCCGGACGCGGCGTCCCTCGGACACGCGCGGCAGATCGATGGCCCGCAGCACGCCGCGCTGCGACAGTTCGTGCCGGCGGAACGACATCGGGTGCCGGCCGATGGTCAGGCCCGTCACCGCGTAGTCCGCCACCAGCCGCTCCTCCGCCGTCATGGCCGGCAGCGGTGAGGGAACCGCCGTGGAAGCGGGGTGCCCCGGAGCCGGGGCGTCCACGGCCATGCGATGGTCCTCGAACAACTCGCCCGGCGGACGCACGGCCCGTTCGGCCTGCCACAGCGCCGATCGCCGATCGCCGCCGAAGCTGTTGAGCGCGCCGATCTCCGCGAGCGCCGACACCTCCGATCGGTGCAGCCCCGTCACGCGGACGAGCTCGTCGATGGATCGGAAGCGCCGCGGCAGGCCCGGCGTCTCGCTCCACTCATGCGAGCAGACATTGCAGAAGCAGTGACGGCTCCCCGGAGCCGGATCCCCGGCACCGCCCATCCGCCGATCATCGCGGCCCGACTCGATCACCTCGATCATCGAGGGATCGTCACACCGGCACCCGGGACACGCGGGCGCGGCCGCGCGATCCTCGTGCCCCCTGCCGGCGCCCGTGTCCGGTCCCGCGGTCCGCGCGATGGCGGCGCCCGTCTCCCGCCGGAGGCCGCTCACATACCGCAGGCCCAGGCGGATGGCGCCGTCCTCTTCCACCGTGCAGTCCCAGTCCGACACCTGCACGTCGATGGGCGCAAAGCGGACGCCGCGGCGCTGCGCGTCCTTGACCAGCGTGGCGGGATGGTAGAAGCCCATCGGCTGGTTGTTGAGCAGCGCCGTGTAGAAGGCCGCCGGGTAGTGGACCTTGAGATACCCGCTCGCGTAGGCAATGAGCGCAAAGCTGGCCGCGTGCGACTCGGGAAAACCGTAGAGCGCGAACGACGTGATGGACAGCGCAATGCGATCCGCCAGGGCGCCCGTGATGCCGTGCCGCGCCATGCCTTCCCGCAGCAGGGTCTCGAGCTGCTGCATGCGCTTCTCGGACCGCTTGAACCCCATGGCGCGCCGCAGGTCCTCGGCCTGGCCGCCCGTGAACCCGGCCACGGTCATCGCCATGCGCAGGATCTGCTCCTGGAACAGCGGGACCCCGAGCGTCCGCTTCAGGATCGGCTCGAGCAGGGGGTGATCGTAGACAATCGGCTCGCGGCCCGCCCGCCGGTTCAGGTACGGGTGCACCATCTGCCCCACGATGGGGCCGGGCCGGATAAGGGCGACCTCGACCACGAGATCGTAGAAGCGCGCGGGCTTGAGCCGCGGCAGCGTCGCCATCTGCGCGCGCGACTCCACCTGGAACACGCCCACCGTGTCGGCGGCCTGCAGCATCGCATAGACCGCCGCGTCGTCCTGAGGGAGATGGGCGAGGTCCAGCGCCGGGCGGGGGCCGGAGCCCTGGCCGTTCACGAGACGGATGGCATCCTGCAGGACCGCCATCATGCCGAGCCCGAGGAGATCCACCTTGACAATCCCCATGTCGGCGCAGTCCTCCTTGTCCCACTGCACCACCACGCGGCCGGGCATGCTGGCGTTCTCGAGCGGCACGATCGACGACAGGTCGCCCTGGCACACGACCATCCCGCCGGAGTGCTGGCCGAGGTGCCGCGGCAGGTCCTGCACCTGCCGCCACAGCCGCGCGAAGTGCCGGATCCGCTCGTCGTCCTGTGACAGGCCCGCCTCCGCCAGGTTGCGGGCCAGCGTGTCCGCGGGATCGACGAACTCGAACTGGTGCATCACCTTCGAGAGCCGATCGATCGCGGCCGCGTCCAGGTCCAGCACCTTCCCCACTTCCCTCGCCGCGCTCCGCCCGCGATAGGTGATGACGTTGGCCGTCATCGCCGCACCGTGCCGGCCGTACTTCGCGTACACGTGCTGGATGATGCGCTCGCGGCGATCGCCGCTCGGCAGGTCCAGATCGATGTCCGGCCACTCACCACGCTCCTCCGAGAGAAACCGCTCGAAGAGCAGGTCCATCCCCACCGGGTCCACGGCCGTGATGCCCAGGCTGTAGCAGACGGCGCTGTTGGCCGCCGATCCCCGCCCCTGCACCAGGACGTCCTGCTGCCGGCACGCGTTCACGATGTCCCAGACGACGAGGAAGTAGCCGGAGAGGCCGAGCTTCTCGATGAGGTCCAGCTCGCGCGTGACCTGTGCGCGGGCCCGGTCGTGATACGGCCGATAGCGATCCCGCGCCCCCACGTCCGTGATGCGGCGCAGGAACGAGCTCTCGGTCTCGCCGGGCGGCACCGGGTAGCGCGGAAAGCGATAGCCGAGATCCCGCAGCGAGAACTGCAGCCGATCCGCCAGTTCCACGGACGCGGACAGCGCGCCGGGATGATCCGCGAACAGGCGCGCCATCTGGACCGGCGGCTTCAGGTACCGTTCGGCATTGGCCGAAAGCCGGCGACCCGCCGCGCGGAGCGTGACGTGCTCCCGGATACAGGTGAGCGCATCGAAGAGCGGCCGCTCCTCCGGCGACGCGAACCGCACGCCCCCTGTCGCCACCACCGGCACGCGAAACGCCTCCGCCAGGCAGACGAGCCGGTCGTTCTCATCTTCCTGATCACGCCGGAGATGCCGCTGGATCTCCACGTACACCTGACCGCGGCCGAAAATGCCAATCAGCCGATCCAGGAGCCCGCCTACGCCGAACTGCCGGGCCCGGAGCAGCGGCGCGCCCGCCAGCGCGACGAGCCCGCCGACATGGCCATCCATCTCCTCCAGCGTCAGGGCGCCCCGGCCCTTGGGCGCGCGCAGCTTCATGCGCGAGATCAGGCGACAGAGGTTGTGCCAGCCTTGCTGCGACACAGGGAGGACGGCCAGCGGGAATCTGATGATCTCTTGAGCTGGTGAGCTCGTGATCTGCTGTGATGAGCCGTTGATCTGGAAATCTATCCGGTGATCGGCCGGATCGATCTGGTGATCTCGGACCCCGTGACCTCGGCGATCCCGGTGAGATCCCGAGGACGGGTGGCGGCCCGTCCGCTGCTCCTGCTGATGGACCGCAATCGTCAGCTCCGCCCCGATGATGGGCCGCACGCCGGCGGCGAGGGCGGCCTTGTGGAAGCGCGGGGCGCCGTACACGCCGTCACGGTCCAGGAGCGCCACGGCCGGGTACCCGAGCGCGGCGGCGCGCTCGACGAGCGTCTCGGGCAGCGACGCGCCGCGGAGGAACGAAAATGCCGATGCGGCATGCAGCTCGACGTACACGACCAGCCCTCACGTCCTTCTGACAATCGAATCCGGCGCGCGGCGCCTCAGTCCACGATCCCGTCCAGGAACCACTGGCCGACATCCCGTTCCACGGCCAGGCGGTAGATCGTGCCGTCCGCCATCGCAATCTCCCACTCGTCGCGATCCCACACCGTGTCGCGCCACCAGTCGCCCGACACACGCCACGGGCCCGCGGCCTGGACGATGGGGCCGCCGGTGATGCCGTGGCGATCCGTGATCACCCGGACGGGACGGCCGTCCTCGACACCGACGCGCACGGGGACGGGCAGGCGGAACCGGCGGAACGCGCAAGACGGCGGGTCGGCGCCGGCGCCAGACGTGGGCGGCGCGGGCTCGGACCGCGCATTGGACCGGCCCGGCTCGAACGCCTGCATCTCGAACGCGCCCGGCTTCCACGTATCGGCGGCGGCGGCCGACCCCACGTGCCCCGGACCCACGAGCGCCGTGAGACGCGCCAGCAGCGTCGACACCTGTTCCGGCGCCGGGCGGGCACGCTCGAAGAGCGTCCACTGCAGGACGCGCCCCGGTGCGGGGTCCAGCAGGACCTGCACGCGATCGATCGCGGCATCCGGCGGATGCGACTCGAGATCCAGCAGGACCAGCGTGCGGAGCGTCTTCGGGTCCCGCATGGGCGCCGGCAGCGGGATGGTCCGCAGGTGGACCGCACGGGTCGTCAGGCGCAGGGCGGTCCGGATGGCCATCGCCCCCCGATCCGCGCGCTCCAGCCGGATGGCCAGCGGCTCGAACACCCGCGCGAGGACGAACGACAACGGCTCCAGCCCATCGAGCGGCCACTCGAGTTCGATGGTCTCCCCGAAGACCGGCTCCGCCATCCACGGCACGAGCGGCACCGTGTCCTCACCCGCCGCCAGGCGCTGCCAGGCCACCCCGGCATCGCCGAGCCGCTGGTGGACATCCGGCCGCGGCAGCGCCGCCAGCGCGCCCAGCGTCCGGATACCCCACCGGCCCAGCGACGACAGGCCCTGATCAATCGCCGCCGGGACGCCGGACGCGTCCTCCGGCGCCAGGCGCGCCCGGGCGAAATCGGCCAGCACGTCAATCGGCAGCGGCGCCAGGGCCGCTGCTTCGCCGCCGGCCTCGACGACCGTCACCCGATCCGCCGCCAGCGACAACAGCAGGGACGCCGCCGCCGTGCTCCCCAGCGCCACGTGTGCCGTGCCCGCCGCCTCGGCCAGCGCCTGCCCGAGCGCGTGCCTGTCGCCGAACAGCCGGGACACGCCGCTCACGTCGAGCAGGACGAGCGATCCCATGACCTGGAAGCGCGGGGTGAAGGTACCGGCCGTCCCGGCGAGCACGGCCACCGGCACCTCGCGGGCGTACAGCGCGGCAAACAGGGGCGGCGGCCCTGCCGGCCGCGCGTGCGGCCCCGGATCGGCGGAGCGCCCCATCGTCAACGCCCGATCGCCAGCGTCAACTCGCCCACGAACCCGCGCGGCGACGTCGCACGCACGGCCGTCGTCACCCCGCCCAGCCGCCGCGATCGATCGTGCGCCCCCTTCCACGCCACCCGCGCCCCGCTGCGCGTGCCCCGGCCCCCCGATCCCGCGCCGGGACCGCCGGCCACAATCGACACCCCGCGGGGACTGCGCGCCACCGGCACCGCCGCCAGGAGCAGCACGGCCGTCTCGCTGTCCGCAATGACACGCTGAATGCGCAGCCAGGTGGCCATCGGAATCCGCGACAGCCCCGCCGCCGTCACGTCGATCAGATCCAGCACCACCAGCGTGCACACGCCGGACTGCACGATGAGGTTGAGCGCCTTGATGGACCGATCGACCGTGCGCTCGAGGAGCGTGCCCGGACCGGACACCGCACGCACGCCGGGCACCCAGGCCGGATCCAGCGCGCTGGCCGTCTTCGAGAGCGCCTGCCCGCGGACCCAGAGCAGGTGCGTGAGATCCAGTCCGGCCGCCGCGGCGGTCTCCGGATCGAACCGATCGAACGTATCGACGAGCGCCACCCACTCCCCGCGGCGCGTGGCCGACGCCAGCGCCGCCCACGCCAGGCTCGTCCGCCCGGACGACACGGGCCCCACGATCTCGGACACCTGCCCACGCGGCAGCCCTCCGCGCAGCATGTGATCCAGCGTCTCGACCCCGAACGCCGCCGCCGACTCCGGCCCGGGCGGTGGCGTGTTCATGGCAAACGTACGATCGAGCCGGCGAGTCCGGAGCAGCGCCTGCAAGGCCTGCACCCTCACCGCCTGTGGACCTTCAGCAGCAGAATCAGCAGCAGAAACGGACACGTGAAGTGCGCTCATGATTTTCGCCTTTTGTTCGATGCAGATTGCCATTCTAGCGAACAAAACACGAAAGTCAACGCACCTTTTTTCTCGCATCCGACCCGGCTGTTCGCATACGATGAGCGTCCCCCCCAGAGGTCGATGGAGCATAAGGCTCATGAAACCAATGGGATATCGTCTTTCTCTCTGTCTGGCTGCCGGGGCGCTCCTTGTCGGGGTCTCCAGCGGCAACGCGCAAACCATCCCCGCGGATGGCCAGCCCGATCTGTTGATCGGGGCCGGGCCCGGCGGCGGTCTCGTGCGCCTGCTGAACGGGGCCGACGGCAGTGAACTGGCCGCCGGCTACCCCTGGGGCGCCGGCCTGACGACCGGTGTCCGGGTGGCCGCCGGCGATGTCACGGGCGACGGCATCCCCGACCTCATGGTGGCCACCGGCCCCGGCGATGGGCGCGTCAGCGTCTTCGACGGGACCAATGCCGGCCTGATTGCCAGCTTCGCGCCCTTCGGCACGGACTTCCGCGGCGGCATCCACCTCGCCACGGGGGACATGGACGGCGACGGCCGCATCGATCTCCTCGTCGGCGGCGGGCCCGGCAGCGGCCGCATCCGGATCTACAGCGGCGCCACGCACCAGCAGATCGCCACCGACTTCCCCTTCGGGCCGGCATACACGGGCGGCATCACCCTGGCGGCCGGCGACATCAACGGCGACGGACGCCTGGACGTGATTGCCGGCCAGGAGAGCGGCGGCCTCGTGCGCGTCTTCGATGGCTTCAGCGCGTCCGTGCTGGCGAGCGGCGCCCCGTACGGCACGGGCTTCGCGGGCGGCATCCACGTGGCGGCCGGCGACGTGGACGGCGACGGCCGGGCGGAGATTATCACCGGCGCGCGGACGGGCAGCAGCCTCGTCCTCGTGATCAACGCGCTGACCCAGCAGCTCATGGCGAGCTTTGCCCCGTTCGGCGGCGTGAACGGCGTGACGGTCGCGGCCGGCGATCTCGACGGCGACGGCGTGGCGGATCTCGTCGTGGGCGCGGGCCCCGGCGGCGCGCCGCGCATCCGGGTGTTCCGCGGACCGGACGGACTGGAACTGCTGAGCGGCCTCGTGCTCGACGCGGGATTCACCGGCGGCGTGTTCGTGGCCACCACCGCCACCACGGCCGGCCTCCGCTTCACGAGCAGCAACGCGGCGACATTCGAGGCCGGGACGGCCGGTACGTTTGCCGTCACCACCACGGGCCAGCCCGGCGCCATCCTCACGGCGGCAGGCACGCTTCCAGCCGGCGTCACCTTTGCCGACAACGGCGACGGCACCGCGACCCTGAGCGGCACGCCGGCCGCCGGCACGGGCGGCACCTACCCGCTCACGTTCACCGCGGCCGGCACGTCGGCCACGGCCGTGCAGGCCTTCATACTCACGGTCACGGAAGCGCCCGCCATCACCAGCGCGGCCACCGTCACCTTCCCGCTCGGCGTGCCGGGCACATTCACCATCACGACCACCGGCTTCCCGTCCGCGACCCTCACGATCAGCGGCGCCCTCCCGTCCGGCATCACCTTCACGGACAATGGGGACGGCACGGCCACCATCGGCGGCACGCCGGCGCCCGGCTCCGGCGGCATCCACGGTCTCGTCATCACCGCGTCAAACGGCATCGGTGCGGACGCGGTCCAGGCCTTCACCCTCACCGTGGACTCATCGCCGGCGTTCACCAGCGCGCCGGCCGCCGTCTTCTCCGCCGGCACGCCGGGCAGCTTCCCCGTCACGACGACGGGCGCGCCACCTGTCATCACCATCGCACTCGGCGGCGTCCCGCTCCCGGCAGGCCTGGCCTTCGACGACAACGGCGACGGCACGGCCCTCTTCTCGGGCACGCCGGGCCCGGGGACCGGCGGTACCTATGCGCTCACGTTGACCGCCAGCAACGGCGTTCACGCGCCAGCCGTCCAGGCCTTCACGCTCACGGTGACGGAAGCGCCCACGCTCACGAGCGCGGCCGCCACGACCTTCAGCGTGAACACGCCCGGCACGTTCACCGTCACCACGACGGGCCATCCGGCACCGGCCATCACGGCCGCCGGGACCTGGCCGCCGGGCCTGATCTTCACGGACAACGGCAACGGCACGGCCACGCTCCAGGGCAGCGCGGCCCCGGGATCCGGTGGGCCGCACGTCCTGGAGCTGACGGCCGCCAATGGCGCCAGCCCCGACGCGGTGCAGACCTTCACGCTCACCGTCACCGAGGCCCCGGCCGTCACGAGCGCCGGCACTGCCGTGTTCACGATCAACGTGCCCGGCGTGTTCACGGTGACCACGTCGGGCTCACCCACGCCGGCCATCGCGCTCAGCGGCGTCCTGCCGGCCGGGGTCACCTTCATCGACAACGGCAATGGAACGGGCACGCTGAGCGGCACGGCCGCGGTGGGCGCGTCCTATCCGCTCACCATCACCGCCGCCAACGGCACCCTCCCGGACGCGGTGCAGAGCTTCACGCTCGCGGTCAACCAGGCGCCGGCCATCACGAGCGCCAACACGGCCTCCTTTGTCGTCGGCACACCGGACAGCTTCACCGTCACCGCGACGGGCTTTCCGCCGCCCACGCTCTCGCAGGCGGGGGCGCTCCCGGCCGGCATCACCTTCACGCCCGGCACGGGCGTCCTGGGCGGCACGGCCACGGAAGCCGGCACCTTCGCGGCCATCGAGTTCACCGCCGCCAACGGCGTCGGCCCGGATGCCGTGCAGGGCTTCACGCTCCAGGCCACGTGCCCGGTCATGACCATCACCCCGGCCAACCTGCCGGACGGCCTCTACCAGACGGCCTATGGACCGGTGACGTTGATGCACGGCGGCAGCACGGGATCCTCGTTCACGTGGTCGGCCACGGGCCTCCCGTCAGGGCTGGCGCTCAACAGCACCACGGGCGTGCTGAGCGGCACGCCGGTGACCACCGTGCTGGCCGCGCCGGTCTCGATCACCATGACCGACAACTTCGGGTGCGAGGCCACGCGTGCCGCCGCGCTCACCATCCGCCCCCTGGCCGACAACGAGTCCTACCTGAACGGCGTGGGCCACACCGCGTTCGTCGTCGGCGCCGCGCAGCCCGCCACGCCGCACGTCTTCGTCAACGACACGGTGCTCGCCGGCGATCTCGGGCCCGGCACGCTGGCCGCCAGCCTCGCCACGGGCCCGGCCAACGGCTCGGTCGCCCTTGCCGCGAACGGCGCCTTCGTCTACACGCCGAACGTCAACTTCGCGGGCCCGACCGACAGCTTCACCTACACGCTCACCGACGGCAACGGCGTCACCAACACCGGCACCGTCACGATCGCGATCGCGAACATCGTGTGGTACGTGAACAGCGCCGCGGGCGCCGGCGGCGACGGGCGCTCACACAGCCCCTTCAACAGCCTCGCCAGCGCGGCCCTGCCCTCCGGCTCCACGCACGTCATCTACGTGCACACAGGCGGTGCGACGACGCCGGGCGACATCGCGCTCGATCCGGCGCAGACGCTGCACGGACAGGGGGCCGTCTTCACCCTGGGCGCGCTGACCATCCCGGCAGGCGTGCGGCCCACGCTGACAGGCACCATCACGCTCGCCGGCAACACGGTCGTCCGCGCCGTCAATCTCGCGCCGGCCGCGGCCGGACTGACCGCCAACGGCGTCACGCTGCCGGTGACGATCGATCAGGTGAACGTGACCGGGGGCACCAACGCACTGAGCCTGGCCAACGTCTCCGGGGCCGTGACGATCACCAACGCGGTCTTCTCCAACACGAGCGGCGCGGAAGTCCTGATCAGCCAGGGCAACGGGACCGTGTCCATCGGCGCAGCCATCTCGAACACCACCGGCCGCTCGGTGGACATCCAGGGCCGGAACGGCGGTGCCGTCATCTTCTCGGGCCCGATCGTCGACACGGGCAGCGGCATCTTCCTCAACGCCAACGCGGGGTCGGCCGTCAGCTTTACCGGCGGCCTGAGCCTGACGACCGGCATCAACCCCGCGTTCACGGCCACGGGGGGCGGCACGGTGTCGGCCACGCAGAACAACACGACCATCGTCAACACGATTGCCACGACGACGGGCACGGCCCTGCAGGTCACCGGGACGACGATCGGCGCGGCCGGCCTCACGTTCCGCTCGATCGGCGCGACCGGCGCGGCCAGCGGCATCGTGCTGAGCAACACCGGCGCCGCCGGGGGCCTGACCGTGACGGGCAACGGCGGCTCGTGTACCGCGCCGGGCACGTGCACGGGCGGCGCCATCCAGAACACGAGTGCGGACGCCCTGGCGCTCACGTCGACGAGCGCCGTCTCGCTCACCCGGCTCTTCATCGGGGGCTCGTTGAATCACGGCATCAACGCCACGGCCGTCAACGGCCTGACGTTGAGCAACGCCGTCGTGCAGAACTCGGGCAACGGCGACAACGAGTACGGGCTCAACATGGTGAACGTCTCGGGCACCGTGACCATCGACGCCACGACGTTCAACGGCGCCGCCGACAATCTCGTCCAGCTCGAGAACCTCAACACCAACGCGACGCTCAACGTCGTCAACAACAGCCAGTTCATCTATCCGGCGTCGATCTCTCCGTTCGCCAACAGCGCGATCCTGATCATGCCCGGCGGGACCGCGGCCATCACGGCGACCATCCAGAACACGACGTTCACCAACGTGGTCAACGCCGCCACTCAGATCGGCGCCAACCAGCTCAACTCCAGCGGGACGCAGAGCCTCACCTTCTCGGGGAACACCATCAACGTCGGAATGGCGGGGCGGGCCAGCGGCGTCGTCGTGAGCGGGCAGGAGCTGACGACGACCAACCTCACCATCACGAACAACACATTCACCGGGGCCGGCGGCAACGGCGTCATCTCCATCGACACGAACGACCTCTCGACGGTCCGGGGGACCGTAACGGGCAACCAGATCACCAGCCCGCCGGGGATCGGGATGTTCGTCGCGGTCGACGAAGGCGCGATCGCCGACGTCCTCATCGACAACAACACCATCACCGGCGCGGGGGGCGACGGGATCCAGGCCGTGAACTTCGGCGGCATCGGCGTCTCCACGATGCAGTTGGCGATCACCAATAACATCGTCAACGGGCACAGCAGCAACACCGCCGTGAATTTCGTCGGCGGCATCTCGTTCACCGGGTTCGAGGACGTCAGCTGCCTCGTCCTGCGGGGCAACACGGTCACCGGGACCCCCACCGGTCCCACGCACTGCGGCGGCGCGGCCTGTGTGGACTACTACATCGAGGAGGTCGGCGGCACCGTGAGGCTCGAGGAAGTGCCCGACACGCCGGCCACGACGGCCAACGCGTCGTACGTCACCTCCATCAACGATCCCGGACTGGTGACCATCTTCGGCGTGATCGACCTCACGAACGGGGCCGTCTGCAACGCGGCGCTGATGGCCGCCGCGGGCCAGGCGCCGTCGTGCGGCGAGGCCTCGCCGCCCGAGACGCAGGACCTCGTGCAGGCCCTTGCCGCGGCCACGCGGCGGATGAACGCGGCCGCGGGCCTCGGTCGCGGCCACGGCTCCGGCACCGGTGTGCCCCAGGCGGTGCCGTACCTGACCAGGCTGGCGGCGGGTCAGCTCGGACGGGTGGCGGGAACGCAGCTGGTGCTCGATCGAGACGCGGCCGGCTGGGGCTGGTTCGTCGATCCGACACCGGATGAGGACGAGGAGTACGAGCCGGCGCCTGCCGGACAGGGCGGCCTCCGCGCGCGGCCCGGAGGACCTGCGGAGGGAAAGATGGATCTGCTGACGGTGCTGATGCACGAGATGGGCCACGCGCGAGGCGAGGTGGACCTCGACCCCGGCGCGCACGGCGACGATGTGATGGGGGCTGCGCTCGAGGCTGGCGTTCGGCGCCGTCCCCGCCCGCGGCAGTGAGGAGGAGGAAGAAGCATGTCGGAACCCTACTTGAGTGAGATCCGGATCATGACGTTCGTGTTCCCGCCGAGGGGGTGGGCGCTCTGCAACGGACAGCTGCTGCCGATCAATCAGAACCAGGCGCTGTTCTCGCTCCTGGGCACGACGTACGGCGGCGATGGCCGGACCAACTTCGCGCTGCCGGATCTCCGGACGCGCACGCCGATGCATCCCGGCGGCACGCATGCGCTGGGCGAGCGCGGAGGAGAGGCGACGCATACGCTCTCCCTCGCGGAGCTGCCGACGCACGCTCATCCCGTCAACGGGTCCCTGGCGGGGGCCGATGCCGCCATCCCCAGCGGCAACCTGCTGGGCGTGGTGGACAACACGACGTTCGGTGCGGCCTATGCCGCGCCGTCCAGCCTCACGACGTTTGCGGCGGAGGCCGTCAGCACCACCGGCGCGAGTCAGGCCCATCCCAACATGCAGCCATTCCTGTCCCTGAGCTTCTGTATCGCGCTCCAGGGCATCTTCCCGTCGCGTAGCTGAAGGAGTGCGGCATGCCACAACCCTATGTCGGTGAAGTCCGGATATTCGCGGGCACCTTCGCGCCCTCGGGATGGATGTTCTGCGAGGGCCAGCAGCTGGCCATCTCGGAGTACGAAACACTGTTCCAGTTGATCGGCACGACCTACGGAGGCGACGGGGTATCGGCGTTCAACCTGCCGGACCTGCGAGGCCGCCTCCCGATCCATCAGGGCGGCGGGTATGGCCTGGGGCAGCCGGGCGGGGACGAAGCGGTGACCCTGACGGTTCAGCAGATGACCGCCCACGCCCATCCCTGGCTGGCGTCCGAGGCCGCGGCCTCCGCGGTGACGCCCCAGGGCAACGTGCCGGCCGAAGCCAGCAAGCGGTTCTACGTGGCGCCCACGAGCGTGTCGCCGATGGCGGTCCAGGCGGCCGGCCCCACGGGCGGGAGCCAGCCGCACACGAACCTCCAACCCTATCTGTGCGTGAACTTCATCATCTCGCTGTTCGGCATTTTTCCGTCGCCGTCCTAGCGCGCGAGGGATCGATTCCGTACTGGCTGTTCCGACGAGGGAGACACAATGGCCGATCAGTTCGTGGCTGAAATCCGCATCTTTCCGTTCAACTTCCCGCCCAAGGGCTGGGCCTGGTGTGACGGCCAGCTCATGCCGATCCCCCAGAACACGGCGCTCTTCTCGCTGCTCGGCACGGCGTATGGCGGCGACGGGAAGTCGACCTTCGCCCTGCCCAATCTGCAGGGACGGGCACCCATGCACCCGGGGCAGGGTCCGGGGCTGTCCCCGCACGATCTCGGCGAGACGGGCGGGACCGAGTCCGTCACGCTGCTCGAGAGCGAGCTCCCCGCGCACACCCACGCGCTCAACGGCCAGGGCTCGAACTCCAACGCGAACGACCCCGCGAATGCGGTCCTGGCACGCCCGTTCGGCGGTGGCAACCTCTACAAGACGCTGGAGGGCGCGCCGCTCACGACGATGGCGGGCCAATCGCTGGCCCCGGCCGGCAGCGGCCAGCCGCACAACAACCTGCAGCCGTACCTGGCGGTCTACTTCTGCATCGCGCTGCAGGGCGTGTTCCCGCAGCGGCCGTGAACGCCGCGCCCGTGCACCGGATCCCGGACGGAGCGCCCGTGCTCCGTCCGATCGGTCCGGACGACCAGGCCTTCCTGTTCGACGTCTATGCGGCCACGCGCGCGCAGGAACTCGCGGCGGTCTCGTGGACCGAGGCGCAGAAGGCCGCGTTCCTGCGCATGCAGTTCGAGGCCCAGCACCAGTACTACACGGAGCACTACGGCGGCGCCGCGTTCGACGTGATCGTCGTCGGCGAACAGCCGGCCGGGCGTTTGTACGTGGCCCGCTGGCCGCGCGAGCTGCGCGTCATCGACATCGCCCTGCTCCCGGACTTCCGGGGGCGCGGCATCGGCACGGGCCTCCTCATCGGCCTCCAGCGCGAGGCCGGAGACTCGGGCCGGACCGTCACGATCCACGTCGAGCGCATGAACCCCGCGCGCTCGCTGTACGAGCGCCTCGGGTTTCAGGTCAGGGAGGACAAGGGCGTCTACCTGTTCATGGAGTGGCGCGCGCCCTCCTGAGACCATCCCATTCCCCCGTCGCCGCGGACCCGCCTGCGTCCGCGGCCGGCGTCCTGCAGCAGGCGGTCTGCGCTCCCCCCAGGAGACGACCATGACTGTTCACCTCCCGGCTGCCGTACGCGGCCTGCAATGGATCTCCCTGTGCGCCGTCGTCTCGCTCGCGGCGTGTGCGCCGTCCGGCCCGGCCACCGCGCCGCCATCCGACGGCGGCGCGACCCCGGCGGCCAGCACCGTTCCGGCGCAGCAGCCGTTTCCGGACTTCGGCCACATGCCGCCGCCCGATCAGTACACCGGCCGCGTCTTCAGGCTCAGCCAGGACTATCCGGACACGCCCCCGCCCGCATCGGCGATTCCCGCGTTCAGCCAGACCGACTTCCGGCAGGACTGGCGCGCCTACATGCGGCAGGTCCGGGACTACTGTCTCGAGGGCAACGCCGAGCACGACTGGCGCGTGGAGGACAACACGGTCCGCCGCTGGTATCACATCCCGTGGCAGCACTACGGGCCGAGCGGGCGCGAAGGCGTCCACGGCCTCACCAAGGAAGCGCCGGTGTCGCCGAAGCAGCTCGCGCCCACGCAGACGTACGCCGTCGGCCAGACCTACGCCGTCGGCATCTTCAACGAACTCGGCGGTTACACCATCGGCCAGGTGTGGGCCGACCACGACAACCCCGATCCATCGAAGACGACCGCGCCGAACGGCTTCCTGGAGGGCACGGTGATCTGCAAGGCGCTCTTCGTGGACGTGCCGGTCGAACAGGTGCCCTCGCTCTCCAACCCGGTACAGTGGACGGCCTACATCACCGACGTCTACGCCTCGGAGAATCGCTCGATGCGGACCGTCTCGCTCATCCAGATGGACTTCGCCGTCAGGGACCAGCGCGCGCCGGCCGGATGGATCTTCGGCACGTTCCAGTACAACGGCGCACAGAACCAGGCCAATCCGTGGGAGAACCTCGTGCCGGTCGGGTTGATGTGGGGCAACGATCCCTCGATCACCGACAGCGCGTACACCAACCCCCAGCCAACCGTCACGCGCATCAACCCGAACCTGAAGGAGACGATCATCAACCCCGATGCGAATGAGCTCCCGCCGACGCACCTCGGGTGGAACGGCCGCCTGAACGGCCCGGTGGACAACCCGCGCAGTTCCTGCCTGTCCTGCCACATGACGGCCGAAGTGCCGGCCCTCTCCCCGCTTACGCCGTTCTTCCAGGCCAGCCCGCCCGCGGAAGGCTCCCCGGAGTGGATGCGCTGGTTCCAGGACGGCGCGTGCGGCGTCCCGTTCGACGCCGGCACGCTCTCCGCGGACTTCAGCCTCCAGCTCGCCGGCGGCATCGCGAACTGGTCCACGTGGAAGACGACGATGGACGGGATGTATGCGAGCCAGTACGGCACGTCGCCGGCGGCTGCCGCAGACGCGCCGGCGGTCACCGGGACGCTGCGGATTCCATCGGCGGGCGGACGCACGGTTCATCCCATCGTGCGCGACCTCCCGGTCAGCCTGCCCCGGCCGTGAACGCGGGACCGGTCAGGTAAACACGGCTTCGTAGAGGACGCCGCCGCGGCCGGGCCCGATCGGGACGAGGAACAGGTCCATCGGCTCGAGCCCGTCGTGCGCGAGGGCGTAGATGCCCTGCGGCAGGGCCGGACCGGGCGGCCCCTTGAAGACCAGCGAAAACGGATCGCGCGCGCGGCGGCTCCCCTCCGCGCGCGTGCCGTCCGACGCCAGGGACTGCGCCTCGACAAGCTCGATGGGCACGGGCTGTCCGGACGGCGCATCGAGGCGGAAGGTCTCCCCAATCCGGGGCGTGAAGGTGGACAGGGTCAGGGTCTCGATCATGGCAGCGTCCACGACGATACTACCGTCAGCAGTATCCCGGTGCTCCGCGCCGCGACAGGTTCCTCGGCGGCGCGCCGCCTGGACTAAGATCGGGACGACTTGCAGGCGCACTTGCTGGCCGCCGCCCGGCGCATCGCGGCCGCTCTCACCTATCGGGACTTCCGGCTCCTGTGGTTCGGCGCACTCACCTCCAGCATCGGCACCTGGATGCAGAAGGTCGCGCAGGCCTGGCTCATCGTGACGCTGACGGAGACCGATTCCGCGTTCTTCCTCGGGCTCGACGCGTTCCTCGGCGAGCTCCCCATCCTGCTCCTGACGCTCGTCGGCGGCGTGGTCGCGGATCGGCGCGACAGGCGCCACATGATGCTGATGTCGCAGGTCGTGCAGATGACGGCGGCCTTCGTGCTGGCGAGCCTCGTGTGGTTCGACCTCATCCGGATCTGGCACATCCTCACGCTGTCGTGTCTCACGGGCTGTGCGCAGGCCTTCGGCGGGCCGGCGTATCAGTCCCTCGTGCCCACCCTCGTCTCCAAGCAGGACCTCCCCAACGCCATCGCCCTCAACTCCATCCAGTACAACCTGGCCCGCATCATCGGCCCCATTGTCGCGGGCGCCGCGCTGGCCGCCTTCGGCATGGTCCTCTGCTTCGGCCTGAACGGCGTCTCGTTCCTCGTCGTGATGGCGGCCATCCTCAAGCTGCGCGACGTGCAGGTGCCGCCGGCGGCCACCGTGCCGCTGATGGACCAGATGAAGGACGGCCTGCGCTACGTCCGCCACTCCCCGAACCTCATCATCGTCACGGCCCTCGGCTTCGTCGCCGCGTTCCTCGGCCTGCCGCTGCTCACCTTCCTGCCCATCATCGCCAAGGACGTCTTCCAGCAGGACGTCGCCCTCTACACGCGGATGATGACGATGTCCGGGCTGGGCGCCGTGTGCGGGGCACTGGTGGTCGCGTGGATGGGCCGGTCCCGTCAACTCGGCCGGACCCTGCTCCTGCTGCTCGGCGCGTTCGGCGTGGCCATGACGGCGTTCGCCCTCTCCAGCGACGTGCGGCTGAGCACGGTCATCCTGTTCTTCACGGGCGCGCTGCTCGTCATGTGCTTCTCCCTGACGACGTCCATCGTGCAGTTGATTGCGCCGGCGGAACTGCGGGGCCGCGTGGTGAGCATCTACATGGTCGCGTTCCGCGGCGGATCGCCGCTCGGCGGCCTGGCCAGCGGCTGGCTCATCACGCAGGTGGGGTCGGCGCCGGCCATGCTGGCCGTCAACGGCATCACCCTCGTCATCATCGCGGTGTTCTTCCTGTTCCGCGGCCACGGCCTCAAGGACGTGTAGACCGTTCGACGACGCGGAACGGGAGGGCGCGCCTCAGCTCCGCCTGCGCACGCAAGTGCGCTGCGGATCACGCCGCGTGCCCGTCCACGGACGACAAAGGGACACCGAGACACCGAGACACCGAGGCGGAGGACGCGCGTCGGCGCGGAGCGCCGACCGGCGTGGTCACGGGACCGGATCCGCATGAGCCCCGTGAGTCAAGTGAGCGGCTCATGTGGATCCGGTCCCGTGACCACGCCACGCGGCCGGTCGTTGACCGGCCGGCGCGTCCGCCGAAGCGTTTCGCGAAGGCGGAAGGGTCGCCCCTATTCCGGCTGCCCTCTGAGCCTCTGAGTCTCTGTGACCGCTTTTTCCTTGCGAGCAGGGCTGGACGCAGGGCCGGCATCACGGACCGTGTAACGAAGGAGTCCCTCGGACGGGCGAACGAATTCGGCCGCCCGTGGGACTTCTCCGGTTCCCGAACGGTCTGCCGGGGACTCCTCGAAAAAAGCGTGGCGCTCGGCTGCCGGCCGACAGATACTCTGCGAGCCGAGGGCCATCGTCCGTCCGGCCCTCCTTTCCCCCAAGGAGACTCTCGATGCGACATTCGCGAGGTGTATGGAGCCAGCGGGCACGGACCGGTCCTCTTCCCGTACTGCTGGCGGCGGTGATGGCGTTGACGGTTGGCGGCGAGACGCCGCGCATGCAGGATGCGCCGGCCTTCCTGTCGGCGGGTCTGGCCGACAGCATCGCCGCCCGGGGATCGGTGCCGGTCATCATCGGCGTGCAGCATGCGACGATTCCGGAAGGCGATCTCTCCGGCCCGGCGGAAGTGGACCTGCAGCGGTCCTCGCTCCACGCCACGCTCGAGCGCGCGATTGACCTCGCGGCGGCGGCCGGTGTCCGGGAGGCGCGTCCCTTCCAGACCATCCCCTACTTCGCGGCGCTCGTCGACGCAGACAGTCTGGCCGCGCTGGCCCGGATGCCCGGCATCACCTCCATCGTCGAAGATCGGCCGGACTGGCCGCAGTTGCTGAACACGGTGCCCCTCATCGGCGCGCCGGCGGCCTGGGCCGCGGGCAGCACGGGCTCGGGGTGGACCATTGCCGTCATGGACAACGGCGTCGACACGAGCCATCCCTTCCTGGCCGGCAAGCTGACCGGGGAGGCCTGTTTCTCGAATCGCGGGAACGTGTCCCTCAACTCCACGTCACTCTGCCCCAACGGCACGCCGATGCAGATCGGCCCGGGCGCCGGCGTCAACTGCGCCTACCCGACGCTCAACTGCCCCCACGGCACGTTCATGGCCGGTGTGGCCGTCGGTGCGAACGGCACGGGCACGCTGGCCGGGGCCAACGGCGTGGCGCCGGGCGCCAACTTCATGTCGGTGCAGGTCTACTCCCATTTCGCCGACCCTGTCGACTGCGGCGGCGCCGCGCCCTGCGTCGGATCGTGGGTCGTGGACCAGATGGCCGCCATGGAGTACATCCTGACGGCGGCCGGCCCGGGCAACGTCAACCGCATCGCCGCCGTGATGTCCAGCCTGGGCAACGGGGCCTACAGCGACCAGGCCACGTGTGACGCCGAGCAGAGTTCGCGCAGGCTCCTGATCGAACACCTGCGGTCCGTCGGGATCGCCACGGTGGCCTCGTCGGGCAACAACTCCCTGCCGGCAACGATGCAGGCACCGGCGTGCATCTCGAGCGCGATCAGCGTAGGCGCAACGTCGCAGGCCGATGCGATCGCGCCCTACAGCAACCGCGCGTCGTTCCTCTCCCTGGTGGCGCCCGGCGGCCTCACGCCGGCGGCGACCTCCGGCGTGCGCTCGTCGATTCCCGGAGGCGACGGCCTGGCGCTCACGGGCACCTCGGTGGCCTCGGCGCACGTCGCGGGTGCGTGGGCGGTCCTCAAGCAGGCGGTCCCGGGCGCGAGCGTGGCCCACATCCTCAGCGCGCTCCAGAGCACCGGCGTGACCGTGCCCGACAACGCGCTGACGCACCGCCGCATCAACCTCGACGCGGCGCGCACGGCGCTCCTGGCCGCAAGCGCGGGTGTGCCCGGCACGCCGGGAACCCCGGTCATCACCGGGGCCGGCAATGCCATCACCATCAGCTTCGCCCCGCCGACCAGCGGCGGCGTCCCCACGAGCTTCACGGTGCTGGCCCGCCTGACACCCGGCGGACCGCTCGTCGCCTCCCTGCCGATCGGTGCCAACCCCGCGCTCACCATCGGGGCGCCCAACGGCACCTTCGTGGTGACGGCGCAGGGCGCCAACGCCGCAGGCGCGGGCGCGGAGTCCGCTCCGGTCACCTTCTCCGTCCCCTTCGTGCCGACGCCGCCGGGAGCGGTGACAGGCCTCGCCTGGTATGGCAGGGCCAGTTCGGTGCGCCTCTCGTGGCTGCCCCCGACAACGGGCGGCCCCCCGACGGGCTACATGGTCTACGCGTCCCTGTCGCCGGGCGGACCGGCCGTGGTCTCCATGCCCTCGAACGTGCCGTTCCTGGAAGTGCCCGCCGTGCCGGCCGGCACGTACTACGTGCGCGTCGCGGCGGTCAACGCCGGCGGCCAGGGCCCGCTGTCGAACGAGGTCAGCCCGGCATCCGGCGGCTCCTCGGCGGCGCCGGCGGCGCCGAGCCTGTACTCCGCCTCCGTCAGTAACGGACAGGTCACGCTCCACTGGAGCCCGTCCCAGACGAGCGCCTTCTCCACGTCCTACACGGTGGAAGCCGCGTTGTCGCCGGGCGGCCCCGGCGTCGTCTCACTGCCCGTGCCTGGCGTCACGCTCACCGTACCCGCGCCGAGCGGGACCTACTACGTCCGCGTGCGCGCGAACAACGCGGGCGGGTCGAGCCCGCCATCAAACGAGATGGCGGTCGTCGTGCCGTAACAGTCCAGCCGGCTCTGTGTGTGGAGGCAGACGGGAGAACGTCTGCCTCCACATTCGTCGTCACCAGCGTCGCCCTCGTGGGTTATGCTGTCGGTTCTTTTCGCCGTCGGGGGGCCCTTCAGGTCCTCCCGTTCGGCCGACGAACTCCCTCTGGAGGCACCATGCGTTCCCGACTTCCACTTCTCGTCGTCATCCTGGCGCTTGCATTCGGCAGCCAGGCACCCCTGACACAGACCGCCGTGGAGATTCCACAGGCCGTCGTCGATGCCGTCGAGGCGGAAGGGTCCGCCCTGGTCATTGTCGGCGTCCGTGCCGCGTTCACGCCCGAGGGCGAGTTGAGCGGGCCGTTCGAGGTGGCCCAGCAGCGGGATGCCATGCACGGCCTCGTGGATGGCGCGATGGGCCGCGCGGCCGCGGCCGGTGCGGTCGTCGGTCACCGCTTCGAGACCATTCCGTTCTTCACGGCGCGGGTCGATGCGGCGTCGCTCGCGGCGCTGGCCTCGATGCCGGATGTCGTGTCGATCGCAGCGAACAGTCTGGATCGAGTCTCTCTGAATGCGAGCGTCCCGCTGATCAATGCGCCCGCGACATGGGCCGCCGGTGCCACGGGCGCAGGCTGGAGCGTGGCCGTCCTGGACACGGGCATCGAGAAGACACATTCGTTTCTCGCGGGGAAGGTCCTGTCCGAAGCGTGCTACTCGAACGCCGGCGGTCTGGGCAGCGGCGCGAGCACGTGCCCCGGCGGCGTCCCCGCCACCACGGCGGTGAACAGCGGCGTGGCGTGCAATGCCGCGGTGGGCGGCTGCGATCACGGCACGCACGTCGCCGGCATCGCGGCCGGTGCCAACGCCCCGGGGGGCGTCAACGGCGTCGCCCCTGGAGCCGGCCTGCTCGCCATGCAGGTCTTTACCTACTTCTCCGGGACGTCCAACTGCGGCTCCCCGCCGAATCCCAACCCGTGCGTGGCGGCCTATACCTCCGACCAGGTCCTCGCACTCGAACGGGTGCTGGCGCTGGCCGGCGCCGGAAACGCCAATCGCGTCGCGTCCGTCAACATGAGCCTTGGCGGCGGACAGTTCTTCAGCCAGGAGAGCTGCGATATCGCCAACACGAGCAACGGACGGAAGCAGGCCATCGACAACCTGCGCTCGGTCGGCATCGCCACCGCGATCGCCTCAGGCAACAACGGGTTCACGTCATCCATGAGCGCACCGGGCTGTATCTCGACAGCCGTCAGCGTGGGTTCCACAACGAAGGCCGATGCGATCTCCTCGTTCTCGAATCGCGCCTCCTTCCTCTCGCTCATGGCACCGGGCTCTGCCATCACCTCCTCGGTCATCGGCAACGCCTTCGGTTCGAAGAACGGCACCTCGATGGCCACGCCGCACGTGGCGGGCGCATGGGCCCTGCTCAAGCAGGCGATGCCGGCGGCCTCGGTCGCCCAGGTGCTCTCGGCCCTCCAGTCGACGGGCGCCATCATCCCGGACGGCGCGCTGACACACAGGCGCATCAACGTCAACGCCGCGCGGCTCGCGCTCGTCGGCGGCGGAGTCGCGCTCCCCGGCGCGCCCGGGACCCCGGTCATCACCGGCAGCGGCAACACCGTCCAGATCAACTGGACGGCGCCGATCAGCGGCGGCGCGCCGACGGGGTACACGGTCGTTGCGAGGCTCGCGGGCGGAGGACCCGTGGTTGCGACCCTGCCGGTGGGCAACGTGCTCGGCACGCAGGTCGTCGCGCCCAATGGAGGGTTCCTCGTCTCCGTCGTCGCCACCAACGCATCGGGCGCCGGTCCCGAGTCCCCGGGTGCGACCTTTGCCGTGCCCATCCTGCCGCCGCCGCCGGGAGCCCCGACGGGCCTGGCGGTCAACGTCGGCGGGACCACGGCCACGTTCACCTGGACCGCGCCGGCCACGGGCGGCCTGACGACGGGATACGTGCTGGTGGCCGCGCTCTCGCCCGGAGGCGCGGCGGCCGTGACGCTGCCGATTGCGGCACCGGCCGCAGGCATCCAGGTGGACAACGTTCCGCCGGGCACGTACTACGTCCGCGTGGTGGCCACGAACGCCGGCGGTGCCGGGCCCTTCTCCAACGAGGTCACGGTGAACGTCGCGGGGCCGCAGCCGCCAGGGGTGCCGACACTCCAGGCGCCCGTCGTGACCGGTAACAACGTGACGCTGTCCTGGTCGCCCGCCGGCACCGGCGGCGCGCCCACCGGCTACAACGTCATCGCCGCGGTCTCTCCCGGCGGGGCGCCCGTCGCGAGCTTCAACACGCCCGCGACGTCCGCCAACGTGCCGGGGGTGCCGAGCGGCACCTACTACGTCAGCGTGCGCGCGTTCAACGCGCTGGGGCCGAGCGGGTTCTCGAATGAGGTGACGGTGGTCGTGCCGTAGCCGCACGACCGGGATCCGTGCAGGACGTGAGGGCGGGATCAGGGTGGGACCCTGGTCCCGCCCTTCCTGCGTTCAGGGCTTGACGGTCAGCGTGAAGGTGACGGGCACCTTCGCGGGCGCGTAGCAGACCTTGTCGTCGCACGCCTGGTACTCGAGCGCGCCGGTCAGCGTGACCGACGTGCGCCCGGCCAGCGCCTTCCGCGCCTCGGCGGTCGAAAGCACCGTGACGTCGCGCGTCAGCCGGAACGCCTTGGAGTACACCTCGACCTTCTCGTCGAGCGGCTCGAAGTGGTAGATCTCCGACGGCGGGTACTTCGTCGGCTGCGTGCTCAGCCACGGCTGCGGCGCAATGGTCAGGCCGACCACCTGATAGTCGTGCTTCCCCGGCGCGTACAGGTGCATGGTGCGGCGCGGCGTCACGTCCACCGTCACGCCGACCGTGCTGCCGGGCGCCACGCTCGTGGTGCTGACCGACGCCTCGACGGTCAGGTGGTTGGTGCTGGTCCGCGTGGGCGCCCCGAACGGGTTGGGGGCCGTCGGAGCAGCCGGCTGCGCCAGGGCCGGGCCGGCAGACAGCACAATCGCAGCCGTCAGAGTACGGAGCCTCATGGTGCCCGCAGCGTACCGCGGATTTCCGGATCCGATCAACCGCACCGCTGTCCCGCGCGGCGCGTCGCGATCCGCCGCGGCGGCGCGGCCCGCGGCGTCGCCTGCGCCGCGTCACGTGGTCACGCCGTCAGCCGGTCG
>CAZUGF010000064.1:0-26564 GCA_964619705.1 uncultured Bifidobacteriaceae bacterium
GGTTCAAAGCACGAAGGTTCAAAGCACGAAGGTTCAAAGCGCGACGGTTCCTTGTCCGAGCACGAGAATACGTTCGGTACGGCCGAAGAGGACGCCTTTCGGCGGGACTTCACCATCAACGCCCTCTTCTACGACATCGCGACCTTTTCCGTCATCGACTACGTCGGGGGGCTCGAGGATCTGGAGCGGCGGCTCATCCGGTGTATCGGGGATCCCATTCAGCGCTTCGAAGAGGACCCGGTGCGGATGCTGCGCGCGGTGGCGTTCGGGGCGCGGTTGGGCTTTACGCTCGATAGGCCCGTGGTGGACGCCATCCGGCGGCAGCGCCACCTGATGGCGGCGGCCGCACCAGCGCGGCTCATCGAGGAGTACTACAAGATCCTCCGGTCCGGCTCGGCGGAGGCGACCTTCCGCGGCCTTGCGGAGCACGGCCTTCTCGAGCCGGTGACGCCGGAGCTGCAGAGCCGGTCCACGAACGCGAAGCTCTGGACCGCCCTGGCCGATCTGGATGCGTACCGCCGCCGCTTCGACTCCATCCCGCCCACCCTCACGAATCCGATCCTCCTCGGCTCCATCATCGTCCCGATCGGCTTGATGCCGCGCGCGTCCGAGGACGACGAGGACGCCGCGCCGCGCCGTACGGACGCATCGGGCCCGCGGGACCGCTCCAACGTGGCCGCCCGCCGCTCGCCGGCCGCCGCCCCCATCGACGAGACGGAGGACGACAACCGCGGGAACCGGCTGTCGGACGACATGGACCAGGACGCCGCGGAGGACGAGGATGACGAGCCGGCATCCGCGGGACGCGGGCGGTGGTCCGCCTCGGGGCGCACGCGCTGGAAGCCGCCCGTGCTCAAGATCGGCGCCCTGCCGGTGGCCCGGCGGGACTCGGAACGCCTCCGCCAGGTCCTGGCCCTCCAGGCACGCCTGCGCGACCTGGAGTCCTCGGTCCGGGCCAGGCGGACCCTCGCCCATCGCGGGCCGTTCGAGGATGCGCTGACCTGGCTGGAGATTCACGGGGATGCCGCCACCGTCGTCGAGCACTGGCGCGGCTTCATCGAGGCGCTGGCGGCACAGGGCGAGACGCGCGCGCCCGGGGTGGATGAGGATGCGCCGCCCCCTGTCGACGGGGACGGCGTCCGCCGGCGGCGGAGACGCGGCGGCCGGCGCCGCGGCGGGCGAGGCCGCCGCAGCGCGGGATCCTGAGCGTCAGCCGTTGCGCGCTTCGAACTCGCGCATGAACGCGACGAGCGCGTCCACGCCGGCTTCCGGGAACGCGTTGTAGATGGAGGCGCGCACACCCCCGACGGACCGGTGCCCCTTCAACCCGTCGAGCCCGGCCTCCGTCGACGCCTTGATGAACGCCTTCTCGAGATCCTCGGACGGCAGACGGAAGGTGACGTTCATCATCGAGCGGCTGGCCTTCTCGGCCGTCCCGCGATAGAAGCCCGTCCGGTCGATCTCCTCGTACAGCCGACCGGCCTTGCGCGCGTTGCGCGCGGCAATGGCCTCCAGGCCGCCCTCGGCGAGGGCCCACTTCATCACGAGCCCCATCAGGTAGATGCCGAAGCACGGCGGCGTGTTGTACATCGAGCCGTTGCTCGCGTGCACGGCGTAGTTGAGCATCGTCGCCAGGGACTTGGAGGAGCGGGCCAGCAGGTCTTCGCGGATGATGACCAGCGTGACGCCCGAGGGCCCCAGGTTCTTCTGCGCCCCGGCGTAGATGAGGCCGTAGCGTGACACGTCGATCGGGCGGCTGAAGATGTCGGACGAGGCGTCGGCCACGAGCGGGACGTTCCCCACTTCGGGTTCGGCCTGCCACTCGGTCCCGACGAGCGTGTTGTTCGTCGTCATGTGGACGTAGGCGGCGTTCGGGTCGAGCGTGAGCTCGTCCTGGCGGGGAATCCGCGAGAAGTTCTCGCTCTCCGTCGAGCCCGCGACGCTGACCGGACCGACGCGCTGCGCTTCCTTCAGCGCCTTCTGCGCCCAGCCGCCCGTGACGATGTAGTCGGCGGACTGACCCGCCGAGAGCAGGTTGAGCGGCACCATCGAGAACTGGAGCGAGGCGCCGCCCTGCAGGAACAGCACCTTGTGCGTCTCCGGCACGCCGCCCAGCGTGCGGAGGTCTGCTTCGGTCTGCGCGAGGATCCCCTCGAAGACCTTGGAACGGTGGCTGATCTCCATGACCGACATGCCGACGCCGGGCAGGGAGACGAGATCCCGCTGGGCCTCCTCTAGAACGGGGAGGGGCAGCACGGCGGGACCGGCCGAGAAGTTGAAGATGCGCTGAACGGTTGTGGACATGGTGCTCGACCTATCTTATCGGACCTCGACGAGCTGCAGGTCCAGCACGTCCTCGTGTCCCGTCCGGATGGCCTCCAGCGTGGCCGGCGGCGGTGCGCCGTCGAGGTTGATACGCGCGACGGCCGCATGGGCGCCGTCGAAGATCACGTTCTCGGTTTCCTGGACGTTCAGCTGCGCGGCGCGCAGTTGCCCGAAGACGTGCGCGAGCACGCCCGGACGGTCCCGGTGCCGGACGACGAGCATGTGCGTGGCCGGCGTCTTCCGGGCCAGGTTCACGACGTTCGGGACCTGGCCGGTGCTCTTGAAGACACTGATGATGCGGACGGTCTCGCCGGCAATGGCCTCCTGCGCCTGATCGGTCGACGCGCCGATGTGGTGCGTGCCGTAGACGCCGGGCAGCGACACCAGCGGGTCGACGAAGTCCGCCGTGGCCGTGCCGGGCTCGGCGGCGAAGACGTCGAGGCCGAGGCGCAGACCCTTCTCCCTGGCCGCGGCTTCGAGCGCCGGCGCGTCCACGATCTCGCCGCGGGCGGTGTTGACGAAGAAGGCGCCGGGGCGCGCGTGCGCGAGGAGCGCACCGTTGACGAACCCGCGCGTCTCCTTCGACAGCGCGAGGTGGACGCTGATGATGTCCGCGCGAGAGACGACCGCCTCCGGCGTGTCCACGGCCTCGATGCCGCAGGTGTCCACGGCCTCCTGGCGGGCGGCGGCATTGGTGGCAAACCGGCGCGTCCACACGAGCACGGGCATCCCGAACGCACGGGCACGGAGCGCAACCTCCCGGCCGATACTGCCGAAGCCGAGCAGCCCCAGCGTCCGGCCGTGGAGCCCGCGGGCCTTCGAGTACTCTTTCTTGTTCCACTTGCCGGCCCGGAGGTCCGCCACGTTGTCCGGGATGCGGCGATCGAGGGCGAGGATGAGGCCGAGCGCCAGCTCCGCCACCGCCACGGCGTTCCTGCCGGGACAGTTCGACACGTAGATGCCGCGCCGCGAGGCGGCGGCAATGTCGATCGTGTTGACGCCGGCGCCCGCCCGGACGATGAGCGCCAGCGAACCGGCATCGAGCATGGCCTCGGTCACCTGGGTCGACCGGACGACGAGCACGTCCGCGCCTGTCTCGCGGAGCGCTTCCACGAGCGCGTCACCCGACGCTCCCGGACGATTGATCACCTCGCAGCCCGCGGCGGCAAGGCCGTCCAGCCCGGATTGCTCGAACTTGTCGGCGACGAGTACCTTCATTCGGAATCTCCCAGCCGGGCGCGGCCGCAGCCGCGCTCCCGGCATGTCAGCGGATCAGGTGGGACAGCAGCCCGTCCCGCAGCTTCGGCTCGAACCACGTGGACTTCGGCGGCATGATGCCCCCCGCATCAGCGATGCGCATGAGGTCGGCGACCGAGACGGGGAACATCGAGAAGGCGACGGCGAAGGCGCCGGCGTCCACCTGCTCTTCGAGCGTGCCGGTGCCACGGATCCCACCGACGAAGTCGATGCGCGTGTCGGTGCGCACGTCGCGGATCCCGAGGATCGGCGCCAGCACCTCACGCTCGAGCCGGTCCACATCGAGCGCGTCGGCGCCCGTCGCCTCGTCCGGCGCAAACGTGAGCGTGTGCCAGGCCCCGTCGAGCCGCATCGCGACCTGCCCCCGCGCGGCCGGAGCCGGAGGACCGCCGGGGCGGACGTCGACACGGGCTCCAACGGCCTCCAGGAACGCGGCGGGCGTGAGCCCGTTCAGGTCCCGCACGACGCGGTTGTAGGGCAGGACCTGCATCTGGTTGTCGGGGAAGGCGACCGCGAGCACCCGATCCCACTCGCCCGATCCGTGCTCCGCGAGCGACCGGCGCGTCCGCGCGGCGCTGGCCGCACGATGGTGTCCGTCCGCGATGTAGAGGGCATCCAGGGCCGCGAAGCCGTCCACGATGGCGGCGTGTTCGCCTGCCGCCGCCCGCCAGACCACGTGGCGCACGCCGTCGGGCGCCGTGAAGTCGAAGAGCGGCGTGTCCTGCGCGATGCGCGCCACGGACGCGTCCACGGCCTCCGATGCCGCATACGTGAGGAACACCGGGCCTGTCTGGGCGCCGATGGCCAGCATGTGCCGCGTGCGGTCGTCCTCCTTGTCCGGACGTGTCTTCTCGTGCTTCCGGATCCGGTCGCGATCGTACTCGTCGATCGAGAAGCACGCGGCAATGCCCGTCTGGACGTGCGTGCCCATGTGCAGGCGGTACACGTAGAACGAGGGCACGTCCTCGGTCACGAGCGGCGCCGCGGCGCGCAGCGAGGCGAAGTTGCGCTCGGCGAGCGCGTAGACCTCGTCGGCGTGCGGGTCGGTGCCGGGCGGCAGATCGATCTCGGGGCGCGAGACGTGCAGGAAGCTCAGCGGGTTGCCGGCTGCAAGCGCGCGCGCTTCCTCGGTGTTGACCACGTCGTAGGGCACGGCTGCCACGTCCGACACGACATCGGCAGTGGGACGAAGGGCCGCAAACGGATAGATGGAAGCCACATCACAAATTATACGTGGCCCATCCATGCAGCGTCCTGGCACGCGGTATGCGACGATGGGGTCAGGAGGTCATACATGCTGCCAATGATGAATTGGATGGCTACACGTCTGTGTCTTTTTGTCCCGGTCGCCGGGCTGGTCCTGGGCCTGTCCGCCCCCGCTGCCGCGCAGGGTTTCGGTGTCCGCGGCGGCGTCTCCATCGATCCGGACCAGGGGTACTTCGGCGGGCACTACGAAACACCCCCGCTGATCGACAGCCTCTTCTTCCGCCCCAACATCGAAGTCGGCCTCGGCGACCACGTGACGACGACGTCGCTCAACATGGAGTTCGTGTACAAGTTCCCGCGCAGTTCGGACTGGGGGCTGTATGCGGGTGGAGGCCCGGCGATCAACTTCTACTCGTTCGACAACATCCTGGGCGACGACACCAGCACGGACGGCGGGGTCAACATCCTGTTCGGCGTGGAGAACCGGAACGGTCTGTCGTTCGAGGTCAAGGTGGGCGCGATCGATTCGCCCGACATCAAGTTCGGCGTCGGCTGGACCTTCCGGTAGGGGCTACGGGGCCTGCGGTGGGCGACGCGTCGCGTCGTGGGCGACCCTTCGGGCCGCAAGACGGCGCCTTCGGTGTTGCGGTCGACACGAAGACGCGAAGGCCACGAAGACGGGGTGCCCTTGGATGCGGCAGGCCTCGGACAGCCGGGACGGGACGCGCCGGCCGGTCATCGACCGGCCGCGTGGCGTGGTCACTGATCCGGATCCACATGAGCCCGTCGAGTGCGGATTCGGCTCATGCGGATCCGGACCAGTGGCCACGCCGGTCGGCGCTCCGCGCCGACGCGCGTCCCCCAGTCTCGAGTCTCTGCGTAGTCCGTCGTGATCGCCCCCAGGGTCACACGATCGCGCGGCCGCCCTGAGAAAATTTCCTTCGTACCATCGTGACCTTCGTGACGATCCGTCGGGAGTGCCCGGGGAATGCGAGGCCTGCGCGCCGAAGGCTCGCCTCCGCCCTCAGTTCGCGTTGCGGGGACGTGCCGTATCGAACAGGGTGAACAGGCGCTCGCGCTCGAGGTTGAACAGCGCCAACTCGGCCCCGGGGACGGGCTCGCCCGGCGGCATGTTGCGATGCTCGAGGACCGGGTTCACGTACGCGCCGTTCTTCCGGAGCCCGTAGTGGAGGTGCGGGCCCGTCGCCAGACCCGTCGATCCGACATGGCCGACGATCTCGCCCTGCGCGATGCGTGTGCCCGCGCGCACGCTGATCGATGAGAGGTGCAGGTACTCGCTCTCGTAGCCGTTGTTGTGGCGCACGCGGACGGTCCGGCCGCCGCCGCCCGTCCAGCCCGCCAGCGTCACCAGGCCCGGCGCGACCGAGGCCACCGGCGCGCCTGCCGGGGCGCGGTAATCCACGCCGTTGTGCGCGCGTGTGTAGTTGAGGATGGGATGCCGGCGGCCGGGCGAGAAGCTCGAGGTGACGCGGGGCTCGAACTTGAGCGGCGACTTGAGGAAGAAGCGCTTGAGCGACCGCCCCTCCTGATCGTAGTAGCCGGGCTTGCCGTCCTCCGGCGTGTAGCGGAAGGCCTGGAGCGGACGGCCGCTCGCGACGAACTCGGCGGCGAGAATCGCACCATACCCGGCCATGTTGCCGTCACGGGTCAGGCGCTCGACCACCAGCCGGAAGCTGTCGCCGGGCTGCAGCTCGGATGAGAAGTCCAGCTCGCCCGAGAAGACATCCGCCATCTGCAGGGCGAGGTCCAGCCGCTCGCCCACGGCATCCAGCGCCTGGGTCAGCGACGGGGTCGCACGGCTGATCTCCCCTTCGACGGCGGTGATGGTCACCTCCTTGTCGATGGGCTCAATCGCCGCCTCGTAGGTGCGTGCCGAGTCCCCGCCGGCATCCTCGTCGCCGAGCCGGACGGCATCGTTCTCCGCCAGCCGGACGACCAGGCGGCGATCGCGGTCGATCTCGTACTCGAAGCTCCGCACGCTCCCGTCGAGGAGCCGGTCGACGACGAAGGGCTGCCCCTCGCGGACCCGGCGCACGTCGAAGACGGTCCGGACGGCGGACACGAGCGCCATCCGATCCGTGTCGGCGACGGCGTACTCCGCGAGCATGCCGCCGAGCGTGGACCGCGACGGCACGACGCCGGCAATCAGATCGGAATCGGGGGCCAGGTCGATGTCGGTGACGCGCCGCGTCTCCTCCATCGGCGTGGGCTGATCGGCCGGCCTGAGTGACCAGGTGATGGCGGCCGCCGCAGGGAGCGTGGCCGCAAGACCGAGAACCAGGAATCGTCGCATAGGAATCCCGAGGGCCAAAGCGGCATCCTAGCAGCTTGGGACGAACGAGAACAGCAGGTTTTCGATTCTGCGCGATCCGTCACCGGCGGGCCGGCGCCGGTTCCTGCAACTCGACGTACTGGGCCGTCTGCGATCCGGCGCGAATCGTGAGCGGGATCACCCGGGGCGGCGCATCGCCGGCGCGCACCTCCATGACGTGCGTACCCGGTGGCAGGGTGAGCACGAGCGGCGTCTCGCCGCGATCCTCGCCGTTGATGATCACGCGCGCCGACGCAGGCCGTGACTGAATCGACAGCTCCCCGTCGCCCTCGCCGGCCGCACGCCCCGGGCGCGTCCACAGCCACCCGATCACGGCCGCCTCGAGCAGCGCCACGACGGCCAGCGCGGCGGCAATCCTCGGCAGCCACGACATCAGGACGCCGCGATCGCCGGCGCCCGCCTGGTCCGTGCCGCCATCCCCGTCGCCCGCAGGCCGCGGAGCCGGCAGCGTGACGACGCGGCCCTTCGGGCTTTCCTCCTTCGCCTGCCCGTGGCGGGCCACCCACTCTTCCAGCGCGGCATTACGGGTGACATACCGCGGGTCCGCGGCCAGCACTTCCTCGAACCCGATGTGCGCCGCGTGCGGGGAGTCGAAGGCCTGCGCGGTGTCGATCTGCAGCGCCCGGGCCAGCCATCGGGCGAAGGCCTGGGAGAGCGGACGATCCTCGCCGTCGTGCCGCTCCCGCGCCGAGGCGGCCAGCGCCGAGAGCGATCCCGGGAACTCCTGGTCCGCCAGCATGCGCCCGTGGAGCATCGAGAGCGCCACGACGCCCAGGGCCATCGCGTCGCCTCGCGGCGAGCAGACGACGGGGCCTTCGGCCGGCGGCGACGTCACCCCGTACCGCCGCCACGCGTCCGGACGGCTCAACGACAACTGATCGACCGCGGGACCCAGCATCACATCCGCCACCACCACGCGCGCGGGCGGCGTGACGAACAGCCGCTCGGGCGCGATGGTGCCGATGGCCTGCGTGCGGTTGTGCCTGGCGAAGAGCGCGACGGCCGGCAGCAGCTGCCGGAGCACCGCCACCACCGCCTGGATGTCCGGCCGCTCCTCGGCCTTGCGCGCCAGCTCGAGCAGGTCCGACAGGCGCGGCCCCGGCGTCGCGTCCGAGACAACGACGAGCGCGTTGGCGGCGGGCCGATCCAGGCGCCGCACGCGCACGTACGACGCGTGGCGCACGTCGGCCAGCCGGCCCACACGGTCGGCCAGTGCGCTCGCGAATCCCGTGTGGGACACGAGTGCCGGCGCCACCACGAGGTGCTCGACGGGATCACCCGAGGTGCCGTCCGTGGCAGGAACACGACGACCGAATCCGTCAGTCATGAGAAGCGTTTACCGGGAGAGGCGGGGATTATTGTAGCGGGAACCCGCGCGCGCGGAACGCCGGGGGACGACACGGAACGGGCATCCTCTGCACGCTCCTGCAGTACACTTTCGGGGAATCGGAGGTCTGATTGTGACGAAAGGCTCGTTTCTCGTACCGTTCGTGTGCGCGGCCGTCGTGGCCACCGGCGCCCTGGGCGTCTCCGCCCAGTCCGGCGAGTCTGTCGACCTGGCGGCCGTCCAGCGCCTCAAGGAAGAAGGGTTCGATCGGTCGCAGGTGATGGACACCGCCTGGTGGCTCACCGAAGTACATGGTCCCCGCCTGACCAACTCCCCGCAGATGCGGGCCGCCGCCGACTGGACCGTCAAGCGCCTCACCGAGTGGGGCCTCTCGAACGTCGCGCAGGAACCCTGGGATCAGGAGTTCGGCCGCGGCTGGAGCAACGAGCGCACCGTGGCGCACGTCATCACCCCGACACCGTGGCCCGTGCTCGCCTACGCGCGAGCCTGGACGCCCGGCACGAACGGCCCGGTCACCGCACCGCTCGCGCTCGCGCCGATCGCCGCCGAGGCGGACCTGGCGAAGTTCAAGGGCACGCTCAAGGGGAAGATCGTCATGCTCCAGGCGCCGCGCGCGGTCGAGCCGCTCTGGACCGCACCCGCCCGCCGCTGGACGGCGGAAGAACTCGAGAACATGCAGGAGCAGCCGGTCGCGCCGCCGGGGCCGTCCAACTTCAACCCCGGGCAGATGCAGGCATGGGCCGCCACCCGCAACGCCTTCCTGCTCGCCGAAGGCGTCGTCGCCGTGCTCGAGCCCGGCAACGGCCGCGGCGACAGCGGCAGCATCCTGACCGGCTCCGGCGGATCACGCAATCCCAAGGACCCGCCGGTGCCGACGCAGCTCTCCGTCGCCACCGAGCACTACAACCGCCTCGCCCGCCTCGTCGACAAGGGCACGCCGGTCACGATGGAGCTGGACATCCGCAACACCTTCCACGACGCCGACCTCGGCATGTTCAACATCGTCGCGGAGATCCCGGGGACGGACAAGGCCGACGAGGTCGTGATGCTCGGCGCGCACTTCGATTCGTGGCACGCCGGCACCGGCGCCGTGGACAACGCGTCCGGGTCCGCCGTGATGATCGAGGCCATGCGCATCCTCAAGCAGTCCGGCGTGCGCCTGCGGCGGACGGTCCGCCTCGCGCTGTGGACCGGTGAGGAGCAGGGGCTCATCGGGTCGCGCGCCTACGTGCGCCGCCACTTCGGCAACCCCGAGACGATGCAGCTCGAGCCCGCGCACGCGAAGCTGGCGGGCTACTTCAACATGGACAACGGCACGGGCGCGTATCGCGGCGTCTACCTCCAGGGCAACGAGGCCGTGGCGCCGATCTTCCGCGCGTGGATGGCGCCGTTCGCCAACATCGGCATGACGGACCTGACGATCCGGAACACGGGCGGGACCGATCACCTCGCGTTCGTGGCCGTCGGGCTGCCCGGGTTCCAGTTCATCCAGGATCCGGTCCAGTACTCGAGCCGGACGCACCACTCCAACCTGGACGTCTACGACCAGCTGATTGCCGGGGACCTGATGAAGAACGCCGTGATGACGGCGGCGTTCGTGTACCACACGGCCAATCGCGACGAGATGCTGCCGCGCAAGGCGCTGCCGCGGGCGACGAAGCCGGCCTCGCCCACGTCGCAGCCGCAATAGCTTTCGCGTTCTCTTTGGTCCACCGGGGTGGGCCTGCTATCCTGAGCCCACCCCGACATGGACCTCACCATCGTGCTGGCGCTCGCCGCCGGCCTCACCGTGGGCGGCGTGGTCGGCTGGTTGACGGCACGCGCCCGTGCCGCGGAAGACGCGGCCGCCGTGCTCGCCGACAACGCCCGCCTCGCTGCCGAGCTGAACGCCAGCCGGAACGAGCCCGACGCGCTCAAGGACGCGTTTGCCGCGCTGGCCTCGACCGCCCTGCGCGCCAACAGCGAGCAGTTCCTCGCGCTCGCGGATCAGAAGCTCGGCAACGTCCACAAGACCGCGGCCGCCGAGCTCGGCCAGCGGCAGCAGGCCCTCGACTCCCTCATCGCGCCGCTCAAGGACACGCTCTCGCGCGTCAGCGAAACGCTCGTCCAGGTGGACCGGCACCGCGTTGACGATGCCGCCAGCCTCCGGACGCTGCTCGGCGCGGTGGGACACACGCAGCAGCAGTTGCAACAGGAGACACAGGGCCTCGTCCGCGCGCTCCGGTCGCCGGGCGTCCGGGGCCGATGGGGCGAGGTGCAGCTGCGCAAGGTGGTCGAGATGGCCGGCATGCTCGAGCACTGCGACTTCGACGAACAGCCGACGGCCCACGTCGACGGCGCGCGGCTCCGTCCGGATCTCGTGGTCAAGCTCCCCGGCGGCCGCACGATCGTCGTGGACGCCAAGACGCCGCTCGAGGCGTTCCTCGACGCCCAGGCCGCGACGGATCCCGGCGTCCGCTCCGGACGCCTCGCGGACCACGTCCGCCAGGTGCGTGACCACGTGGCCAAGCTCGGCGCGAAGGCGTACTGGGATCAGTTCCCGGCCTCGCCGGACTTCGTCGTGCTGTTCCTGCCGGCGGAGTCCATCTTCATGGGCGCGCTCGAACGAGACGCGCAGCTCATCGAGCACGGCGTCAAGCAGCGCGTGCTCATCGCGAGCCCGCTCACGCTGATCGCCCTGCTGCGCGCCGCGGCGCTCGGGTGGCGGCAGGAGCGCCTCAACCTCAACGCGGAGGAAATCAGCCGCCTCGGCCGCGACCTCTACGACCGCGCCCGCACGATGACCGACCGCCTCGAGTCCGTCGGCACGAAGCTCGATGCCACCGTCCGCGCGTTCAACGACGCCGTCGGCACCTACGAGTCGCGCGTGCTCGTCTCCGTGCGCCGCTTCCGTGAGCTGGGCGCCGCCACGGGCGACGAGATGGGCACGATTGCGCCCGTCGACAACGTCCCCCGCAAGCTCGACAGTGCCAGTCAGCCCGACCTGCTGGACCCGCCGGTCGTGGACGCGGAGACGGTCGAGAGCTGACGCCGCGCCGTGCTACATTCTCGGGCTTCCGAACATTCCCGAGCCGTCCCAGGCCTTCCCTGAACCTCGTAACCCGTGGAGACTTCCCCAAGATGATTCGACCACTCACCGTGATCGCGCTCGTGTCGCTCGTCGCGTGTTCCCAGCCGCCTGCCGCCCCGCCGGCGGCGGACAGCGCCCCGGCCCAGCCGGCGGCCGCGGAAGCCACGTCGCTCGGAGGCCGGCCCCTCGTGCCGCCGTCGCCCATCCCGAACGGCGAGAAACTGGCGGCGGATCTCGCCGAGGCCGAACAGGCCCTCGCGGCCAGCCCGGACGATCCTGATGCGCTCATCTGGGTCGGGCGCCGCCAGGCGTACCTGTGGCGGTATCAGGACGCCATCCAGACGTTCACGAAGGGCATCGAGCGCTTCCCGGACAACGCGAAGTTCTATCGCCACCGCGGCCACCGCTACATCTCCACGCGCCAGTTCGCCCGCGCGCAGGAGGACTTCGAGAAGGCGGCCTCCCTCATCGCGGGGCAGCCGGACGAGGTCGAGCCGGACGGCGTGATCAACGCCGCCGGGCGGCCGCTCAGCTCGCTCCAGTTCAACATCTGGTACCACCTCGGCCTCGCCTACTACCTCCAGGGCAACTACGCGAAGGCGTACGACGCCTATGTGGAGTGCATGAAGGTCTCGAACAACGACGACTCGGTCGCGGCGACGAGCGACTGGATGTGGATGACGCTGATGCGCCTCGATCGCAAGGAGGACGCGGCCAAGGTGCTGGAGCGCATCACGCCCGACATGGAGATCATCGAAAACGGCTCGTACCACCGCCGTCTGCTGATGTACAAGGGCCTCGAGACGCCGGATGCGCTGCTCGACACGGCCACGGCGGATGCCACGACCATCGCCACCCAGGGCTACGGCGTCGGCAACTACTACCTCGTCACCGGCGACACCGCGAAGGCAAAGTCCGTGTTCGAGACCGTCACCTCCGGCGGCGGCTGGAACGCGTTCGGGTACATCGCCGCGGAGGCGGACCTCCAGCGGCTGCAGTAGGCTGTCAGGACGGGCGGGGCCGGCAGGCGCCCCGTCCGTTCACCCCGGGCACGCCGCGATCACGCGCGCACGGTCACGGCTTCGACGCCGCGGCCGGCGAGGCGAGGAAGGCCATCACCGGGGGGTAGAACCGATCGGGCGCTTCCATGTGCGGGTTGTGCCCGACGTTCGGAATGAGCACGAGGCCGGCCCCGGGAATCGTATCGGCCGCGCGCTTCGCCAGCGCCGGAAAGTCCGGACCATCCACCTCCCCGCCAATCACGAGCGTCTTCACCCTGATCGACGGCCAGTCGTACACGACCGGATCCTGGTAGACCATCTGCGAGAGCGACGCGCGGATCCGGGCCAGGCGCGGCCACTCGCCGCTGAGCGTCCAGCCGTAGTGGATCGTCACGTACTTCTCGTACTCCGGCTTCCACTCGACGAAGTACCGTTCGATGTTGCGGCGGATCGCCACCCAGTCGCGGCCCAGGCTGGCCTCGTACGCCGCGTCGAACCCGCCCCAGGGGCGTGAGAGCCGCGCGTCCTCGAGGCCGATCTGGTTCGCGATCACGAGGTGTGTCGTGATGTCCGGGTAGAGCAGGGCGAAGCGCGTCGCCACCATGCCGCCCATCGAGTGGCCGAGCACCTGCACCTGCCTGATCCCGAGGGCGTCCAGGATGCTCCGCGTGTTGCGCGCCATGTCGTTCAGCGTGTACGGCACGTCATCAGGCTTGGACGAGCGTCCGAAGCCAATCTGGTCGGGGACAATGACGCGGTAGCCCTGCGCGCGGAAGACCTCGATGGCCGACGTCCAGGCTTCGCCGAAGAAGTTCATCCCGTGGAAAAGGACGACCGCCCGTCCGTTGGCCGCGGCCGCCGGCGCGACGTCCATGTAGGCCATGCGCACGTCCTTCCCGTAGTAGGTGAAGGCGCGGTAGCTGACCGGGTGCGGATAGGGCACGTCCTCGAGGTTGATGCTCACCGGCACGGCACCGGCCGGCGGCGTCGGGATGAGGACCGGCTTCTGCGTCGTCTGGGCGAACAGGTCGGCCGAGGCCCCGAGCGCCAGGGCGGCCACCAGAGTGGAGAGCAGCGGGCGGGTGACGGGAGTCATAGGCGCCATAGTATGCGCCCTGGCCCACGCCGTTCACGAACGCTCGCGGACCACGCCCCGAGAGGCTACCTGTCCGCCGCGCGCGCCAGCGCGCGGACCGTCTCCGCGCGCCGCCGGGCCTCGTCCCATTCCCCCCACGCGTCCACCGGACGCGGCACCTTCCAGGTCCAGTTGTCGTCGGACACGACGCTGGGCACGTTGATCCGGTCCGGCCAGCCGAACACGTCCTGCAGGGGGATGAGGGCGAGCAGCGATCCGGCGCCCAGCAACTGCGCCAGCGTCTCGTCCACCGCGGCCAGCGGCATCTCCGCCCCGAGCGGCTCGAGGTCGTGCGTCCCCGTCGTCGCCACGGAGAGGGGGGCGAAGCTGGCAGGCGGGATGAGTGGCTGCCCGGGCTCGTCCCAGGCGCGCTCCCAGCGCAGGACCTTGAAGCCGGGCACGCCGAGCGCCGTGATCGAGTGGCGCACGAAGGGCGGCACGGTGCCGAGGTCCTCCGCGATCACCTCCGCTCCCGTCGCCGTGAAGATGCGAACGAGCGTCTCCCCGAGCGCGAGCTGCTCCGCCTCGTCCGACGGATCGAAGAAGGCGGGGCGGGTCCTGTCGATCGGCCGAATCCAGGCGCGGTAGAGGCCGACCAGGTGATCCAGCCGAAAGCCGTCGAACAGCTCCGCGTGGCGGCGGGCCCGCGCGCGCATCCACTCGAAGCCGGCGTCGCGCATCACGCGCCAGTTCCAGGGCGGCAGGCCCCAGTCCTGGCCGTCCTCGGCAAACGCGTCGGGCGGCGCGCCCACCGTGGCGTCGAGGCGGAACTGGTCCTGACGGCGCCAGACCTCGGCGCTGTTGCCGCTGATCATGAAGGGCAGGTCGCCGAGCACACGCGTGGGCCAGGCGTGCCGCCGCGCTTCGGCCCACTGCTCCGCCGCAATCCACTGGAGGTACTTCCAGTACTCCTCCTCGGTGGATGGGTTCGTGCGGGAACGCTCGACGAGCCCGGCGGCGTCCCGGGCCAGCGCCTCCGGCCACTGCCACCACGCCAGGTTCTGCTGCTCCGCGAGGATGGCGCGGAAGGTGACGTAGTCGCGCAGCCACCAGTCCTCGGCCTCGACAAACTGCTGGTAGCGCCGTGCGCGCGGCGTCCCGCGGGCCAGCTCCAGGCGCGTGAACCGGTCGAACGCGCGCCGCAGCCACCGGTGCTTGAGCCGGCGGATGTCCTCGTACGCCACGCCGGGTGACCGCCGCACCTCGTCGAGTGCCAGGCGGTCTTCCGCGCCGAACGCCAGCTCGCCGCCGATGCCCTCGAAGTCGGGAATCGCCGGCACCGCGATGTAGATCGGATCGAGCGCCATCGACGTCAGCGCGGAATAGGGCGACCGCTCCGACAGCGGCAGCTCCATGATCGGGAGCACCTGCAGGACCGTCTGGCCCGCCTCGGCCGCCCACCTGGCAAGGACCGCCGCGTCGCGGAACTCGCCGAGCCCCCAGCTCCTGGTGGTCACCAGGGAAAACAACGGCGCCACGATGCCGCTTCGCCGTGTCATCACGAACCTCCGGAGACCCGATGGAGAACGATGGCCGCGCCCCTGTCGAAGACGGGCGGATCGACGATGAGGCTGAGGACGAGGAACGCGTCGCGCGCGAAGTCGAAGAAGTACCCCGGGTGGACGAGCACGCCGTCCTCGGCGATCAGCGCCGTGACGATCTCCTCCTCCGATCGCAGGGCCGGCACCCGCAGCACCACGGACCATCCACCCTCGACGCGGAGGACGGTCACGCCGGGATGCCGGACGGCCATCTCGCGCAGCGTGTCCAGGTTGCGCCGGATGCGCGTGCGAATCAATTCCCGCACGACGGCGCCGCTGGCCAGGAGGGCCGGCAAGGCCACCTGTACCGGCGTCGACACCGAGAGGTAGCTGTCCGCAATGACCTCGTAGGCCTGCAGCGCCTCCGCCACGAGGTCGTCGGGGCCGCTCCACGCCATCCATCCCAGCTTGACCTGCGGCAGCCCGGCCGACTTCGACAGCCCGCCGAGCGAGCACGTCAGCACGTCGCGCTGGCTGAGCACGGACACCGCGCACGGCGCCAGGTCCAGCGGGTAGTCGACGAACACCTCGTCACCGATGAGCGCGAGGCCGGCATCGGCGCACGCCGACACGATGGCCGTGAGGTCGTCGCGGTGGAGGAACGAGCCCGTCGGGTTGTTGGGCGACACGACGAGCACGGCCTTCGTCCGCGGACCGATCGCCGCGGAGAGCGACCCGACGTCGACACGCCACGATCCGTGATACTCGAGGTCGTAGGGCACGGCCTCGATGGACTCGAGGCGCGTGAGGTGCTCGAACAGCGGGTAGCTGGGCCGGGGTACGAGCACCCGATCGCCGGGATCGCAGAGCAGCTTGAACAGCAGCGCGTACGCCTCGCTCGTGCTGGACGTGAGCGCAATCCGGGCCGGGTCGATGACCAGGTGGCGCCTGACCAACTCCCCTGCCACCGCCGTCCGTGCGGACGGGAGACCGAGCGGTTCCGGATCGTACGCGAGCGCCGCGGGATTGCCGAGCGGACCGAGCAGCCCCGGCGGGTACAACAGGCCGACGCGCGTCGGGTTGGACTCCGTCAGGTCCACGAGGCCGCGCCCGCTCGCGCGACGCGCCGCCACGGCTCGCGCCACCGCGTTGGGCGTGAGGTCCGCGGGCACGCGCGCCGACCGCCGCGTCGGCATCGTCATTCGCCGACGATCTCGATGCGCTCGATCACGTCGCCTTCGACGATCGCGTCCACCACGTCCATCCCCGCGACCACCGTGCCGATGACGGTGTACTGGTGATCGAGCCGCGGCGAGTCGACAAGGTTGACGAAGAGCTGCGCATCGCCCGTATCGCGGCCCCGGGTCGAGATCCCGACGGCGCCGCGGCGATGGAGGCCGACCTCGTCACGCATGTAGCGCGCCGCGCCCTCGTACTCGTTCGCGCCGGGGCTGCCGCCCTGGATGACGAAGTTGGGCGCCACGCGGTGGAAGGTGAGCCCGTTGTAGTACCCCTCCCGGGCGGCGCCGGCCACGCGGAGGGCCGACAGCGGGGCCAGGTCCGCATCCAGCGCAATCTCGAAGGGACCGATCCCCGCCATGGTGACCCGGAGCCGTGCGCCTCGAATCGATTCAACCGCGTCCTGGGTCACCTCGGGCACCGGCAGCGGCCTCGGAGCCGCCGCGTGCGCCCGGCCCGTCCACGCCTGCAGGATCTCCGCGGCCTTCCCGGCGACGCGCGCGTCGTAGTCCCCGAGGTACTCGCCGAGCGCCGATGCCTGCGCGGGTCCGCCCAGCTTCTCGATGGCCGCAAGGATGGCCATGCGCGGGTCGCGCGAGGTGTCCTTGCGCTGGGTCGTCAGCCGTCCGAGCGCGGCCAGCAGCGCGGGAACGGCCTTGCCCGCGGACGCCGGGTCCGTGAACGCACCGGCCGCCGTCAGCAGGAGCTGGTGATCGCTGGAGGCGAGCGCGATCAGCGCCGAGGCCGCCGCCTCGGGACGCTTCTCTCGGATCAACCCGGCGAGCGCGGCCTCCTGGACGTTGGGATGGGCATCCGAGGCGAAGCCGGTCAGGACGTCGACGGCGCCGAGGACGGCCGCCGCGCGGGCCGCGTACATCCGCACCTGCCACGTCGGATGCGCGGCAAACCTCGGGAGCGCGGCGCGGGCCTCGTCCGGCGACCGGCGGGCGAGCGCGACGAGCGCGTGCGCCGGGGCGTGCCACGTCCGCGGGCCCATCGCCAGCGTCTCCACCAACGCGGACAGCTCCGGCGCGGCCCCCTCCGACGCCGGACACGGGTTGCCCAGCAGGTCGATCGCTTCCAGCTTCACGTGCGGATCCGCGTCCTTGATGGCGGCGCGGATCGGCGCGCACGACGTAGCCTGCAGCCGCCGGCCCCATCCACGCAGTCCCTCCAGCCGTACCTGCGCCGAGCTGTCACGGAGCGCGATCCCGAGCAGCCGGTCGCGCTCGTCGATCGCCTGCTCCCCGCCGGCCGCCACCGCGCCGAGCCGGCGGACCTCCGCATCCCTGTCGGCAAGCGCGCGCTCGACGATGGACGCGGTGGCTTCGCCGCCGGTGACGAGCGCGGCCATGGCCAGGCGTCGAATCCAGGCCGATCGCGGATCGGCGGGAGGCCGCTGCGACGTGGCGGACCAGCGGATGCGATCCCACGTGCGAGGCTCGAGCGGCGCCACCGCGCGGCTGATGCGCGCGAGCGACTCCAGCCCGCGAATCGCGCCGGCAATGGCGGGCGTCTCGAACTCGGCAAACGAATCGGGTGAGGGGAGCTGGTCAGCCAGCACGCGCTCGGTGCGCGCCACCTGCTCGGCCGTTTCGTACGGCAGGCGGCCGAGGGACGCGGCCATTTCGCCCCAGACCTCCCACAGGCCCGCCTCCGCATCCAGCGCGGCGCGCGCCAGCAGCAGGTCCTGTACCTCCGCTGCGGCCGCGGGCGTGCGCGCCAGTTGCGCGAGCGCGCCGGCGGCCTCCGCACGGATGCCGACCCCGTCGTTCAGCAGGGGCGCGATGAGCGGGATCAACGCCGGCCGCTCCAGCCGGCCGACGGCCCGGACCGCCTGACGCCGCGGTCCGTTCTGGCGGCTCTCCAGCCCCTCACGGAGAGCGGCCATGTGCGCCTCGCCGTCGCCGCGGCGATCCTCGGCCACCAGCAGCCGCTCGCCCAGCGGCGCCTGTGCCGACACGAAGGGCGCCGCGCAGGCCAGGACCACGCACAGCACCGACACGCCGAGCCGCCCGTCTCGCATCTCCGGCACCTCCCGCACCTACACGCGTTCCGAGTACTCCAGCATCTGCGTCGTGAGGTCCCGCGGATAGGACATCACCACGTCCACCACGGCGCCGGACGCGTCGCGCACGGACTCCAGCCGCGGCATCACGAAGCCGGTATACGACGGGAGCCCGAGCCGATCCACGCGCGCGACCACCTCGTCGCGCAGCGCGGCGTCGATGTGCACGCCGTGCGCATCGAAGAGCGCGCGCGCCGCCTCGTAGTCGCCCTCGGACTTGATCCGCTGCACCTCGGCCAGGAGCCGCGCCACGCCGGCGCGGAACGCCGCCGTGTCCGTGACGACGTAGTACGTCTTCTCCGCCCGGCGCCGCACGTCGATCGCCGCCGTGTTGGCAATCAGCCAGTGGACGATGGCCTGGCGGTTGCGCATGTGGTCTTCCTCGAGCGACGTGCCCTCGCGCACCCGGCGGAGCTGCACGATCGCGTTCCGCGCGTAGGACTCGTACTCGGCGCGCACGATGGCCGCCTGGTGCTCCGGCGGCACCAGCCCGATGGCCGCCAGGTACGGATCCGCCACGAAGTAGAGCGCCACGAGATCCGCCCGCGTCTCCTCGAGCGCCGAGTACTGCTCCTCGAGCAGGTCCTGGGGCGCGCCGGCCACGCCGTCCGCCATGCGTCCGGACCCGTGGCCCAGCACCTCGTGAATCTCGGTCGTCAGCTCGCTCGCGAACGCCGCCCATTCCCGCGCGCGTTCCGCCTCCGCGGCGTCCCAGGCAAACTCGTGGCGGAAGCTCTCCGGCTGCGATTTCTCGTACGCCTCGAGGACGTTGGACAGCGTGACGGACTTGCTGCCGTGCTCCTCGCGGATGCGCTGATCGTTCGGCAGGTTCACGCCGATGGGCGTCACGGGCCCGGAGTCACCGGTCTCCACCACGACCTCGATGGCCCGGGCCGACACGCCCTGCACCACCGGCTTCCGGAAGCGCGGATCGATCGGCAGGTGATCCTCGAACCACTGCGCGTGTTCGGCGAGCGTGCGGATCTTGCCGGTCTTCTCGGGGTTCGTGTAGTAGACGACGCCCTGCCACGCGCCCTTGATGCCGCGCGCGTCCATGTAGACCTCGATGAACCCGTTCGTCGTGTCGACGGCGGTCTCGCGGTTCTCCACCCACGCGATGTCAAAGGCCTCGCGGTCGGCTTCTTCCCCGGTCTCGTAGAGCCTGATGAGCGCCTCGAGCACGCCGGCGAGCGGCGCCGGCGCCACGGCGGCGGCGTCCCGCAGGTGCAGGACGATCTGCCGGATGGCCGCGTCGTAGCGGCCGCCCACGCGGTACACCTCCTCGACGAGCCCGCCCGTGCGCTTGACCAGCCGGGCATTGAGCGGGTGCCGCTCCTCGAAGCCCTCGAGGTCCGCCATGGTGACGCCGTCGTACAGGTTGTTGGCGCTCGCCTCCAGGATGTCCCGCCCGGGGCCCGGGGTCTTGCTCGTGACCATCGGCTCGTACGCGGGATCGAAGAACATCGGCGCCAGGCGCGCCACGAGGCCAGGGGCGTCCTCGCCCGGCTCGAGCGGCAGGCGTGCGCCGTTCTCCACGGCCCGGGCCACCGCGGCCGCGAAGACGGCCTCCGGCAGGTCCAGGACGAACTTGCGCGCGGTCAGGTTGTTGTACGGGCCCGTGTTGATCCAGAACAGCTTCGTGTACCGCGTGACCTCCGCGAGGACCGTCTCGGGGATGCCGTGCGGGTGCCGGATGACCGCCTCGAGCACGTGACGCATCACCAGGTTGTGCCGGTGCCGCTGGTCGTAGTAGATGTCGCGCCCCGCGAGCGCCGCGCAGTACAGGTGCCACACCAGGATCTTCTCGCCGCGCGACAGCGCCTCGAAGCCATCCGCGTACAACTGCACGACGGCCGCCTCGTCCACCTGCTCGAGCAGGTAGGGCCGCGTCTCGACATCGCTCAGCAACTCGCTCATTGTCCGTCCACTCGCCATGCTCCCTGTCTCACTGCCGCTTCCTGTCGCGCCACGCGTGCCGCGTCAGAGCGGGAGATCCACCTGCTCCCCGTGGGCCGGAATCCGGACGGTCCAGCCGAGCTCGCGCTCGATGCGCGCCTTGAGCGCCACCTGCGCCACCGGCTCGCCGTGGACGAGGTAGGTGGTGGACGGCGGCTTGGGGAACGTCCGCAGCCATCGCAGGATCTCGCTGGCGTCGGCATGGGCCGACATGGCGTTCAGCTTCTCGATGGTGGCCTGGACGGGAATGGCCCGCCCGAACATCCTGACCTCCGGCGCGCCCTCGATGAGCGTCCGCCCGCGCGTGCCGGCCGCCTGGAACCCGACGAAGAGCACGGTGTTGCGGGGATCGGGCAGCCCGTCGGCCAGGTGGTGGAGCACGCGGCCGCCCGTGGCCATGCCGCTGGCGGAGATGATGACCGCCGGGCCGGGCCGCGACACGACATCCTTCGATTCGCTGGCGGACTCCACCGGCTCGAAGCGCGCGGTGCAGAACGCGCAGACGTCACGCCGGCCGGGGCGCACGTCCGGGTCCAGCTCGTTGGCGTGGGCGCGGTAGTAGTCCAGCGCCTTGATGGCCATCGGGCTGTCCACGTAGACCGGCAGCACGGGGATGCGCCCGGCGTCCTCCAGCTTCTTGAGCCAGTAGAGGACTTCCTCCACGCGGCCGATCGCAAAGGCCGGAATGATGAGCTTGCCCCCGCGGCTGGCCGTCTCGCTCACGATGCGCGCCAGCGCGGCGCCGTCATCGTCGGCGGGGTGCTCGCGATTGCCGTACGTGGACTCGACCAGGAGGACGTCGCAGGCCACGCCGGGCTGCGGGTCCGGCAGGACGGGCCGATCGTAGCGGCCCAGGTCGCCGCCGAAGAGGACCGTGCCGCCCTTGCCGCCGGTCCGCCGGATGCGCGCGTAGGCCGATCCGAGCAGGTGGCCCGCGTTGATGAACTCCGCCTCGAGCCCGGGCGCAATCGGCATCGCCCGGTTGAAGCCGAAGGGCTGCAGGCGCGTGAGCGCGGTGATGGCCTCCGCCTGGGTGAAGAGCGGGAGCGCGGGCGTGTGCTTCGAGTACCGCCCCTGGTTGGCGCGCCGCGCGTCTTCCTCCTGCAGGTACCCCGCATCGGGAAGGACGAGACGGCACAGGTCGGCCGTCCCGGGCGTGCAGAAGATACGGCCGTCGAACCCGCCGGCCACGAGGCGCGGCAGCATGCCCGAGTGATCGATGTGCGCGTGCGTCAGCACGACGGATTGGATTGAGGAGGGATCGACGGGCAGTGCTTCCCAGTTCCGCTCGCGAAGCGCCTTGAGCCCCTGGAACAAGCCGAAGTCCACGAAGATGCGCTGGCCATCGGCCTCGATCAGGTGCTTGGAACCGGTGACGGTCCCGGCCGCACCGAGGAAGGTCAGAGACGCCATTCCGAGCACTGTACTAGAATCTGGTACGCTGTTGCGCTCCCCTCGGCGTGTCGCGTCCGAACTCGTGGCCGAACCTCGCACCATGCCGCCACTTACCTCCGCCGCCGTGCTCCTGACGACCGTCCTCGGTCTTGCCGTGGCCCTGCCGGCCGCCGCCCAGGCACCCGCGCTCAGCACCTTCAGCCGCGACCTCCAGGCGCTCGTGACGAAAGTGGGGCCGAGCGTCGTGCAGATCAACGTATCCGGGTACGCCGTGGCGGAGCCATCCGGACCGGGGGCCTCGGATGCGCTCCTGAGGCGTCAGCGCAGCACCGGCTCCGGCGTCATCGTCGACAGCCAGGGCTTCGTCATCACCAACTTCCACGTCGTGGCCGGGGCGCGCCGGGTCCAGGTCGTGCTGCCCCCGACCGCCGGCGACACCGGCAGCGCCTCCATCGTCAGGCCGCGGGGACGGATGATGGACGCGACGGTCGTGGGCGTGGACGAGGAGACCGACCTGGCCGTGCTGCAGGTGAACGCGACAGGGCTGCCCGCGATGACGTTCGGGGACTCCGACATGCTGCGGGCCGGTCAGGTCGTCTGCGCATTCGGCAGCCCGCTCGGCCTGGAGAACTCGATGACCATGGGCGTCGTGAGCGCCGTCGGCCGGCAACTGGCGACGGACGATCCGATGGTCTACATCCAGACGGACGCGCCCATCAACCCGGGGAACAGCGGCGGTGCGCTCGTGGACATCGAGGGCCGCATCGTCGGCATCAACACGCTGATCCTGTCGCAGGGCGGCGGCAACGAGGGGCTCGGCTTCGCGGCGCCCAGCAACATCGTGCGGACCGTCTACGAGCAGATCCGCCAGTTCGGGCGCGTCAAGCGCGGGACGATCGGCGTGGCCGCACAGACCATCACGCCCGTCCTGGCGCGGGCGCTCGCGCTGCCTCAGGACTCCGGCGTCATCCTGGCCGATGTCCTGCCGGGCAGTCCGGGCGCGCTGGCCGGGCTTCGCGTGGGCGATCTCATTCTCGCCCTGGACGGCAAGGCGATGGAGAACGGCCGGCAGTTCGACGTGAACCTCTATCGCCGGGCAGCGGGTGACATCGCAACGCTGGAGGTGCTGCGCGGGACCGCGCGCAGGACCCTCGACGTCGCCATCGCGGAGCGGGACGAGGACGCGTCGCGACTCGGGGACATGGTGACGCCGGAGGGCAACCTCGTGGAGCGCCTCGGCATCCTCGCGCTGGATGTCGAGCCGGCCGTCGTCGCCATCGTCGGGCCGCTCCGCGGTACTGGCGGCGTGCTCGTGGCCGCGCGGGCGTTCAATACCGGCGCCGAGTACGGGCTGGAAGTCGCCGATGTGATCCTCGCGATCAACGGCACGCCGGTCCGGTCGCTGGCCGATCTCCGGAGCATCGTCGGGCGCCTGCCCGACAACGCTGCCTGCGCCCTGCAGGTTCAGCGGCAGGGGCAGCTCGTGTTCCTCGCCTTCGAGATCAACTGACGCCCCGGTAAACGTCCGGGCGGCCGAGACGGTATTATTGATGTTTTCCTGCTGACGGCGTGTCCTGAGACGCTGTTGCCATCGCGGCCGCGGGGCCTTGCGCCTGCCTGCCGTTCGGACTCGAGACGATCCTGATGCGTGTACTGCTTCGAGTGCTGGCGGTCCTGGCCGGTGCGACCACGACTCCCCTGCCTGCCGCGGCCCAGATCGCCGAGGCCGATCCGGCACGCCCGACGGTGCGGGCCGTGCGCCTCAGCGAGGGCGATCGGCTCACCATCGACGGGACGCTCGACGAGCCCGTCTGGAAGCTGGCGACGCCGGCGTCCGGGTTCGTGCAGCGGGATCCCGCGCACGGCGCGCTGGCCACCGAGCGGACGGAGGTCCGCATCGTGTTCGACAGCGACCGCCTGGTGATGGGCGTCATCTGCTACGACTCCGAGCCCACGCGCCTGCTGGGGAACCAGATGCAGCGCGACCAGCCGTTCTCCGGCGACGATCGATTCATGTGGTCGCTCGATCCGTACCTGGACGGGCGCAGCGGCTACTTCTTCGAGATCAACCCGTCGGGCGCGATGGGGGACGGGCTCATCACGAGCGTCAGCGGCAATGCCAACAAGTCCTGGGACGGCATCTGGGTGGCGCGCGTCAGGCGCACGGACATCGGCTGGACCGCCGAGATCGAGATTCCCTTCAAGACGATCAGCTTCAATCCCGACAACGATGCCTGGGGCGCCAACTTCCAGCGGACCGTCAGGCGCAAGAACGAAGAGAGCTACTGGACCGGCTGGCGCCGGACGGAAGGCCTCAACCAGATGAGCAACGCCGGCCGGATCGAGGGGCTGAGCGGCATCACCCAGGGCGTCGGGCTGGACATCCGGCCGTACGCGCTGGCGGCGGTGGGCAACGCGCCCGGCCGCGGCGAGCCCTCCACGCTCGGCGACGGCGAGATCGGCGCGGATCTCTTCTACAACGTCACGCCGGCGCTCAAGGCGAACTTCACGATCAACACGGACTTTGCCGAGACCGAGGTGGACCAGCGGCGCGTCAACCTCACGCGCTTCCCCCTCTTCTTCGAGGAGCGGCGCCAGTTCTTCCTCGACGGCCTCAACTTCTTCTCCTTCCCGCCGGGCGAGACGAGTCCGTTCTTCAGCCGGCGCATCGGCCTCAATGCCGGCGCGCCGCAGGCCATCCAGTACGGCGCCAAGCTCGTGGGACAGCTCGGCCAGCACGACGTCGGGTTCCTCCAGGTGAGCACGGGACGCGACGGCGACCTGGCGGGCGAGGATTTCACGGTGGCGCGCGTGCGGCGCCGGATCGGGAGCCAGTCGCACATCGGCGGGCTGTTCACGCGGCGCGATCCCCGCGAGGACGGACGGGACACGGCCTACACGGCCGGTGCGGACGTCACGTTTGCGCGGCCCTCCTTCGTCGGCGGCACGCGCCTCGATTCCGGGGCGTGGTTCGTCCACACGACGGGCCACACGACGAGCCGCCCGCCGGATGCCGATCCGGACGCCGGCAGCAACGCGTTCGGCATGCGCGCGGACCTCTCGGGCAGCACGTGGCGGACCGAGATGGACTTCCGCGAGTTCCAGGGCGAGTACGATCCGGCCGTCGGTTTCACGCCGCGGCGGAACTTCCGCAACTGGAATCCGGAGATCGGCTGGTCGCCGCGCCTCGTCGGGCACCCGATCGTGCGCGGCTTCGGGTTCCAGGGGTGGCTCGATCTGGCCACCAACCTCCAGAACGACCTGGTCAGCCGCAACCTGATGATCACGCCGTTCAGCATCGAGCTGCACAGCGGGGACCGCTTCGAGTTCCAGCTCTTCCGGCAGTCCGAGCACCTCGACCGCGACTTCGAGATCAGCGAGGGCATCATCCTGCCGGTGGACGCGCGGTACGACTGGACACGCTACCAGGTGGTCTACAACGGTGCCAGCAACCGGTGGATCTCCACGCGGGTCGAGTACTCCGGCGGCGATTTCTGGGACGGCGAGCGGACCGAGCTCAACGTGGACGTCACGCTCCGCCCGCGGCCCGGCATCTACGCGCAGCTCTCGACGGAGTACAACGACGTCGACCTCCCCGGCGGCTCGTTCGAGACGCGCCTCTACCGGCTCGACCTGCGGACGCAGTTCAGCCCGTGGATGTCGCTCGCCAACAACGTCCAGTACGACACGGTCAGCCGGATCGTGGGCTGGCAGATGCGCTATCGCTGGATCCTCCGGCCGGGCAACGACATCTTCTTCGTCTATACGCAGAACTGGCTGGACGATCGTCACACCGGCTACCACACGCTCGACCGACGCGCGGTGACCAAGGCCGTCTACACCTGGCGCTTCTGAGACGAACGAAAGGGCCGTAGGCGGCGCCTTCGGCGCCGTGGGAGCGGCCTGCGGCGTCACGGTCGCCCCGAAGGCACGAAGGCCACGACGAGCCATGCCGGTCGACGAAAGAAGGTGGGGAGACACAGAGCCAGCGAGACCACAGAGCATGCCTCGGGCAATCGGATAGCCGGGACGGGACGCGCCGGCCGGTCATCGACCGGCCGCGTGGCGTGGTCGCTGATCCGGATCCACATGAGCCGAGGTATCCACGTCGTAGAGGCGACCCTTCAGGGTCGCCTGGTGAGACTCGACGGGCTCATGCGGATCCGGATCAGTGACCACGCCGGTCGGCGCTCCGCGCCGACGCGCGTCCCCCAATCTCTTCTCGGTGTCTCTGCGTCTCTGCGACCATCCGTCGTGATCGCCCACGGGTCAAATCATCGCGCGACGGGTCGCCCGCAATATCTCCTTCGTACCATCGTGACCTCGTGACGATCCGTGCGGGGCCGTCCGGGGAACGGAGGTTCGAGGGGTACCGCCGTGCGGGCGGTGCAACCGGCCGGGTCACCTGTTCGGCGTCACACGCGTTCCTGCATCACATGATCACGCCGTAGGCCGGCCAACGAAAGAAGGCAGGGAGACACAGAGCCACCGAGGACACAGAGCGGTCAGGCCTCGGACAGCCGGGACGGGACGCGCCGGCCGGTCATCGACCGGCCGCGTGGCGTGGTCGCTGATCCGGATCCACATGAGCCGAGGTATCCACGTCGTAGAGGCGACCCTTCAGGGTCGCCTGGTGAGACTCGACGGGCTCATGCGGATCCGGATCAGTGACCACGCCGGTCGGCGCTCCGCGCCGACGCGCGTCCCCCCCAATCTCTTCTCGCTGTCTC
>CAZUGF010000065.1:0-24969 GCA_964619705.1 uncultured Bifidobacteriaceae bacterium
TTTGCGGCTCGGTGGGAACGGTCGTTCTCACGGCGCCATCGCGCCGCCTACCGATACCGCGCCTGCGCAGGTGAACTCAACTGCGCCCTGCACTCCTTGACCAGTAGTAGTAGAACGGCAGGCCGAGGGCCACCAGGCCGAGGCCGGCAATCGACTCCGTCGGCCGTTCCATCAGCGTGTTCCAGACAAGCGCCACGGAGCCGAGCACGTAGAGCGCCGGGATGACGGGATAGCCCATCGTGCGGTAGGGCCGCGGCTGGTCGGGACGCCTGGCGCGCAGGACGAAGATCGCCACGCCGCCGAGCGTGCCGAACAGGACGGAGGCAAACGTCACGTAGGTGAAGAGCGCCTCGTACCCGCCGCTGAGCGTGAGCACGATGGCCCACGTCGAGGTGATGAGCAGGGCCACGTGCGGCGTGCGGTACACGTCGTGCACCTTCGCGGCGGCGGGGAAGAAACGCCCGTCCGCGGCCATCGCAAAGCACGCGCGCGAGGCCGCGATGATGCCGGCCACGTTGCACCCGAAGGTCGAGATGACGACGCTCCCGGCCACGAGCGCGGCACCGACGGGACCGACGAGCGCCGTGACGGCACGCTCCGCGATCCGGACGACGCCCGACATCTCCTCGATCGTGAGCGCGTGGACGTACGCGAGGTTCACGCAGAGGTAGATGACCGTGAGCGCCACGGTCCCCAGGATGAGCGCGCGGGGCACGTTGCGCGCGGAGTCCCGGACCTCCCCCGCGGCAAACGCCAGGTAGTACCAGCCCTCGAACGTCCACATCACCGCGATCATGATGACGCCGAAGGACACGAGCGGCCGCGACACGGTGGCGGGGACAATCGGCACCCATGTGGGCTCGATGCGCATGTAGGCGATGGCGAGCAGCGGAATGGCGACCAGGCCGCCAATCTTCACCGCCGTCAGCACGGTGTTCATGATGTTGCCGTGGCGCACGCCCACGTAGTTGATGGCGGTAATCACCACGAGCGATGCCGCGGCGACGACCTGGCCGGCGCTGAGCGTCCAGACGCCCCAGGGCACGCCGACGGAGAGCAGCACGCGGTCCGTCCCGAGTGACGGGAAGAAGTAGCTGAAGTACTCCGCGAAGCCGATGGCCACCGCCGCGACGCTGCCCGTCAGGATGACCAGCAGGCACGCCCACCCGAACAGGAAGCCCCACGCGGCGCCGTAGGCCTCGCTCAGGTACACGTACAACCCGCCCGAGCGCGGGTACATCGATCCCATCTCGGCGTAGGTGAGCGCACCGGCCATGGCCAGCAGGCCGCCCGCGGCCCATGCGGCCAGCATGAGCACCGTGGACGGCAGCTCCTGCATCATGATCCCGCTCGTCAGGAAGATCCCCGAGCCGATCACGTTGCCGATGACGAGAAGGGTGGCGCCCCAGAGACCGATGGCCCTGTCGAGCCGGGCCTCCGCGGCGGGAATGGAAGGTGTCGATGCCGGAGCCGGGTTCACGCTGCCGGGACTGTAGCACGACGCGGGTCTCTCCCGGCAGCAGTGCCCCGCCGCCGGCCCGAGGTGCTATAGTCCGCGGCAGCCGGACGGCGCTCGCGTCGTACCCACGGGCCGTCCCAGGGGAGCAGAGCCGATGCCACGAGTGGTCGTCCGCCTCGTCACCCTTCTCTGTGCCGGTCTCCTTGCCGGCGCCCTCGCCGGTCCCGCCTCCGCCGCCCAGCTCGATACCGGCAGCATCCTCGGCACGGTGACCGACAGCTCCGGGGCCGTGCTGCCCGGGGTGGCGGTGACCGCCACCCAGGACGAGACGGCCGTCAGCACCACGGTGGTCACCAACGCCAGCGGCCAGTACGTCTTCCCCAGCCTCCGCGTCGGCCGGTACACCGTGAGCGCGGAGCTGCAGGGCTTCCGCCGCGCGGTGCAGCGCGACGTCCGGCTGAGCGTCCAGGACCGCCGCGCAGTGGACTTCACGCTCGACGTCGGCGCCCTGGCCGAGGAAGTGGTGGTGGTCGGGCGCGCGGAGCTGCTGCAGACGCAGTCCGCCGACATCGGCGCCGTCGTGGACGAGCGGCAGGTGCAGGACCTGCCCCTGCTGGGGCGCCGGTACTCGGAGCTGGCCTTCCTGGTGCCGGGCGTCGTCGTGGCCCCGGCCGGCATCACGAGCCGCGGCGAGGACACGTTCTTCAACGCCAACGGCAACTACGCGACGTGGAACAACTACATGCTGGACGGCGCGGACAACAACTCCTTCTCGACGAACCTGCAGGAGCGGAGCCCACAGGTCGTGCAGCCGCCGGTGGACGCCCTGCAGGAGTTCAAGGTGCAGACGCGGACCTACTCCGCCGAGTTCGGCAAGTCGGCGGGCGCGGTCGTCAACGCCTCCGTCAAGCAGGGCACCAACAGCTTCCGGGGGAACCTCTTCGGCTTCTTCCGGGACGAGGCGCTGAACGCCAACACGTGGGAGAACAACCGGGCGGACCGCCCCAAGGGCCGGTTCGACCAGCAGATCATGGGCGGCACGCTCGGGGGCCCCGTGGTCCGCAGCCGGCTCTTCTTCTTCGGCGACTACCAGGCAACGCGCACCGAGCGCGCGCTGTCGCAGACGGCCACCGTTCCCACGGCGCGCATGCGCGGGGGCGATCTCTCGGAACTCGCGGGCACGATGAACGGGACCAGCCCGTTCTTCCCCGCCGGCTGCGTGGACGCCGGCGCCAGGCGGATCGCCGCGGCCTGCATCGATCCGGTGGCGGCACGGCTGATCACGCTGTACCCCGAGCCGAACGTGCCCGGCGCCGGCTTCTTCAACAACAACTTCATCACGAACGGCGTCCTGCTGAACGACATCGACCAGTTCGACGTGCGGGCGGACTACAACGCCGGACCGAACGATCAGGTGTTCGTCCGCTACAGCTTCCAGAACACCAACCGGATCGAGCCGCCGCTCCTGGAGGACCCCGTGGCCTCGGGTGACTTCGCGAGCAACATCCTCATCCGCGGCCAGAACGCCGTCGCCGGCTGGTCGCACATCGTCGGCAGCCGGATGTTCAACGAGTTCCGGTTCGGGTACAACCGCGTCCGGTCCGACTCCGTGCACCCGGCCTTCGGCATCGACGCGAACGCCGAGTACGGGATCATCGGCGTCCCGCAGGATCCGCGCTTCTACGGCGGACTGCCGCACATGCCCATTGCCCGCTTCGCGCGCCTGGGCGGGCCCTTCTTCCGGCCGCAGTTCCAGACGTCACAGGTGTACCAGTTCTCGAATCACCTCACGTGGAACGCGGGCCGCCACACGCTCAAGTTCGGGTTCGAGAAGCGCCGGGACCTGGTGCACTACATCGACCTCCGGTCCCTGAACGGCGAGCTCGGCTTCAACGACGGCCGCTACACCGGCTTCGGGCTCGGGGACTTCCTGCTCGGCCTCTCGAGCACGCAGCGCCTGACGCTGTTCCACGAGCCGGATCTCTACACCGACGGGTGGCAGGTCTACGCCCAGGACTCCTGGCGTCCGACCGACACGCTCACCGTCAACTACGGCCTGCGCTACGAGTACTTCACGCCGCTCTTCGATCGGAACGGCCAGTTGACCAACATCACGCCGGGCACGGGCGAGATCGTCACCGCGCGTACGTCCGGCAGCGTGTTCGACCGGGCGCTCATCCGGCCGGACCGCAACGACTTCGCGCCGCGCGTCGGCGTTGCCTGGAACGTGCGGCCGTCCATCGTCGTGCGCGGGGGCTACGGGATCTTCTACCAGCAGACGGATCGCTACGGCTCGGAGAGCCAGCTCGGGCTGAACCTGCCCCAGCTCGTCGATGCGTCCATCACGGCCAACTCCGCCGCGGATCCGCCGGCCTTCACCTTTGCCGAGGGCTTCACGCCGCTCGATGCCGGCACCGTCAGCAAGGCCATCGTGCAGTGGCGCATCCAGGACCCCGTGCAGCAGACGCCGATCGTCCACCAGTTCAGCATCGGCCCCGAGTGGCAGTTCGCCGCCAACATGGTGGCGGCGGTCGAGTACGTGGGCAACCGCACGCGCCACGGGCGCCGGCTGCGCAACCTGAACCAGGGGACCATCGAGGGCTCGGCGGTCGTGTTCCCCTACGCGCAGTACGGGTTCGGCAACGCGTTCCTCGAGCAGATCGTCACCAACGGCCGCGCGGACTACGATTCGCTCCAGGTGCGGGCACAGCGGCGGTTCGCGGACGGCCTGGGCTTCACGGTGGCCTACACGTGGAGCAGCGCCAAGGGGGACTTCCTGGATCACCTGAGCGCCGGCGGCGGCGCCATCGGCAACACGCCGCAGGACGCGTACGACATGCGCGCGGACTACGGGCCGCTGCCCTTCGACGTCCCGCACCGCCTGGTCACGAGCTTCATCTACGAACTGCCCTGGGGCACGGGCCGGACGTTCGAACCGGGCGGAGTGGCCGGCGCCCTCGTGCGCGACTGGTCGGTCAACGGCATCCTGACGCTCAGCTCGGGCCTGCCCTTCACCATCACCTCCGCGGACCGGGCACAGACGGGGACCGGACGCTACCAGCGGGCGGACTGCATCGGTGATCCGCTGCCGGGCGGGTTCGACCAGACGCTCGACGCGTGGTTCGACGCCTCCGCCTTCGCACAGCCGGCGCTCCGCACCTACGGCTCCTGCTCGTACAACTCGCTGCGCGGCCCGCGGTCCAGGTCGATGAACCTGTCGGTCTTCCGATCCATCCGGCTTCCCCGCGAGCAGCGGGTCGAGCTCCGGGTCGAGACGTTCAACCTGTTCAACTGGGTCAACTTCGGATTCCCGGCCGCGAACGTGTCCAACCTCAACACGTTCGGGACCATCACGAGCTCACGCGGCGACCAGCGGGAGATCCAGGTTGCCGTCAAGTTCTACTTCTGACGAGGGGCGCGCCTCCGCGCCGCCGCCTCACACGCCCGAAGGAGCAGGCATGCGCCGTTCGCTTGTCACGTTGATGGCCGGGATCATGGCCGTACTGGTCGCGGCGGCCGGCACGGGGGCCGGCGCGCAGTCCGCCCTGCCGCAGGACGCCGGCGCGGCCGGGACCTGGCACTGGCTGCAGAAGCTCGGGACGACGGCCAGTGTGCTCCACACGACGGCGCACCCGGACGACGAGCACGGCGGGATGCTGGCGCTCCTCAGCCGGGGCCGCGGCGCGCGCGTCGCCCTGATGACGCTCAACCGCGGCGAGTCCGGCGACAACGCGCTCGGCCCGCAGCTCTTCGACGCGCTCGGCCTCATCCGGACCGAGGAGCTGCGCGTGGCGGATCGCTACTACGGCGTGGACCAGCAGTACTTCACGTCCGTCGTGGACTACGGCTTCTCCAAGCGGCTGGAGGAGGCATTCGACAAGTGGGGCCGGGAGAACGTGCTGCGGGACGCGGTGCGGATCATCCGGATGGAGCGCCCGCTCGTGATCGTGTCCCGCTTCCAGGGCAACCAGCGCGACGGCCACGGCAACCACCAGACGGCCGGCCTGCTGACGCGGCACGCGTTCGACGCGGCCGCGAACCCGGCCATGTTCCCCGAGCAGATCGCGGAGGGCCTGCGGCCCTGGCAGGCCAGGCGGCTCTACATCGGCGGCATGCGCGAGGACGAGGACTGGACGGTGCGTGTCGACACCGGCGAGTACAGCCCGTGGATCGGTGACTCGTTCGACAACTTCGCGCGGCTGGGCCTCAGCTTCCAGCGGTCGCAGACGAGCGGACGGCTGAACCCGACGAGCGGACCGGTCTACGGCTACTACCAGCGGCTGGACCCCGGAGCCGGCGCCCGGGAGGACGGCTTCTTCACCGGGCTCGACACCACGATCCCGGGCCTCTTCCGCGCGCTCGGACGTCCGGCGCCCGCGGAGGCCGCCGCCCTGCTCGCGCCCATCGATGCGGCCGTCCAGGACGCGACACGGCAGTTCTCGGGGCGCGACCCGTCGGCCATCGTGCCCGCCCTGGCGCGCGGCCTGGCCGCCGCGCGCGTGGCCGCGGAGCGGCTGCGGGGGGAACCGGACGCGGCGCTCATCCTGGATCGCAAGGTCGAGCAGTTTCAGCACGCCATCAACACGGCGCTCGGCCTGGAGCTGACCGCCGTCGCGCAGCCGGCCGGCCGGTCCGTACCCACCGGCCCGCTTGCGATGTTCGCGCCGCCGCCGGTGATGGGCCCGATCGTGCCGGGCCAGACGTTCGACGTGAGCGGAACGCTGACCAACCGCGGGGCCGCGCCCATCACGCTCGGCCTGAAGAACCTCGAGGCCGATCGAGGCTGGGAGATCTCCGAGCGCATGTACGTGGCCGACGGCGCAAACCCTCCGCCTCCCAGGTGGCCTTCGATGCTTGCGCCAGCCCAGGTGGCGCACTACGACTTCGCGATCACGCTCGCCGCGGACGCGCCCATCACCAGCCGTCCGTACTTCTCCCGCACGTCGCTCCAGGAGTCCCGCTACACGCAGGCGGATGCGGAACAGTTCGGGAAGCCCTCACGCGACGTGCCCGCCGAAGTCGTCGTCCGCTATCGCGTTGGTGATGTGCCCGTCGAGATCCGGACGGCCGTCAGGCGGCGGGAGGCCCAACTGCCTTACGGCTACGTGATGCGCGAGTTGCACGTCGTGCCGGTGGTCGCGCTCACCGTCTCCCCGGCCACGGCCGTCGTGCCGCTGGATTCCGCGTCCAGGCAGGTGACCATCAACGTCGACGTGCTCAACAACCGCGAGAGCGGCAGCACGGGCGCGCTTGCCCTGGACGTGCCGGACGGCTGGACGACGGAGCCCGCCTCCGCGCCGTTCGCGTTCGCGCGAGGCGGCGAGCGCGCCTCCTACCGGTTCGTCGTCAGCATGCCCGCGATCGAGAGCCGCACCTACCAGGTGCGCGCCGTCGCAACGGTGGACGGACGCGAGTACGCGGAAGGGTACGAAGAGATCGCCTTCCGCGATCTCGAGGCCCGGTACCTGTACCGGCCGTCCTCGATCGACGTGCGCGGCATCGACGTGGCGACGGTCCCCGGCCTGAAGGTGGGGTACGTCATGGGTATCGGCGACTCGGTGCCGCGGGGGATCGCGCAGCTCGGCTACGAGGTGACGCTGCTCGACGAGCAGGCGCTCGCCACCGCCGACTTGTCGCAGTACGACGCCGTCATGACCGGGACGCGCGCCTACGCGGTGCGCGAGGACCTGCGCACCTACAACCAGCGGCTGATCGAGTACGCCCGGAACGGCGGCCACCTGATCGTCCTCTACAACACGCAGGAACTCGTCCCCAACCAGTTCGCGCCCTACCCCGGCGAGCTGCCCGCCCGGTCCGAGGAGGTCTCCGAGGAAGACTCGCCGGTCGACATCCTGGCGCGCGACGCCCCGATGCTCACCTTCCCCAACCGAATCACCGCCGCGGATTTCGAGGGGTGGGTCGAGCAGCGCGGCTCGAAGTTCTGGAGCACATGGGACAGCGCGTACACGCCGATCATCGCCACCCACGATATCGGCCAGGCGCCGCAGCAGGGCGGGTGGCTCTGGGCCCGCGTCGGCCGGGGGCACTACACGTACTTCGCGTACGCGTTCCACCGGCAGCTTCCGTACGGTGTGCCCGGCGCCTACCGGCTGCTCGCCAACCTGCTGGCGCTGCCGCGCGCGAACACGAAGTAGGCCCCGACGGACACGGCCAGGAACGCAAAGGAGAACGCGATGCCCTCCCAGGGGCCGGTGAAGAAGATGTAGAGCCACAGCGTCAGCGACAGCAGCGCGGGCAGCGGGTACAGCCACATCGTGAACGGCTGCGGGATGTCCTGGCGATACCGCCGGAGCAGGATGACCGCCGCGCACTGCCAGATGAACCGCAGCAGGATCTGCACCTGGATCAGCCAGCTCACGAGCTGCCCGAGCGTGAAGAAGCAGAACGGGATGGAGATGAGCGTGATCACGACGAGCGACACGTGCGGAAAGTGCTTCGTCGGGTGCACCTTCGCGAACACGCGGAAGAAGTCACCGTCCCGCGCCGCCGCGAACGGGATGCGCGAGTAGCCGAGGATGGTCGCGTAGAGCGACGCCGCGGCGACGAAGAGGATGAGGCCCGTCATCACGATGCCCGCCACCCGCCCCGTGGCCGGGTCCGCGAACGAGCGCACGATGAACTCCGACGCCACCGTGCGGAGCGCCCCCGCTTCCTGCCACGGGATGATGCCCAGGATCACGATGCTCATCGCCATGTAGATCGACGCGACGATGAGAATGGACATGACGATGGAGCGCGGCACGGTCCGCCCGGGATCGACGATCTCCTCGCCGATGTTGCATACCTGGTTGTAGCCGCCGTAGCTGTACATCGCCAGGACGGAAGCAGCGCCGATGCTGGCCGCCAGCCGCCCGTCGAAGGTGAAGGCCTGCGGCGGGTAGTCGAACGCCATCGCCGGCGAGAAGGTGAAGAGACCGACGACGATCACCCAGCCGACGGTGATGATGACGCCGGCCAGCATGACCACGGCCAGGCGGCCGATGGACTCGATGTCCCGCCACAGCAGCGCGCCCATCCCGATGCACACCGATGCCGCCAGCAGGTGGTGCTGGACGGGCGTCATCGTCGTCCAGACGAACTGCAGGTAGTCCGAGAAGCCCACGGCCCCGCCCGCAATGGAGAGCGGCGCGACGAGGATGGTCTGGAAGATGAAGAGGAAGCCCATCAGGCGGCCCAGCCCGAACGGCTTGAACGCCTCGCGCAGGTAGAGATAGCCGCCGCCGCTCCCGGGCAGCGCCGCGCCGAGCTGCGCGTAGACCAGGCCGTCCGCCAGGGCCAGGATGGCGCCGGCAATCCAGGCGTACAGGATGTGCGGGCCGTCGAGGGCGAGGATCATGAACGGGATGGTCAGGAACGGACCGACCCCGACCATGCTGATGATGTTGGTCGACGTGGCCTGCAGCAGGCCCATCCGCCGATCGAGGCGCACGCGCTCCACCGGCGTTGGCGGCGCGCTCACAGGATCAGTCTCTCGACCAGGGCCGAGGCCACCGCGCGCGACGGCACCAGCGGGTTGAGGGTCAGCGCGCTGATCAGCGCCCGGCGGGAGCCGGTGCGGACGGCGGTGATCGTCGCCCGCTCGTACGCCTTGACGCGGCGCACGAGATCCCGCACCTGCGGCGGCAGCGCGCCCACGTGCAGCGCCCGGGGTCCGCTGGCATTGACCACGGCCGGCGCCTCGATCACGTCGTCCGGCTCGAGATCCGGGATGTTGCCGTTGTTCCGGACGTTGAGCGGGATGACGGCGTTCTGGTTGCGGACGATGGCCCGGATGGTGTGGACGGCAATCCTGTCGTAGCCGGTCAGGTGCGCCCACGGTGCGGGCGCCGCCGCGGCGCCCGACGCCGGACGGCCGGCCTCGATCTGCATGTAGCCGGCGCTCCGCGCGGCCAGGTACTGCTCGTAGCGCGCGACGGGATCGGGCACGCCGGCGGCCAGATCCCGGAAGAGGCCTGCCGTGAGATCCCGGATCACGGTGCCACGCGTGTCGCCGGCCGCTCGCAGGTTGGCGACGGCGAGCGCGGCCGACTCGTAGTAGAAGACGTACTCCGTCGGGAGCAGCCGGAGCTCGCTCAGCCGGGACGGCGGGAACAGCGGCGTCCGGTAGATGCGCGCGAGCACGGCCTCGTCATCCCAGATGCCCGCCAGGCGGGGGCGGCCGCGCCAGTAGACCTCGCGCACCCAGCCGAGGTGGTTCAGGCCCACGTAGTCGAAGGCGCACTCCTCGGCGGGGACGCCAAGGGCGTGCGCCACCTCCTGGAACACCTCCGTGGGCGTGTCGCAGATGCCGAGGATGCGCGCGCCCGTCTCGCGCGCGACGGCCTGGGTGACAAGCCCCGCCGGGTTCGTGAAGTTGATGATCCACGCGTCGGGCGCCCGCGCCATCACCTCCCGCGCGTAGCCGATGAGCGGCGCGATGGTGCGCACGGCCATCGCGAAGCCGCCGGGGCCGACCGTCTCCTGTCCGACGACGCCCAGTTCCAGCGCCGTCTTCTCGTCGCGGATGCGAGCCTCGAGGCCGCCGACCCGGATGCTGGTGATGACGAAGCTCGCACCGTCGATGCACGGCCCGGAAGCGGCGTGGCAGGTGACGCGCGCCTGGCCGGCGCGGCGCGCCGCCAGGTCCGCCACGACAGCCAGGCGGGCCTGGTCGATGTCGTAGAGCGCCATCTCGGTGATGCCGAGCCCCGCCGCGGCCAGCCCGTTGACGAGCAGCGGGACCCGCACCCCGGCGCCGCCGATGATGGCGATCTTCATGCGCGCTTCGCCCTTCGTCCGTCCTTCGCCGCCCGCCGGGATGTCCGGCGCGGCGGCAATCCATCCAGGCCGCCGGCAGCCTCGGTGGACAGGCTGCCGACCAGCACGCCGGCGCGCAGGCACGCCGCGGCGTCGTGCCCGCTCACGAGCGCCGCCAGGAACCCGCCGTTCATCGCGTCGCCGGCACCCGTCGTATCCACGACGTCGACCGCGGGGGCCGCGACCCTGATGACCGCGGAGGGTAGCACGGCCAGCGCGCCCAGCCGGCCGCGCTTGATCACCGTCGCCCGGGCGGCCGTGCGCCACCAGGGCAGCGCCCGCGCCAGGAGCCGCGTGCCGCTGTAGTGCGTCGCCTCGCGCTCGTTGACGAAGACCCAGTCGAGCGCGCCGAGCAGTTGCCCGAAGCCGGGACGGCGCGGCAGGTCGTCGTGCCAGCCGAAGTCCCAGGACGTGGTCGTGCCGCGCGCACGGAGACGCCCGGCAACCAGGGCCCAGGCGCGCGGGCGGCGGGGGCCGAGGGCGAAGTGCACGTGGGCGGCCCGCGGCAGGCGGCGCGCGAAGAGACGGAGGAGGCGCACCTCGAGCTCCTCGTTGACGCCGTCGAATGTCGCGAATGCCCTGTCCCGCGCGGTCGAGAGCGCCACGGAGACCGCGTGCGGCTCGCGCGGCTTCTTCAGGTTGCGGACCGTCACGCCCTCCCGCGCCAGGTCCGCGACGGCGGCATCCGGCAGGGCGCTGAGGATCTCCACCGGCACGCCGAGGCGCGCGGCGGCCACGGCGGTGATGATGGTCCCGCCGCCCCACGTCCGCGCCAGCCGGCCCGTACGCACCTCCTCACCGGGCCGCGGCAGGCGCGGCAGCCCGTGGAACACCAGATCCTCGAACGCCTCGCCGGCCGAGACAAGGATCGGGGTCAGGGTGTCTGTCCTCGTGGCGCGGCGCTACTGGACCGTGACCGCATAGGCGGCGCTCCTGGATGGCGCCGTGTCGGTGGTGCGGGCGTAGTCGAACGTGAGGCTGGTCTCCCCGGGCTTGACGGCCTTGAAGCGGAAGACCTCCACGCCGCCGGCGCCGGCCCGCTCGGGCGCCTCGTACTCGGGCGCCCCCTGCAGGAGGACGATGCCGGCGTCGGAGCCGGAGCGGAGGGCCCAGGCGTACCCGGACGCGCGGTCGGCTGTCATGCGCGCGGTGAGCTCCTGCCCGATGCGCAGCATCACGGGCCAGCCGGCCGCCATGTCGGTCACCATCGCGCCGGGGCCCACGTCGGTGCCCGGCGGCGCGGCGCCGGGGGTGCCGGGCGTCCCGAAGGAGAAGGTGACGTCCGCGACGCGGGTCAGGACGTAGTTCAGCTCCGACTCGATGCGGTTCCCCGCCCGATCCAGCAGGACGATCTCCTGATCGTTCAAGCGCAGAAAGCTGCGCGCGCGTTCGGCATTCCCGCCGCCATCGAGCTGGTAGATGGTGACGGGCTGATCGGCGTGGGCGGCAGCCGGCACGGACCAGCGGCCCGCGCTCGTGAAGGTCTGCTCCCGGCCGGCGGAGGGCGAGTCCAGGTAGGTCTCGCGCAGCTCGTAGTTGCCGGCCGAGGGCGACTCGAGGTGCAGCGTCAGCTCGGTGCGGATGCCGGGGCAGTCCGCGCAGGGCAGCGTCCCGGCAAAGCGGAGCGTGGCGGCGCCGGCCGTCTCCGCGGCAGGCTGCAGCGCCTGCGCGGCCGGGGTTGCCGGGGTTGCCGGGGCCTCCGCCCTTCCGCAGCCGGCGGCCAGTCCGAACAGCAGCACGGCCGCGGCCGCGCGTCCGCGGTGGGGATTCATCGGGATATCTTACTCATCCCGGCGTCGATCACCACGAAGGTCCCGGCGTCGATCACCGCGAAGGTGGGGGCGGCGGGTTCTGGTAGTACTATCGTCACATCGTGCATCCCGATCTCGAGGAAACCATAGCCTTCCACGAGGCGATTCTCGCGGAAGGCGGCAAGGCGCTCGTCGGTTACGACACGCCCAAGATTCTCGCGAACATCGTCCTCCTGTCCGAAATTCCCACGACCTACGACAAGAAGGAGCAGCGGCAGGTCAACTCCGGGAACCTGCTGCTCCGCGGCGTGCCGGGCGTCGGCAAGACGTTCTTCGGCGTCATCCTGGCGGCCATCAGCAACGCGAAGTTCGCGCGCCTCCAGGGCCGCGCGGACCTGCAGCCGACGGAGGTCGTCGGCTTCCAGATGATCAACCCCGCCACCGGTGAGCTCATCACCGAGTTCGGCCCGCTGGCCGAGGCGGAGGTCATCCTGCTCGACGAGATCAACCGCATCCCGCTCAAGTCGCAGAGCGCCTTCCTGGAAGGGCTGCAGGATCGGACCGTCACCGTCGGCAAGACCACCTACGAGCTGCCGGCGTTCAGCTTTGCGATCGCGACGATGAACCCGGTGGAGCTCGGACAGGGCACGTTCCCGCTGTCCGAAGCGGCGACGGACCGCTTCGCGATGATGGTGAACATCGGCTACCTGCCGGCGGAGGAGGAGCGGAAGCTCGTCAACTTCGACTTCAAGAAGGTGCGGCTGAACCCGCTGATGGCCAAGGAGCGGATCATCGAGCTCCGCGCGGCCATCACGGAGCACGTCTTCCTCCACGAGCGGCTCGGGGACTACATCCAGCGGCTCGTCGCGGCCACGCGGCCGTACAACCCGGATACGGACTGGCTCATCCGATCGCCCTCGGAACTGGTCGAGACGGGCGTGGATCTCGGCGCCTCGCCGCGTGCCATCATCGTCTGGGGCCGGCTGGCGAAGGTGTGGGCGCTGCTGGTGCGGCGGCGCGACGAGGTGTACCCCGAGGACATCCAGGATCTCGCGCAGTACGTGCTGGGGCACCGGCTGTGGCTCGGCCCGCACGCCGCCTCGCACGGACTGACGCCGGACGCGGTCATCAAGGACGTCATCGAGCGGGTCGCCATCCCGTAGCGGCTGGCGGCCGGCCAGGCGCATCCCCGAAGTCATGAGAACGCGCGAGCAGGACGTCGAACCGCTCATCAACCTCTCGGAGATCACCGAGGTGGAGCTCCTCATCCTCAAGCGGATGCGTGAGTTCACGCCCGGCGAGCACTCCAGCCTGTTCCACGGCACGGGGTTCGACTTCGTCGGGCTGCGCGACTGGCAGGCCGGCGACCGCTTCGAGACGATTGACTGGGCGCAGTCCTCGCTGACCAATTTCAGCCCGCTCATCGTCCGCGAGTTCGAGCAGCCGACGACCTCCGGCGTCATCATCGCGGCCGACAGGTCCGCGTCCACGCGGTGCGGCATGGACGGCGTGCCGATGACCGTCACGATCGCGCGCGCGATTGCCACGATCGGGATGTCCGCCGTGTTCTTCCAGGACTCGATCGGCCTCGTCACCTTCGACGAGGGCCTCGTGGAGATGGGCGCCGTGCGGCCGCGGATCGGCAAGGGGCAGGTCATCCACTGCCTGGAGGCGTACCAGCACGGCCGCGGTCTGCAGGACCTGCACCGATCGAGCAGCCTCAGCGCGACGCTCGTGGGCTTCTCGCGCAAGACGTCCCTCGTCCCCGTGGTGTCGGACTTCCTGTTCGCGGACACGGACGCCGTCATCCGCGAGCTGGCCATGGCCAACAACGTGCACGACGTCTTCGTGGTGATCGTGGACGCCGCCTACGCGTTCGAGCTGCCGCACCTGTCGGCGGGCTGGATCGAGGCCTTCGACGTGGAGTCCGGGCGGACCCGCCTGCTGTCCCGCCGTGAGGCCCGCCGCCTGCAGGCACGCGTCTCCGCGTGGCAGGATGAGGTGGCGGCCGCCGTCCGGCGCGCGGGGCTCGACGTGCTGCGCATCGACGGGGACCAGACAAAGTTCGATATCGCGCTGCTCGAGTGGGTGCAGGAACGCCGCCTGCGGCGCAAGTAATGCGGAACCGGAAGCGGAAGTGAGAAGTGAGTTGCCGATGCGCCTGACACGCCTTGTTCTCGTCGTCCTCATCGCGAGCGGACCGGTCCTGTCCGCACAGGAGCCGCTGCAGGACGTGGAGGTGGACCCGATCACGTGCTGGTGGCGCAGCTCCACGTCAGCCGTCCGATCCGGGGAGCCGTTCACGCTCGCCCTCACCTGCGCCGTCGTCGAGACGGAGTCCACGAAGGTCGTGCCGGACCAGTCGAGGCTCGAGCCGGCCGTGGTGCAGCTCGCGCCGTTCGAGGTGATCGAGGGCGCGCGCGCACCGGACATGCGGGTGCCGGGCAAGCGGTTCTTCCAGTACGAGTACCGGCTGCGGTTGATCAACGAGGCCGCGTTCGGCGGCGACGTGGACGTACCGGAGTTGCAGATCGGCTACACGATCGAGAGCACCGTCGCGCGCGGGGAGGCCATCCAGGGACGCGACCTGACCTACAACCTGCAGCCCATCTCCATCCGGCTGCTCTCGCTGGTGCCCTCCGACACCATGGACATCCGCGAGGCGCCGGCCGCGGCGTTCGCCGCCGTGGAGGCCCGGGAATCGCGCGCCAACCTCCTGCGCCTCGTCGCGACCATCCTCTTCGTGCTCTCGGGCGTGGTCCTGATCGTGATGCTGGCGCGGCTGTTCACGCGCCGCCGGGCCACCGTCGCCGTGGAGACGTGGAAGCGCAGCCCGACCGCGATTGCCGCCGCTGCACGCCGGGAGCTGGCCACGGTGCGCCAGCAGAGCCGCGGCGGATGGGACGCGGACCTGGCCGGGCGGGCGCTGGCCGCCCTGCGCATTGCCGCGACGCTCGCAACGGGACGCGCCGTCGGACAGGTGCGTGCGACGGCCGGAACGACGCCCGTCGACGGGCAGCTCCTCGTCAAGGGGCCGCTCGGGCGCGGCGGCGCACTCGTCTCCGGGTCCGTCACCCCGCAGACGGCCGGCGACGGCAACATCGCCAGCAGCCTCCAGGCGCTCGGCGCCGCCCGGTACGGGCGTGCGGACGCAGCCGACAGCCTGGTGCTGGACGAAGCCCTCCAGGCGGCGGAGGCCACGGCCGCGCGCGCCGCGTCGACCCATGCGTGGTACCGGACCCTCCTGACACGGGCCGCACGTGACTGAGATCCTGGAACAGCTCCGCGGCCTGCCCGCCCTGCTGAGGGCCGCCTGGGCAGACTGGACAAGCCTGCGGCTGGCGGAGTTGCAGTTCGCCGAGCTTGCCTCGGCGCGCATGGTGGTCGTCGGCGTCATCGGCCTTGCCGTCGCCATGTGGCTGCTGCGGGCGCTGATGCGCGCCACGCCGGCCCGCGGGCGCGTGGCCCTGCCGGCGCTGGCGCCCTGGGCCGCTGTCAACCGCGCCTCGATGATCCGGCACGGCGCGCTCGTCCTGGCCCTGCTCGGCCTGCCCTTCTTCATCCTGGCGCTGGCGGATCCGCGCACCGCCATCACGCGGGAGGAGACGTCCTACCCCGGCCGCCGGATCAGCCTGATGATCGACGCCTCCTCCAGCATGCTGACGGCGCTCCCCGGCAATCGCTTCGCGGAGGGCGCCCCCAACAACGCCGCGTTCTTCACCACGGTCGGCGCGGCCCGCTACTTCATCGAGATGCGGGCAAAGAGCCAGTACCGCGACCTGATGTCGCTCATCGAGTTCGGCGACGATGCCTACGTGATCACGCCGTTCACGACGGACTACGACAACATCCTGCTCAGCACGGCGCTCATCGGCGACTGGCAGGAGTTCATGTCCTTCCCCGATCAGGGGACCGTCGTCGCCAAGGCTGTCGAGCAGAGCGTGGCGATGTTCGAGGCATTCAAGGTGCTCGATGCCGCCGGCAACCTCATGGTCATCTTCACCGACGGCGCCGACGCCGAGGTGCTCGAGAGCGGCAAGTCCGTCCACGACGTGGTGGAGGAGGCGCGGCGCGCGAAGATCCCGATCTACTTCATCAAGGTCGGCCGGAGCGTACCCGGCCGCGTGCAGATTGGCGATGACGTGTGGCGGGCCGCCGTGCAGCGGACGGGCGGCCACTTCTATCCGGCCGCCGACGAGGCCTCGATCCTCAAGGCCATCTCGGACATCAACCGGGCCTCGGCCGGGCGAATCGAGCTGAAGCAGTACAGTACGGAGCGTCCGCGCTTTGCGCCCTATGCGCTCGCCGCGGCGGCGTGCTGGTCCGGTGCGATCCTGCTGGGCCTGCTGGTGCCGGTGTTCAGGACGTTTCCGTAAGCGGAGCCGTTGGGAAGACCGGGGCCGCGTGATGGCGCCCGGTGTTGAGAGGAGACACGAGACATGCGCGCAGTCATCGGATACGTCCTGGTCGCCGCCCTTCTCGCGGGCGCCGGGGTCGTGCTGCGGCGGGGCGGCGATCTCGAGCAGCGGCTGGCCGCCGCGGAGCGGGACCTGGTCACGCTCCGCTACGAGGAGGCTGCCGAACGGGCCGCGGAGCCGGCGCCGGCGTGGTCCGGCGTGTGGCCCGGCGGCGCGCAGGCGTCGAAGGACGCGGAGACGCTCGGTGCCACGTCCCAGTACTGGCAGGGGGACTACGACGCGGTGGCCGCGGACCCGCGGTCGAAGCTCCTGGCCGCCAACGCCGCCTACCGCGCGCTCCGGCGCGAGGGCGGCAACTGGCAGGCCGTCGTCGGACAGCTCGACGGCATCGTCAAGAGCTACGCGGAGGTGCTCCGCGACGAGCCGGACAACGAGGAGGCGGCCTTCAACTTCGAGTACGTCACGCGGCTGCGTGCGACGATCGCGGCCCGGCGGCAGACGCTCGCGCCGCAGGATGCGCTGGCCGGCGGGGCCACGATCCACGGCGGCGTCGGCACGGTGCCCGCCGGCGGCGATGGGCAGAAGTTCAAGATGATCGTGCCCATGCGTCCGGACGAGCGGCAGGAAGCGGAGAAGGCCGGCAAGGGCACCACGAAGGTGCGCAAGGGCTGATCGGACGATGAAGTTCGGGGCGCCGGAATACCTGCCGCTGCTCGCCCTGCCTGGGCTGCTGCTCCTCGTGTGGATGTGGCAGTGGCGGCGGCGGCGCGTGGACGTCGCGGCGCTCCGGCGGCGGCGCGTGACGCCGGCGCGCGAGCGGGTGCCGTACTTCGGCGACCTGCTCTTCTGGCTCTGCCTGATTGCCGCGTCGGCACTGGCCATCACCGCCGTGGCGCGCCCGCAGTCCGTCGTCTCCGTGATCCGCACGGCGGGCGTGGACCTCGTCGTCCTGCAGGACGGATCGGCGTCCATGGAGGTCAGCGACGTGGGCCGCGCGGGCGGCGGACGCGGCACGCGCTGGCAGCGATCCACGCGCTTCCTGCGCATGCTCGGTGAGTCCCTCCGCTGGGTGGACGACCGTGTCGCGCTGGCGCTGTTCGCGCACATCGCCACGCCGCAGGTCCGCCTGACGCGGGACCCCAATACGTACTTCTTCTTCCTCGATCACCTGGAAGAGCGATCGCCGTTCCGCCTGGAGGATGACGGGTCGTGGGACACGAACATCGAGCGCGGCATCTACTGGGGCCTGCGGCTCTTCGAGAAGGACGAGGAGATCCAGGGTAAGTCCGGCAACGCGAAGGCCTTCATCCTGATCTCGGACGGACAGGCGTGGAGCGGCGAGGTGGCCCGATCCATGGCGCTCGCCCGCAAGGCGGGCATCCCCGTCCACGTGGTCGGCGTGGGGACGACGGCCGGCGGCATCATCCCGGATCCCAAGCGGGACCAGGGACAGCCCGCCGTGCGCTCCGTGCTGGACAGGACCTCGCTGGCCGCCATCGCGACCGCCGGCGGCGGGCGCTACCTGGAGCTCGACCGCGAGCCCGACAGGGAGATCGCCAATACCCTGATCGACCTCACGCGGCGGCAGTCCGGCGGCCAGGGGATCCGTGAAGGGTTCGACGAGCGGTACCGCGAGTTCCTGCTCGCGGCGGCCGCGCTCGTCGCGCTCGGCATCCTGTTCCTCCGCGACCAGACGGCGCTGGCGCTCCAGATCGGTGCCGCGACGGGCGTGCTGGTGTTCGTGTCCACCCTGCTGTGACGGAGCCGCGGGGCCTTATCCTATCCAATCAGGAATCTGGAACCCGGAGCCCAAAGGAGCCCACATGTCTTCCGATCCTCTTCTCGCACCGATGCCGGGCGCCGACCGGCGCGAAGTGGCAGGCGTCACGCTGGACATCGTCCGCACGGGCGATGCGCGGGTGAAGCGCGTCATCTACCCCGCGGGCTTCCGCTGGTCGCGGGACATGAAGCCCATCGCGGGCGGCGACCGCTGCATGCACGCGCACGTGGCGTTCCTGGCCCGCGGGCAGGTTCACGTGGAGTACGGCGACGGCTGCGTGGAGGAGTACGTCGCCCCGCAGGTGATGGCCATCCAGCCCGGGCACGATGCGTGGGTCGTCGGTGACGAAGCCGCCGTGCTCATCGAGTTCGACTTCGAGCGGGACACCATCATGCGCCTGGGCATGCCCTCGGAGCACAGGCACGCGGAGTAGGGGGGCCTAAAGCCCAGAGTCCAGAGTCCAGAGTCCAGAGTCCAAAGCCCAGAGCCTAAAGCCCAAAGCCTGGAGTACAATCCCCCCGTTCCGGGCCTGTGCGGGCGTCTACGACAGGCTGGGCTGGCTCGACGGGGATTGTTCGTTCTGGAGGGGTCATGTCGAATTACTCGGTCTCGCGACGCAGGTTCGTGGGTGGAATGGCAGCGGCACTGGGGTATCTCGGGACGAGGCCGAGTGCCGAGCTGTGGGCCCAGGGCGGACCCGCGGCGGTGGCGGCACAGCGGGCGCGCGGCCCGATGACGCCGGAGCAGTACGACCGCGTGGCCAAGCTCGCCAACAACGAGAACAACTGGGGCGCGCCGGAATCGGTCATGCGCGCGATGACCGACGCGTGGAAGTACCACAACCGCTACGGCTACCCCGACGGCGGCCTCGTGGACGCCATCGCCGAGCACCACGGCGTGGAGCGGGACAACATCCTGCTCGGCGCGGGCTCGGGTGAAATCCTGGACGTCGTCGGCACGACGTTCCTGCTCGGCGGCAAGAAGGTGGTCGGCGCCGATCCCTCCTACGGTTCCGTCTACTCGCACGCGACCGCCATCAAGTCCGAGGCCATCAAGATTCCGCTCAAGGCCGACTTCAGCCAGGACACGAGCGCGATGATCGAGGCCGCCAACCGGCACGCGTCCGAGGCAGGCTTCTACTACCTGTGCAACCCGAACAACCCGACGGGCGTGGTCGTGCCGAAGCAGGAGGTCCGGACCATCGTCGAGAACATCCCGAAGGGGATGCCCATCCTCATCGACGAGGCCTACCATCACTTCGTGAACACGCCCAACTACGAGACGGCCATCCCCTTCGTCCTCGAAGGCCGGCCGGTCATCGTGGCGCGGACGTTCTCCAAGATCTCCGCCCTGGCGGCCATGCGGCTCGGCTACGCCGTTGCGCCGCGGGAGATCATCCAGCAGATGCGCCCTTACTCCATCGGCAGCATCAACGCCCTCGTCAAGCACGGCGGCGTGGCCTCGCTCAAGGACACGGCCGCACAGGCCGACGTCAAGCAGAAGGTCATCGCGCTCCGCACCAGGACGACGAACGAGCTGAAGGCGTACGGCTACGACGTGATCCCGTCCGAGACCAACTTCTTCATGGTCCACCTCGGCCGCCAGGTACAGCCGGTGATCGAGGAGTTCCGCCAGAAGGAGGTCCTGGTCGGCCGTCCGTTCCCGCCGATGCTGGAGCACCTGCGCGTGTCGATCGGCACGGCCGAGGAGATGGATCGGTTCATGGCCGCCTTCAAGCAGATCTTCCCGGCGAAGAGCCAGACGAACGTCGCACGCGGATAGGCAGCGGACCGGCGGGACTGTTCCCGCATCACGCACACACCAACAGAGGGCCGGGGCCAGCGCTCCGGCCTTCGTCCTGTACGGCTCGTTCCCCCCGTGTGCGCCCATGTCGCGCGCACGGCGCAGGTGCCGCGCCGGCTGAGCCGGCGCCGGAGTGTGGCATATTGGATTCGTGGCCCGCATCCATCTGACAGCCGCCGCGCTGGCCGTGGCACTCGCCGCCGCCGGGTGCGCGCGCGCGCCGGAGGAGTTCGGCGCGCGGCTGGTCGAGGCCCGCGCGCAGAAGGACGCGGAGTTCCGGACGTCGCCGGACTCGCCCGTCCCGCCCGACAAGCGCGACATCCTGCTGCCGCTCTCGTACTACCCCGTGGACGAGATCTACGCCGTCCCCGCCGAGCTGGAGCTGGCCGAGACGCGCACGCCGCTCCAGATGCCGACGTCCACCGGACGGATTCGCGACTACCAGCGCATCGGCACGCTCAAGTTCTCGCTCAACGGACAGCCGCTCCGGCTGACGGCGTTCCTGGAGACGGACAACCCGGTCACGCGCCTGTTCGTGCCGTTTGCGGACGAGACGAGCGGGACCGAGACCTACGCCGCGGGGCGCTACATGGAGCTGGACCCGACGGCGACCGGCATCTACGTCGTGGACTTCAACATCGCCTACCACCCGTTCTGCTACTACAGCGCGGAGTACGACTGCCCGTATCCGCCGCCGGAGAACCGCCTGCCGGTCCCGATCCGCGCAGGTGAACGGCTCCCGGCCGACGCGCTCGCCTCGCAATGACCCTCCACGCCATCGTCTTCGACTTCGACGGCGTCATCGCGGACTCGGAGAAGCTCCACCTGCGCGCCTACCAGGATGTCCTGGCGCCGCACGGCCTCCCCCTGACCGACGAGGACTACTACGCGCGCTACCTCGGGTATGACGATGAGGGCGTCGTCCGGACGCTGGTCCGCGATCGCGGCGCCGAGATGAGCGAGGGCGCGCTGAGCGAGATCATCGAGCGCAAGGGTGCGCGGTACGACGAGCTGACAGCCCGCGGGGAGATGCTGTTCCCGGGTGCGGAGGCGTTCATCCGGGCCGCAGCCGCGGCCGTGCCGGTGGCCATTGCCTCCGGGGCACTGACGCACGAGATCGAGGAGGTGCTCCAGCGCGCCGGCCTCCGCGAACTCTTCCCGGTGATTGTGGGCGCGGACCAGACGGAGCGCAGCAAGCCGGATCCCGAGCCGTACCGGACGGCGTTCGCGCGGCTCAAGGCGCAGACGGGCCGTCCGCTCGAGCCCTGGCGGTCGGTGGCGATCGAGGACTCGCGCTGGGGCCTGATGTCCGCGCGCGGCGCCGACCTGCGGCTCGTCGCGGTGACGAACACGTACTCGGCGGCAGAGCTGGGCGGCGAGGCGGAGCTCGTCTGCCGTGGCCTCTCGGACCTGACGCTCGCGCAACTGGACGCGCTGGTGAGCGACTGATGGTCCCGCCCCCGGCGCGCACGCTGGCCGATCGGATTGTCGACGCGGCCGACCGTCCGGGGCCGGACCTGGCGGCGCCGGCCTTCCTGGTGGCGCGCCTGGAGTACCCGCACCTCGACCCGGAGCCGTACCTCGATCGCATCGATGAGATGGGCGACGTCGCCTCGCATCGCGTGGCCAGGGACGCCGGCGGCCACGACGCCCCGCTCGCGGCCCGCGTGGACGGCCTCAACCGGTATCTCTTCCACGAGCTGGGCTTCTTCGGCAACCGCGAGCGCTACGACGACCCGCGGAACAGCTGCCTCAACGAGGTGATCGACAAGCGCACGGGCATCCCGATCACGCTGGCGCTGGTCTATATCGAGGTGGCGCGGCGCGCCGGCATCCGCGCGGAGGGCGTCAACTTCCCCGGCCACTTCCTGGTGCGGGCCCTGCAGGACCTGCACACCGATGATCCGGACGACGGGCTGATCGTGGATCCGTTCCACGGGGGCGCGATCCTGGACGAGGGCGATTGCCGGAGCCTCCTCCAGCGGCACATGGGCGAGGATGCCGCCTACGATCCGTCGCTGCTGGCCCGCGCCACGCGCCGGCAGGTGCTGGTGCGGATGCTGCTCAACCTCAAGCGGCTCTACGTGCGGATGCGGTCCTTCCCGCAGGCGCGGCAGGTCACCGACATCCTGCTCGCCATGCAGCCCTCATCCCTGGCGGAGCTCCGCGACCGGGGACTGCTGGCGTACCACATGAACGATGTGTTCCACGCGCTGCGGGATCTGGAGGAGTACCTGAAGATGGCACGCCTCGCGGACCTGGACGAGGACGAGCGGAAGGACACCGAACAGGTGTGGGAGCACGTGAAGACGCTGCGCCGGCGGGCGGCGCAGATGAACTGATGCAGGGGGAGAAACGTTCAGACACGAAGACGACGTCTAATTATTCCTTCGTGTCCTTCGTGTCTTCGTGTCGACCGTCTACCGTGACACGCGGCTGATTTCCTCGTACAGGTACGCCGACGCGACGATCCCGCCGTGGAAGTTGCCGAGGTCCAGCTTCTCGTCCGGCGCGTGTGCGTTCTCGTCGGGGAGCCCGACGCCGAAGAGCACGCACGGGACGTTCAGCTCCTCCTGGAACGTGGACACGACCGGAATGGACCCTCCCTCGCGGTTGAAGACGGGCGTCTTGCCGAAGCCCTGTTCGATGGCGCGGCCCGCCGCCTGGACGAAGGGGTTGTCGAAGGCGGTCATCCACGGCTTGCCGCCGTGCATGCGCGTCACCGTCAGCTCCACCGTCTTCGGCGCCACCTTCTTCACCCAGGCCTCGAAGAGATCCCCGATCGTGCGCGGGTCCTGGTCCGGCACGAGGCGCATGCTCACCTTGGCCATGGCCACGGCCGGGAGCACGGTCTTGGCGCCCTCGCCCGTGAAGCCGGAGAGCAGCCCGTTCACCTCGAAGGTCGGCCGCGCCCACACGCGCTCGAGCGTCGTGAACCCGCCCTCGCCGAAGAGCTTCGGCGCGCCCAGCTCCTGCCGGTACTTCCTCTCGTTGAAGGGGAGCTTGGCGAACTCGGCCCGCTCCTCCGGCCGCAGTTCCACCACCGCGTCGTAGAAGCCGGGGATCCGGATCCGCCCGCTCTTGTCCTTCGCCTGCGCGAGGATCTGCGCCAGCACCATGGCGGGGTTGGCCAGCGCGCCGCCGAAGGATCCGGAGTGCAGGTCCGACTTCGATCCACGGAGGTCGATCTGGAAGTAGGCGAGTCCGCGCAGGCCGTAGCAGATGGACGGAATCTCGCGGTCGAACATGGGCGAGTCGCTGATGACGACGACGTCGGCCTTCAGCAGGTCCTTGTGCGCGCGGACGAAGTCGTCCAGGTTGGCGCTGCCGACCTCCTCCTCGCCCTCGATGAGGAACTTCATGTTGACGGGCAGCCGGCCGTTCTGCTTCATGTGCGCTTCGACGGCCTTGAAGTGCATGAAGACCTGGCCCTTGTCGTCCGCGGAGCCGCGGGCGTAGATCTCCCCGTCGCGGATGGTGGCCTCGAAGGGCGGGGACGTCCAGAGCTCGACGGGGTCCACGGGCTGCACGTCGTAGTGGCCGTAGAACAGGATGGTCGGCGCGTCCGGCGCGCCCAGCCACTCGCCGTAGACGACGGGGTGCCCCGGCGTTTCCTCCAGCCGGACGTTCTGGAGGCCGATGCGGCGCATCTCCTCCGCCGTCCACTCGGCACACCGGCGCACATCGTCCTTGTGATCGGGCAGCGCGCTGATGCTGGGGATGGCGAGGTACTGCTTGAGCTCGTCAACGTAGCGGTCGCGGTTGACGTGGATGAAGTCGATGACGTTGTTCATGGGTAGCCCTCGAGGAGCTTCTAGTTTATGCGAGCAGGCGAATGACGACGTAGAGGCAACCCTCCAGGATTGCCTTCCCCCTCCAACGACGATGTAGAGGCAACCCTTCAGGGTTGCCTACTCAACCAGCCCCCACCCCTCACCATCCCTGCGCGCCAGCCCGTCCTGTTCCAGCTTGACCAGGTGCGCCAGCACGGTCTCGTCCGCCATCGGGACAAGCGCCGGTGCCAGTCCCGTGTAGATTCGGTCCACGATCGCGCGGACGGTGGTCCTCCCGGACTCGAGCGCGGTGAGCACCTGCACCTCGCGATGCTGGCGGTGAGCCAGGTACCGGGCGATGAGGGCGAGGGGATCCTCGATGGCCGGGCCGTGGGCCGGGAGCACGCGCGCGGGCTGGAGCGCCTGCACGAGGCGCAGAGACCGCAGGTAGGCGGCCAGATCACCGCCGTTCGACGCGGGGATCACCACCGTGTTGCCGAGCTGCATGAGATCGGCGCCGAAGAGCGTCCGTGAGGGCTCGTGCCAGAGCGCCACGTGATCCGGCGCGTGGCCGGGGGTGTGCAGGACCCGCAGCTCACCATCACGCGTCACCAGCACCGCGCCATCCGCGAGTGGATGCCACGGCACGTCCACCGGGTCCATCCCGGTCCATGGAACCTTGGTCAGCGCGGCGGCCGGCCAGCGCTTCGCGAGAGCCGGCGCGCCGCTCGCGTGGTCCGGGTGCGCGTGGGAGACGATCACGCGCGCCGGTCCGTCCGGGACGACGGCAGCGATCGCGTCGACGTGCGGCGGGAGCCCGACACCCGCGTCAAAGAGCACGGGGTGCTCACCCTCGAACAGGTACGTCCAGTTCCCCCCACCCGTCATCGGACCGGGGTTGCCTGCGTGGATGGGTATCATCATGCTCCTTCACTGACGCGTGTCCTGAGCGACACGAACAAAAGGCAGCCACAGAGCCACAGAGAGCACAGAGCTACCCCAGGCAGCGGGGACACACGACACCGGACGCGCCGGCCGGTCATCGACCGGCCGCGTGGCGTGGGCGCGGGACCGGATCCACATGAGCGGCACGCTGGCGATTGGCTCATGCGGATCCGGGCCCACGCCCACGCCGGGTCGGCGCTCCGCGCCGACGCGCGTCCCCTGT
>CAZUGF010000066.1:0-2737 GCA_964619705.1 uncultured Bifidobacteriaceae bacterium
GCCCTGCGAGTCCCGGCCCTACGGGCACGCCAGGCATCAGCGCGCGTGCCAGTACGGTTCCTGCTGCGTCAGGCAATGGATGGCGCCAAGACCCCAGATGAGCGCGCGGCAGTTGACGCCGATCACCCTCCGCTTCGGGAGCAGCGTCCGGAAGATGGCCAGCGCCCGGCGGTCCCGGGCGGGCTGGCCGAAGGTCGGGACCAGCAGCCCGCCGTTCACGAACAGGAAGTTCATGTAGGTCGCCGGCAGCCGCGTGCCCTGCCACCGGACGGGACGCGGCATCGGCAGTTCCACGACCTCGAACGGGCGGCCCGCCTGGTCGCGCGCGCGGTCCAGCCGCCGCCGGTTCGCCCGGAGCACGCGGTGGTTGGGATCCTCCGGATCGTCCTCCATCCCGATGACGACGGTCCGCTCGTCCACGAAGCGCGCCAGGTCGTCGATGTGCCCGTCGGTGTCGTCGCCCTCGATGCCCTCCCCGAGCCAGACGATGTGCGACTGACCGTAGTACTCCGTGAGCGCGCGCTCGATGTCCCCCTGCGAGAGGCCCGGGTTCCGGTTCGGGTGGAGCAGGCACGACGTCGTCGTCAGGAGCGTGCCCGCGCCGTTGACGTCCACCGCGCCGCCCTCCATCACGATGCCCGGCGCGAACACCGGCAGCCCCAGCGCCTCCGCGACGCGCGTCGGCACGGCATCATCGGCGTCCCACGGCGGATACTTGCCGCCCCAGGCGTTGTAGCCCCAGTCCACCACCGCGGCCTGCACCCGCCCGCGCCGCGTGCGGAGGACGAAGGCCGGCCCGTGATCGCGCGTCCAGCACTCGTTCGTCGGGATCTCGTGGAAGCGGACCCGCCCGAGCGGCACGCCGCGCACCTCGAGCACGTCCCGCACGATGCGCCGGTAGTTGCTGTTCGGGACGATCACGCGCACCGGCTCGAAGCGCGCGATGGCGTCGATGACCCGGATCACGTCCTCCACGGACTCGTGGTACCGGTCCGGGAAGGAGATGCCCTCCGGCCGCGGCCAGCTGACCCACGTCCCGCGATGGCGGTGCCACTCGGCGGGAAACGTGTAGCCGAGTTCGAGGGGCGTGGGCATCGGAAAGGAGGGCTCGGGAAGGATCGGGAATGCTCGGGTGTTCGGAGGAGTCGTCCTCAATCACTGAACCGGCGCGTCAGGTCTCCGTACGCGTCGATGCGGCGATCGCGGAGGAACGGCCAGTGCGTGCGGCTGCGTTCCACCTGGGCGAGGTCGCAGTCGACGACCATCACCTGTTCGCGATCGGCAGGCGCGCGCTTGACGATCTGGCCGTCAGGGGAGGCGACGAACGACTGGCCCCAGAACTGGATTCCATGCCTGTCGACGGGCTTGCCGCCGGCACCCTTCACGCGCTCGTGGCCCGTGCGGTTCGGCACGCACACGAAGCAGCCGTTGGCCACCGCGTGGCTTCGCTGGATGATCTCCCACGACTCGTGCTGTGCCTTCCCATACACCTTGCGCTCCGAGGGGTGCCACCCGATGGCCGTCGGGTAGAACAGGATCTCCGCACCCTGGAGCGCCGTCAGCCGCGCGCCTTCGGGAAACCACTGGTCCCAGCAGACGAGCACGCCGATCGTGCCCTGCGACGTCTTCCACGCGCGGAACCCCGTGTCGCCCGGCGTGAAGTAGAACTTCTCGTAGAACAGCGGGTCGTCCGGGATGTGCATCTTCCGGTAGATGCCCATGATCGACCCGTCGGCCTCGATGACGACGGCCGTGTTGTGGTACAGCCCGGCGGCGCGCTTCTCGAAGACCGACGCGATGACCACCGCGCCGTGCGCGCGCGCGAGGGCCGACAGCGCTTCGGTCGAGGGCCCCGGTATCGTCTCCGCCAGCGCGAAGAACCGGTGGTCCTCCACCTGGCAGAAGTACTGCGATCGGAAGAGCTCCTGCGTGCAGACGATCCGGGCGCCGCGCTTCATGGCGCGCTCGGCCAGCCGCACCTGGTGATCGAGGTTCGCCGCCGGATCCTCGCCGCACGTCATCTGGGTCAGGCCAATCCGGACGATCCGCGAGGAGGATGAGCGCGTGCGTGCCATGGGTCGACCTCCAGTTATAGCATTTCGCCACCGGCCGCGGGGATGACCCGGAGGGGCCACTCCGTGTAATCTTCTGCCAGTCTCGAATCCGTCCACCAAGGAGCCGCCGCCCATGACACGTTGTATTGCCGTTGCCGCCGTTGCCCTGCTGACACCGGCCGCCGCCTTCGCGCAGGCGCCGCCGGCGCCCCAGACCATCACGCTCGCGCAGGGGCTGCAGCGCAGCTACGAGGGCATCAAGCGCAACCTCACGGAGATGTCCACGGCCATGTCGGACGCGGACTACACGTTCCAGCCCACCGAGGGCGTGCGCACGTTCGGCCAGTTGATGGGCCATGCGGCCAACAGCCAGTTCAGCACCTGCGCGGCCGCGCAGGGCGTCGCCAACCCGAACCAGGGGACCGACAACGAGAAGAAGGCCGGCAAGGCGGAGTTCGTCAAGGCGCTGGCGGACTCGTTCGCGCTCTGCGACAAGGCCTTCGCGGCCCTCACCGACGCCGGCGCCGCGGAACTCATCACGCAGGGCCGCAACCAGGTCGCCCGCGGTGCCGCGCTCGCGAACGTCATCGCGCACAGCAACGAGGTCTACGGGAACGCCATCCCCTACATGCGGCTGAAGGGCCTGGTGCCGCCGTCCACCGAGCGCACGCAGCAGATGCGCA
>CAZUGF010000066.1:2837-14221 GCA_964619705.1 uncultured Bifidobacteriaceae bacterium
CACGCCCGGTCAGTAACGGGAAGGGGGCCAAGGCGACCCTGAAGGGTCGCCTCTATTCCCAGGCGACGCCGCCATGGAGCGCCTGGACCGTTTGCGTGAAGGCGTGCGGCCGGGGGCGTCGGGGATGGCGGAGAGCAGGGCCAGCGAGGCGGGCGTGGTGTCTACGACTGGTGCGACGGGGCGGGCCGGGCGCGGGTGCCCGCCTCAGCGTCCGCCATTCTGCATGGCCGCCATGAACTCGGCGTTGCTCTTCGTCTTGCCCATCTTGGAGAGCAGCAGTTCCATGGCCTCGACGGGGGAGAGCGGCGTGAGGACGCGGCGCAGGACGTAGACGCGCTGCAGGTCCTCCCTGGACAGGAGCAGTTCTTCCTTCCGCGTGCCGCTCTTCTGGATGTCGATGGCGGGGAACACGCGACGGTCGGCCAGCTTCCGGTCGAGGTGCACCTCCATGTTGCCGGTGCCCTTGAACTCCTCGAAGATCACCTCGTCCATGCGGGAACCGGTGTCCACGAGCGCCGTGGCCACGATCGTCAGCGATCCGCCCTGCTCGATGTTCCGCGCGGCGCCGAAGAAGCGCTTGGGCCGCTGCAGGGCGTTGCTGTCCACGCCGCCGGAGAGGATCTTGCCCGAGGCCGGCGCCACGGCGTTGTAGGCGCGCGCCAGGCGCGTGACCGAGTCCAGCAGGATGATGACGTCCTTCCGGTGCTCCACGAGGCGCTTGGCCTTCTCGATCACCATCTCCGCCACCTGCACGTGGCGCTGCGCGGGCTCGTCGAACGTGGACGCGATCACCTCGCCCTTGACCGACCGCTGCATGTCGGTCACCTCTTCCGGGCGCTCGTCGATGAGCAGCACGATCAGGTAGACCTCGGGGTGGTTGATCGTGATGGCGTTGGCCATCGCCTGCATCAGCATCGTCTTGCCGGTGCGCGGCGGCGCGACGATCAACCCGCGCTGGCCCTTGCCCAGGGGCGTCATCAGATCCATCACGCGCGTCGACAGGTTGTCGGGGTCCGCCTCGAGCCGGACGTGGTCCTGCGGGTAGAGCGGCGTCAGGTTCTCGAAGAACACGCGCTCGCGGCCGCGGGCCGGCGGCTCGAAGTTGATGGCCTCCACCTTGATCAGCGCGAAGTAGCGCTCGCCCTCCTTGGGGGAGCGGATCTGCCCGGCCACGGTGTCGCCCGTGTGCAGGTCGAACTTGCGGATCTGGGAGGGGGAGACGTAGATGTCGTCCGGGCCGGCCAGGTAGTTGTAGTCCGGGGCGCGGAGGAAGCCGAAGCCGTCCGGCAGCACCTCGAGGACGCCCTCCGAGAAGATGAGCCCCGCCTTCTGGGCGCGGGCGCGGAGGATCTCGAAGATGAGCTCCTGCTTGCGCAGGCCCGTCGCGCCGGGAATGTCGAGGTCCCGGGCGATCTTCGTCAGCTCCGCGACGCTCAGCTCTTTGAGGGACGAGAGGTCGAGCGGGACGGGCTCGGCCGGGGGGATGAGGTTGGCGGTGGCTGCCGGAGCAGCCTTGCGATCAGTGTCCACAGTGCATCCAGTCCTTCGCCGGTACGGGCCGACACGGCCGCGACCGGACCTGAGTAACGCCGCTCCAGTTCTCCGAGGTGACGCCGGCGCTCGGCCTGCGTCAGCTTGTCCAGCTTGGTGGCTACGACGCGGCATTCCACGCCGTGGTCGATCAGCCATGTCCAGGCGCGCCGGTCCGGCTCCAGGTCCGGGTGCCGGCTGTCCACGAGCAGCAGCGTCGCGCCCCGTCCGTCGGCGAAGTACTCGCCGGCCAGCTGATCGAATGTCGCACGGGCGGCATCGCCGCCCCGCGCGTAGCCGTAGCCCGGCAGGTCCACCAGGAAGAACGGCGGCAGCCCGGCGGCTTCCACGCGGAAGAAGTTGGCCAGCCGGGTCTTCCCCGGGGCCGCGCTCGTGCGCGCGAGCGTCTGGCGGACCAGCGCGTTGATCAGGCTGGATTTGCCCACGTTCGAGCGGCCCACCATGGCCAGCTCGGGCAGGTCTTCCTTCGGGAACCCGGAACCGTCGGCCGCACTGGTGACGAACGTGACGACCGGCGAGCCCTTCCTCACGCCCACGGATCCGCCGGCGGTCGTGCCCTCACCTCGGCTCCGGCATCGCGATCAGTGCGTGATCGCGTCGGCGCGATCGCCGATGTCGCCCGCGTCCGCCGAGGGCGGCAGGGGCGTCACCGCACCGTCGAGGGCGACCTTCAGCACGTCGTCCATCGTGCTCATCAGGTGCACGTTGAGCGTGTCCAGGACGTTCTTCGGGATGTCCGCCAGGTCCTTCTCGTTGTCCTTCGGGATGAGGATGGTCTTCACGCCGGCGCGGTGCGCGGCGAGCAGCTTCTCCTTGACGCCGCCGATCGGCAGCACCTTCCCGCGGAGCGTGATTTCGCCGGTCATCGCGACGTCGCGGCGCACGGGAATGCGGGCGAGGGCGGAGATGATGGCGGTGGCCAGCGTGATGCCCGCCGAGGGGCCGTCCTTGGGGATGGCGCCTTCGGGGATGTGCACGTGCACGTCGAGCTTCCGGTTGAAGTCCTTCGGGATGCCGAACTCCTCGGCGCGCGAGCGCACGAAGCTCATCGCGGCCTGCGCGGACTCCTGCATCACGTCGCCGAGCTTGCCGGTCAGCGTCAGCTTGCCGCGCCCCGGCATGAGCGTGGCCTCGGTGATGAGGATCTCGCCGCCGACTTCCGTCCACGCCAGGCCCGTCGCGATCCCGATCTCGTTCTGCTCCTCGGCCACCGTCGGGCGGTAGCGCGGGACGCCGAGGTACTCGGTGATCTTCTCGGCGGTGATGTCCTCGAACGTGGCGGCCCCCTCGACGACGACCTTGCGCGCGACCTTCCGGCAGACGGAGTTGACCTCGCGTTCCAGGTTGCGGACGCCGGCCTCGCGCGTGTAGCGCTGGATGACCGACTGGAGGGCCTCCTGGCTGAAGATGATGTTCTTGTCCGTCAGCCCGTTCCCCTCCACGGCCTTCGGCACGAGGAAGCGCCGGGCGATCTCCACCTTCTCCTGCTCGGTGTAGCCGGCGAGCTGGAGGACTTCCATGCGGTCGCGCAGCGCCTGCGGGATGGTGTGCAGCACGTTGGCCGTGCAGATGAACATGACGTTCGAGAGGTCGTACTCGACGTCGAGGTAGTGATCGAGGAAGGCGTTGTTCTGTTCCGGGTCGAGGACCTCGAGCAGGGCGGCCGACGGGTCGCCGCGGAAGTCCATGGACATCTTGTCCACTTCGTCCAGGAGGAAGACCGGGTTGAGCGAGCCGGCCTTCTTCATCATCTGGATGACCTGGCCGGGGAACGCGCCGATGTAGGTGCGGCGGTGGCCGCGGATCTCCGCCTCGTCGCGGACGCCGCCGAGCGACAGCCGGACGAACTTGCGGTTCATGGCGCGCGCGATGGACTTGGCCAGCGACGTCTTGCCGACGCCCGGCGGGCCGACGAAGGTGAGGATGGTCGCCTTGGGCTTCTTGACCAGGGCGCGCACCGCCAGGAACTCCAGGATGCGGTCCTTGATCTTCTCCAGCCCGTAGTGGTCCTCGTTGAGCACGACCTCGGCGTTCTTGAGGTCGCGGTTCTCCTTGGTCCGCTTGTGCCACGGCACCGCGATCAGCCAGTCCAGGTAGTTGCGCGAGACGGTCGCCTCGGCGGACATGGGCGGCATGGATTCCAGGCGCTTCAGTTCCTGGATGGCCTTCTCCCCGACCTCCTTCGGCATGCGCGACTGGTCGATCTTCTTGCGCAGTTCCTCGATCTCGTTGCCCTTCTCGTCCTTGCGGCCCAGTTCCTTCTGGATCGCCTTCATCTTCTCGTTGAGGTAGTACTCCTTCTGCGCCTTCTCCATCTGCTTCTTGACGCGCGACTGGATCCGGCGGTCCACCTGGAGCTTGTCCACCTCGGCTTCGAGGATGCTGGCGATGCGGTTGAGGCGCTCGAGCGGCGAGACGATCTCGAGGAGGTTCTGCTTCTCGTCCACCCCGACCAGCAGGTGCGCCGCAATCGTGTCGGCGAGCTTGCCCGGGTCGTCCACGCGGACGGCGGCAATCATCGCGTCGTAGTGCAGGTTGTTCGACAGCTTGACGTACTGCTCGAACAGCGACACGACGCGGCCCATCGTCTGCTCGACGTCGCCGGCCTGGTCCTTCATCTTCTGCAGGACCTTGACCACGACGCGGTAGAAGCCCTTGTCGTCCTTCCACTCGATGACGCGCGCCCGGTCCACGCCTTCCACCAGCACCTTGATGTTGCCATCGGGCAGCTTCAGGCTCTGGACGACGTTGGCGACGGCACCCATCGTGTAGATGTCCTCCGCCTTCGGATCGTCCGTGGAGGCATCGTGCTGGGCGGCCAGGAACACGCGCTTGTCCTTGCCCAGGGCGTGCTCGAGCGCCCGGATGGAGGACGGCCGTCCGATGACGAACGGCATCATCATGTGCGGGAACACGACGACGTCGCGCAGCGGAACGATGGGGAGCGTTTCGTAGACTTCAGTCATGCTGATCGTGTCGGGAACGGGGAACCGGGGTCGGGAAACCGGGATCGGGCCGTGCCGGCGAGGTCAGCCGGCCTTCTCGATCACTTCGAGTCCGACGCTCTTGCTGACCACCATCTCACGGGTGATGACGCACTCGCGCGTCTTCTTCTGTCCCGGCATCTGATACATCAGGTTCAGCATCAGGTCCTCGATGATCATCCGCAGGCCGCGCGCGCCGATCCGGCGCTCGAGCGCCATTTCGGCGATCGCCTCGAGGGAGTCGTCCGTGAAGCGGAGCTTCACGTTCTCGTACTCGAACAGCTTCTGGTACTGCCGCGTGATGGCGTTGCGCGGCTGGGTGAGGATCTGCATCAGCGCCGGCTTGTCCAGCTCGTGCAGCGTACCCATGACCGGCAGCCGGCCGACGAACTCCGGGATCAGGCCGAACCGGATGAGATCCTGCGGCTCGATCTGCTCGAGTGTCGTCCCGACGTCGCGGCCCTTCTGCCGGATCTCCGCCTTGAAGCCGAGCGTCTTGCGGCCGACGCGCCGTTCGATGACCTTGTCCAGGCCCACGAACGCCCCGCCGCAGATGAACAGGATGTTCGTCGTGTCGATCTGGAAGAACTCCTGGTGGGGGTGCTTCCGCCCGCCCTGCGGCGGCACGTTCGCCACCGTGCCCTCGAGGATCTTGAGCAGCGCCTGCTGCACGCCCTCGCCCGACACGTCGCGCGTGATCGACGGGTTCTCGTCCTTCCGGCCGATCTTGTCGATCTCGTCGATGTAGACGATGCCCTGCTGGCACTTCTCGATGTCGCCGCCCGCCGCCTGCAGCAGCTTGAGGATGATGTTCTCGACATCTTCGCCCACGTACCCCGCCTCGGTCAGCGTCGTCGCGTCCACGATGGTGAAAGGGACGGAGAGAAGCTTGGCGAGCGTCTGCGCGAGCAGCGTCTTGCCCGTGCCGGTCGGGCCGATCAGCAGGATGTTCGACTTGGTCAGCTCGACGTCGTTGCGGCTCTTCGGCTGCTTCTGGATCTCCAGCCGCTTGTAGTGGTTGTAGACCGCGACGGCCAGCTTCTTCTTGGTGAGCTCCTGGCCGATGACGTACTCGTCGAGGAACTTCTTGATTTCGGGAGGGGTCGGCAGGGACGTGCGCGCGCCCTTGGCGTCGAAGCGGTTGTCGTCCGCGATGATGTCGTTGCAGACCTCGACACACTCATCGCAGATGAAGACCGTGGGGCCCGCAATGAGCTTCCTGACGTCGTTCTGATCCTTGTTGCAGAACGAGCAGCGCAGGATCTCGCCGCTTTCGCCGTTCTTCTTCACCATTCGGCCGCCATCCCTAGGTTACACCCGTTTCCGAATGACATCGTCAATAATTCCGTAGTCCTTGCCCTGCTCGGGCGACATGATGTAGTCGCGTTCCGTGTCGTCCTGGATCCGCTTGAGGTCCTGGCCCGTGTGCTTCACCAGGATCTCGTTGATCCGCTCGCGCATGCGCAGGATTTCCTTCGCCGCGAGATCGATGTCCGTCGCCTGGCCGCCGAGGCCGCTCATCCAGGGCTGGTGAATCAGGATGCGCGAGTTCGGCAGCGAGTAGCGCTTGCCCTTCGTGCCCGCCGCGAGCAGCACCGCCGCAATCGATGCCGCCTGCCCGATGCACGTCGTCTGCACGTCCGGACGCACGAACTGCATCGTGTCGTAGATGGCAAAGCCCGCCGTGATCGACCCGCCCGGGCTGTTGATATACAGCAGGATGTCCTTGTCCGGATCCTCGGCCTCCAGGAACAGCATCTGCGCGATCGCCAGGTTGGCCACCGCATCGTCGATCGGCGTGCCGATGAAGATGATGTTGTCCTTGAGCAGCCGCGAGAAGATGTCGTACGCGCGCTCGCCGCGATTGGTCTGCTCGACCACCATCGGCACGAGCTGGTTCTGAGGGGACGGGTACTGCATGCTTCTCCTCTATATCGACACGATCCGGGTCCGGCCTAAGGCCCAGGCCACGGTCTTTTCGCGGCGGAGGCCGGCCATCAGCCGCGGCAGCTCGCCGTCCTGCTGAATCCGGGCGCGGACCGCCGCCGCCGTCCGGCCCGTGCCCTCCGCGTACTTCGCCAGCTCGGCTTCCAGATCCTCGTCCGTGACGTCGATGGACTCCCGCCTGGCCAGCTCATCCAGTGCCAGGGCCGACTTGACCGACTCGGTCGCCGGCTCCCGCTGCGCTTCCTGGAACGCCGCCCAGTCGATGTTCGCCTGGCTCGGGTCGATACGCTGGTCCATCAGCCGCCGCGCAAAGTCCTGCACGCGCCGTTCCACCTCGCGATCGACAAGCCGCGGCGGCACCGCGAAGGGCACCCGCTCGGCCAGCTTCTTCATCAGGTCGCTCCGGACCTGGTGCTCCGCGGCCTCCGTGGCCTCCGCCTCGAGATCCCCGCGCACCCGCGCCCGGAGCGCCTCCAGGGAGTCGAACTCCCCGAGATCCTTGGCAAACTCGTCGTCCAGGGCCGGCACGACGCGCACCTTGATGGCCGTCAGCGTCACCGTGTAATCCACGGTCCCGCCGGCCAGCTCGGCCGGCTCGTGATCGTCGGGGTAGGTAATCGTGAACGTGCGGGTCTCGCCGGCCTGCATCCCCGTTACCTGCGCGTCAAAGCCCGGCGGATTGGAGGCGGCGCCGATTTCGATGGAGACCTGCTCGTGGCTGTCGGGCTCGCCCTTCACCCCGTCCTTGTCCGTGCCCTGCCGCACGAGCGACACCACGGCCGTCTGGCCCGTTTCCAGGGCCCCGCCGTCCACCGGCTCGAAGCGGGCCGCCCGCTCGCGCAGCCGCTCGAGGGCCTGGGCCACCGCCTCGTCCTCGACGACCGACGCCTGGCGGCGGAGCTCGATGGCCGAGACGTCGCCGGGGTCGAAGGTCGGCAGGACGTCGAAGCTGGCCGTGAACGTGAGGGGCTGCCCCTCCTCGACCTTGAGATCGCTGATGTCCGGCGTGTCGATCGGCTGCACGCCGCGCTCGGTCAGCGCATCGTCCACCGCGTGGGCAATGAGGTGCTCGGCCGCGTCCTGCAGGATCTGGCCGCGGAAGCGCTGGCGGACGACCCTGGCCGGGACCTTGCCGGGCCGGAACCCGGGGATCTTCGCGGCCTTCCCGTACCGTGCCGTGACCCGCGTAATCTCCGCATCCACCCGGTCGGTCGGGATTTCGACGACAAGGTTCCTGCGCGTCTCGGTGACGTCAACGATTTCGGTCTTCATTCAGGTGGGGATTCTCGGGAGTGCGAAATGCGAAAGGGGGGACTCGAACCCCCACAGCCTTGCGGCTACCGGATCCTAAGTCCGGCGCGTCTGCCAGTTCCGCCACTTTCGCGTATGTGGACTGGAACCTCCTTGCCAGCGTAGCACGATTCGGCCCGAAACCGGCCCCGCCGCCGGGCGGCCCCCGGCCCCCCGGCCAGCCCCCCGGGGCAGCCCCCCACGGCGACGAACAGCGGGGGCATCGGTCACGAGGATCCCCACGGCCATCAGGCCACAGATCGCCAGATCACCAGATCAAGAGGTCATCAGATTCTGCCGCCCAAGACGTCCTCAGATGAACCGATCGGACTCAGCCCTGAGCGCGCGCCCGCATTGGTCACCAGCACCTCGTCCACGGCGCCCCGCCGGTCCGCGCGCGTGTTGATGGCGCGGCGCGCCGGGACGCGGTAGGTGCGCAGGCCGGCCGCGCGCGCCTCCCGGTTCTTCTCGAAGAGGTCCACCACGAGGGGCGCCGTCGAGTTGCTCAGCACGACGGTCACCTCGCGCCGCGCGAGCGTCACCGCGACCTGCTGCAGCCGTGCGTGATCGCCGTCGCCGAACCCGAGCGCGGTGTAGGAGCGGAAGCTGGACGTCGACGAGAGCGGCGCGTACGGGGGATCGAAGTAGACGAAGTCGCCGGCGCGCGCGTGCGCGAGCACCTGCTCGAACGGCCGCACCGCCACCTCGACGCTGCGTTCCCGGAGCGTGTGCGCGACGCCGCGCAGCAGGCCGGGGTCCACGATCCGGGGCCGCACGTAGCGGCCCGGCGGGACGTTGAACGCACCCCGGCGGTTGACCCGGAACAGCCCGTTGTAGCCGGTCCGGTTCAGGTAGATGAACATGGCCGCCATCGCGGCCGTGTAGGCCCCGCTCGTGCCTCCCGCCTCGTGCCAGGCGGCCCGCACGGGGTTGAACACCTCATCGCGGATGCGGCGGTAGTGCGCGGGGCCGTCGGCCGCGTGGCCGCGGGCCAGTTCCTCCAGCGCCTCGATGACGGCCTCCACTGCGTCGCCGATGCGCAGGTAGCAGCCGATGAGGTCCGCGTTCTCGTCCGTCAGGACGGCCGGCCGGCGATCGAATGCGCCGCTGCCCGCGAGGTCGAAGAAGACCGCGCCGCTGCCGACAAAAGGCTCGAAGTACGTGCCGAATCGCTCCGGGTAGAAGCGCCGGAGGTGAGGCAGCAGCTGCCGCTTGCCACCCGCCCACTTGAGGAACGGCCGCACGCGAGGATGTTAGCCCATCCGCTCAGAACGAGGCCTCGCCCTCCACCCACCACCACAGGCCGAGCGCGGAGGTCAGGAGCAGCGCGGCGATCCCAATCATCTGCAGCTGGCCGCTGGCCTGCGCCAGTTGCTCCTGGACGGCGCTGGCCACGATCCGCACGGCCTCGCGATCGACAGGGAACCACCCGAGCGACCACGCGAGCGCGGCCAGCCCGAACACGATGAACCCGATCCCCACCGCCACCGCGATGTTGAACCCGGCGTCGACCAGTTGCTCGCTCCGCCAGCGCTCCCGCTGCACGCGGCGCATCACCGCCGCCGTGAACCCGGGCGGGGGCTCCGGCGTCTCCCGCGTCTCGAGCACGCGGCCGATTGACCTGGCCAGGCGGAGCCGTGCCTGGCACCGGGCACAGGACGCCAGGTGCGCGCCGGCGTCACCCTCGGCCATCGTCCCGTCGGCCACGGCTTCGATGAGGCTGTCCACGTCGTGACACGACATCAGCGGAGCTCCGTCTCCAGCAGGTGCCGCAACTGCCGCTTCGCCCGGTGCAGGTGCGTCTTGACCGTGCCCATCGGCAACTGCAGCGCCTCGGCCAGCTCCTCGTACCGCAGGCCCTTCATGTAGTGGCCGTTGATGAGCACCTGGTAGTTGAGCGGCAGCCGCGCGATGGCGCGTTCCATGCGATCCCTGAGCGCCATCTCCTCGAACGCCGGGTCCGCCGCCGATGGCTCGTGCGACGGCCCGTCCTCCCGTCCCTCGATGGACTCGACTTCCACCGGCCGCCGTTCCGCCGCCAGCACGTTGACGGCGATGCGGTAGATCCAGGTGGAGAGCCGGGCCTCACCGCGGAAGTACGGCAGGCCGCGGTAGATGCGCAGGAACACGTCCTGTGCGATCTCCTCCGCGCGGCCTCGATTGCCCACGCTCCGGGCGACGAGCGCGAACACGAGTCCCTTGTACTGATCCACCAGCTCGCGGAACGCCTGCTCGTCACCCTGCCGGCACCGCTCGACGAGCGCCTGCTCGGCCCCGGGCGCGGAAGTCATCGTCTCAGGCATTGGAGCGGCCGCCAGCGCCGATTGTTTCACCGTCGGCCCTGAAACATTTGCCGGGTGCGCCCGGTCTAAGCTTCCCGAACACCCCTGGAGGGACAGATGGACGATGGGTTGCTGGTCGGGCTCGTAATCACCTTCATGGCGCTGGCCGCCGGCCTGGCCACGCTCTTTGCGGCCCTGCGCTACCGGACGAAGGTACTCGAGTTCAGGCACGCGGAGCGGCTCGCGATGATCGAGCGCGGCCTGGTGCCGTCGCCCGAGATGTCCGGCGTGGACGTCGATCCGCCGGGGCTGCCGCACGAGGCCGCCGTGCGCGGACGCTCCCTGTCCCTCGGGATCATCGTGGTCGGCTTCGGGTGCGCGCTGATGTTCCTCGTCGGGATTGCGGGCGGAGCGCCCGAGAGCGGCATCGGCCTCGGCGGCGCGGTGGCCATCCTGGGCGTGGCCTTCATCGTCCGGAGCGTCCTGGTCCGCCAGCGGTTCCCGGAGCCGGCACGCCGGCAGCCCGCCATGACCCCGCCGCCCGGGACGCCCCTGACGCCCTCCGACCCGTCGTAACATCGCGTGGCATGCCGCCACCGCGCGTCTTCGAGTCCCTGGGCGTCTTCGTCCGCCCCGGCATCATCACCCAGGCCGAGCGGCGGCAGATCCTCGGCGCGATGGCGGATGAACCCGGCGAGGCGGCGGAAGTCCTGAACGCGGACAGCACCCTGGCACACGAAGCCTCGATCCGGCGCGTGTGGGACGTGCCCCTGCCCGATGACCTGCACGACACGATTGCCGGGCGTGTGAACGGCCTGCGGCCGGAGATGCAGACCGCGTTCGGCGTCACCCTCGAGGCGTGCGACGCGGTGGCCGCGCTCCGCTACCCGCCGGGCGCCTTCTACCGCACGCATCGCGATGCCGCCGAGCACCCGGACCCCGGCGGACTTCACCGGCGCGCCGTGTCAATCGTGATCTTCGTGAACGGCGGCCCGGAGGCGTGCTTCGCGGGTGGCCGCCTGCGGCTCTACGACCTGTTCGACGATCCCGAGGTCGGCCTCGACATGGACCCGGAGCCGGGCACGCTTGTCGCCTTCCGCTCGTCGCTGCTGCACGAGGTGACGCCGGTGGAGCAGGGGCTGCGGTGCACGGTGGTGACGTGGCTGCTGAGCGGGCGGGAAGAACGTTCCAGGCGACCCTGAAGGGCAGGCGACCCTGAAGGGTCGCCTCTACGAGGTCCTTCCCAGACAGGACGCCTGTAGAGGCGACCCTTCAGGGTCGCCTGCACTTCTTGACCGCTTACTTGAACTCGACGTTGATCATCGGGCCG
>CAZUGF010000066.1:14321-24537 GCA_964619705.1 uncultured Bifidobacteriaceae bacterium
GGGTCGCCTGCACTTCTTGACCGCTTACTTGAACTCGACGTTGATCATCGGGCCGTCGATCTTGATGCCATCGATGTCCTTCAGGTACGGCTTCACTTCCGACAGCGAGGCGCCGGGCTTCATCCGGCCCTGCAGGGCCTTGAGCTTCTCCTGATCGGCAAACAGGGCGCCCATGTCCATCTCGAGCAGGGTGATCCGCGATCCCTGCACGTACTCGGCGTTCGTCTGGACGATGGAGCCGAGGACCTCGACGTCGATGGCGACCTTGAAGCCGTCGAACATGGACTTGATCATGTTCATCACGGCGGGGTCGGACATGTTGGGGCCGCCGGCCGGCACGTCGCCCGGGGCCTCGGCGGTGGTCTTGTCCTGCAGTTCGATGGTCAAGGTCGAGGCGGCGCCGTTCCTGGCGAGCTTGAACCTGATGGGGTTCTCGTTCTTCGGGGGCGGCGCGGAGAAGGCGCCGTCGCTGGCCCCGCTCATGCTCGGGTCCTGGCTGACCTGCACGTCGTTGATGTCATCGAAGGCGAAGATGGCCTTGACGCCCTCGAAGCCGCCGGCCGCGGCGGGCTCCGCGGAGACGAGGCGCACGCCCTTGCCCATCCGCTCCGCCGTGCGCTTGAGGTCGGCTTCGTTGATGGGGTTGGCCGGCTTCTGCGCGCTGTCGGCGCCCGGCATCATGGACTTGAGCGCCGCCATGTTGACGAGCGTGGTCTGCTCGATGGTGCCGCTGCCGTCCGGCTTGACCTTGACGAGCGTCGCGCTGTTGATGCAGCCGACGAGAGTGACGGACGCCGCGACGAGCACGAGGGCACGGAAGGTGCGCATGGATCCTCCAGATGGGGCTGGTTCATCATACCCGCAGACTGGCGGTCACTGGCTCTCGCTCCGCTCCGCCGGCCAGCCCGGCGTGATCGCCTTGGCCGGATCGGCCGTGATCTGGAGGTGCGCGCAGTGGTGGTAGCTGTAGCCGCCGGGGTTGTTGAAGGCATGCTCCGCCATCCACTGGATCACCTGCAGCGTGCACCGCCGGCAGGTGATGTTCGGGAGGAGAACGTCCGTCTCGAACGGCGGCATCGGCCCGGCCGGCTTCTCGTGGTGCACGAAGAGGCCGTCGGCGAGGATTGGGATCTGCGGCGGATCCTGGATGGCGGCGGACACCGACCACGGGCCGCGCTCGCTCGGCCGCGTCTCCGTGACCGGGTCGAGCGGCAGCTCAGCCCAGGAGTTCACCGCCAGGGCCACGCGGTAGTGGCCCGGATGGTAGATCGTCTCTTGCACCTTGATGTGCAGCGGCTGGCCGCCGGTCACCGTCGTGACGGCATAGCTCGGCGTGCCCCAGTCCGCGTTGCTCCCCCCGCAGGGTCCCGTCTTCTGGGGATCGCCGCGCTCGTTCTCGATGAGCCAGGAGGCGGGCTCGATCAGCCTGAAGTGCGCCGACACGAGCGTGGGAGCGGCGGCTGCGAGCGCAGCCAGGAGGACAGCGGAGCGGAACCGGTTCGCCATGCCGGGATGATAACAGGCGGCGGGCGGACGGCCGCCCGGCCCCGGAACGTGGAACGCCGGACGGACGCCGCAGGCGGGCGGGTAGGATCGGGCGATGCCGAATCACGCAGTCAGGCGGCGGGCGCTCGTCACGGGGGCGTCGTCGGGGATCGGGCGGGCGTGCGCCGAGGCGCTGGCCGCGCGCGGGATGGATCTCGTGATCGCGGCGCGCCGCCACGACCGGCTGGAAGCGGCGGCGGCGGACCTGCGGACGCGGCACGGCGTCGACGTCCTCGTCCAGGCGTGCGACCTGTCGGACCCCGCCGCAGCGTCGAGGCTGGTGGCGGCGATTCACGACCGCGGGCTCCACGTGGACGTGCTCGTCAACAACGCCGGCTACGGCGTGGCGGGCACCTTCGAGCGCGCGCCGTGGGAGACACACCGCGCGTTCCTCCAGGTGATGGTCACCGCCCCGTGCGAGCTCAGCTACCTCGTCCTGCCCGGCATGATCGAGAGGCGCTGGGGCCGCATCCTCAACATCGCGTCGCTGGCGGCGCGCCTGCCCGCGCCGGCGGGCCACACGCTCTACGCGGCGTCCAAGGCGTTCCTCATCCCGTTCTCCGAGGCACTGCACGCGGAACATGCGCAGCACGGCGTCCACACGACGGCCCTGTGCCCGGGGTTCACCTATACGGAGTTCCACGATGTCCTCGGGACGCGGGACCAGGTGAGGCACATGCCGTCCTGGCTCTGGATGGATGCTGCCACGGTGGCCGCGCAGGGCATCGACGCCGTCATGGCCGGCCGGCCGGTGCTGATCAGCGGACGCGTGAACCGCACGACGGCATGGCTCGCGCGCGTCCTGCCGCAGCGCCTGGTGCGGCACGTCGTTCGGCGGCAGGGCCGGCACTTCCGGAAGACGTAGCGGCCGCGCCGTCTCCCGCGTGAACTTGTCCCGGTGAACCGCGTCTAATCGCCTTGGAAGCCCCGGCGCCGCGCCGGCGGCGGTCGTCACGATGCGAGGCAGGAGCGTTCACCATGCTGTCCGATCTCCGCTATGCCGTCCGGTGGCTCGTCCGCAGTCCGGGGTTCACGGCCGTGGCCATCCTCTCGCTGGGCCTCGGCGTCGGTGCCAACGCCGCGATGTTCTCGCTGGTCGACTCGCTCCTGTTCCGCCCGCTGCCCGTCACGGCGCCGGACCGGCTCGTGGACGTCTTCACGTCCAGCCCGGACGGCGACGTCTACGCGACCTCTTCCTATGCGGACTTCCTGGACCTGCAGGCGCGCACCGAGGTCTTCTCGGACATGACGGGCTACAGCCCCATGTTCGCGCCGCTGGCGCTCGGCGAGCGGTCGCGCCTCGTGCTGGGACAGGTGGTCACGGCCAATCACTTCGCGATGATGGGCATCGCCCCGCATCTCGGCCGCGTCCTGCAGCCCGCCGACGATGAGCCGGGCGCCGAACGGGTCGTGGTCATCTCCCATCGCATGTGGCAGCGTGAGTTCGGCGGCAACCCGGCGGCCGTCGGGCAGTCGCTCACACTCCGCGGCCTGCCGTACACGATTGCCGGCGTCGCCCCCGCGTCCTTCACGGGCGTGGTGCCGCTGCTCAGCCCGGAGCTGTGGCTGCCGGTCGCCCACACGGAGGAAGTGGAGCCGGCCGGCATCCAGAACTCCGTACCGTCGCCGGAGGGACGCACGCGTCTCGAGCGCCGGGGCTCACGGTGGATGTTCATCAAGGGACGGCTGAAGCCCGGTGTCACGCCGGCGCAGGCGCACGCCAACGTGGCGCTCGTCGGCACGCAGCTGCAGCAGGTGCACACGGAGACGAACCGGGACCGTGCGATGTCCGCCGTTCCGACACGCGACGTGCGGATGCTGGTCCCGCAGGCCGGGAGCGCCCTCTCGATCGGCGCCACCGCCGTCATGAGCATCGTCGGGCTCGTGCTGCTCATCGCGTGCGCGAACGTGGCGGGGATGCTGCTCGCGCGCGCGTCGTCACGCCGGCGTGAGATCAGCGTGCGCCTGGCCGTCGGCGCGAGCCGCTGGCGCCTTGTCCGGCAACTGCTCGTCGAAGGCCTCGTGCTGGGAGCGTTCGGCGCCGCGGCCGCCGTGGCCGTCGCGTGGTCGGTGATCCAGGCGCTGCTGGCCGTGGAACTGCCGTTGCCGGTCAGCGTGGCGTTCGACCTGCGTCTGGACGGGCGCGTCCTGGCGTTCTCGCTGGCGGCCGCGGCGGTGACGGGCGTCCTCGCCAGCCTGCTGCCGGCGCTCAAGGCGTCCTCGCCGAACCTGGTGAGCGACCTGCGCAGCGAGATCCCGGCGGCGAGCGTTGCGGGGCGTCGCGTCGCCCTGCGCGACGTGCTCGTCGTCGCCCAGGTGGCGTTCACGGCGGTCCTGCTCGTCGTGGCCGGTCTGCTGCTCCGCAGCCTGTCGGCCTCGCAGCAGGCGGATCTCGGCTTTCCGGTGAACGGCCTGGCCGCGCTCTCGCTGGACACGGACATGGTGCGCTACGAGCCGGCGCGCGGCGAGCAGTTCTGGACCGACGCGCTGGCCCGCGTGCGCGCCATGCCCGGCGTGCAGTCCGCGGCCACCGCCACGCCGAGCCTCCCGATGGAGATCAACTTCAACCAGACGGAGATCCGGCCGGACAGCCGCACCTATGCCGAGGGCGAGCGCGGCGAGAGCATCGAGAACATCGCGGTTTCCACGGGTTACCTCGAGACCATCGGCCTCCGTCTCATCGAGGGCCGGGACCTGCAGGAGTCGGATCGGCGCGACGCCCCGCTTGTCGCCCTCGTCAACGAGACGATGGCGCGGACCTACTGGCCGAACGAGAGCGCCGTGGGCCGCACGTTCAGGGTCCAGGTCACGGGCAGTGACTACCGCATCGTCGGCGTGACGTCGGACCACAAGCGCCACAGCGTGCTCGAGGCGCCGGCGCCGTTCGTTCACTTCGCGACCGCGCAGCGGCCGACGCGGTACAACTACCTGATTGCCCGCACCGCGGGAGACGAGGGCCGGCTCCTCGAGACGATGCGCAAGGAACTGCTGGCCATGGAACCGGGCTTGGTCTTCATGGGCAGCACCACGATGCGCGAGAGCCTGGCCGCCTCGCTGATGCCCGCGCGCGTGGGCGCGATCCTCGCGGCGGCGTTCGGCGCCCTGGGAACGCTGCTCGCGGCCATCGGCCTCTACGGGGTGATTGCCTTCTCCGTCGCGCGCCGCACGCGGGAGATCGGGGTCCGCATGGCCATTGGCGCCACCGGTGGCAGCGTCCTGACGATGGTGATGGGGCAGGGACTGCGCCTTGCCCTGACCGGCGCCGTCGTGGGCGCCGTGCTTGCCGCCGTGGCCGCCCGGGCACTCGGCGCGGTGCTCTACGGCATCTCGCCCCTGGATCCGGTGGCCTGGGGGCTGGCGCTCGCGGCGCTGGGGATTGCCGCCGGCCTGGCCAACCTCGTCCCCGCCCGGCGCGCGATGCGCATCGACCCGATGAAGGCCCTCAGAACGGAGTAACCTGCCCGGCTGGACGGCCTGACCGTATACTGTCGTCTGATTTTTGGTTGGAGGCAGGGAGGTACCCGTGACATTCAGTGTACGTTCGGTGTTCTCGGCGGCGCTCGTGGCCGCACTCGGGGTCGGCCTGGCTGCCCAGCAGCAGGGCATGAACCCCACGCCGCCGCGCGGCAGTCAGGGCGAGGGGCCGTTCGATCGCCTCGTCATCCGCGGCGTGACGATGATCGATGGGACCGGCGCGCAGCCGCGAGGGCCGATGGACATCGTCGTCGAGCAGAATCGCATCAGCGAGGTGCGGAGCGTCGGCTTCCCGCTGGTCGCGATCAACGAGCGGAACCGCCCGGCCAAGGGCACGAAGGAGATCGACGGGACGGGCCTGTATCTCATGCCCGGCTTCGTCGATGCTCATACGCACTGCGGCGGCGGGCAGGCGCGCGATCCGGACTACGTCTACAAGCTGTGGCTGATGCACGGCGTGACCACCGTGCGCGGCGTGCCGTGCGGATCGATGGACTGGGATCTGGGCCAGCGTGAGCTCTCCGCGAAGAACGAGATCGTGGCGCCCCGCATCTTCTCCTACCATCGTCCGTTCAGCGGCGAGGGCTGGGACCGGGCGACGCCGCAGACGCCCGAGAGCGCGCGCGAGTGGGTCCGCTTTGCCGCCAAGAAGGGCGTCGACGGCCTCAAGCTCGGCGCCTACGATCCCGAGATCATGGCCGCCCTGCTCGACGAGGCCAAGAAGCACAACCTCGGCTCCACCGCCCACCTCGATCAGATGGGCGTCGCCCGCATGACCGCGCGCGACGCCTCGCGCCTCGGCCTCGGCGCCATGACCCACTACTACGGGCTCTTCGAGTCCCTGCTGAAGGACTCGAGCATCCAGGCGTTCCCCATCAACCAGAACTACAACGACGAGCAGCACCGCTTCGGCCAGGTGGCCCGCCTGTGGGACAAGATTCACCCGCGCGGCAGCGACGAGTGGAACGCGCTCATCAGGGAATGGGTGGACGCGAAGTTCATCATCGACCCGACGATGACCATCTACTCCGCCGGCCGGGACGTGATGCGCATGCGCAACGCCGACTGGCACGAGAAGTACACGACGCCCTCGCTCTGGGACTTCTTCCAGCCCAACCGGAACGCGCACGGTTCCTACTGGTTCAACTGGACCACCGAGGACGAGGTGGCGTGGCGGAAGTTCTACCAGGTGTGGATGTCGTTCATCAACGACTTCAAGAACGCGGGCGGCCGCGTGACCACCGGGTCCGACTCCGGCTTCATCTACCAGACCTACGGCTTCGGCTACATCTGGGAGCTCGAGCTGCTGCAGGAGGCCGGCTTCCATCCGCTGGAGGTCATCCGCTCGGCCACGCTCTACGGCGCCCAGGCGATGCACGAGCCCAAGGGCACGCCGATCGACTTCGGCATCATCCGCCCGGGGCTGCGCGCCGACATGGTCCTCGTGGACCAGAACCCGCTCGAGAACCTCAAGACGCTCTACGCCACCGGCGCCGTCAAGCTGAACGATCAGACGGGACGCGTCGAACGCGTGGGCGGCGTCAAGTACACCATCAAGGACGGCATCGTCTACGACGCGAAGCAGCTCGCGGCGGACGTGGCGCGGATGGTGGAGCAGGCGCGGAAGCGCAGTCAGACGTCGAGCCAGGCGCAGTAGCGCCTGGTGCGTGCATTCGGGGCGGGGAGGCGGCCGTATCGGCCCGTCCTCCCCGGCTCGATCGGAATTCAACTGCGTGCTGAAGGTCTCCCCCCATGCGACTCTTCTTGCGGCTCCTGCTTGCGATCGTGATCCTCATCGGCGTGGCCGGCGCCGGCGGCGTCACCTACCTGTTCGCGCGCTACCCGGATGTGCCGCCACCGCCCGAGGGCCTGAGGTTCGACACCTCTCCGGAACGCCTGGCGCGGGGCGCGTACCTCGCCAATCACGTCGCCATGTGTACCGACTGCCACTCGACGCGCGACTTCACGCGGTTTGCCGGGCCCGTCGTTCCGGACAGCATCGGCGTCGGCGGCGAGCGCTTCGATCGGGACAACGCCGGCGTGCCGGGCACGCTCTTCGCGAGGAACATCACCCCGGCGGCCCTGGGGACGTGGACCGACGGCGAACTCCTCCGCGCCGTCACGACAGGCGTGTCGCGTGACGGCACGGCGCTCTTTCCGCTGATGCCGTACCCCGGCTACGGCACGCTCGCCGAAGACGACGTCCACGCCGTCCTGGCCTATGTCCGATCCCTGGCGCCCATCGAGAGCCACGTGCCGCCCCGGTCGCTCGAGGTGCCCGTCAACCTGATCGTGCGGACCATGCCCGCGCCCGCGCGCTTCGGCACCCGGCCGCCGTCCTCCGATCCCGTGGCCTACGGTGAGTACCTGGTGCGCGCGGCCTCCTGCTCGGAGTGTCACACGCCGCGGGACGCGCAGGGACAGCCGCTGCCGGGCCTGACCCTGGCCGGCGGCCAGCAGTTCCGGCTCCCGGAGGGCTACCGCGTCCTCTCCGCCAACATCACGCCCGACGCGGACACGGGAATCGGCACCTGGACCGAGCAGCAGTTCGTCGACAAGTTCAAGGCGTTCGAGGCGCCGGACGACCGCGTGTTGAGCGACAGGGAGCAGCGGCAGAACACGATCATGCCGTGGCGGATGTATGCCGGCATGACGCGCGAGGACCTGGGCGCGGTCTACGCGTACCTGCGGACGCAGAAGCCGACCATCCACCGGGTGGACAAGTGGCCGGATGACGCCGGACGCTGACAGGTAGGGACGCGCGGACGGCCCGCGCGCGGGACCCCGGCGTCCCGGCGGATTCACGCTACTATGCCCTCCGTGGCCACCTACGACCTGGCAATCACCGGCGCGACACTGGCGGCGGCAGGGCGGGAGTACGCCGCCACGATTGCCGTGCGCGACGGGCGGATCGCGGACCTGGCGCCGCCGGACAGCGCGATCAGCGCGGCGCGGACCATCCCCGCCCGCGGCCTGCACGTCCTGCCTGGGATCATCGACACGCACGTCCACACCCGCTACCCCGGCGGTGACGCCCGCGAGGACTTCCGGTCCGGCACGGCCGCGGCCGCGGCCGGCGGCATCACGACGATCTTCGAGATGCCCGTTTCGAAGACCCCGACCAACTCCGCCCGCAACCTGCAGGCCCGCGTGGACGCCATGCAGCCGCAGGCCCACATCGACTTCGCGCTCTACGGCGGCGCCGGCTACGAGAACCTCGGTGAGATCCGGGAGCAGGCGGACGCCGGGGCCATCGCCTTCAAGACCTTCCTGCAGCCGCCGCCGGAGGCGCGCCGCGATGAGTTCCGCGGGTTGTGGTGTACGGACGAGTCCGGGCTGCGCGACGTGATGAACGCGGTCCGCCGCACCGGGCTCCGCCAGTGCTTCCACTGCGAGAACCCCGGCATCTACAACGCGCTCCAGGCCCGCCTCGAGTCCCTGGGCCAGACGACGGGCCGCGCGCACGCGGAGAGCCGGCCCGCCGTGGTGGAGGAAGTGTCCGTCGCCATCGTCCTGGCCCTGGCCGCCGAGCGCACCATGCCCATCGGCATCGTGCACTGCTCGAGCCCGAGGACGGCGCGCCTGGCAGCGGATGCGCGGCTCCGCGGCGTCAACGTCACGGTGGAGACATGCCCGCCGTACCTCTTTTTCACGGCGGAGGCGCTTGACAGGCTCGGGCCCTACGCCAAGTGCAACCCGCCGCTCCGGACGGCGGAGGAGCAGACGGCCCTGTGGTACGCGCTCCGTGAGGGCCACATCGAGTACATCGGCAGCGACCACTCGCCGTTCCTTGCGGAAGACAAGGAGCAGTACGGGCCCGACATCTTCAAGGCGCCGGCCGGCATCGGCGGGCTCGACATCTTCGTGCCGCTGATGCTCACGGCGGTGAACGCCGGGCACCTGACGCTGCCGCAGGTGGCAGCCGTGTGCTCCGAGCATGCCGCGTTCGTCTTCGGGCTGCCGGCGAAGGGGCGCCTGGTCCGCGGCGCGGATGCGGACTTCACGCTCGTGGACGTCAAGAAGAAGTGGCGCTTCGATGCCTCGGCGGCGCTGACGAAGTCCCGCGCCAACATGGCCCTCTACGACGGTATGCCGCTCAAGGGCCGCGTCGTCTCGACCATCGTGCGCGGCGTGCCGATCTACGAGGAAGGGCGGATCGTGGGCGAGCCCGGCTACGGGCGCTTCCTGCGTCCGGATCCGGAGGCGGAAGGCGGCCGGCCGCTGGCCGGCGTACTCTGGGGAGCGGGGCACGAGTAGGTGCCCCGGGGGCGACGCCCCCGCTTGCCCCAGTGGACACGGAGACGCTGGCGGACCTCGACGACATTCTCCGGAGACGGGACCTGAACTGATGAAGCTTGGACTCGAAGGAAAGCGTGCGCTCGTCCTGGCGGCGAGCCGCGGCCTGGGCTATGCCTGCGCCCGCGGCCTGGCGGCGGAAGGGTGCCGCGTGGTCATCTGCAGCCGCGACGAGGGCCGCATCCACGCGGCCGCGGACCAGATCCGGCAGGAGACCGGCGCGGAGGTGACGGCGCTCGTCGCCGACGTGAGCAGCCCGGACGAGGCCGCGCGTCTCGTCGAGGCCGCGGTGGCGGCGTACGGCGGGCTCGAGATCGTGCTGCATAACGCCGGCGGCCCGCCCGCGGGCGCGTTCCTGGGCACGACCGAGGCGCAGTGGGCGCAGGCGTTCCAGCAGAACCTGATGAGCTTCGTCCGCCTCGTGCAGGCGGCGGTGCCGGAGATGCGGAAGGCCGGCTACGGCCGCATCCTGACGATTGCGTCCTCGTCCATCAAGCAGCCCATTCCCAACCTGGTGCTGTCGAACGCGTTCCGTACGGGCATCTGGGGCCTCGCCAAGACCATGGCCCGCGAGCTGGCGCCGCAGGGGATCCTCGTCAACGTGATCGCGCCCGGACGGATTGCGACGGAGCGTATCGACGAGCTGGATCAGGTCAACGCGAAGACGTCCGGGACGCCGATCGAGGACGTGCGCAAGGCGTCCATCGCATCGATCCCGCTGGGACGGCTCGGCCACCCGGACGAGTTCGCCAACCTCGCCGTCTTCCTGGCGTCGGAGGCGGCGGGCTACATCTCGGGCCAGGCCATTGCCGTGGACGGGGCGGCGATGTCGGCACTCTGACGGAGCAAAGCACGGGGGTTCAAAGCACGGGGGTTCAAAGCACGGAGGTTCAAAGCACGG
>CAZUGF010000067.1:0-14972 GCA_964619705.1 uncultured Bifidobacteriaceae bacterium
TCTGTGGTCTCGGCGTTCTCGGTGTCTCGGTGTCCCTTTCGTCGTCCGTGAGTGGCCCGAAAGACGACGTCCCGAAAAGACGATGGAGGATGTAGGGGCAACCCTCCAGGGTTGCCCCCTGGGCGACGGCCCCTGGCGGTGCCGGCTGGCTTATCTGGCCCGGGCCAGGTGCGTCTCGATGTCGGGGAGCGCGGCGAGCACGACGTCACCGACCACCTGCAGGCTGCGCGCGCTGATCTTGTCCAGCGTGTCGCCGGCCGTGTGCCACTCGGGGTAGTCGAGGTCGATGAGGTCGACGGCGGGCACGCCGGCCTTCACGAACGGGATGTGGTCGTCCTCGACGGGAAACGGCTCGTCGAGGAAGTGCGCGGCGTGGCCGAGCCGCCTGGCGGCAGCCCAGATGATGTCGGTGAGCCAGGGCGTGGAGTTGGTGTCGCGCTTGAGGTTCAGGTCGCGGTCGCCGATCATGTCGAGCAGGACGAGCGCCTTGAGGGACGCGAGCGTACCGGCCGTGCGCGCGGCCTCGACGTAGTGCCGGCTACCGTAGGTGTTGTCCGGGTCCCGCCACTCGCCGAACGCTTCCTCGCCGTCGAAGAAGATCAGCTCGATCGTGTACGTGGGCGCCGGCCGCGCCTTGAGCACGCGTCCGAGTTCCAGCAGCGCGCCCGTGCTGGAGGCGCCGTCGTTGGCGCCGATGAAGCGGAACTCGCGGAACAGCTTGGTGTCGAAGTGGCTGGCGATGGCGATGCGTTCGGGCCGTGCGCCGGGGATGGTGGCGACGACGTTGGCCATCTTCACCGGGCCGACGGGGGTCGCGGCCTCGAAGGGCTGCTCGACGGCGCGGATGCCGGCCTGGCGGAGGACGCCGATGATGTGGGCCCGGGCCTTCGCGTTGGCGGCGGAGCCCGCGGGCCGCGGGCCGAGTGCCACCTGCGCGCGCACGTGCGCGTAGGCCAGCGTGCTGTCGAAGACCGCCGTGCCCTGGGCCGCGAGGGCGGCGCCCGCCACGGCCAGGGCGAGCCCGGCGGCCAGTCCTGCGAAGGTGTGCCGCCGGTCCTGCGCCATCATCGCGATCCTCCCACCGGTCTGGTCCGGCGTACCCGTCAGCGCGCCGCCATCGGCACGTAGTCGCGCCGTTCGGAGCCGAGGTAGAGCTGCCGCGGCCGGAAGATCTTCTGCTCCTGATCGAGGAGCATCTCTTCCCACTGCGCGACCCAGCCGACCGTACGGGCAATCGCGAAGAGGACGGCGAACATCTCCACGGGGAAGCCCATCGCCTGGTAGATGAGCCCGGAATAGAAGTCCACGTTCGGGTACAGCTTGCGCGAGACGAAGTAGTCGTCCTCGAGGGCAATCCGCTCCAGCTCGAGCGCGATGTCGAGCAGGGGGTTCTTGCCGGTGACCTCGAACACCTCGTAGGCGGTGCGCTTGATGATCTTGGCGCGCGGGTCGTAGGACTTGTAGACCCGGTGGCCGAAGCCCATGAGCCGCCCTTCGCCCGCCTTCACGCGCTTGATGAACGCCGGGATGTTGGCGACCGAGCCGATCTCCTTGAGCATGCGGAGCACGGCCTCGTTGGCGCCGCCGTGCAGCGGCCCGTAGAGGGCCGCGGCCGCGCCGGCGAGCGCGGAGTACGGGTCCACGTGCGAGCTGCCGATGCCGCGCATCGAGCTCGTCGAGCAGTTCTGCTCGTGGTCGGCGTGGAGGATGAAGAGGACGTCCAGCGCGCGGGCGAGGGCCTCGTTCGGCGTGTACTTCAGCTCGGTCATCTTGAACAGCATGTTCAGGAAGTTGCCGGTGAAGCTGAGGTCGTTGTCCGGGTAGACGTAGGGCCGCCCGATGCTGTGGCGGTAGGCGTAGGCGGCGATGGTCGGCGTCTTGGCGATGAGCCGGATGATCTGCGTCTTGCGGCGCTCGGCGTCGAAGATCAGCTTGCCGTCGGGGTAGAACGTGGACATCGCGGCCACGGTGCTCACGAAGACGCCCATGGGATGGGCGTCGTAGGTGAACCCCTCCATGAACTTCTTGATGTTCTCGTGCACCATCGTGTGCATCGTGATCTCGTGCGTCCAGTCCGCCAGGTCCCCGGTGGAGGGGAGCTCGCCCTTGAGGATCAGGTACGCCGTTTCGAGATACGTGCTCGACTCCGCGAGCTGCTCGATGGGGTAGCCCCGATAGAGCAGCACGCCGCGGTCGCCGTCGATGTAGGTGATGCGGCTCTTGCACGCCGCCGTGTTCATGCACGCGGGGTCGTAAGTGAGCAGCCCCGTGTCCCGTTCGTCGGCGGTCCGGATCTGCTTGAGATCCGTGGCCTTGATGGCGCCGTCGGCGATGGGGACTTCGTAGGTCTTGCCCGTGCGGTTGTCGGTAATCGTCAGCGTGTCAGCCATGGCACATCACAATCGAATCATTGTAGTCCAGGCGACGGGATGGATGGCGATAGAAGTGCCGCCATCCATCTGTTTCCGAGATGCCGGGGATGATCCCCGCGGGCGCGTCAGCGGTCCGCCGCGTCCGGCTGGATCTCGGCCTGGTGGCGGACGTCGCGCGCCGAGACCATGAAGATCACGTCCTCCGCGATGTTCGTGGCGTGGTCGCCGATCCGCTCGAGGTGCCGCGAGATGAGGATGAGATCGAGCGACGGCTCGATCGTCGCGGGATCCTGGAGCATGAACGTGAGCAGTTCGCGGAAAATCTGCGTCTTGAGGGCGTCGAGCGTGTCGTCCTGGATGAGGACGGCCTCCGCCAGCGCCACGTCACGGCGGACGAAGGCGTCGAGCGCGTCGCGGAGCATGACCTGCGCGATCTCCCCCATGCGGGGGATGTCGATCAGCGGCTTGACCGGCGGGTGCCGCAGGTACCGCTTGCCGGCTTCGGCGATGTTGACCGCGAGGTCGCCCACCCGCTCCAGGTCCGAGTTGATCCGCACGGCGGCGACAATGGCCCGGAGGTCGGCCGCCATCGGCTGATAGAGCGCGAGGAGCTTGACGCAGCGATCGTCGACCTCGAGGTGCAGGGCATTGATGGGCTCGTCGCCCGTGAGCGTGGCCTCGAGGTCCGCGGGCGTTCGCGCGGTGATGCCGCGGACGGCCACCCGCATCCGCTCCTCGGCCAGCCCGCCCATCGCGAGCAGCCGCTCCTTGAGCGTCTCGAGTTCCTCCTCGAAGTGCCTGGTGACGCGCTCGATCGGGCTCATCAGCCACACCGTCCTGTGACGTAGTCCTCGGTCAGCTTCTCGGCCGGGGCCGTGAAGATCCTGTCGGTGCGATCGTATTCGATCAGGCGTCCCAGCCAGAAGAAGGCCGTGTGGTCCGAGACGCGCGCCGCCTGCTGCATGTTGTGCGTGACGATCACGATGGTGTAGGTCTTCTTGAGGTCGTAGATCAGCTCCTCGATCCGCTGCGTGGCAATGGGATCGAGCGCCGAGGCCGGCTCGTCCATCAGGAGGATCTGCGGCCGCACGGCGAGCGCGCGCGCGATGCAGAGGCGCTGCTGCTGCCCGCCGGACAGCGCGAGGGCCGAGTCGTGCAGCCGGTCCTTGACCTCCTCGAAGATCGCCGCCTGCCGCAGGCTCTCCTCCACGCGGTCCGCCATCTCCGCCTTGCTCCGCACCAGGTCGTTGACGCGGAGGCCGTAGGCCACGTTCTCGTAGATGGACTTGGGAAACGGGTTGGACTTCTGGAAGACCATGCCGACCCGGCGCCGGAGCGCCACGACGTCCACGCCGGGCGCGTAGATGTCCTCCCCGTCGATGTGGACGGACCCCTCCACGCGCGTTCCGGGAATGATGTCGTTCATCCGGTTGAGCGTCCGCAGGAACGTGCTCTTGCCGCACCCGGAAGGCCCGATGAACGCGGTGACCAGGTTGGCCTGGATCCGGATCCCGATGCCGTCGAGCGCGCGCTTGGCGCCGTAGTAGAAGTTCATGCCGGCCACGTCGATCTTGACGGGGTGCTCGGCGCCTGCCGCAGCCGCGGACGTGCGGGCGGCAATGCCGGACAGGCTGGGGACGGTCGGAGGTCCCGCGTTCATGTGCGCTCCTGGCGCTGCAGGCGATCCCGCAGGAATATCGCGACGGCGTTCATCGTGAGGAGCAGCGCGAGCAGCACCAGGATGGCCGCGGCGGCGTTGACCTTGAAGTCCGCCTGGGGCCGCGACACCCAGTTGAAGATCTGGATGGGCAGCACGGTGAACGGCGACCAGAGGCCGTCGGGCGCGAACGGGATATAGGTGAGCGCGCCAATCGTGATGAGGGGCGCCGTCTCGCCGATGGCGCGCGAGACCGCCAGGATGAGGCCCGTCAGGACGCCGGGCATGGCCATCGGCAGCACCTGGTACCAGATGGTCTGCCACTTCGTCGCGCCGAGCGCGTAGGAGCCCTCCCGGATGCTGCCCGGCACGGTCCGGAGCGCCTCGCGCGTCGAGAGGATGACCACGGGCAGGGCCAGGAGCGCCAGCGTGCAGGCCCCGGCCATGACGCTCCGTCCCATGCCCATGAACCGCACGAACACGCCGAGGCCGAGCAGGCCGTAGATGATGGACGGCACGGCGGCCAGGTTGGCGATGTTGATCTCGATGAGCCGGGCCAGGCGGCTCCGGGACCCGTACTCCTCGAGGTAGATGGCCGAGGCCACGCCGATGGGGAGCGCGAGCGCGGCCGTCAGGACCAGGATCCAGATGCTCCCGGCGAGTGCGTGGTACACGCCCGCCTGCTCCGGCCGGCGCGACGCGATGTTCGTCAGGAACTGCCAGCTCAGGCGGCTGCTCCCATCGGCGATGACGTCGATGACGAGCGCCGCCAGCGCGGCGAGCGCGACGACGAGCGTGCCGAGCGCGACGAACTTGAAGATCCCGTCCGCGCGGCGCTTCACGCGTACACCTCGCGATACCGCTCGCGCAGCCACGTGCTGACGAGGTTGAGCCCGAAGGTCATGAGGAAGAGCAGCATGCCCACCGCGAAGATCGTCCGGTACTCGATCGTCCCCTGCGGCGTGTCGCCCAGGCTCACCTGGACGATGTAGGCGGTCATGGTCTCGATCGGGACGAACGGGCTGAGCGTCAGCCGCGGCTGCTGGCCGGCGGCGATGGCTACGATCATCGTCTCCCCGATCGCCCGCGAGACGGCCAGGATGAACGCCGCGGTGATGCCCGAGAACGCCGCCGGGACGACCACCTGCAGCGCCGTCTGCATGCGCGTGGCCCCGAGCGCGTAGGAGCCGGCGCGGAGCCCCTGCGGCACGGCCCGCATTGCATCCTCGGACAGCGACGAGACGGTCGGCATGATCATGATGCCCATGACAATGCCCGGCGAGAGGGCGTTGAACCCGGCCAGCCCGGGCAGGACCTGCTGCAGGAGCGGCGTCACGAACGTCAGCGCGAAGTACCCGTAGACGACCGTCGGCACGCCGGCCAGGATCTCCAGCACGGGCTTGACGATGCGGCGGAGACGGCCGGGAGCGTACTCGCTGAGGTAGATGGCGGCGAGCAGGCCCATCGGCATCGCCACCACCATGGCAATGGCCGAGACCAGCAGCGTCCCCACCACGAGCGGCAGCACGCCGAACTGCGGGTTGGCGAAGAGCGGCGTCCACTCCGTACCCGTCAGGAACGCCCAGAGCGGGACCTCCCTGAGGAACGCGAGCGTCTCGAACGACAACACCAGGATGATCCCGAGCGTCGTCAGGACCGAGAGGCACGCGCAGAGCAGCAGCGCGCGCTCGATCAGCCACTCGAGCGTCCGGGTGCGGATGGCGCCCACGGCTACCGCGCGCGTTCCAGGTCGAGCAACTGGTCGACGGTGACGCCCACCAGGTTCTCGCCGCTGGCGAAGAGCGACCCGGTGACGCGCCGCTGGAACCGATCCCCGACCAGCCGGTACGCGTCCGCACCGAGGCCGACGTAGTTGACCTCGCGGACGAGCCCCTCGGCCTCCGCCAGGTAGAAGTGGACGAACGCCTCCAGTTCGGGACGCGCCGCGGCGGTCGTGGAGACGTAGATGAAGACCGGGCGCGCGAGCGGCTGATAGGTGCCCAGCCGGATCGTCTCCGGGTCCGGCAGCAGCGGCCCGTCCACGTTGTCCGCCTTCTCATCGTCGACCGCGACGAGCTTGAGGAGGCGGCTGTTGCCCTCGTAATAGGCGAAGGGGATGAAGCCGAGCGCAAGCTCGTCGCTGCTGAGGCCCTGCACGAGCACGTTGTCGTCCTCGCTCGACGTGAAGTCGCCGCGGCTCGCCCGCGCGGTGCCGACGATGGCCTCGGTGAAGTAGTCGTAGGTGCCCGAGTCCACGCCGGCGCCGAAGAGGTGTATCTCGCGGTCGGGCCATCCCGGGCGGACGTGGCTCCACCGCGTCACGGTGCCCTGCGCCTCCGGCGCCCAGATGGTCTTGAGCTCCGCCACGGTGATGTGGTCGATCCAGGAGGCCTTCGGGTTCGCGACAATCGCGATGCCGTCGTAGGCAATCGGCAGCTCCACGAACTCCACGCCGGCGGCCGCGCACGCCGCGATCTCGCTCCGGCTGATGGGACGCGACGCGTTGCTGATGTCCGTCTCGCCGCGGCAGAACTTCTGGAAGCCGCCGCCGGTCCCTGAGATGCCGACCGTCACCCGTGCCCCGGGGTTGGCCAGCTGGAACTCCTCGGCGACCGCCTCGCTGATCGGGAACACCGTGCTGGAACCGTCGAGTGTGATCAGCCTGGCGGAGCCGCCGGTTGTCGAGGCGCCGCCACAGGCTGCGGCCGCAAGTGTGGCGCCGGCGAGGGCTACGGCGCGCACGGATGACAGAGTCATGGCCCCAGCGTACTGGGGCGCGGTTTCACCGCAGTTTCTGTCGTGTTAAATCCGCGTTACGAGGCGCGGCGCGCGGCGCGCGGCCGGCGGATCGCCGGCGGCGGGCCGTTGTGGACCGGCCGTGACCGCGGCGGACGCGGCGCGGTCTCGCCGTCGGGCGGCCGCGGCACGGCCCTGGCCGTCACGATCGGGCGGCCCAGCTCGGCGGCCAGGACGCCGACCTGCCGGTTGGCCGCCCACATCTCGAGTTCGACGTCGCCATCCGCCTGGGCCTGGAGGCGCAGGTCGGATCCGCGGTCGCGGATCGTCACGGCGTGGACCGTGCCGTGGCGCGAGCGGTCGAGCGCCTCGGCGATGCGGAGGAAGGCGGAGAGCACACGGACGGTCCGTCGCGCGCCATCGTCGAGCGTCCCGTAGCCCTCGTGATCCTTCTTCGGCTTCGCACGGCGGTGGTAGCGCGCGACGAGGGCAATGACCTCGATCTCGCCGGGCTCGAAGCCGCGCAGGTCGCCGTTCTTGATCAGGTAGTACGAATGGCGGTGGTGCCGCTCGAAGCTGATGTGGTGGCCGATGTCGTGCAGCAGGGCCGCGAACTCCAGCCACTCCTGCTCGCGTGTGCCGAGGCCGTGGAGGTCGCGCGTCTGATCGAAGAGCGAGACGGCCAGGCGCGCGACCTGGCGGGCGTGCTCGGCGTCCCAGTTGCAGCGCTCGCCGAGCTCGACGGCCGACCGCCGGCGGACGTCGGGGTACCGGTCGACGCGCGCGATCTCCCGGCGGTGCCGCTGGATGTAGTCGAGCACCATCCCTTCCCGGAGCGCGAGATCGCACAGGGTGATGTCGTCCGCGTCGAGCGCCTTGAGCAGGGTGTCGAGGAGCACGGAGCCGGCCACCATGAGATCCGCGCGCCGCGGGTCGAGCCCGGCCAGCGCGAGGCGCCCTTCGAGATCCAGTGACGTCGCGGTCTTGCGCAGCCGCCGCAGGCTCCGCGCGGGGACGCGCAGGTTGCGCACTTCGGCCGGGACGACGCCCGTCTCCATCGCCGTGGCGACGGTCCCGAGCGACAGGATGGTGCCCGACGTCCCGATCACCCGATCGAAGCCCTCCGCGGCAATGTGGCCGACGTAACGGCGGACCTGCTCGCGGACGAACGCCGTCATCTTGCGCTCGTCCTTGCGGGTCAGCGGGTCGGAGGTGACGAAGCGCTCGGTCAGGCGGATGACGCCCATCTTGAAGCTGCGCGCGAAGTGCACGTCCCGGCCGCTGCCGAGCGTGATCTCCACGCTGCCGCCGCCGATGTCGATGACGACGGCCGGCTTGGGCGTGTCCACGCCGTAGACGGCCGCCAGGTGGATGAGGCGCGCCTCTTCGGTTCCGGTGATGACCTGGGCGCGGATGCCGGTCTGATCCTCGATGGCCTTGAGGAAGTCGCCGCCGTTCTCGGCCTCGCGCGTGGCGCTCGTCGCCGCGGCGAGGATGGCGTCGACCTGGTGCGATCGCGCCAGGCGCTCGAAGCGCGAGAGCGCCTGCAGGGCGGCGGTGCGCGCCTCGCGCGTGAGCTTCCGGCCGTCGAGGCCGCCGGCGCCGAGCCGGACCATCTCCTTTTCGCGGTCGATGACCTCGAACGAGAAGTCCGGTCTGACGCGCACCACGATCATGTGCACGGAGTTGGTGCCGATGTCGATGGCGGCAAGGCGCATGGCGTACGGTGTCGGCCCGCTATAATGAGTGCTCCGGATGGTAGCATGCCGCGCCCCGCGACCCAGACCACGCTCCTTGCCCAGCGGCTCCTGCCGCTGCTGAAGGCCATGCCCGCGGCCGCGGCGGGCGACGTGACGTCGCTGCACCGCGCGCGCGTGGCGTCGCGGCGCCTCCGCGCCGCCCTGCCCGTGCTCGCGGCCGCCGCGGACCACGAGGCGCTGGGGCGCGCGAAGAAGCACGTCCGCCGGATCACGCGCGCGCTCGGACCGGTGCGGGAGATGGACGTGGCCCTGGGACACTTCGACGAGTTCGCCGGCCCGGCAGGCCTCTCGCCCCGCGCCACGGCAGCGGTGCGCGCATCGTTCACGGCGGAGCGGGACCGGCGCCGGCGCGCGATGATCGAGGCCATCTCGCCCGTCGCGCTCGAGAAGCTCAAGCGGTCCCTCACCGCCGCCGGCCGGGCCGTGCGCGCCGTCGATCGCCCGGCGGAGATCGCGCAGGCCTCACGGCGCGCGGCCCGGCGCGCCGAGGCGCTGGAGGGGGCCATCGATCGCGCCGGCGCGTTGTACCTGCCCGAGCGCCTGCACCAGGTGCGGATTGCCGCCAAGCAGCTGCGCTATGCCCTCGAGGTGGAGCGGGACCTGCGCCGGTCGCGCGCGGTGTCGCGGCTCCGCGTGCTCAAGGCCCTGCAGGACCGGCTGGGACGCCTGCACGATCTCGAGGTGCTCGCCGAACGCCTCCGCGGCGTGCAGGCCGGGCTGCTGGTCAGCGACAGGCCCGCCGCGCGGGAACTGGACCGCCTGATTGCGGCGCTCGATCAGGCCTGCCGCGAGGACCACGCCGCCTACATGCGCGAGCGTGCCGCCGTCCTCGCCGTCGCCGGGCTTGTCCGGGAAGCCGCCCGCAGCGGCCGTTCCACGGTGGCCGCCTGATCATGGCCGCGACCGTCGAGCTGTACCTGGTGCGCCACGCGATTGCCGCGGAGCGGGGACCGAAGTACGCCGACGATCGGCTCCGGCCGCTCACGCCCGACGGTGTCCGCCGGTTCAAGGAGTCGGTCCGCGGGCTGAACAGCGTCCGCGTCACGCTGGACCTGATCCTCACGAGCCCGCTCGAGCGCGCACAGCAGACCGCGGCCCTGCTGGCGGCGGGCCTCGAGACGCGCGTGCCCGTGGAGGTGCTCGACGCGCTCGCGCCCGGCGGGAAGCCGGCCGCGATCCTCGAGACGATCGCGCGCGTGTCGCGCAAGCACCGGCGCCTGGCCCTCGTCGGCCACGAGCCGGACCTTGGCGACCTGGCCGCGCGGCTGCTCGGCAGCCGCGGGAGCGTCGAGTTCCGGAAGGGCGCCGTGTGCGCGATCGACGTGGACGGGGCGACGCCGCGAGGCCCCGGCACGCTCCGGTGGCACCTGCCGCCGCGCGTGCTGCGCCGTCTCGCGCCGTGATGCGCGCGCTCGTCGTCATCAATCCCATTGCCGGCCGCGGCCGGAGCCGGGACCCCGGTGCGTCAGGCGCGCTGGCGCGCGAGGTGCTGGGCCGTCATGGTTACGCCGCGGACGTCGTGATGACCACCGCACCAGGCGACGCTCACGCGGCCGCCGCACAGGCGCGCGACGAGGGGGCAGACCTCGTGGTGGCCTGGGGCGGCGATGGAACGGTCAACGAGGTCGGCAGCGCGCTGGCGTTCTCCTCGACAACCCTCGCCATCGTCCCGGCGGGGTCCGGGAACGGACTTGCGCGCGACCTCGGGCTGCCGCTCAACCCGGCCGGGGCGCTGGACATTGCCGGCGGCGGCCGCGCGTTCTGCATCGATGCCGGCGAGCTTCACGGCGCGCTCTTCTTCAACGTCGCGGGCGTCGGGCTCGACGCCGCCATTGCCGCGCGCCTGGCGTCACCGGACGTGCGCCGCGGCCTGACGGGCTACGTGCTGGCCACCTGGCTGGCATGGGGGAGCCACGTCCCGCGCCGCTACACGATCGAGTGCGGGTCAACCTCGCATGCCATCACGGCGTGGCTCGTCACGATGGCGAACTCGCGGCAGTACGGCAACGGCGCCCTGATTGCGCCGCAGGCCAGGCTCGACGACGGCCGGCTGGACATCGTCGCCGTGGAGGCCGCGCCGCGCTGGCGCGTGGCACTCCGCCTCCCGTCGCTGTTTCGCGGCACGCTGGCCGACGGCCGCGGCGTGCTGATGCGCCAGGCGGCGGAAGCCTTGATCGCGTCCGATGGCGACCTGCCGTTCCATGTCGACGGGGAGCCGCGCCTCGGCCCGTCCAGGCTGGCGCTCAGGACGCGGCCCGGCGCCCTTCGCGTGAAGGTGGCGTGACGTCTTCAGGCCGTTGATATCATTGACGTTGTGGCGTCTGACTGCCGGCGTCACACCGAATTTACACGTGTCCTCCTCGTGCCTGAGCGAGGATGGCCGGAACATCATGTACGCCTTCGACAAGCGCCTTCGCAACCAGCAGCACACACGCCGGTACTCGATCGAGAGCACGCCCGCCGGATGGGAAGTGCGCGAGGAACGGGACCAGCAGATCGTGCGCCGCGTAGAGCTTCGGGATTGGCACCGCGTGGAACGCGTGCGCCGGGCCATCAGCCACGAAGTGGCGACCCTCGAGCACGAGGGTTGGAGCGTGGGCGAGCAGGACCAGGGCCGGTGAGCGTGGCCGGCTCGCGCGGGACGGTCCTGTGTCCCGCGGGCCAGCCGCGTCAGCTGCGCGTCTCGACGAAGCGGTAGCCGAGGCCGACGACGGTTTCGATCTGCCTGCCGGCCTCTCCCAGCTTGCTCCGCAGCCGGCCGACGTGCACGTCCACCGAGCGCGTCTCGATCAACCGGTCGTAGCCCCAGACGCGTTCCAGCAGGCGGTCGCGTGAGAGCACGCGGTTCCGGTTCTCGACCAGGTAGCGCAGCAGCTCGAACTCGCGGCGCGTCAGCCTCACCGGCTTGTCGTCCACGGTGACCGACACGGCGTCGAAGTCGGCGACGATGTGCTCGCCCCGGTAGATGGCGGGCGCGGCGGCGGCCTCGTCGGGCCCTCCGCGCCGCAGCACCGCGCGGACGCGCGCGGCCAGTTCGCGCAGGCTGAACGGCTTGGTGACGTAGTCGTCAGCGCCGGCATCGAGGCCGATGACCCGATCGCCCTCGCTCGTGCGTGCCGTCAGCATGATGATGGGCACGCGCGCCGTCGACGGCCGCGATCGGAGCAGCCGGCACACTTCCAGGCCCCCGAGGACCGGGAGGTTGAGATCCAGCAGGATGATGTCTGGCGGGTGCTCGCTGGCGGCCTTGAGCGCCTGGTCGCCGCTCGAGGCCACCTCGACCTCCATGCCGCCGTTGCGCTCGAGGCTGTGCCTGATGAGGCCGGCGATGTCCCCTTCGTCCTCGACGACGAGGACGCGCGTGCGCGCGCCCGATCGGCCGGGGACCGTTCCTCTCGACCGTGCCACCGTGTCGTGGCCGGATTCCGTACTGACAACGCTGCTGTGCTGCATCCGTTCGTCCTCTGTGGGCATCTGCCTGAAGCCACAGTAACGGCGGGAGATTTCTGACGGATGACGCAGTGGTTAAATCCGCGTTACGAATCTGCGGCGTCCCGGGATCGGCCATCGCCTCCGCGGCCGGGCCGGGCTTCCGGCTGCTCCGGCCGCGTGATCACACGTGGTCCGGACCCGGTCACACGACCGTGCCCGGCTGCACGCGGCCGCCCTTGGGCACGACGATGATGCCGTTGCGGATGTAGTAGCCGTCGCCGTCCGCGTGATCCACGCCCTCGCGGTTCACCAGGCGGCAGCCATTCCCGATGTGGGCGTTCTTGTCCACGATGACGCGGTCGAGGACGACATCGCTGCCGATGCCCATGGGGATGTGCGGCTGGGCGCCGGGGCCGACGCTGTAGAAGTCCGCCCCGAGCACCACCGATCGGCGAATCTCCGAACCGCGGCCGATGGTGCTGCGGATGCCGACCACCGAGTCCGAGATCTGCGCGTCCGTCAGGTGGCAGCCCTCCGCCACCAGGGCGTTGTCGAGCCGGCAGTTCGTCACGTGCGACGGCGGCAGGAAGCGCGCGTGCGTGAACATGGGCCGCTCCGGGTCATAGAAGCGGAACGGCGCGTCCGGGCGCGTGAGCATGATGTTGGCGTCGTAGAAGCTGGGGATGGTGCCGACGTCCGCCCAGTAGCCCGCGTGCAGGTAGGCGCTGACCCGGTAGCGCCCGAGGGCCGCGGGGATGAGCTCACGGCCGAAGTCGTCGCCCGGTTCCTGCTCGAGCAGGTCGAGCAGCACGTCGCGCGAGAAGAGGTAGATGCCCATGGAGGCGATGAACGGGCGCGCGGGATCCGGCGGCGCGAACGTGGAGCCGTCGGCCAGGCTGGGCCCCAGTTCCGCCAGGCGTGCCAGGTCCGGCTTCTCCTCGAAGCCCGAGATGCGGCCCTCGCGATCGAAGGCGAAGATGCCCATGCTGGTCGCCTCGTCCGCGTCCACCGGGAGCGCCGCAATCGTGACGTCCGACCGCCTGGCGACGTGCGCCTCGAGCAGGGCGGTGTAGTCCATGCGGTACAGGTGATCGCCGGCGAGGACCAGGTAGTAGTCCGCTTCGTACTGCAGGAAGTGGCGCCGCGCCTTCCGCACGGCGTCGGCGGTGCCCTGGAACCAGGCCGTCGACTCCGGCGTCTGTTCGGCCGCGAGGATCTCCACGAACCCGCGCGAGAAGAGGTCCATGCGATACGCGCTCGACACGTGCCGGTTGAGCGACGCCGAGTTGAACTGCGTCAGCACGAAGATGCGGCGCAGGTCCGCGTGCAGGCAGTTGCTGATGGGCACGTCGATGAGGCGGTACTTGCCGCCGATGGGCACGGCCGGCTTGGATCGAAGCTCGGTGAGGGGGTGGAGCCGGCTGCCCTGGCCGCCGCCCAGGATGAGCGCGAGGACGTTGCGCATCCGGTAAGGATAGCCGCATTGACGTGCGCGCGATCAGCATCGGCGCGCGAAGGCGCCCGTCTACCAGAAGCCCAGCACCTTCCACCACGCGAAGCCGAAGGTGAGCCACACCGCGATGTTGGCGACCGAGACACGGAAGCCGACGCGCCACCAGTCGCGGAGGCTCACGTAGCCGGTGCCGAAGACGATGGGCCCGGTCGTGGTGCCGTAGTGCGTGAGGCCCGCGGGCAGGTTGGCCAGGCAGAGCAGGCTGTAGACCGCCAGCCCCGGCGGGACGCCGATGCCGACGAGGAGGACGACGAACGGCGGGAACATCGCGAGGACGTGTGCCGTGATGCTCGCGAAGAAATAGTGCGCGTAGAAATACACGAGGAGGATGCCCAGCAGGACGAGCACCCACGGCACGCCGGCGAACAGGCTGCCGACCGACTCCGCGAAGAACGTGGTGGCGCCCGTGGCGTTCAGGACCTCGCTCATCCGGAGCAGTCCCCCGTACCAGACGAAGACGTCCCAGGCCGCGCGCTCCGATGTCGCCATCTCCCACGGCATCGCGCCGGAGACGAGCAGGACCGCGATTCCGAGGAAGGCGACGTAGGTGACGTCCAGCCGGTGCCACGCCGACGTGATCCAGAGCAGGCCGACACCCGCGAAGACGAGGAGCGTGACGATCTCGCGCCGCGACAGCGGGCCCAGGCGCGTCAGCTCATCGGCCGCGAAGCGCGGCGCCTCCGGCGTGCGGATGACCTCCGGGCGCAGGGTGCGGTGGACGACCCACGGCACCACCGCGCAGGACACGAGGCCGGGCACCAGGGCGGCGGCAAACCAGCCGCTCCACGTGACGTCGACGCCGACGAGCCGCGCGGCCAGGTTGGCGCCCAGGATGTTGCTCGCCTGCCCGGTGAGGAACATCGCGCAGGCCACGGCCGACCCCTGGTACAGCGAGGCCATCAGGAACCCGCCGAGCCGGCCGGCCGTCGGCCCGGGCCTGGAATCGAACAGCTCCGCGATGCTCCGGGCGACGGGCAGCAGCATCCCGGCCGAACGTGCCGTGATGGACGGGACCCCCGTCGCGAGCGTGACGTCGGACGCGAGGAGCGCGTAGGAGATACCGAGCGAGGTCCGGCCGAAGGCGCGGACGAAGAGCAGGGCAATGCGGCGCGCCAGCCCGCAGTCGAGCATGGCCCGCGCGATGAGCATCGCCGCCAGGACGAGCCAGACGGAGGGTTCCGCGAAGCCGCCGAGCGCCTCGCGCATCGGGAGGCCGTTGGCGACGAGCGCCGTCAGTCCCAGGAGCACGAGCGCGGAGGAGGGCAGCGGCTGCAGCACCATCCCGCCGATGACCGAGACGAAGATGGCCAGCGTCCGCATGCCCTGCGGCGTGATGGCGTCCGGCCGCGGCAGGAGGTGGGCGATGACGAGGTAGAGGACGACAAGCGCCGCCAGCCCGCGGTACCGGGCGGCTGGGGCGGCGGCGGTCGGCGGCGTCATCTCGGGCGGAGGGTATCAGAACCTCCCCGAACCTCCCCAGCACCTTCCCAGAACCTCCCCCG
>CAZUGF010000067.1:15072-24030 GCA_964619705.1 uncultured Bifidobacteriaceae bacterium
ACCTCCCCCGCACCTCCCCCGAACCTTCCCGAAGTTAACCCACGCGTAACAACCGCGTCACAGGCGCTTCACGCACGGCCGGTAGCCTGAGCGCGTGTTGGCAATGTCTCTGTCGATTTCCCCTGAGTCGAGGGTCCACATGAGTGTTCGAGTTACGTGCGCGGCCGTCCTGTCGGGCCTGCTCCTCGGCGTACCGGCCGATCCGGTCATGGCCGCCGGGTCCGCGCAGGTGTCCACCGCCCGCAAGGTTCGCGTCACCGGGGTGGTGCGCGACGAGTTCAACAACATCACGCTGCCGGGCGTCCCTGTCGAGGTTGTCGGGCAGGACCAGGTCGTCTACACGGACGTCGACGGCCGCTACGTGCTCGATCTCGATCCGGGCACCCATCAGCTCAGGGTGCTGATGGAGGGCTACGACGAGCGGCTGATTGGCGTGGAAGTCGCCCCGGGCGCCCGTCCCATCGACGTGAACGTGGGCCTCTCGATGTCCCGCTTCTCGGAGACCGTCACGGTCCAGGCGGACGCGCCGATCGATGCGGTGACCTCCTCGGCCGAAGCCCAGATTGCCGACCGCAAGAGCTCGGCCGTCATCACGGACAACCTGGGTTCGCAGGACATGAAGCGGAACGCGGACTCGGATGCCGCCGCGGCAATGTCGCGCGTCACCGGCCTGTCGGTCGTGGACAACCAGTACGTCTTCGTCCGCGGCCTCGGTGAGCGCTACTCCAACACCACGCTCGGCGGCGCGACGCTGCCGACGACGGAACCGGACAAGAAGGTGGTGCCGCTGGACATGTTCCCGGCCGGGCTGCTCGACAGCGTCCAGGTGAGCAAGTCCTACTCGCCGGATCGCTCGGCGGAGTTCGCGGGCGGGCTGGTGCAGATCACGCCGCTCAAGTTCCCGAGCCGCCCGGTGGTCTCGCTCTCCTACGGCTACCAGCACTCGCAGAACGCCACCGGCAGGTCGATCCCGCTGAGCCCGCTCGGCAGCCGCGACTGGCTGGGCTTCGACAACGGGACGCGGGCGCTGCCGTCGGTGTTCCCGCACAACAAGATCGTGCGGCGTGGCATCTACACGCCGGACGTCGGCTACGGATCGGACGAGATCACGAGCCTGGGCCGTGCCCTGGACAACACGTGGCGGCCCGCGACGGCCGACGGCGCGCCGGGGCAGAACTGGGGCGTCGTGTTCGGCAACCGCTTCGGCAGGCTCGGCGTGGTGGCCAGCATGACCCACTCCTACAAGGAGCAGTACGTCGAGGAGCAGCGCGCGTTCTACCGCATCGGCGACAACCAGACGCTCGAGAGCGTCAACGACTACACGATGCAGTACGGCACCCAGCGCGCGCAGCTCGGCATCGTCGGCAACATCGCGTATCAGTTCACGCCGAACAACCGCGTGGCGCTCGAGAACTTCTACAGCCACAGCGGGCGTGACGAGGGCCGGTACTTCGAGGGGCCCAACACGGAGAACAACTTCTACTACCGGAACAACCGGCTCCAGTTCGTCGAGGAGGGACTCTTCTCGACCTCGCTCAACGGCGAGCACTACCTGGCGGGCGTGGGCGGCAGCCGGTTCGACTGGCGCGCGAGCTTCGCCAACGCCAACCGCGACGAGCCGGACCTGCGCGAGACGCTCTACCAGTCGAACCTGGTGGAGCGGCCGGACGGCAGCTTCGGGTCGAGCGGCACGCCGGTGCTGGCTGACGAGTCGCAGAGCGGCTTCCGGATGTTCAACACCCTGGACGACCGGACGACCGACATCGCCGTCAACTGGAGTGTGTTCCGCACGACGGGCGCGCGGCCGACGCAGTACAAGGTCGGGTTCAACTACGTCGATCGCACGCGCGACTTCGAGTCCCGCCGGTTCCGGTTCATCCCGCAGGTCGTGAACAAGGACGGCGCCGCCGTCGTGGACCTGACGCTCACGCCGGAGCAGCTCTACACGCCGTCCAACATCGGCGAGGGCTTCCGCTTCAACGAGGAGACGCGCCCGGTGGACGCCTACAGCGGGGACCAGACGACGCTGGCGGCCTACGGCATGGTGGACATCGCCCTGTCGGCACGGACGCGTCTGGTCGCGGGGGCGCGCGTCGAGGACTTCGACCAGGTCGTGGACACCTTCGACCCGTTCGGCCTCTTCGTGCGAACGGTCTCCGCGGAGAACAAGAACACGGACGTCTTCCCGTCCATCAACTTCGTGCAGTCGGTCGGCGGCAACCAGAACATCCGCCTGAGCTACAGCACGACGGTCAACCGGCCGGAGTTCCGGGAGCTGGCGTCCTTCGAGTTCACGGACGTGGTGGGGAACCGCTCGACGCAGGGCAACCCGAACCTGGATCGCGCGCTCATCCAGAACCTCGACGCCCGGTGGGAGCTCTTCCCCGGCGGCCGCGGGATCGTCGCGGTCAGCGGGTTCTACAAGTACTTCGACAAGCCCATCGAGCGCGTCGTCATCGCGGGCGCGCAGCCGATCTCGACGTTCCAGAACGCGGACAAGGCCCGGAACCTCGGCCTCGAGCTGGAAGCGGCGTATGACATCGGCCGCGGCTTCTTCGTGAACGCCAACTACACGTGGGTGGACTCGACAATCACCCTGCTGCCGGAGCAGCGCACGGTGCAGACCTCCGTCGAGCGCCCGCTGGCCGGGCAGTCGAACAACCTGTTCAACCTGACGGCGGAGTACGCGCTCCGCGGGTTCTCGACCCGCCTGCTCTTCAACTACTTCGGCGACCGCATCTCGGACGTCGGGGCCAACCAGGCGCCGGACATCATCGAGCAGGGACGCGAGACCGTGGACCTGGTGTTCGTGCAGCGCCTGGCGGACCGCATCAACCTGCGGTTCAGCGTGGAGAACCTGACCAACGCGCAGTGGCGCTACATGCAGGGCGACCGGGACCAGCGGACGTTCAAGCTCGGCCGCGTCTACGCGCTGTCGTTCGGCTACGACGTGTTCTGAGGCGCGCCATGCAGAGGGAGACGAACCGACGGACGGATGGAGCCATGCACACAGACATCGAGAGAGGACGACAGGGAGCCATGATGCAGTGGGTACAGCGAATCGCCGGCCTGGCAGTCGGGGCCGCGCTGGTCGTGGGCGTGGGCACGCCGGTCTTGACCGATCAGGCCCCGCCGGTCAACGTGCCGGGCGTCGACAAGCCGGTGATCGTGGTCACGGGTGAGATTACCGGGACGGAGACCTGGACGAACGCCAACTACTACGTCCTCCGCGGCGCGGTGTTCGTCAACGACGGCGGGACGCTCAACATCCAGGCCGGGACGCACGTGATCGGGGAGGCGGGGAGCGTTGGTACGCTCGTGGTCCTCAAGGGCGGGCGGCTGAACGCCATCGGGACGCGCGAGGCGCCCATTGTCTTCACCAGCGACCAGCCTGTCGGCACGCGCGCGCGCGGTGACTGGGGCGGGCTCATCATCAACGGCCGCGCACCGGTCAACCTCGAGGGCGGCGAAGGGCAGGGCGAGGCCAACACCGGCATCTACGGCGGCAACGACCCGAACGACGACAGCGGCTCGCTCCGGTACGTGCGCGTGGAGTTCGCGGGCGTCGAGTTCAGCCCGGACAACGAGCTGAACGGCATCGCGTTCCAGGGCGTCGGCCGCGGCGGCAGCTACGAGTTCATCCAGGTCCACATGAACCGCGACGACGGCCTGGAGTGGTTCGGCGGCACCGCGGACATCAAGTACGCCGTCGTCTCCAACGCGGCCGACGACAGCTTCGACTGGACGTTCGGCTGGCAGGGCCGCGCGCAGTTCATCGCGATTCACCAGCGCAGCGACGATGCGGACTGGGGCATCGAGGCGGACAACAACGAGTTCAACAACAACCTGCTGCCGCGCGCCAACCCGCAGATCTACAACCTGACGATCTGCGGGGATCCCGACACGAACGAGGGCGCCGAGAGCGTCCGGGCGGTCCTCTTCCGCCGGGGCACGGCCGTCACGTTCCGCAACTTCCTCATTGCCGGGTCCAAGACGCTCGGCATGCAGATCGACGGCGGCGCGACACTCGACCAGGTGAACAACGGCACCACGCAGATTGGCGCGGGCGTCATCTGGGGCCCCGCGACGCCGCTGCACGCGAGCGTGCTGCCCTTTGTCGCCAGCGGGCGGTTCCCCGACGTGCGGGTCAACGTCGACGGCGGGCTGTCGCCGAACTGCTTCAACCACGAGAGCCCGGACTTCCGTCCGACCTCCGTCGCGACGCTGGCCGGCGGCCAGTTGCAGCCCATCCAGCCGCCCAACGACGGGTTCTTCGAGGCGGTGACCTTCATCGGCGCGGTGCCGCCACCGCCGGCCGAGGACTGGACCGCGGGCTGGACGGCCTACCCGCAGCAGTAGACATCCGGGCCGGCGGCGGCCAGGCGGCCGCGCCGGCACCCCACGAAACCGAACCGCTCCGGCCATCGGGGCGATTCGCAGCGGAGGCGCGGGACCGGGTATACCGGCACCCGGGCCTCCGTGCTACGTTGACGGATCGACATGCGCCTGACCATCCTTGCCTTCGCCGCGGTGCTGTGCCACGCCGCGTGCAGCCCGGCGGCGGTACCCCTGGCCGACGCTCACGATTCCTCCCGCGCCGTCGCGGAGGCCGTCCTGGCCGCCCTGGCCGCCCGCGACGAGGCGCGCCTGCAGGCCCTGGCCCTGTCCGAGCAGGAGTTCCGGCAGCACGTCTGGCCGGGGCTGCCCGCGTCGCGGCCGGAGCGCAACCTCCCGTTCTCCTACGTATGGGGCGACCTCCGGCAGAAGAGCGAGGCGCAGCGGGGCCGCGTCCTCGCCGCCTACGGCGGCACGAGGCACACCCTGCAGGAAGTCCGTTTCTCTGGGGAGACCCGCTACCCGGGCTACACGGTCCACCGCGAGAGCACCTTCGTGGTGGCGGGGCCGGACGGGCCGGTGGACCTGCGGGTCTGCGGGTCGCTGATCGAGAAGGACGGCCGCTGGAAGGTGTTCAGCTACGTCGTGGAGGACTGACCCCGCCACAGATGTAACACGACTGTAACACCCGCGTGACAGACTGCCGCCCGTGCGATTTCGGCTGATTCCCCGCGAAGAGAAGTTCTACGAGTATTTTTCGGCCCTGGCCGACCGGATCGTCTCCGGCGCCACCCTCCTGGAGCGCATGCTGGCGTCCGATCCCCCGGATTGGGACACGGCCCTCCAGATCAAGCAGGTCGAGCACGAGTGCGACGCCCTGACTCACAACATCATCCAGCGTCTCAACTCCACCTTCGTCACCCCGATCGACCGGGAGGACATCCACCAGCTTGCCCGCTCGCTGGACGACGTGATGGACGCCATCGACGCGGCGGCGGGCGTGCTGCGGCGCTACCGGATGGCATCGCTCCGCTACGGCGCGCGCGAGCTGGCCTCGCTGACCTGGCAGGCCAGCATGCAGATGAAGGTGGCCGTGGAGGCGCTCGAGCGCAAGACGGGCGTCCACGAGCGCGCCGTCGAGGTCAACCGCCTCGAGAACGTGGCTGACGACGTGCACGACGAGGCGCTCCGGCGGTTGTTCGAGGAGGAGCGCGACGCGATCACGGTCATCAAGTGGAAGGAAGTGCTGGACCTGATCGAAGAGGCCACGGACCGCTGCGAGGACGTCGCGAACGTGCTCGAGGGCGTTGTCGTGAAGCACGGGTAGCCCGCGTGGAGGGCACGCTCGTCGTCATCGTCATCACCGTCGCGCTCATCTTCGACTACATCAACGGCTTCCACGACGCGGCCAATTCCATTGCCACCGTCGTCTCCACGCGGGTCCTCTCGCCGGGCAAGGCGGTCGTCTGGGCGGCATTCTTCAACTTCGCCGCCGCGTTCATCTTCGGCACCGCGGTCGCCACCACCGTCGGATCCGGGATGGTCGACATGTCCGTAATCACGACGGCGGTCATCCTGTCCGCCCTGGTCGGGGCGATCATCTGGGACCTGATCACCTGGTACTACGGCCTGCCGACCAGCTCGTCCCATGCGCTCATCGGCGGCCTGGGCGGGGCCGCGGTCACCAAAGCCGGCTTCGGCGCGCTCGTCGCGAGCGGCTGGAACAAGACGCTCATCTTCATCGTGCTGGCGCCGGCCATCGGGTTCGTCCTCGGCCTCGCCTTCATGATCGCCATCCTCTGGATATTCCGCAGCAGCGCGCCGTCGCGCGTGGACCGCTGGTTCCGCAAGCTCCAGCTCATCTCGGCGGCGCTCTACAGCCTGGGGCACGGGGCCAACGACGCGCAGAAGACCATGGGCATCATGGCGGGGGCCCTGTTTGCCGGCGGCTTCATCACCGAGTTCTACATCCCGTTCTGGGTGGAGATGATGGCCTACTCGGCGATCTCGCTCGGCACGCTCTCCGGCGGCTGGCGCATCATCCACACGATGGGATCCAAGATCACGCGGCTGCAGCCGGTCGGCGGCTTTGCGGCGGAGACCGCCGGCGCCGTCTCGCTCTTCACCGCCACCGCGATGGGTGTGCCCGTCAGCACCACGCACACCATCACCGGCGCCATCGTCGGCGTCGGGACGACGAGGCGCCTGTCGGCCGTGCGCTGGGGCGTGGCCGGCCAGATTGTCTGGGCGTGGGTCCTGACGATCCCGGCCGCCGCGGCCATCGCGGCCGTCACGTTCCTGGTGCTGTCCGGGATGGGGATGCCGTAGCCCGGGCCTCGGAACGCGGCCACGGGCTGCGAGCGCGGACGCGGGCTAGGTTCCGCCCGTCGGTTCGAGCGGCCGCTGCGACAGCTCGACACGGAACTCCGCGCCGCCTTCGGTCCGGTTGCGGGCGACCACCGTGCCGTCCATGAGCTGGACGAGGTGCTTGACGATGGCGAGTCCGAGGCCCGTGCCGCCGGGCCGTGCCCGGGACTTGTCCACCCGGAAGAAGCGCTCGAACACGCGCGTCAGGTCCTCGGGGGGAATGCCCGGGCCCGTGTCGGACACGAGCAGTGCGAAGCGTCCGCCGGTCATGCGGCCCTCGACGCGGATCAGGCCGCCCGCGGGCGTGTAGTTGACGGCATTCTCCACAAGGTTGCGGACGACGTCGTGCAGCTTGGCGGGGTCCGTGACGAGCGTGCGGGCCTCGGGTGCCACAACTGTCTCGATGCGCAGTGCCTTGTCCGCGATGAGCGGTCCCAGGTCCGTGACAATGCCGGTGACCATGGCGTCCACGTCGCAGGGCGCCAGCTCGAGGCCTTCCTGGCCCGCGTCGAGCCGTGCCAGGCGCAGCAGCTCCTTGACGAGGCGCTCCATGCGGACCGACTGGCGATGGATGATCTCCAGGAACCGATCGCGGGCGTCGGCTTCCTCCGGGTCGTCCATGATGGCTTCGGTGTAGCCCTTGATGGCCGTGAGCGGCGTCCGCAGCTCGTGCGAGACGTTGGCGACGAAGTCCCGGCGGATCTGGTCCGCCTTGCGGAGGTCGGTGATGTCGTGCAGGACAAGCACCGCCCCGCGGCCTGTCGCGACGACCGGCGCCACGCGGGCGACGAACGTCGGGCTGCCCTGCAAGGTCAGCGAGAGTTCCAGCCCTTCGGCGGGTTCGCCCGCCAGCGCGCGGCGGATCTGCTGGACGATGCCGGGGTGGCGGATGGCCTCGACGTAGGGACGCAGGATGGCCTCGCGCTCGAGTTTGAGCATGCGCCGCGCGGCCTCGTTGACGAGCTGCAGGCGGCCGCCCTCGTCGACCACGAGCACGCCCTCGACCATGCTGCCGAGGATGGCCTCCATCCGCGCGCGGTCCCGCGCCAGGTCGTCCAGCCGCCGGCCCAGTTCGTGGACCGCCAGGTCCATCGATCGCGCCACGGCGCCGAGGTCGTCGTCCCCGTAGTCCGGGGCCTCACGGCTCAGGTCACCGAGGAAGTAGCGCCGGGCAATCCCCTGGATCTCGCGCGCGCGGCGATGGAACACGGCCGCGCGCCGGGACGCGACAACGGCCGCGGCGGCAAGGGCCACGAGTGCACCGGCGATGGCGGCGAGGATGATGGCTGTCACGTGCGGGCCGCCGGGTTGGGGAACGCGGCCTACCGGGCGCAGGACGCCGGTGGCCGAGGGCTCATCCCGGAGGAGGGTCCACCAGCTTATAGCCGAATTGCTTGACGGTCACAATCGCGTCGACGAGGAGCGGCAGTTTTTCGCGGAGCCGCCGCACGTGCACGTCGACGGTACGCGTGCCGCCCGTGTAGGCGTAGCCCCAGACATCCGAGAGGAGGAGATCGCGGGAGAGGACCCGCCCGCGGTGCTGCATCAGGTACTGGAGCAGCAGGAACTCCTTGGCCGTGAGGCGGACCTCCTCGCCGGCGGACTTGACGAGGTGGCGTTCGACGTCCACGGCCAGCGGGCCGTAGACGAGGCGGTTCTCGGTGGGGGCCGCCCGGTTGGCGCGCCGGAGCAGCGCACGGACGCGGGCCACGACCTCGTTCGGGCTGAACGGCTTGGTGATGTAGTCGTCGGCGCCGACTTCGAGGCCGACAATGCGGTCCGATTCCTCGGCGCGTGCGGTGAGCATGATGATCGGGATGGCGGCTGTGGCCGGATTCGCGCGGAGTGCCCGGCAGACGTCCAGGCCGTCCATGCCCGGCAGCATCACGTCCAGGATGACCAGGTCCGGCGTCTCGCGGGCCGCCCGCGGCAGCACGTCGCGGCCGCTGGACACCAGGGCTGTCGCGAAGCCCGCCTTGTGCAGGTAGTGCACGAGCAGCGTACTGATGTCCGCATCGTCTTCCACGACGAGGACGCGCGTCTGTGTCGCCACGCTCACGTACCCGGCTCCGGTGGCGCCGTGGGGGCGGCTGAGGCAGGGGAGGGAGGCATGGCGTCCGGCATGAGGGGGCGATTCGAATGTTAGCCCACCTGCGCCCCGGACGCCGGGCACGAGCGCAGGCGGCGTCCGGCTGGTACGGTGGTCGTGCGGGTCCCGCACCGATGCGCGGCCGCGCGGCATCTGTCCCCAACGAA
>CAZUGF010000068.1:0-1703 GCA_964619705.1 uncultured Bifidobacteriaceae bacterium
ACGCGCCGCCAGGCGCGCCCTGTGTCCCCTGACACACATGTCATTCGCCGGACAGCCCCCTCCCGCGCTGTCGTTCGTCCAACTCTTATAGAGGGCCGCGAGACCATGCGTCCGCGGTCCTTGCCGCGCAGCGCATGCGCGAAAGGAGCTCATGATGAACCGTTTCTCGAAGTTGTCCCTGGCCGCCCTGGCGCTTCTGGCGTTCACGGCCGGCCCCGCGCGGGCGGACGACGTGCTGGCTACCGTCCCCTTCGCCTTCTCCGTCAACGGGCAGCCGATGCCCGCCGGAACCTACCACGTCGATCGCGACACCACCGATCCGCTGCTGCTCGTCATCCACGAGGTGAACGGGCCGCATGCCGTCAAGCTGGTGATGGCCCGCCCGGCGGACGGGCGCGATCCCGCGGGCTCGACCCCTGCCCTTCAGTTTGCGCATCACGACGGCACCTACCAGCTGAAGGCGGTCTGGGAGTCGGCCTACGAGGGACAGGTCATCACGACCGTCCGGTAATCAACCGGCCCCGATGCCGGCCGCACATCCGCCGGGCTCCCCCCGATGCGGTTGCCTGCGGCCGGCTGCGGGCTGTACGCTTCGGTCATGCTCTGCGGCACCATCACCCGCCTCGATCCCACCCACGGATTCGGCTTCATCGTCGACGACAGCCACATGGACTGGTTCTTCGTGCAGGACGGCGTGCGCGGCGGCCGGCTGGACGTGCTCCGCGTCGGCGCGCGCGTGCGCTTCGCGGAGGAGCGGACGCGATCCGGCCCGCGCGCGTCGGATATCCACCACGAGCAGGCGGGCTGAGCGTGGGCCGATCCGCGCTCGTCCTCTTCGACATCGACGGCACGCTGCTGCTCACAGGCCGGGCCGGGCTGCGGGCGATGGAGTCGACCTTCCAGGAGCTCTTCGGGATCGGCGACGCGTTCGCGGGCGTCTCCGCGGCCGGACGCACCGACAGCTTTCTCGTCTCGCAGGCCCTGGTCCGGTCCGGGCTGCCCGATACGCCCGAGGCCCACGCGTCCTTCCGCGAGGTCTACGTCCGGAAGCTGGCCCGGGAGATTCACGAGCCGGGCAGCGGACGGAAGGGCCTGATGCCGGGCGTCGCCGATCTGCTCACCGCCGCCGACGCGCACGCGGCGCTGCACCTCGCGCTGCTGACGGGCAACTACCGCGAGGCGGCGGCCGTCAAGCTGCGCTACTTCTCGCTCTGGGACTACTTCGGCTTCGGGGCGTTCTCGGACGATGCGGCGGATCGGAACCTGCTGGTGCCGATCGCGCAGGCACGCGCGGGCGACCACGGCATCCCGGCCGACGCGCGCGGCAACGTCGTGGTCATCGGGGACACGCCGTTCGACATCGAGTGCGCGAAGGTGGCCGGCGCCCGCGCGATTGCGGTGGCCACGGGCGGCCACTCGCGCGAGGAACTCGCACGCGCCGGCGCGGACGTCACGTTCGATGATCTCTCCGACACCGAGGCCGTCCTGGGCCAACTGCTATGATCGCCCCGGAAGCGACCGGGGCCCGGTGGCCCTCCCGGTCTTCAAAACCGGTTGCTGCCCCCTTGCGGGGCAGGCTCGGTTCGACTCCGAGGCGCTTCCGCCATCCTTCGCTCGACCTGCGACGTAACGATCCGGCGGGTCGAACGACGGCTCGGCAGGCCACCGCCTTCCATCCCCGGACAGATCCAGGCTGGTCGAGC
>CAZUGF010000068.1:1803-23886 GCA_964619705.1 uncultured Bifidobacteriaceae bacterium
CCCCGGACAGATCCAGGCTGGTCGAGCCGTAGGGCGGAGCTTCAGCTCCGCCTGAAACCGCGCGCGGTCTGACCGCTCAACGCCGCGCGTGTCCTGTGGGACGTGCTTGCTGTACCGGGGCTTACCGTCGCTGGGCTTGCTGAACGGGGCAGGAGAGACTGCCGGCCCCGAACGTGCTGGGGCCGGACTGGGAAGCAATGAAAAGACAGACAAGAGCGCCGAAGCGCTAGTTTTCGATCAGGCGAATATCCCCCGCGCGGGGGCCTTTCTGCGAGTCCTCTGGGGTGAAGTCCACTCGCTGCCCCTCGCGGAGCAACTCGAACACAGCACCGCGAACCGAACTGCGGTGAAAGAAGTGCTCGATGCCGGACTCATCCCGGATGAACCCAAACCCCTTGTCAATGAGGAGTCGTGCGATCGTTCCGGTCGGCATACCCGTATCCTCCGATTCCAAGCCCCTGGGGACGTCCCAGTGGCTGCCGCACCCGAGATACCCGTTGGTATCAGACAATGAGGCCAGGCGAAGGGCCGGCGACCGTGGGATTGTGGGGCCTGAAACGTGCGCGCCAGTGTAGGCGGGTGATTCGTGCCAAGTCAAGTATACGAGCAGGGCTGCCTGAATGTTTACGACCGGGCCGCGCGGCGGGCTGCTCCAGCCGTCGCCGCCGTGTCCTGCGGTTTACCCGGCGGGTCCCGCTGAGATGATCGCCGCCCTGGTGCTGGCCGCGGGGGCCTCGTCCCGGATGGGGCGTCCCAAGGCCGCGCTGCCGCTCGGCGCCCCGGGGGAGACGGTGCTCTCGACGGGCGTGGCTGCGCTGCTGGCCGGCGGCGTGCCCAGGGTCGCTGTGGTGGCCGGCGCCCATCCCGGCCCCGTGCGGGAGGCGCTGACGTCCGCCGACCCGCGCGTGACGGTCATCGACCACCCCGGCTGGCGGCAGGGCCAGCTCTCCTCCCTCCTCGCCGGGCTCGCCAGCGTCGAGGGGCCGGGGCTCGAGGCCATCCTGGTGACGCTGGTGGACGTCCCGCTCGTCAGCCCGGAGACCGTGCGGACGCTGATTCACGCATGGGATCTGTCGCGCGCGCCGCTCGTCCGGCCCGCACGCGGTACGGAGCACGGCCACCCGGTCATCTTCGACCGCGCGGTGTTCGAGGACCTGCGGCGTGCGGACATCGAAGCGGGGGCCAGGGCCGTCGTGCGCGCACACGAGGCGCGCATCCTGAACGTGCCCGTCACCGACGCGGGCGCATTCATGGACCTGGACACGCCGGAGGACTACGCGCGCCTGCGGAGGCTCGCCGGGATCGGTTGAGGTGGCGTGCGCGTCCCGGTCGGGTGAGCCGGGGTATCGAAGCAGGTGGGCGGCGTCCTGCCCTTAGACAGGAACGGCCCGGGTTGTCCCGGGCCGTTGCCGTGTACGAACCGGTCGGTCGGGTCAGCCGACCGTGAACGGGATGCTGGCGCGCGTCGTGCCCCAGTCGACGTGGAGCACGCCGCCCTTGGCGGCATCCTCGATCGTGATGGTCAGCTGCTCGGCGGCGGCGGGAGCCTGGCTCACCGTCATCGGCGCGCGGCCCACGTCCTCGCCCGCGGGGTACGGAATGCCCCACTGGCCGGTCTTCTTGCTGACGATGAGCTGCCATTCCTTCTCGTTGGGCACCGTGTAGAGCGTGTAGGTGCCGGGGTTGAGGTGCACGGAGCCGAACATGATCATCTTGTCGGTGACGAGCGTGGTGGCCTCGTCGGCGCCCGTGCGCCACTCCTTGCCGTAGGGCGCCACTTCCTGGCCGACAGTGCGTCCCTTGAGCGCGGGACGGCCGTAGGTGATCGAGATGTTGGCGCCGTCAATCACGGCTTCGGTCTTCACGTGGGGGCTGCCGCCCTTGCCGGGATGGACTTCGGTGACCTTCTGCGCGAGCAGCATCGTGCTGAACGCGGCGGCAAACGTCAGGGCCGCGATGGTGCATACGGATCGCTTCATCAGTTCTCTCCTTCGCAAGGCGTATGGTTGGGCCCGCGTGATGGACACCCATCGTAACCCGCACCCCAGCCCGGTTCAACCGCCGGCTCGGCCGTAAGGCCTGCGGTGGGCGCGCGGCGGTGCCGCGTGCAGGCCTTCGGTGGCCGCTGCCTTCGGGACGCAAGGCGTCGGTGGGCGGCCCTTCGGGCCGTGGGCCTGTGGCCGGCGGACTTTGCAGGCCTGCGGTGGGCGCCGCCTTCGGCGGCGTGGGTCCGCGGACGCACTACAATTGTCACCGTCCATGCAGAATCGTCGCGCGCGCGATCCCCTCTGGTACAAGGACGCGATCATCTACGAGGTGCCGGTCAAGTCGTTCTTCGACGGCAACAACGACGGCATCGGCGACTTCGAGGGCCTGGTCCAGAAGCTGGACTACCTGCAGGACCTCGGCGTCACGTGCCTCTGGGTCCTCCCGTTCTTCCCCTCGCCGCTCCGCGACGACGGGTACGACATCTCGGACTACCTGGCCGTCAATCCCGGCTACGGCACGATGGAGGACTTCCGGCGCTTCCTCGACGCGGCGCACGCGCGGAACCTGCAGGTCCTCATCGAGCTCGTCGTCAATCACACGTCGGACCAGCACGAGTGGTTCCGCCGCGCCCAGGAGGCACCGGCCGGATCCCCCGAGCGCGAGTTCTACGTCTGGAGCGACACGGACCAGCAGTACGCCGGCACGCGCATCATCTTCGTGGACACCGAGCGATCCAACTGGACGTGGGATCCGGTGGCCAAGGCGTACTACTGGCACCGCTTCTTCCACCACCAGCCGGACCTCAACTACGACAACCCGCAGGTGCTCGCGGAGATCCTCCGCGTCATGGACTACTGGCTGGAGATGGGCGTGGACGGCTTCCGGCTCGATGCCGTGCCCTACCTGGTCGAGCGCGAGGGCACGAGCTGCGAGAACCTCCCGGAGACGCACGCGATCATCAAGGCCATCCGGCGGCACATCGACGAGCGGTGGCCGAATCGCATGCTCCTCGCCGAGGCGAACCAGATGCCGTCGGAGGTGCGCGACTACTTCGGCGACAACGACGAGTGCCACATGGCGTACCACTTCCCCGTGATGCCGCGCCTCTACATGGCGCTGCACCTCGAGGAGCGCGATCCCATCGTGGACGTGATGGAGGGAACGCCGGCCATCCCGGAGTCGAACCAGTGGGCGCTGTTCCTCCGCAACCATGACGAGCTCACGCTCGAGATGGTGACCGACGAGGAGCGGGACTACATGTACCTCGCGTACAGCGCGGACCCGCAGGCCCGGATCAACGTCGGCATCCGCCGCCGCCTCGCGCCGCTCCTGAGCAACAGCCGCCCGCGGCTCGAGCTGCTGACGAGCGTCCTCTTCTCCTTCCCGGGGACGCCGATCATCTACTATGGCGACGAGATCGGCATGGGTGACAACATGCACCTCGGCGATCGGAACGGGGTGCGGACGCCGATGCAGTGGGACGGCGACCGCAACGCCGGGTTCTCCAAGGCGGATGCCGCGCAGCTCTTCAGCCCCGTGGTGAGCGATCCGGTCTACGGGTACCAGGCGGTCAACGTGCAGTCGCAGGAGCACGACCCGGCGTCGTTCCTGCACTGGATGAAGAACATGATTCGGCTGCGCCGGCTCTTCAAGGTGTTCGGCCGGGGCAGCATCGAGTTCCTGCGGCCGACCAACACCCGCGTGCTGGTGTACGTCCGCCGCTACCAGGAGGACATCATCCTCTGTGTCGCCAACCTCGCCCGCAGCGTCCAGCCGGTCGAGCTCGACCTCCGTCAGTTCGAGGGGTTCGTGCCGCGCGAGATGCTGGGCTACACCGAGTTCCCGCGCATCGGCGAGCTTCCGTATTTCCTGACCCTGGGGCCGTATGCCTTCTACTGGTTCGAGCTCCAGCATCCGGCCGGCTGACGCGCCCGTTCCGCACGCGGACGTGGTGGTCGGCCTGACGAGCTGCGACAACGCCGCGACCGTCGCGGCCGTGGTGCGCCGCGTGCGCGAAGCGCTCGACGACCGCGGCGGCGCGGCGACGGTCGTCCTTGCCGATGGGGGATCGACGGATCAGACGGTCGATCTCGCGCGCGGCGCGCTCGACGGGGCCGGCGAGCTTGTCGTCGTGGGCTATCCCCGTCCCGTCGTCGATCCGGCGCGGGCGCCCTTTCACGGCCTGCCCGGACGGCCCGACGCGGTCCAGGCCGTGCTGCGCGAAGCCGTCAGCCGCGGCGCCGGGGCGTGCGCGATCGTGGATGCCGGCCTGACCAGCCTCACCGCCGGATGGGTATCGCGTCTGCTCGAGCCGGCCGTGTCCGGCGGGTTCGACTACGTCTCGGCGTTCTACGCGCGGCGCCCCGCCGAAGGCGCCATCACCAAGAGCATCGTCTACCCCGTGTTCCGCGCGCTCTACGGCGTGCGCCTGCGGCAGCCGGCCGCGGGCGAGTTCGGGTGCTCGGCGCGCCTGATGGCGCACTACCTCGACCAGCCGTTCTGGACCGGTGACGAGGCGCAGTGGGGCATCGATCAGTGGCTGGCCTCGGCAGCCGTCACGGGAAACTTCCGGGTCTGCGAGGCCGCGCTCGGCGTGCGCACGCAGGCGCCGCGTCCCGGCGCGCCGGACCTGAGCACCACGCTCACGCAGGTGGTGGGCGCCCTGTTCCTCGACATGGAGTCGCGGGCGGATGGCTGGCAGCGGACGCGGGCGTCGGCCACGGTCCCGCTCGTCGGGGATCTCCCCGGCCAGGTGTCGCCGCCGCGGGATATCGACCCGGAGGATCTGCTGGAAGCCTTCCGCCTCGGCTACCGCGCGCTCGCCGACGTCTGGGCCTGGATCCTGCCGCCCAGGACGATCCTCCAGCTCAAGCGCCTGGCCGCCCTGCCGTCGGCGGACTTCCGCCTGGACGATGCCATCTGGGCGAGGATCATCTATGATTTCGCGCTCGGCTATCGCGTGCGCGCGATGCCGCGCGATCACCTGCTGGGCTCGTTGACGCCCCTGTACCTGGGCTGGCTGGCCTCCTTCGTACTCGAGATCGGCGAGGCCGACGTGGCGGCCGCCGAGTCGCGAATCGAGCGGCTGTGCCTCGCGTTCGAGGCCGAGAAGCCCTATCTGATCTCCCGCTGGCGATGGCCGGAGCGATTCCGGTCATGAGCGGCTGTCGACGTGCGGAGACGGGAGGCGCATCCGCCTCCCGCCGTTCACGTCTCACTTGTCACGTCGGGCGGCGTCCCGTGCCGCCTGCAAGAGGGAGCTGTCATGTGGACGCAGGTTGAACGAATCGTGCTGGACGCGACGAATCGCATCATCGAGAGCGTCGCGGCGTTCATGCCCGGCGTGCTGGCGCTCGTCATCATCGTGGCGGTGGCGCTCGTCCTGGCCGTCGGAGCGCGCCTGCTCGTGCTCCGCGCCCTCCGCAGCCTGGACTTCGATCAACGCGCGGCGCGATGGGGCCTCAGCATGCTCGCGGACTGGTCGCCCACGCGCAGCCTGTCGATGGTCGTCGCCCGCGGGGTGCAGTGGACGATCCTGGTGCTCGGGCTCCTCATCGGCATGACCGCGCTCAATGCGGCGATCCCGTCGCGGTTCGCGCTCACGGTGTTCCAGTACGTCCCGCACCTGCTCGCGGCGCTCATCATCATCGTGATCGGCACGGTGCTCGCGCAGTTCCTGTCGCGCGCGGTGCTCATCGGCGCCGTGAACATGCAGATCCAGTCCGCGCGCGCCCTGAGCCTCGTCGTCAAGTGGGTCGTGCTCATCGTCGCGGCGTCCATGGCGATCGAGGAGTTGAGCATCGGCCGGCAGATCCTGGTGCTGGCGTTCGGTATCCTGTTCGGGGGTGTCGTGCTGGCCGCGGCCCTGGCCGTGGGGCTCGGCGCGAGGGACGTGGTCGGCCGGATGATCGAGCGGCAGCTCGCGGACCCCGGGAGGAAGGACAGCCATCTCGATCACGTCTAGCCGCCGGTTCACCGCCCGAGCCGCGTCCCGACCCGCGCGGCCGCACCGGACCGGCCGGGCCCACCGCCCGCAGGTCCCCCCAGCATCATGAGACTGTACCCAGGACAACCCTACCCGCTCGGCGCCGAATGGAACGGGCACGGCGTCAACTTCTCGCTCTTCGCGGAGCACGCGACGAAGGTCGAGCTGTGCCTGTTCGACCACGTCGAGGACACCACGGAGCGCGTGCGCATCCCGCTGCCCGAGTTCACCGACATGGCGTGGCACGGCTACCTGCCGGACGTGCGGCCCGGGCAGATCTACGGGTACCGCGTCTACGGCCCGTACAACCCTCGGTCCGGGCTGCGGTTCAACCCCGCCAAGATCCTCATGGACCCCTACGCCAAGGCGGTCGCCCGGCGCGTCACGTGGCACGACGCGATGTTCGGGTACACCGTCGGGAGCGCGGAGGGCGACCTGTCGATGGACGATCGCGACAACGCCGCGTACGCGCCGCTCGCGGAGGTGGCCGATCCCGCGTTCGTCTGGGGCGACGATCGCCATCCGCGCACGCCGTGGCACGAGACGGTCATCTACGAGGGGCACGTCAAGGGGATGACCATCAACCACCCGGACGTGCCGCCCGAGCTGCGCGGCACCTACGGCGGGCTGGCCACGCAGGCGGTGATCGATCACCTGCGGTCCCTGGGTGTGACGGCCCTCGAGCTGATGCCCGTCCACCATCACTCCGACGAGCGGCACCTGGCGGAGCGGCGGCTCACGAACTACTGGGGCTACAACACGCTCTGCTACCTCGCGCCGGACGTCCGGTACGCACGGGCATCCAGCGGACTGGAGGCCGTGCGCGAGTTCAAGACGATGGTGCGCGCGCTCCATCGGGCGGGCATCGAGGTCATCCTGGACGTGGTCTACAACCACACGGCCGAGGGGAACCAGCTCGGCCCGACGCTCTCGATGCGCGGCATCGACAACCAGGCGTACTACCGGCTCATGCCCGGCGACCCGCGCTACTACATGGACTTCACGGGGACCGGCAACACGCTCAACATGCAGCACCCGCGCGTGCTGCAGCTGATCATGGACAGCCTGCGGTACTGGGTCCTCGAGATGCACGTCGACGGGTTCCGCTTCGACCTGGCGAGCGCGCTCGCGCGCGAGCTGTACGAGGTGAACAAGCTCGGGACGTTCTTCGACGTGATCCACCAGGATCCCGTCATCTCGCAGGTCAAGCTCATCGCCGAGCCGTGGGACCTCGGCGAGGGGGGCTATCAGGTCGGGAACTTCCCCGTGCTCTGGACCGAGTGGAACGGCCGCTACCGTGATGCCATCCGCCGGTTCTGGCGGGGCGACGGCGGGACCGTCTCGGAGCTGGCGACGCGGCTGTCGGGGAGCGCGGACCTGTATGCGAGCAGCGGCCGGCGTCCGTATGCGAGCATCAACTTCGTGACCTCGCACGATGGCTACACGCTGCGGGATCTGGTGAGCTACGAGCAGAAGCACAACGAGGCCAACCTCGAGGACAACAAGGACGGCGACAACCACAACCTGAGCTGGAACTGCGGCGTCGAGGGCCCGACCGAGAACCCGGCCATCCGCGCGCTCCGCCTGCGCCAGCGCCGCAACTTCATGGCCACGCTGTACCTGTCGCAGGGCGTGCCGATGATCAGCGGCGGGGACGAGGTGGGACGCACGCAGCAGGGCAACAACAACGCGTACTGCCAGGACAACGAGACGAGCTGGACGCGCTGGGACCTCGACGAGGACGACCGGTCGTTTCTCGCCTTCGTGCGCCACCTGGGCCGGCTGCTTGCCGCCAACCCCGTGCTGCGCCGCCGCCGGTTCTTCCAGGGCCTCCCGCTGAGCGAGGCCGCGGACAAGGACATCACCTGGCTGGCGCCGGACGGCGAGGAGATGACCGCGGAGGAGTGGACCGCCGACAACGTCAAGTGCCTGGGCGTGCGGCTCTCCGGCGCCACCGGCGAGGTGGACGACGTCGGCCGGCCCGTGACCGGCGATACGCTGGTGTACCTGCTCAACGCGGGCGCGTCCGCCCAGCCGTTCGTCCTGCCGCCCCTCGGGCCGCGCGCGTGGTGGGAGTGCCTGGTGGATACGTTCGATGAGTCGCGCCACGGGAGCATGTGTGCCGGCCAGCATCTCTACCCGCTCGCCGAGCACTCGCTCGCCCTGTTCGTGATGAAGACCCTGGAGACCGCATGACATCCCCGACCGATGTGCACGGCCGCGTCCGCGTGGTCATCGAGCAGGTGGAGCCCTCCATCGACGGCGGCCGTTTCCCGATCAAGCGCACGCCCGGCGAGGCGGTGCAGGTGACGGCGGACATCTTTGCCGACGGACACGACGTGCTCGGCGGTGTCGTGCGCTATCGCGCGCTGCCCGACAATCCGGACGGACAACCGGGCGCGTGGGCCGAGGCGCCGCTTCGTCTGGTGGACAACGACCGCTGGACGGGCCGGTTCACGCCGGGGCACGTCGGACGCTGCGAGTTCACCATCGAGGCCTGGGTGGACGCGTTCGCCTCGTGGCGTTCGGCGCTCGTCCGGCGCGTGGCCGCCAGCCAGGTCGCCGAAGGCGACGTGCTCGAGGGCGCGGCCCTTGTCCGCGCGGCCGCCGCACGCGCCGAGGCCGTCTCGCCCGGCGACGCCGAGTGGCTGTCGGCCATGGCGGATCGGCTGGCCGCCGCCGGCGACGCCGAGGCACGCGCCCGCACCGCGCTGGGCGAGGACCTGCTCGCCACGCTCCGCCGCTACCCGGATCGCGAACACGCGACCTCGCTCGAAGGTCCGCTGCCCGTGCTCGTCGAGCGCGAACGCGCGCGCGTGGGCGCGTGGTACGAGATGTTCCCGCGCTCCACGAGCCCCGTGCCGGGGCGGAGCGGAACGTTCCGCGACGCCGAGGCGCGCCTCCCCGCGATTGCCGCGATGGGCTTCGACGTGCTCTACCTGCCGCCCATCCATCCCATCGGGACGACGGCCCGCAAGGGCCCGGGCAACAACCCGGTCGCCGCTCCCGGGGACCCCGGCAGCCCATGGGCCATCGGATCGCCGGACGGCGGCCACATGGCCGTCGAGCCGGGTCTCGGCACGCTCGAGGACTTCGACCGGTTTGCCGCCGCGGCGCGGGATGCCGGGCTCGAGATCGCACTCGACATCGCCTACCAGTGCTCGCCGGATCACCCCTACGTCACGAGCCACCCGGAGTGGTTCCGTCATCGCCCGGATGGATCGATCAAGTACGCGGAGAACCCGCCGAAGAAGTACCAGGACATCTTTCCGATCGACTTCGACTCCGCCGCCTGGCCCGCGCTCTGGAAGGAGCTCGCGGACATCGTGCGGTTCTGGGCCGCGCGCGGCGTTCGCATCTTCCGCGTGGACAACCCGCACACGAAGCCGTTCGCCTTCTGGGAGTGGATGATCGGCACGGTCCGTGAGGAGTACCCCGACGCGATCTTCCTGTCCGAGGCGTTCACGCGGCCCAAGGTGATGAAGCGGCTGGCCAAGCTGGGCTTCTCGCAGTCCTACACCTACTTCACGTGGCGCAACACGAAGGAGGAGCTGACGGAATACTTCACCGAGCTCACCCGGACCTCGATGCGCGAGTACTTCCGGCCCAACCTCTTCGCGAACACGCCGGACATCCTGCACGCCTACCTGCAGGAAGGCGGGCGCGCCGCATTCCAGGTCCGCCTGCTCCTCGCCGGCATGCTCGGCGCGAGCTACGGCATCTACAGCGGGTTCGAGCTGTGCGAGGGCCGTGCGGTACCGGGATCCGAGGAGTACCTGGACAGCGAGAAGTACGACTACAAGCAGTGGGACTGGGATCGGCCCGGCCACATCACGGACCTCGTCGCGACCGTCAACAGGATCCGCCGGGCGGAGCCCGCGCTCCAGGTCGACTCCAGCCTCGCGTTCCACGAGACGGACAACCCGCACATCATCGCGTTCAGCAAGACGATCGACGGCGAAGGCGTCCTCGTCATCGTCAACCTGGATCCGCTGCACCTGCAGCACGGGTGGGTCCGCGTGCCGCTGGACCTGTTCGGCCTGGACCCGGCTGCACCGTTCGACGTCGTGGATCAGCTCGACGGGATCGGCTACACCTGGACCGGCGAGCTGAACTACGTCCGGTTCGATCCGGCGGAACGCGTGGCGCACGTCCTCAAGCCGGTCGTCCCGCCGCCGCCGCCCGAACTGGAGGTGGCGCCCGGCAGCCATCCGCTGGACGAGGCGCCGCGCGCGATCATCGAGGAGCGCCTGCTCCTGCCGTACCTGTCGCGCCAGCGCTGGTTCGGGGCCAAGGCGCGCCCGATTGCCGGCGCGCGTTTCGTGGACTGGGCGCCCATCGGATCCGGCACGCGGCCCGCGTTCCTCACGATTGTCGAGGTGTCCCACCTCGACGGGAGCACGGACCTCTACCAGGTGCCGCTGGCCGTACTCGAGGGAGAAGCGGCCCTTGGCGCCGAACGCGAGCGGCCGGAGAGCGTGCTGGCCCGCCTGTCCGGCGGCGAACGGCTCTGCGACGCCATCATGGATGACGAGGCCTGCCGCGCGATTGCGGACCTGGCCCATCGGGGCGGCGCCATCCAGGCGCTCTTCGGGACCATCGAGGGCGAACCCGTCGGCGGGGAGGCCGCCGGTGCCGTGTCACAGGCGGCGCGGATTACCCGCCTGCCCGGCACGCACAGCAACTCGGCCATCACGCTCGATGACCGCTACGTGCTCAAGCTGTTCCGGCGGCTCGAGGACGGCCTGAACCCGGACGTGGAGATCGGCCGCTACCTGGCCCTGGCCGACGATGACGTCCATGTGCCCGCGCTGACCGGCGTCCTGGGCTACCGCACGCGCGATGGTGAGGCGTCCACGCTGGCATTCGTGCAGGTGTTCCTCGCCGGACGCGCCAGCGGATGGGACCATGCGCTCGCGCACCTGTCCGGCTTCTTCGAGCGGGTCCGGCGCGCACCCGGTGAGAGCCACCCGTCCGTGTCCGCCGCCACGCTGCCCGCCGACCTCGGTTCCGTGCGTCCGCCCGACCGCATGCGCGAGACGATCGGCGACTATCTCCGCGTGGCCAGGACGCTCGGCCTTCGGACGGCGTCGCTCCATCGCGCCCTGGCCGCGAACCTCACCGACGAGGCGTTCGTGCCGCAACCGGCGTCTGCGGCGGACGTCACCGCCCTGACCTCGCGCATGCGCGAGGACGCGAAGGCGACGCTGGATCTCCTCGCGCGACAGACGGAGCTCGACCCGGCGGCGGCGGAACTGGCGCGGCAGGTCCTGGCGTCCCGCGAGGCGCTCCTCGCCGGGTTCGACGTGCCGGCGAAGACGATGGCCGGCTTCCTGCGCACGCGCATCCACGGGGACTACCACCTGGGCCAGGTCCTCATCGCGGAAGACGACGTGGCGATCATCGACTTCGAGGGGGAGCCGAGCCGCTCCCTGAGCGATCGCCGTCGGCGGCAGTCCCCGCTGCGCGACGTGGCCGGGATGCTCCGCTCGCTGAGCTACGCGGCCTACGCGGGCCTCGCCGCGGCCGCCGGCGACGATGAGCACGCCAGGCAGGCGCTGCAGCCGTGGGCCGACGCGTGGCGCGCGTGGACCGGGTCCGCATTCCTGGCCGGCTACATCGAAGGAGCCTCCGGCGCGACGTTTCTGCCGCTCACCGCGAAGGAACGGCAGGCATTGCTCGATCTCTTCGTGCGCGACAAGGCGTTCTACGAGCTGCACTACGAGCTCAACAGCCGGCCGGCGTGGGTGTCCATCCCGCTGACGGCGCTCCGCGATCTCGCCGGTGCCGCACCGCCAGGGAGCCCGTCGAGGTGATCGCGGACGGTACGCGGGATCGCGCCTCCGGGCGCTGGACGCCTGCGTTCGGCGCGTGGCCCGAAGCGGGCGGCGTCCGATTCAGGGTCTGGGCGCCGGGGCAGTCCGCCGTGTCGGTGCTGCTCGATCCGGACGGGCGCGCGGAGCGGCGTCCCCTGACGGCCGGCGGCGACGGCTGCTTCTCGGCGCACGTGGACGGCCTCGGCGCCGGTGCGCGATACAAGTACGTCATCGACGGCGAGCGCAGCTTCCCGGACCCCGCGTCCCGCGCGCAGCCGGACGGCGTACATGGAGCATCCGCGGTGGTCGATCCGGCCCGCTTCGCCTGGACGGATGGCGGATGGGCCGGCGTCGCGCTGGAGGACCTGGTCCTGTACGAGCTGCACGTCGGCACGTTCAGCCCGGCGGGCACGTTCGCCGGCGCGGCGGATCGCCTGACCGAGCTGGTGGACCTCGGCGTGACCGCCATCGAGCTGATGCCTGTCGCGGACTTCCCCGGACAGCGCAACTGGGGCTACGACGGCGCCTGCCTCTATGCCCCCGCGCGTGCGTACGGCACGCCCGACGATCTCCGCCGCCTGGTGGACCGGGCCCACGCCGCCGGCCTGGGCGTGCTGCTCGACGTGGTCTACAACCACTTCGGTCCCGACGGCGCCTACGCGACGGTGTTCAGCCCCGCGTTCCTGTCCGCGCGTCACCAGAGCCCGTGGGGCGCGGCCGCAAACGTCGACGGTCCCGGCAGCGAGGGGGCGCGCGCGTTCTTCATCGACAACGCGCTGCACTGGCTGCACGAGTATCACCTCGACGGCCTGCGCCTCGACGCGACGCACGCAATCGTCGACGAGAGCCCGCGCCATGTGCTCGCGGAGCTGGCCGCACGCGTGCGCAGCCAGGGCCCCGCGCGCCACGTGCTCCTCACCGCCGAAGACGACCGCAACCTCGCGGCCATCGTCCGGCCCGAGGCCGAGGGCGGCTGGGGCTTCGACGCCGTGTGGTCCGACGATGTGCACCATGGCTTCCGGCGGATGATCGCAGGAGACAAGGATGCGTACTTCGGCGACTACGCGGGCACCGCGGAGGAACTGACTGCGACGCTCCGGAACGGGTGGCTCTACCGCGGCGAGGTCTCGGCCTATCGGGGTGCGCCGCGCGGGACCGATCCCGCGGGCGTGCCGCTGCAGCGGATGATCGCCTTCCTGCAGAATCACGACCAGGTGGGCAACCGGGCGTTCGGCGAGCGCCTCCACCACCAGATCGACCACGCGGTCTACCGGGCCGCGACGGCGCTGTGGCTGCTCGCGCCCGAGACGCCGATGCTGTTCATGGGCCAGGAATGGGCGGCCAGCACGCCGTTCCTTTACTTCACCGATCACGAGCCCGAGCTGGGGCGGCGCGTCACGGAGGGGCGCCGCGCGGAGTTCGGCCGCTTCGATGCGTTCCGCGACGAGGCGCGGCGGGCGCGGATCCCCGATCCGCAGGCGCCGGACACCTTCGAGGCCAGCCGGCTGCGGTGGACGGAGCGGGAAGACGCCTCGCACGCGGGGATGCTGCAACTGCACCGCGAGCTCATCGCGCTCCGGCGGAGCGAACCTGCCCTCCGGCCCGCGCCCGGTGCGCGCGTCGACATCGCGGCGCTGGACGAGGGCGTCATCGGCCTGCTGCGAACGGCGCCGACAGGAGAATCGCTGCTGCTCGTGGCGCGGTTGTCGGGGACGGGCACCGTGGACATGGGCCGCTGGCCCGCGGTGTCCGGCGGATCTCCATGGACGCGCGTGCTGACGACGGAAGACGAGCGGTTTGCGGGCGGGCGGGCCGGCCCCGTGATGGATGAGGCCGGCGCGATCGCGTTTCCGGGACCGGCGGCGGTCCTGTTGAGGCGCGGATGACAGGTTCACCACGGCCCCGGCTGCCTGTCAGCTCCTACCGCGTGCAGTTGAGCCCGGCGTTCGGCTTTGCGGCCGCGCGCGACCTGGCCTCGTACCTGGCGCGGCTCGGCGTCACCGAGTGCTACACGTCCCCGTACCTCAAGGCGTCGCAGGGCAGCACGCACGGGTACGACATCTGCGACCACGGCCGCCTGAACCCCGAGCTCGGCTCCGAGGCGGACTACGCGGCCTTCATGGATGCGCTCTCCGCGCACGGGCTCGGACACATCCTCGACTTCGTCCCCAATCACATGGGCGCCGACTCGCGCGCCAACCGGTGGTGGCGCGACGTGCTCGAGAACGGCCAGAGCTCACCGTATGCGACGTTCTTCGACGTCGAGTGGGACCCGATCAAGCCGGAGCTGCGTGACAAGGTGCTGCTGCCGGTGCTCGGCGACCAGTACGGGCACGTGCTCGAGCGGGGCGAGCTGCAGCTCGCGCTCGTGGACGGCGCGCTGTGCCTCCGCTACTTCGATCGGAACCTGCCGATCAACCCGCGGCAGTCCCCGCGCGTCCTCGGCCTCGGCCTCGAGGAGCTGGAGGCGAGGCTCGACGGCGATCCGGCGCTGCGGGAGTACCAGAGCGTGATCACCGCGCTGCTGAACCTGCCGGCGTACATGGAGAGCGACCCGGCGCGGCAGGTGCAGCGCCAGCGCGAGAAGGAAGTGGCGCGCGAGCGGCTGGCCCGCCTCGTCGAGGCGTCGCCCCCGATCCGCGAGCACGTGGAGACCTGCGTCCGCGCGGCCAACGGCACGCCGGGCGACCCGGCCAGCTACAACCTGCTGCACGATCTGCTGGAGCATCAGGCGTATCGCCTGGCGTACTGGCGGACGGCCTTCCACGAGATCAACTACCGGCGGTTCTTCGACATCAACGAGCTCGTCGCCATCCGGATGGAAGAGCCGGAGGTCTTCGACGCCGCGCACCGGCTGCTCGGCACGCTGATCGCGCAGGGCCGTGTCACGGGCCTCCGCATCGACCATCCCGACGGGCTCTTCGATCCCGAGCGCTACGTCGAGCGCCTGCAGGAGCTGGCGGCCGGGGCGGCCGGCCATGCGGCGTCGCCGTTCTACGTCGTGGCGGAGAAGATCCTCGCCGAGGGCGAGAGCCTGCCGGCGGCCTGGCCCGTGCACGGCACGACGGGGTACGCGTTCATGAACCTCGTGGCCGGCCTGTTCGTGGACGCGCGGCACGCGGCACGGCTGCGCCGCGTCTACGCCCGCGCCACGGGGCACGACGAGACGTTCGCGGAGGTGGCCTACCGGAGCAAGCGGACCATCCTGCTCACCTCGATGGCCAGCGAGCTGAACATCCTCGCCCATGCGCTCAACCGCATTTCCGAGGGCGACCGGCGATGCCGGGACTTCACCCTGGAGAGCTGCCGCGACGTGCTGCGCGAGGTCCTGGCGTGCTTCCCCGTCTACCGCACCTATGTCACCGAGCGCGGCGTGAGCGACACGGACAGGGCCTCCGTCGGGATCGCGGTGGCCGAGGCGCGCCGGCGCAACCCGCTCGTGGAGGCCTCGATCTTCGCCTTTCTCCAGGACATCCTGCTGCCGTCTGGCGAGGGCGAACCGGAGGGCGCTGACGGCCGCGAGCGGTTCCGGTTTGCCATGCAGTTCCAGCAGTTCAGCGGGCCCGTGCAGGCGAAGGGCGTCGAGGACACGGCCTTCTATCGCTATCACGTGCTCGTGGCAGCCAACGACGTCGGCGGACAGCCCAACCGGCTCGGCGTCTCGCCGGATGCCTTCCACGAGGCCAACCGGCAGCGGCTCGAGAGCTGGCCGTGCGCGATGATCGCCACCGCCACGCACGACGCAAAGCGCGGCGAGGACGCCCGCGTCCGCCTGACGGTGATCTCGGAGAAGCCCGACGAGTGGCGGCGGGCCGTCTCCGACTGGATGCGCATGAACGCCAGCCACCGGACGCGCATCGACGCGGGGTGGGCGCCGGACCGGAACGACGAGTACCTGTTCTACCAGGCGCTCGTCGGCGTGTGGCCGGCCGAGGCTGCCGATGCGCCAATCCCCGATCGCGCCACGGACGGGCTCACCGCCCGGCTGCGCGCCTACATGCTCAAGGCCGTGCGCGAGGCCAAGGTCCACACGAGCTGGATCGACGAGAACGAGCCGTACGGCCAGGCCGTCGCGCGCTTCGTCGAGAAGACGCTCGGCGGCCGCGGCGCGGCACGCTTCCTGGCCTCGTTCGTGCCGGTCCAGCGCGCCATGGCGCGGCTCGGCGCCGTCAACGCCCTCGCGCAACTCGTCCTGAAGCTCGCCTCGCCGGGCGTCCCGGACTTCTACCAGGGGACCGAGTTGTGGGACCTGAACCTCGTCGACCCCGACAATCGCCGCCCGGTGGACTTCCCGGCACGGCGCGCGATGCTCGATGCGCTCGGCCCCCTCGTCGCGTCGATCGAGGCGGGCGAGGATCGGAGCCGCGAGGTGGCGCCGGTGCTCGACTCCTGGCACGACGGGCGGATCAAGATGCTCGTCACGACGTGCGGCCTGGGGCTGCGGAGGGCCTGCGCGCCGCTCCTGCTGCAGGGCGCCTACGTGCCGCTCCAGGCGCAGGGCGCGGCGGCCGATCATGTGGTCGCCTTCGCCAGGCACGATGCGGACGCGACGATTGTGGCCCTGGTGCCGCGGCTCTCCGCCTCGCTCACCACACCGGAGAGGCCGTGGCCGCTCGGCGAGGAGGCCTGGGGCGATGTGACGATCGCGCTGCCCGAGGCGCTCGATGCGGAGCGCTACCGCCATGCCTTGACGGGCGCCACGGTCGATGCGCACGCCGCCGGCCAGGGCCGCGTGCTCCGCGCCGCGGACGTGTTCCGCACGCTCCCGGTCGCGCTCCTCGTGGCCCGCCGATGACGCCGCCCGCGCGCGCCTGAGGGTATCCTGAACGCCGTGCGTGTCGTGTTTGCCATCGTCACCGCGGCGTGGGCCTCAGCCCTCCTGCTGGCCCAGTCGCCCCTGCCCGTCGTTGAACCCTATCCGGGCCTCCTGCACGAGCACCCGGCGATCGCGTACGGGGCCGCCGCGTCTGACGATCCGGTGGCTGCCGCCGGACGGGTGTGGGCGGAGCGGCGCGAAGCCGGCACGTTCGACGAGGCACACGGCTACCTGCGGGACGTGCTGACCGCGCTCGACATCCCCGTCGAGTCGCAGGTCGCGATCTTTTCCAAGACCGCCCTCCAGCAGCGCTACACGAGCCCCAGGACGCCCCGCGCCTTCTACTTCAACGATGTCAGCGTCGTGGGCTATATCCCGGGTGCGCCGATCATGGAGATTGCCGCCATGGACCCGCGGCAGGGTGCGGTGTTCTACACGGTGCGGCAGGACCCCACGGTGGTGCCGTCGTTCGAGCGGCGCGGCGAGTGCCTGACGTGCCACATCTCCAACAACACGATGGAGGTGCCGGGGTTCATCGCGCGCAGCATGTTTGCCGATGGCGACGGCCTCTCGCACCCGCAGCTCGGCAGCGCGCTGGTGGATCACCGGACGCCCTACGCCGAGCGCTGGGGCGGGTGGTTCGTGACGGGCGCGCCGGAGGCCCTGGCCCACCTCGGTAACCAGTACGTTGGCGATCCGGGCGTCGCGCCATCGCCCAGGGGCGGCGTGCGGCAGGCGATCATGAGCCAGGAGGCCGTGACCCGGCTCCCGATCCCGTCCAGCGACGTCACGGCGCTGCTCGTCTTCGATCACCAGATGCACGCGGCCAACCTGCTGACGCGCCTCGGGTGGGAGGCGCGCATCGCCGCGGCGTCGGGCACGCCGGACTTCTCGTCCGGCAGTCTCGGCGCCCTCGTGCGCGAGACGGCGGACTACCTGTCGTTCGCGGACGAGCCGCCGCTGCCGGGCCCGATTGAGGGCGGGTCCGGGTTTGCCGCGCGCTTTGCCGCGCGTGGGCCCGTCGACGGAAAGGGCCGATCGCTCCGGCAGTTGGACCGGCGGACGCGGCTCTTCCGTTATCCGGTCAGCTACATGATCGACACGCCTGCGTTCCGTGCGCTCCCCGACGGGGCGCGTGACGCGCTTGTCGATCGGATGCGCGAGGGACTCGAACACGCCGGAGGCACGCGTGCCGGTCGGCGGATCCCGGCGGCCGACCGCGCGGCGGCGATGGAGATGTTGGGGAAGGTTCGGGGAGGTGCTGGGGAGGTGCGGGGGAGGTTCTGGGGAGGTGCTGGGGAGGTGCGGGGAGGTTCGGGGAGGTGCGGGGAGGTTCGGGGAGGTTCGGGGAGGTTCGTCGAGGTTCGGGAAGGTTCCGGAGACCGGGCGCGGCGTGGCCGATAGGCGCGTGCCCTGCGGCGAGCCGGCGAGGCTGCTGCTCGTCAGCGAGTACTTTCATCCGCACTGGACCGGGCTCTCCAGGGCGTTCTTCGAGACGGCACGGCTCCTCGTGCGGCGGGGGCACGCCGTGCAGGTGCTGACCGTCCGCTACTCCGAGGCGCTCGCGGCGGACGAGGAGATTGACGGCGTCCGGATCCACAGGTCCCCCTACGCGTTCGGGATCAGCCGCACGCAGTACTCGCCGCAGATGGTGTTGGACCTGATCCGCCGGCTGCCGCCGTGCGACACGGTGATGGTGAACTCGCCGTGCAGCAACATCCTGTTCGTCGCGCTGGCGGCCCGCCTGGCCGGCAAGCGCCTCATCGTGTTCCACCAGGGGGACCTGATCCTCTCGCGGCACGCCGCGTCGGCAGTCGGCAGCGCAGCCATCGAGCGGCTGTTCGACGTCTTCACCTGGGGCGCGATGGCGCTGGCGCACCGTGTGACGACCTATACGGACGACTACGCCCGGCATTCGCGCGTGATGCGGCCCTTCGTGGCGAAGTGCACGCCGTTCATCCCGCCGATCCGCGTGCCGTGCGGTGAGGGCGCCTGTGCCGGCACCACGCGGCCGGTGCTTGCGCGGATGAAGGAGGAAGGGGCGAGGCTCGTCGGGTTTGCCGGGCGGTTCGTCGAGGAGAAGGGGTTCGACCTGCTGCTGCGGGCGGCGCCGATCGTTCGCGCGGAGGTGCCGGAGGCGCGGTTCGTGTTTGCCGGTGAGATCAACGTCCATTACGAACAGTGCTTCGAGCGGCATCGGGCCGCGATCGCGGCGCTCGGCGACGGGGTGGTGCTGCTCGGGCTCCTGCAGGATGGTGCGCTGCGTGCCTTCTACGAGTCGCTGGATCTCTTCGTGCTCTCGTCGCGTTCGGAGTGCTTCGGGCTGACGCAGGTCGAGGCCGCCCTGCTGGGCGTGCCGCTGGTCGTGGCGGACATCCCCGGTGCCCGCACGCTCGTGAAGGAAACCGGGTGCGGACGCCTCGTGCCGCCGGAGAATCCGGCGGCGTTGGCCGCCGCGATCGTTGCACTGCTGCGCGATGGCGCGGCCGAGCGCGCGCGGTGCGCGGTGGTACCGCGCTTCCTGGAAACCTATGGCACTCCTCCGATCGATTGAGGACGATCTCGGCGGCGAGATCGATCCCGCGTTTGCCGGCCGCGCGCGCCTCATCATGCGGCGCCTGTTCGAGCACCGTCCCGCCCGTGTCCTCGATGCCGGGTGCGGACGCGGATTCTACACGCGCGTGCTGAGCCGCTGTCCGTTCGTGTCGCACATCACCGCAATGGATGTGACGCCGGCCCACCTGGCGGCGACGGCCGCCCTGACGGCGGGCCATCCCGGCGTGTCGCTCGTCGAGGGAAGCATCGGCAACCTGCCCTTCGCGGACGAGCGCTTCGACGCCATCATCTGCTCCGAGGTCCTGGAGCACGTGCCCGACGCGGCCGCGGCGGTGGGGGAGTTGCACAGGGTCCTGAAGCCCGGCGGCGTCCTGTGCGCCACCGTCCCCTGCCGGGACTTTCCCGCGGCCTGGGATCCCGTGAACTGGGTGCTGATGCGCACCTTCGGGACGCACGTGCCGGCGCACGTGCACTGGGCGGCCGGCATCTGGGCCGACCATCAGCGTCTCTACACCGCGGAGGAGTTCTCGGCGGTGCTCGCCTCCCGGTTCGCGGTCGAACGCGTCGAGGGCGTCGTCAGGTGGTGCTGGCCGTTCGCGCACTTCCTGCTGTACGGGATCGGCAAGAACCTGGTCGACCGGTGCGGCGTGACGGGGTTCGACCGCTTCTCGTCGAGCGGCACGCGCCCCGCGGGCCGTGCGCTCGCGGCCCTGATGCGCGCACCCGGCCTCCTGGGTGCGCCTGAAGGCCCGACGGCGGTGAACCTGTTTGCATCGGCTCGGAAAACGTAGGGCGTGATCTCACTGCCACTCGTCTTCAACGTCCCACTGCGGCAGCCACGATCCCGGCGGCAATCTCGCGTGTGAGATCGTCCAGGCCCTCCGGTGCGGCGTAGAAGCGCTCGACCCAGGTCTTCCTGTCCCGTGCCGCGTCGATCAGCCGGACCTCCACCACGAGCGTGGCGCCCTGGTGGCGCACCGTGCCCTCCACCAGCCAGTCCGCGTTCAGGGCACGCGCGACGTCGCGCACGACACGGGGCTCCGCCGTGAACTGCCCGGCGCTGGCCCGTGGCACGATCTCCAGTCCCTCGTGGAGTCCGACGATCATCGTCGTGATGTCGTCGGTCACGCGGCGGGCGACGGCCGGTTGACCGTCCTCGGGCGTGAGGTGGGCGAAGGGCAGCACCGCGAGGCGGGGGCGTGTCGAGTCCGCCAGGGCCGGGCCCGGTGACCGTGCCACCTGCACCATGACGATGGCGGCGGCGAGGAGGGTCAGCATGCCTCCGATCCAGAAGAGCGTCCGGCCGCCGGAGGGTTCGCGGCCGCCTGGTGCGGCTGCGAATGCGGGCGCGGCCATCGCCGCTGGTGGACCGACAGTGGGCGCGCCCGGCGCAACCGGTGCGGCCGGCGCAGGCGGACGCACATCGAACTCGGGGACGTAGGTCCCGCGGCGAATCCGGATGACGAGCGGGTCCCCGCTCCCGGGCCCGGCGTAGTACTCGTCGAGCTTCGTCCTCAGCCGGCGGACTTCCACGCGGACGATCGAGTCCAGGCGCGGGTCGTAGTCGGCGCCGCGGTCGAAGACCTCGGTGCCGAGGACGTACTCCTTGATCTCGTCCCCATGTCCGTCCAGCGTGCGCTCCACCACGAAGCGGAGGAGCCGGCTCATGCGGCCGGTCGAGGCGAACATGTCGCTGGCCAGGATGCGCGTCAGGGCTGCGCGTACGGCGTCCGCATCGGGTCGCGGGGCTTCCACGTCCCGAGTATCGCGCACCTTGGGGCCCCCGGAGGCCGCCAACGGGCGTCCGGCGGGGTGAGTAACCGTGAGGTTCACGGCGACTGACGCCCTTTCGCCGTGGTTCCGCCTCACACTCGCCCTCAGACCGCCGCGTCGTGCGGTCATGGAGGGTTGTCACATGGTCACGTTCACGAACCTGAGCCGTCTTGCCGGTGTCCTCGTCCTGCTCCTCGTCGCGGCGCGTGCGGACGCGGGTCCGGCGCTGCTCTGCGAAAGCTTCGAGCCCGGCGCCGGGGCCGTCCTGCTGCCGTGGGGCGACGCCTCGCGCGGGTGGAACACGCCGGACCCGGCGTACGACAGTCGTCATCTCGTCCGGGACACGCTCCGCCTGCTGTCCGCCGACGCCCCCGTGCTCGCGCGCATGGAGAACCTGCGCCGGGCGACCATCTACGCCGCCGGCGATCGGGACGCGGCGGCGGCGCTCTTCGCGGCGTTGATGACCCGGGCCCGGGCCGCCGACGGCTCCGCCTACGAGCGCGCGCTCGCGCTGTTCGATGCGGGCTACCTCGCCGAGTCCTACGCGCAGGGCCACCAGGTGTTCACGTTCGGCATGCTGAACGCCGAGCGTCGGCGCACCTGGACGTTCGACAAGGGGGGCAGGGAGGCGGGCGAGTCCGGCTACCCGATGGTCCAGCAGGCGCTCGCGCTTGCTGGGCCCAACCCTGCGATGGAGTACGCCGCGTCGCTGATGACGACGGGTGCGGCGTCGGCGGGGCACCGGCAGCGGGCGCTTGCGGGGGGCACGGCCGATCCCGTGCTGGCCCGGCACCTGGCGAGGTAGATGGGGAGCGCCGCTGCTCGCAGGGCGGAGCGTCAGCTCCGCCTGTCAGGGCGACGCTGAAGGGATAGCGGATAGGCGACGCCAATGGGTAGGCGACGCCAACGGATAGGCGACGCTGAAGGTCCTCACAGGCGACCCTGAAGGGTCGCCTCTACAGGTGGGGTGAGGCGAGGCGAGGCGAGGCGAGGTGGTGGCGGCCGCCCCCCCTCTCTCTCCGTAGAGGCGACCCTTCAGGGTCGCCTTCCCTTCAGGGTCGCCTATCCCTACCGTCCGGGTCGCCTACCGTCCGGGTCGCCTACCGTCCGGGTCGCCTACCGTCCGGGTCGCCTATCCCCAATCTCCA
>CAZUGF010000069.1:0-1652 GCA_964619705.1 uncultured Bifidobacteriaceae bacterium
CACCCACGTGGCCACGGCCAGGGCGGCGACGCCGGTATCGCCGGAGGCGAGGGCCTCGGTATGGGGAAGGGCATCAAGGAACACCGCGCTGATGATGCTGAACATCGCCGTGCAGGCACCGATGCCGAGAGCCATGATGGCCACGACCGACCCGCTGAACGCCGGCTGCCGGCGCAGGGAACGGGCTGCCTGATGAAACGCCTCGACCATGTCGGATATCTCCGTCACCTGCAGGTAGTCCGGAGGCGGTGAGGTTCCTTACACGCGTATCCCCGGCGCCCGTCTGGCCCCGTATGGCTTCAGCTACGATGGCGCGCATGCTGCAGATGCTGCGCGACCTGGTGGCTCATAAGGGACATGCCAATGCGGTCGTGCTGGACGCCATTCGGCAGAACGGTCCGGCCGCATCCGATCCCGAGCTGTGGGAGCTGCTCCATCACATCCTGCTCGCCAATCGCTTCTGGCTGCTCACCATCCGCGGGCGGCCGTTCGACCACGATGAGGAGGCCCGCCCCGCGCCCTCGTTCGACGCACTGGTCGAGCGATATCGCAGCACGCAGGCGGAGGAGACCGCATGGCTCGACGCCGCCATGGAACGTGACCTTGCGCGCGTGCTGGAAGACCCGCGCATTCCGAATGGCCGGTGTTCCGTGTCGGACGCGTTCATGCAGGTCTGCCTGCACTCGCATGGTCATCGGGCGCAGTGTGCGGCGCGGCTCCGGCGGCATGGCGGCGTGCCGCCGTCGACGGACTTCATCCTGTGGCTGGCGAGCTCCAGGCGCGCGTGATCGGCGCACTCGCCCCTCCGCCAGCTCGTCTGGACTTCCATCGCGCAGTGTGAGGTCCGCCTTCGCCCCGCGCGACGCTCGCGCCGGGTGCGTGCCACCTCAACAGCAATGCTGCTGTGTTGACATCGCGACGCGCAGGGTCTACATCTCTAGACTTGGTTCTTTGTCGCCTCGGCATCGGCAAACTCATCCGCACGCGTGTCTGTCCGGGCGGAGGCGCGATCCCGGCGAGCCATCACCCATGACCTCCGTCGTGATTCCCCTCTACAACGAGCGCGGCACTCTCGAGCTGCTCCACCGCGAAATCGCGGACATGGCGGATCAGCACGGGCTCGATCTCGAGGTGATCTTCGTCGACGACGGCAGCGTCGATGGGGCGTGGGAGACGATCCGCGCGCTCGCGCGGCGCGATCAGCGGGTGCGCGGCCTGCGGCTGCGCCGGAACTTCGGCAAGTCGGCCGCCCTGGCCGCCGGCTTCCGCGCAGCGCAGGGCGCTACCGTCGTGACGATGGACGCCGACCTGCAGGACGATCCGGCAGAGCTGCCGCGGCTGCTGGCGGTACTCGACCAGGGCTACGATCTGGTGAGCGGCTGGAAGCGTGAACGCCACGATCCCTGGCGGCGCCTCGTAGCGAGTCGCGTGTTCAACGCCGTCGTGAGCTGGGCGACGCGCGTGCGCCTGCACGATCACAACTGCGGCCTGAAGGCCTACCGCGCCGACGTCGTGAACGAGATCCGGCTGCAGGGCGAGTTTCATCGCTTCGTACCCGCGCTGGCCCACGCGCGCGGCTTCAAGGTGACCGAACTGCCCGTGCGTCACCGGCCGCGCCGCTTCGGCGCGTCGAAGTACGGCATCAGCCGCTT
>CAZUGF010000069.1:1752-23366 GCA_964619705.1 uncultured Bifidobacteriaceae bacterium
GAGCCCGGCTGGGACACCGTCGACAAGGTGATGCATCCCAATACGCGCCGCTTCTACTCCACGAAGCCGATGCTGCTGCCGACCCTGCTGGCCGGGGAGTACTGGGTACTGCGTAACCTGGCAGGCTGGGACATCGCCATCGACCGGCTGGCGGTGACGCGCACGATCCTCTTCACCATCAACTGGCTGCCGTTCCTGTTGTACCTGGTGTTGTTCGCCCGGCTGCTCGATCGGATCGGGACGACGGACTGGGGGCGGCTGTTCGTCTTCACGGCGGCCTGCTTCGGGACGTTCGTCTCCAGCTATCTCGTCAGCCTCAACAACCACACCATTGCGGCCACCGGCGCGTTGTTCGCCGTCTACCACGTGCTCCGCATCCAGTTGGACGGCGACCACCGCTGGTGGCGGTTTGCGGCGGCCGGCCTCTGCGCCGGCTGGACCGCATGCAACGAGCTGCCGTCCGCGGCCTTCGCCGCGGGGCTGCTCCTGTGGCTGGTACGGCTGTCGCCCGGACGCGCGCTGCGGATCGCACTGCCGGCGCTGCTGCTGCCGGTGGCGGCCTACCTCTGGACGCAGTATCTCGCGTTCGGATCGGTCATCCCGACCTACGCGCGGACCGAGTGGTACCTCTATCCCGGCAGCTACTGGCGTCAGCCGTGGGGCGTCGATCGAGCGGACGAATCGACGCTGGTCTACGCCGGCCATCTGCTCGTGGGGCACACCGGCATCCTGTCGCTGACGCCGGTGCTGCTGCTCGGCTGGATCGGCATGGTCCGCACGGCATCCCGCGGCACGCCGCTTCGCGCACCGGATCCCGCGGCGCCGCTGCGCGAGCTGTCATGGCTGGCGCTTGCCGTGACGCTCGTCACGTTCGCCTTCTACGTCGCGGCCACGAACAACTACGGCGGCGGCACCTTCGGACCGCGGTGGTTCTTCTGGCTGATTCCGCTGTGGCTCCTGACGATGGTGCCGGAGGCGGATCGATGGGCGGGCCGTCCGTGGCTGCGCCGCGCGGCCTGCGTCCTGCTGGCCATCTCCATCGCGAGCACCACGCACGCGCTGGCGAACCCGTGGCGTCATTCCTGGCTGTTTGCGTGGATGCAGAGCCGGGGGTGGATCGCCTACTAGCCCGACTCACGTCTCCCTACTCGCTTCGCAGCGCCTCGGTGGAATCGATCCGGAAGCCGCGTCGGGCAGGACCGAGCGACGCGAGGACGCCGACGAGCACCATGAACGCGGCCGCGCCGGGGAGCACGCCGGGAATCGACAAGCCGCCGAGCTGTTCGATCGGCACGTACCGGCCGACGAGATAGGCGGCGAGCATTCCCACGAGCGATCCCGTACCGATCTGCCAGAACGCACGCCTGAACACAGCCGCCATCAGTTGGCGCGGCTGGGCGCCCAGGGCCGACCGGATGCCGATCTCGCGGCGACGTTGGGCCACCGTGAACGCCATCAGCGCGTACAGACCGGCCGCCGAAAGCAACAGGACGCTGCCCGTCACCGCCCCGATGGTGGCGGCCCCCAGGTTGTCGCCGAAGCGGTGCTCGCGATAGATCTCGGCCAACGTGTGAACCTGGTCGACGTGCAGCGTCGGGTCCACGCCCGCGGCGACGGTGAGGAGCCGTTCCGCGAGGCCGGTCGGGCCGCCTCTCAAGCGAAGCTGCAGGTGCACGGGATGCAGCTGACCGGGAGCGGCCGCGTGATACGCCACGCGCGCATCGGTCGTCACGGGCAGGTTCCCGACGACGCCGACCACTTCGTACCAGCGATCCGCCTGCGGGCCGTCCAGCCGCTCCCCGCCCGCCGCACGGACGTACCGGAAACGTCGTCCGAGCGCGTCGCCGCCGGGAGCGATCGTCTCGGCGAAGTTGCGATTGACGATGACCGCATCGGACTCCGCCGCGACGTCCCCCTCGGCGAATCCGCGACCGATGAACGTCGGCACCTGATAGACCTCGAAGAAAGAGGCATCGATCTGGTTGAACCGGGCACGGAATCCAGGCAGCGGGCCGTTGAGGACCTCACTCGGCACGTCAAGGCCCTCGATGTCGACGAACACCCAGGGCTCCTCGCCGGGCGGGCGCAGGGCGGCCGCCACGCCGAGAACGCCGGGGTCGGCCAGGAGCCGTCGTTCCAGCTCGCGCTGGCGGTTGCCGAAGGTCGCGTCGCGCCGTTCCTCTTCCAGCGCCACACGTGCGGTCGCGAACTCTTCGGCGGGGAAACCCGGACCGACGAGGCCGGCGCGCAGCGTGCCCCACGTGACCTCGGCAGCCAGCGGCAGCACGGCGACGGAGAAGGCGACCTGCGCGATCACCAGCGTGGTCCACGTGGCGCCGAGCCGCAGGCTCGTTCGTCCGGCCAGGGCGCCGGCACCGAGGCGCGCCAGGCGCCCGGTGGCCTGGAGCGCCGGGACGAGACCGGCCACGGCGGCGCCAATCACGGCCAGCCCGGCGACGAACAGCAGGGTGCGATACGACACGTCGAACGTCATCCAGAACGGCGGGCCTCCGGGCATCTGCTGCAGGCGCCCGGCCATCACGATCGACACGACGCGCACGATCAGGAGCGCGACGCCGGCCGCCGCGGCCGTCAGCACGAGCGCCTCGATGAACAGCTGCGAGACAATCCGCGCGCGGCTGCCGCCGAGGGCATGGCGGGCCGCGAACTCCTGCTGGCGCGTCACGGTACGGGCGTAGTTGAGGATCGCGACGTTCGCGCACGGCGGCAGGAGTAACAGGACGAGCAGCAGGTTCGACAGCGACCACGCGAGGCCGAGGTCGCTGGGTTCGAAGTCCCCCGTGAAGGCGAAGGTGTACGGCACCACACGCGGGCCCATCGCGTCATGGTTCGGCTGTGCGTCCACTGACGCGAGGAGTCCCAGCGCCGACACCTCGGCGTGCGCGCGTGCGAGCGTCGCGTCCGGCGCGAGCCGGCCGAACACGACGCCTTCGGGACCGGTGTTGCGCAGCATCTGGCCGGCCTCGATCTGGAGCGGAACCCAATACCGGAAATTGAACGGGAACCGGAATCCCTCCGGCATGACGCCGACGATGGTGTGCAGGGCCTCGCCGATTCGCAGCTCTCGTCCGATGATGTCACCGGCGCCGGCGAAGCGCCGCTGCCACACGTCGTGGGCGATGATGACGACGGGGGGAGCGCCTGGCGCGGCGTCGGCGTCGACGAGCGCTCGGCCGATGAGCGGTGGCACCCTCGCGATCCGGAACCCGGAGGCCGAGATTTCGGCGATCGCCGCGAGCTCGACGGACCCGCCGCTCGTGATGACGTTGCGCCGGATGGTCTGGAACGCGCCGATATCTTCGACCGAGTGCAGGCTGTGGTGCCAGCGCGCCACGTCCTGCCACGCCGTGTCCCGCCGCTGACGGGCCTCGCGGTCCCACGCCTGGATGGCGACGACCCGGTCCCCCTCGTCGAGAGGGAGGGACGTCCACATGAGGAGGTCGAACGCGGCGAACACGACCGCGGCGATGCCGATGGTCACGGACATCGCCAGCCCGCCGACCAGCGTCAGCCCCCAGTTGCGGACGAGCAGGCGAACGCCCAGCTTGACGTCGAGCCATGACGACCCGAGCCACGGCAGCCCGCGCTGCTCGCGCAGCGCTTCGAGCGCCTGGACGCGGCCGCCGGCGCCGGCCCGGGCGTGTCGCGCGGCGTCGTCCGGCGCGTGACCCTTCCGCCGAAGGTCGTCCTCCGCGAGAGCGAGATGGCCGGCAAGCTCGCGCTGCAGGTCGTCGTCGGTCCGGCGGCCGCTGAGCGCGCCCCAGGCGCGTCGTGTCCACTCGCGCAGCGAAGAGCGGACCTCGTGGAGCGTCATGCCGGATCCTCGAAGAGCGTCTGCATGAGCGACACCATCTGATCCCACGCCTTCTTCTCGGTGGCGAGCCGCCGGCGTCCGGCGGCCGTGATGGCGTAAAAGCGAGCCTGACGGTTGTTGTCGGTGACGCCCCACTCGGCCTTGACCAGGCCCTGCTGCTCCAGGCGCATCAGCCCCGGATAGAGCGTGCCCATGTTCAGCCTGAGCGCACCCGACGAGACCTGCTCGAGCCGGGCGCCGATGGCGTAGCCGTGCTGCGGTCCGAGCGCCGCCAGCGTCTGCAGCACCATCAGGTCGAGCGTGCCGCGCAGGACTTCCGTCCGTGAAGGTGCTGTATTAGACATTCCAATAGAATATGCCCGCGGTCGATTAGGAAGTCAAATAAAGAGTGAGAGAGCCTCCGCGCAGGGATCAACGCCCGGTCGCCGCTCCGTGACGCCCGGCGGCGGGTTGAAGGCGGCGTCGATGAAGTGTGTCAGGATACCGCCGATGTCCGCACGGGACCCGCACGAGACACGCGAACCATCGCGTCTTGCGCTTGTGCTGGCGGCGGCGGCCGGCGTGCTCGTCTTCGAGCGCTGTCTTGGGTTCGCGGTGCTCGACACGCAGGCGCTGGACTGGATCTTCCACTGGGGCATCGACCCGTCGGTCAACTTCATGGGCTGGCACATGTTCAGGAACGAGCCCTGGAGCCTGCCCCCGGGCATCCTGCATTCCTACGGCCATCCCGTGGGGTCGTCGATCGGCATCACCGATTCGCTGCCGGTCGTGGCCATGCCGCTGAAGCTCGTCGAGGCCTGGCTGCCACCGACGTTCCAGTTTCTCGGCGTCTGGTACCTCGCGTGTTTCGTGCTGCTCGCCGTCTTCGGCTGTCTGCTGGTCGCCACGGCCACGGCGAGTCCGTGGCTGCAGCTGTTGGGCGGCTCGCTCATCGCGCTGTCGCCGGCCCTGATTCACCGGATGGGCCACGCCTCGCTGAGCGGTCATTGGCTGATCGTCGCCGCGTTGTGGCTGCACGTCGAATGTCGCAACCGCGGCATGTCGCGCCGCCTGGCCCTCTGGCTGGCGCTGCTGTGGATCGCGGCCGGCACCACGCCGTACATTGCCGCCATGATCGCGGCGCTTGCCATTCCCAGCCTCATCGGGCGGCTCCGGGATGGTGTGATGCCTGCGCTCGCCACCGGCCTCGCGTTCGCGACGGTGACCGGCGTCGGCTGGTGGGCGGGCGGGTACTTCGTGCTGGACGATGACGACCTGCGCAACTCCGGCTTCGGCATCCTGTCGACGAACCTGCTGGCGCCCTTCGATGCGCCGGCGGGGAGTCTCGTCGCACGCCTGCTGTCGATCGATCTGACGAGCGCCGATCAGCTGGAGGGCTATTGCTACCTCGGACTCGGCGTGTTCTGGCTCTCAGCCGTCTGGCTGCTGGCGGCCCGGCCGCGGCTCCGCGGACGGCGTGACGCGCCGACAGCCACCGACCTCGCCTTTGCGCTCGTCTGTCTTGGTCTGGGACTCTTCGCGGTGAGTTCCACCGTGACGTTCGGCACGCGCGTGCTGTTCGAGTACGACCCCGGCTGGTGGGGACCCCTCACGATGCTGCGGGCGAGCGGCCGCTTCGTCTGGCCGCTGTACTACGCGCTTGTCTTCGCGCTGGTCGCGGTCGTGGCACGGCGCCTGCCGCACCGCACCGCAATCGCGGTCCTGGTAACCGCAGTGATGCTGCAGACGGCGGATCTGTGGGGACCGATGAGGATCGTGCGGACGGCGCACGCGACTCCGCTGGTCGACCCGCTGCCGAGCCCGTTCTGGGACCGCGTGCTGCCACGCTACGCGCACCTCGTGCTGAACCCGACCAACATGTGCAGTCCGGCCGGCTTCGACTACCGGTACTTCGCCCTCGCGGCGGGACGGGCGCGCATGAACATCAACGCCGGCTACGCCGCGCGTCACGACACGGCGGCCGTCGAGGCCTACTGTCGGGAGCTGGCGCAGGACACCGCCGATCGGCGCGTCCGCGACGACACGCTTTACGTCGTGGCCGACGAACTCGTGCCCGCGATGCAGGCCGCGGAGACGCCGGTGACCTGCGTGCACGTCGACGGGTTCGCGGTATGCGCGGTGACGGCGACGATGCAGGGATGGGATTCCGCCGTGCCGAGACAGCCTGTGCCGGACGGCGTTCGCTAGCGTCCCTGGCGCAAGCCCCTCGTCGGTGATCCCCGCCCGCCGGTCGGCGTGTGCCGGTGCGGCTTGCCGGCGAGCACGCGAATGGCGGCGTCACCCGTGTTGGCACCAGCATGACTCACGGCGCGTCATCGGACGCGGTCACTCCCCCTTCGCCTTCAAGGCGGCCGATCTGGCGGACATCCGCGCGTGTGAACTTCAGTCGGACGCCGGCGCCCAGGTCGTCCGTCTCCTCGATGGTCATCACGCCGAAGTGACTCATCCCCCGGGCGATGGCTTCGACATCCTCTTCGGAGCTGACCCAGGCGCCGCCGCCCGCCTCCAGCCGGCACAATGTGTCCTCAGCCAGGCCGCACGCAGCCGCGAAGTCCGCCTGACTGACGCCGGCCAGGGCCCGTGCCGCGGCGATCAGGCGTCCGCTGATCCGAATCATCCTGCTCATTGTATGAATCTACCCGACGCGCCGACGCCCGAGCTGCGCCCGACTACCATCCGCCTCCGCCGCCACCACCCGACGAGCCTCCACCAGACGACCCTCCGCTCGACCCCCCGCCCGAGCTGCTCGACGCCGACACTCCTGCCGCCATCCCTCCTGCCGCAGCCTGCCAGGATGCACCGCCCCCGGCGCCGCCGCCTCGACCGCCGGCCAGTCCGGTCCACCCACCTGAGACCGGTGATGATGACGAAGACGACGACCATGAAGTCGAGCCGGTGTTCCGGCTCGTGACCGCGCCGGCATGGGTCGTCGACCAGCGGTCGACCTTCCTTCCGAGGCCGAAGGCCAGCAGCCACGGATACCACTCGTCGGCCAGCGCCGGCTGCTCCTTGCCGAGCTCACTGGCGAAGAACCGACGCGCGGCCGCCAGGTTCTTGCGGAACGCCATCGCGTCGTGATGCCTGCGCGACCTCAGCGCGGCGACCGACCAGAAGGTCAACGCCGCCGCCACGGCCACCATGCCGAGCACGGTTGCGGACCGAAGCTCGACGCTGCCCGTGCCCGCGGGCCACCACAGGAACCAGATTGTGAGGGCCGCGATCGCCAGGGCCGGTATCAGGGCGAGGAGCGCGGCGCTGCGTCCCCGGCCGGGATCCCTCCGGAACAGCGTGCCCGACATGACACCCATGCTGGTGAGTACCACGGCCGAGACGGTCGGCCACCACACGGTGGGAGAGCCCGTCCACGCCGTCCACAACAGGAGGCCCAGCCCGATCGCGAAGACGGAACCGGCAATCGGCGGCCGGCGCTGCGGAGCCGGTCCAGGCGGAAGGATCGCCTCGACGGCAGCCTCGAGCCCCGGCCGGATCTCGTCGGCCGGGTTGAACCCGCTGTCGCGATAGTGCTCGCGCACGGCACTGGTGCTGGTCTCCGTGCGGCGATGGAAGAACAGCTTGTCGATCAGCGCCCGCTCGTATCCGTCGAGTCTGCCTCGCTCGCCCTTCAGCCGCAGGGTCATCGTCGCTCCGCGTCTGGCCGTGCTCAGCGAACTCTCGAGCGCGCCGTCGGCTTCCAGACGGGCAAGGAGCGCAACGACCTCGGCGCTGCCGATGTGCTCGTCCCATGCGGCGGCCACCACCTCCGGCGGATACGCCAGGACGTGCTCGCGCAGCCACGCCTGGTCGATGCCGGTCGCGAGCGGCGCGAAGCGACCGATGGACTCCTCCCGCACGAAGAACCACGCCAGGGTCAGGACGATGACGCCTGTGATCGCGAGCACGCCGCCGATGATGACCGGGGGGCGCGACGTGTCGAGCGCGGCCGGCGTTCCGGCGCCACGGTATTGGAGCGGGATGGTCAGGACGAAGCGTCGGCCGGGCGGGAGCGACGCCGCGGTATAGAGCGGTTCGATGTGGCTCGAGGGCTGCCACGACGGATCGAAACTCAGGCGGAGCTCGAAGCTCTCGATCGCGCCCTGGCGATCGGGGAAGGCGAAGTCGTGGTCGATCTGATACCCGTCACCGTCCTCCAGCAGGATTCCGGAGAGGGCGTAGCGAATCTCGTAGGCAATCCTCGTGTCCGCGAACGGTGGACCGGAGGGGCGCCGGCTTCGCCAGCGGAGCGTCGTTCGATCGGCCCACGCATAGTCGTCCACATCGTCCAGGCTGGCGTCCTCGGTGAGGGCCACCGGTCCGTCGGGGCCGACGCGGGCGATGCCGGACAGGGAGATGCGCTGGCGAGGCCGGATGTTGAACGCCCGCTCGCCGCCGTTCCAGTCGCCGGTGAACAGCATCGCGTGTGTTTCGACGACATGCAGCGTGCCGCTGGCGTCGAGATGCGCAGTCACCTCGAGGCTGTCCCACCGGAGCGCGCGCTGCGCCTGGGCATCGGTTGGCACGATGCAGGCCGCGACGAGGAGTGCGCATGCCAGCCAGTAGCCGGATTGGGCAGCAGGGGAGCGTGTCGGCATGAATGCGCCGATCATAGAGCAGGCTCAGGGGCCGGCCTCGAGCCGGGCACCGAACGAGGGACGGGGCCCGCGGCTGGCCGCCGGGAACGCCTGTGCGACCGTGTGTCGCTATCTCCCGGTGGTCGGAGCCGCGGCATAGACGGTCTCACGCTTCCGAATCAGCGCGTCCACGACCCAGCCGCCGAGGGCACCCCAGATCGCGCCTCCGGCTGTGCCGATCAGGACTCCCTGGCCGCATTCGACTGCCGACCGGGGGCACGAGCGCGAGTCGGCGGACCTGCCGACGCCGAGTCCCACGAGCGCTCCCGCCCCCGCTCCCATGAGCACACCATTCCAGATCGAGTCCCTGCGCCAGCGGTCGACTCGACGGATGGTATCTGCGTGGAACACGCGATCGGGTCCGGCGGCCGTCACTGTCAGGTGGACGTCGGAGATCGACACGATTCGCTCTCGCGTCTCCCGGCCGGACGCATCAACCACGCAGACCGTGTCGCCAATCGCGACGAGTCCCGCCAGGTCCCCGAACGCCCCCGCCGTCGGCTGGCCGGGCGTGCCGGTCCGCACTGTCGTGGCTGGCGGCATGTGTGCGAGTGCCGGGGGCGATGTCTCCGGTTGCGCGAGCAGGGTGGACGGACGTGGCCCGGTCACCACGCTGCACGCCACGAAGAGCGCGGCAGCGGCAGTCGAGCAGATCAGTCGAATCACGGGCTCGCCTCGTGTGGTTGGGACTGAGGGTGTGAAGAGGCCGAAGCCCAGAGCCCAAAGCCCGAAGCCCCCGTCATCCCGTCCCTGCGGGCAGGATGTTCTGGTTCACCCGGAAGAAGTTCGCCGGGTCGTACTCGGCCTTGACGCGCGCGAGCCGTGCGTAGTTGTCGCCGTACGTCGCTTCCAGCAGGCCTGCGGCTTCATCGTCCATCATGAAGTTGATGTAGGCGCCGCCGGGATGGAATGGGTGCACGTGCTCCCAGTATGCGCGGCCCCAGCGCTTCAGCGCATCGGCGCTCGCGGGATCGGCATCGATGCCGGCAATGACCATGGCCCACGTCGCGTCGCGCGCGCTCCAGGCGGTGGCGTCCTTCGCCACGCGCCGGACGGCCCCGTCGATCGGGTAGAGGTGCATGAGCGAGAGTTGGCTCGGGGCCTGGTCCGCCTGGGCGATGTGCGCGTCGATGGCCTCGTCGGGGAGGGCCCTCACGACGTCGCCCTTCCAGTACCACTGGAGCCCCCTGGGCATGAGCGGATCGAACAGCGACTGCATCGCCGGGAACGGCAGCGTCGTCATCCAGTTGAAGATCGGAGCGGGCAGCGCCTCGAGCAGCGGCGCGAGGGCCTTCTCGCCGGCGGCTGCCGGGCCGTTGTAGCTGGAGACGATCGCGCAGGCGCGCGTGCCCCGGTGTTCTCGCGGGAACGGATCCACGGACGGCACGGTCTTGAGGCCGACGAAGGCGCCGAGCGCCTCGGGCGCCGTCGGCAGGAAGTCCCGGTACGCGCGCATGACCGCTCGCGCATGCGCGGCGTCCCAGAAGACGGGTCCTCCGTAGACCAGGCGCACGGGGTGGGCCCGGAAGACGAAGCTCGTCACGACGCCGAAGTTGCCGCCGCCGCCGCGAAGCGCCCAGAACAGATCCGGGTGCCGGTCGCCGCTCGCGGTCACGAAACGTCCGTCGGCGAGGACGACGTCCGCCTCCAGGAGGTTGTCGATGGTGAGGCCGTGCTGGCGCGCCAGGTAGCCGATGCCGCCGCCGAGCGTGAGCCCGGCCACGCCCGTGGTCGACACGATGCCGAATGGGACGGCCAGGCCGAAGGCGTGCGTCGCGTGGTCGACATCGCCTGACGTGCAGCCCGCCCCGACACGAACAGTCCGGCGTTCCGGGTCTGTGCGAACGCCCTTCATCAGGGAGAGATCGATGACGAGCCCGCCGTCGCAGCTGCCGAGTCCGGGACCGTTGTGGCCGCCGCCGCGGACCGCGACGAGCAGGCGCGCGTCCCGCGCGAAGTTCACGCACGCGATCACGTCGGCGACATCCACGCACCGCGCGATCAACAACGGCCGCTTGTCAATCATCCCGTTGTAGAGCTGCCTCGCTTCGTCGTACGTGGGATCGCCGGCGCGTATCACCTCACCACGGAGGCTGGTTCGGAACGGGTCGATCAATGCGTCGCGTATCATGGGCTCCTCGGGAACAAGGGCGCCTCTGCGATGGCGCCGTCCAGACGCCAACGTACGTTTGCCCATTGAACGGGTCCATGCCCGGCCGTCTACATTGGTTGCCCGCTCGTCCAGATGCGGGCCTGCAGCGGGCATGAGGGCCGTGCGATGTGCGACGGCGGCCGGGCGCCCGGCCGCGTGGGTGGGGGAGCAAGCGTGGATGTCCTGTCCGACGTGCTGAGTGCGGTTCGCCTCACGGGGGCGGTCTTCTTCGATGTCGAGGCCTTCCCGCCGTGGGTGTCCCCGACACCGCGAGCGGAGACCTTCAGGCGCGACGTCATGCCGAACGTGGAGCACGTGATTGCCTTCCATGTGGTGATGGCCGGTTCGTGCTGGGCGGAGCTGCCTGACGTGATGCCGCCCCTCCGCCTCAACGCCGGCGACTTCGTCGTCATGCCCATGGGCGACGACCATGTGCTCTCGTCCGCGCCAGGCATGCGGGGCGAGGCCGACCTCAACATGTATCGTCGCCCGACCGATCGGTGTCAGCCCGTTCCGTTCGTGCTCAACCAGGGTGGAGGCCCGGAGCGGAACCATTTCATCTGCGGGTACTTCGGGTGTGACGTGCGCCCGTTCAACCCGCTGCTCGACGCCCTCCCGCGGATGTTCCACGCGTCGGTGTCTCCGGCCACCCAGGACTGGCTGCTGGGCCTGGTCCGCGCCGCCGCGGCAGAGAGCGCCCGCGGTACGGCGGGAGGCGAGGCGATGCTCGCGAGGCTGGCCGAGCTGATGTTCGTGGAAGTGCTGCGCAAGCACATCAGCGCCCTGCCGGAGGATGCGCGAGGGTGGTGCTCGGGTGTGCGTGACCCCCAGGTGGGAGCCGCACTCCATCTCCTGCACAGCCGTCCGGCGCACGCGTGGACAGTGGATGCGATCGCGCGGGAGGTCGGCATGTCCCGCGCCGGATTCGCCGAGCGGTTCGCGAGCTTCGTCGGCGTGCCGCCGATGCACTACCTGGCGCGCTGGCGCCTGCAGGTGGCCGCGAATCTCCTGACCGAGCGACGCATGAGCATCGCGGAGGCGGCCGCAGCGGTCGGATACGAGTCCGAGGCGGCGTTCAATCGCGCCTTCAAGAAGTTTGTCGGGCTTCCGCCCGGGACGTGGCGCAAACGCCGCGGCACCAGCGCCATCGGCGGTCATCGGCGACGGTGAGGACGATCGCCATCGGGACGCCCCACGTGACGGATCCGCGGCATAATGTGGCCGGATGACGGCGACCGCTGCCTATCGAACCATCGACGATGTCGTCGCGGGCCTGACGGCGTGGGAGGCACGCTTCCGTGACGCCGGCGACCGGCGCAGCATCTTCCTGACCCTGTACGGGACGGTGTCCGACGAGATCCGCGCCCGCCTCGCGCGCGGCTTCTTCCGCGACAACGACTGGGTGCACCGGTATGCGGTAGCGTTTGCCAACCTCTATGTCGATGCGCTCGATCGCTGGGATCGGCGCCGGCCGGGCGACGCGCCGAAGTCGTGGTACCTGTGCTTCGATGCCGCGCGTGCCGGGCGCAGCCTGGTGCTGCAGGACGTGTTTCTGGGCGTGAACGCGCACGTGAACAACGACCTGCCGTTTGCGCTGGCGAGCGTGTCGATCGATCCCGATCGCGAGGCGAGATACGCCGATCACGCGGCGGTGAACGCCGTGCTCGGATCGGTGGTCGATCGCGCGACGGAGCAGCTCTCGACGCTGTACGCGCCGGGCCTCCGCGCCATGGGCGAAGCGGCCGGACAGCTCGACGAGATGCTGAGCCTGTTCTCGCTCCAGGTGGCGCGCGAGAGCGCGTGGGAGTCGGCCCTGTCGCTGGCAAACGCACGGTCGAGCGTGGAACGCCAGCTCGCCGGCAAGCTGATCGGATCCCGCGCGGCGGTGATGGCACGCGTGCTCCGGGCGCCATCGCTGAGTCCGGCGGTCATGGCGGCGTGCCGGCGTCTCGAGGACGGGCCGGACTGGCTGACCGTCGTCGCACGCACGCTGACCCGCGCGCGGCTGCTGGGTGCGGCGGACGGGACAGCGACGCCCTGAGCCGGCCCTGCTCCGGAGCCATCCCCGCCCCGTCCGGTCACAGAATCACGTTCGTCCTGATGTCGCCCGAGTGCACGAACTTGCGAAAGTAGCGTGCCGTCTTGTTCTCCCACTTCGGGCTGTGGTCGCGCAGGCCGTCGTGCGCGCCCCATGTTCCGGGGAACGCGCGGCGCGTGAGATCGGCCAGAGACACCGTGGCCGGCGCTGACTCGAGCGCGGCCTGATATGCGTTCACGTCCGCGCCCGGCCCCGCGATCGCCGAGAGCGGCGTGACCACGCGACGGCTCGGAAAGGCGAGCGGCCCCGGATCGGTCCCGGCCTCGGGTTCCGGGCCTGTGGACACGCCGTTGTCCGACGTCTCGTCCTCCGAGTCGGCGAAGTGCTCGGCGATGGCCGTCATCAACAGGAGGAGCACGATGACCGGTGCCGCACCGGGGATGAGCCACGCCCATCCGGGAACCTTGCCCGGAAAGTCCGTCAGGATGTCCTCGAAGTCGAGCACATCGTGGCTGCCGGCCGTGAGGTACGTGGCGTGGCTGCCGGCGGCGACGTAGACCACGAGGTCGTCGCGCGCGCGGTCCCGATCGAGCGGCAGGCGCTTCAGCTCGTCGTTGTCGTTGAATTCCTCGTGCACGGACGTGATGACCGTGTGCGCGACGATGTCGTCGAGGGTCTTCGTGCCGGCGGCGAGATCCTCGAGATCGCGGCGATCGAACACCACGCAGCAGCCTTCGTTGTCGCCCTCGTGTTCATTGGAGAAGACCGAATCCGCCACCTGCAGGTAGTCGTTGAAGGCGTACAGGAAGTAGTACTCGAGGAACACGTAGTGGCGAAGGGCGTCCCACGCGCGCCCGACGAACTCCCAGGACTGCGGAATGTCCGCGAGCACGGCCGCCTGCAGGGCCTCGTCGCCCGCATCGAATGCCGCGATGAGGCGCCGGAGGATCTCGCGCTTGGCGCTGGTGGTGAACGGCACGTGGCTGCCGCTGGCGGCCCGGAAGAACGAATGCTCGACCGCGAAGCGCCCCCACAGCGCGTCGTCGGGCCGGTCGGCCTGCAGCTCGTGCTTCAGGGTCTCGTAGAGGAACCGCATCTCGGTGCGGACCACGATCGGATGGCGCGGGACGCGCGGATCGCCCGGTGACGGGTTGACCAGGCCCTGAACCGTCGAGGACGCGCCGAAGAGCTGTGTCGACCGGTCGAAACCGCCGCCATGCGTATACACGCTGCCCGACGAGAGCCGCGCCTGCACCTCGGCACCGGTCGCGGGATCGTCGAGCACCGCGGTCGCGAGTGCGCTCGCCGGCACCGTGTCCGAACCCGTGCGCACGATGGGCGGATCGAAGCGCGATGACCCGACCTGGATGCGCAGCGTGTCCCTCGTCGGCTCGTCGAGGGTCGCCATCACGGCGGGCGGCACGGCGAACAGCGCCTCGAAGTCGACCGGGTGGAAGCGTTCGGCTTCGTGGAAGCGAATCTCGGGATACCAGGCGTCCGCGAGCTGCACGACGGTGGCGTGCGGCAAGGGGCCCGTGAGGTTGAACGCGCTCGACTCGGCGACGTCGGCATGGGCCTTCAGATCAAGCATGGGGTTCTCCCGGGGCATGTGCGGCGATCGCCAGGTCGCGGACGAGCTCGGCCAGGGGAGTCAGCCGCGGTGCGTACAGGCGGCGGAGCGGTTCGAGCGCGGCGACACATGGCACATCGAGTCGCGTCGACGCGTCTTCGGCCCTGGCCACGAGCGCCGTGTACCGCGCCGGGTCGACCGTCTGCAGCAACGCCAGGAACGTCCTGGCCTCTGCGAGAAACCGATCGGCGTCGGCCCGGTCCTGATCGAGCATGAATGCGATGAATGCGCGCCCCGCCTGCACGGCGGCCTCGTGCGCCGCCACGGCCTCCGCTGAGAAGGGACTGCCCGCCTGGCCTTCGGTCCAGCGCCTGGTCCAGGTGGCCACGGCGGCCGTCATCAGTTGCCGCGCCTCGACCATCGCGGCGCCAGCCAGCCCCTGCACGTGCTTCGCGCATTCGGGATCGACCGGCAGTGGACGCGGCAGCGGGAAGAGGTCATCCAGCAGGCGCGTCGCATCGTCCTTTCGCAGGACCTTCACCGTGAGGCGACGGGCCCGCATCTTCGGCGGATCCGGTGTGACCAGCGTCGAGTGGTGGCCGAGAAAGAGGGTCGTCAGGGGCAGCGACGACCCCGGCTGCAGGGCGGGCTCGTATGCCTTCAGGGCGTCGTTCACCCACATCGACGCCTGCCCGTGCGTGTGCCAGCGAAGGCGGAGGCGAAACAGGCCGCTCGCGGAGTCGAGTGGAATGCTGGTGGCCATGGACGTGCCGCCCACCCAGAGCTGGAGTCTCAGCAGCGGGCCGAGGAAGGTCGCGATGACGCGAACGGCCTGCCCGTCGAGACGCACCTGCACGTCGAGCTGGTCCTGCGCGCTGCCGAAGACGACGACATCGAGCCTGACGTCGATGCCGATCACACCGAGGAGTGTGCGTTCGAGCGCGTAACTGAGCGAGTGCCCCGGCGCGATCGCATAGCCGCGCTCGTCCGGCGGCGGCGTGGGCTGCACGACAAGGCCGTTCGGCAGCGCCGTCAGCACCCCGGGCGGCGCGCTGAAGTTCGCAGGATTCCCGTCGAGGAACTGGTGGTGAAACGCCGGAGTCCAGATGTGCACGAGCACCTCCTGTCGGTGGTACAGGTGCTAACGTCGGCGAGGCGCGGACCGAACATGTCCGACGTCAGGAAGGTCAGCACGTGGCGTCGTTGTAACGCGCCGGCGACGCGGCACAGTGATCAGCGTCCCGCCCCGTCTGGCGTTGGAACCTCCGCGCAGACGAAACTCTCTGCGGCGTCGGTGCTGCCCGTTCCCGTGTACGTCGCGACCATGGGATACGCACACAGGGGATGCGTGCGGGTGACCTTCCCGTCGACCACCTTCGAGGCGACGATCCGGTCGGGCGCGTTGCCCGTTTCCACCCACTCGTCGATCGCGTCGAGCTTGCTGAAAGTGTCGCAGCCCGGACCGCCGAAGCAGTGTCCCATGCCCGGAATCGCGAACACGCGCATGGCGTCGCGGGCGGTCGGGCCCACCGTCTTCAGCACCGAATCGTAGTAGTGGAAGCTCTCCACTGGACTGCTGCCATCACCCCAGCCGTGGTACATCAGCAGCTTCCCGCCGCGATCGAAGAACGGTTTCAGGTTGGGGTTGGTGGCCACGTTCACGGTACCGAGCACCTTCTCACCGAACGCGATGTCGGTGTCCATGTCGAGCGTGCGCCAGTCCCACGCGGGATCCTGGAAGATGAGGTTCTGGAACAGGCCTGTCGCGACCGACATGGGACTGCCTCCGGAGAGATTGCCAACCGCGCCCGGCACCATGGGTGCGTGCATCAACTCGCCCGTGCGTGAGTGCACGGGTCCCGTGTAGAGCTTCATGAGGAGATCCACTTGCGGCGGCGTCAGGCAGTCAGGCGCATCCGCTCCCGCGCACTGCATGTCCCGCGGATCGAATGCGCAGGCGAGCGGGTTTTCGAGGATACCGTCCTTCACGCCGTCCAGTTCATCGCATCTCGCGATGATGGCATCGCCCACCATCGCGGCTTTCGCCTGCGGGATCGCCCGGGCCGGATCTTCATTGATCAACAAGGACGGCCAGATCTGCCAGGCGTTCAGGCGTACGATCGGGTTGGCCGGTGCGCCCACGACGATCCCGTCGTAGTCCTCCGGGAAGCGCTGTGCTTCTGTCAGCCCCTGCTGTCCCCCCAGCGAACAGCCCACCCAGTAGGATCGCGCGGGGTGCGTCCCGTAGAACGCGCGGACGATTGCCTTGGCCTGCAGCGTCATCTCATGGTTGGCGCGATACCCGTAGTCGACCACCTTGTCGGGATGGCCCAGGCCGAACGCCCCTGTCCCCCCGGCGGCGTCCGTGTGGCCCGTGTCGTTGTTCGCCACCGCATAGCCGTTCTTGACGCCGAGGAGCAGGCCGTCGTACATGATCCAGCCACCCCACCCGAAGCTACCCGCCCCGAAGAACTTTCCGTTCCACGTCTCGAGCGGCAGCCACAGCTCCATCTTGATGTCGGAGTCGCCGCTGGGCGTCAGCGTCACGGCGACGCGGCAGAAGGCTGGCTGGACCAGATCCGTTGATCCGGAGGACTGAAACGGCGACGGAGGGCCGCCTCGGCCTGGACCGCCATCCGCACCTCCCGCGGTACCCTGGACAGGCGGCGTGAATGCGTCCCGCGCGACCGTTTCCGCCATGGTCACGGTGGCTTCCCGCAGCTCCATCGTGGCGAGGCTCTCGCAGGACACGACAGGCGTGAGCGCTCTGTCAGAGCAGGCTCCGCTCGCCAGAAACAGAACCAGCGCTCCTGCAGCCAATCGGTATGACCTGACCATGTCGTCCTTCCTCGGAACTGCACCCCTTGCGGGGGAAAGCATGTCGGCGGCGAGCCGGCGATACTCCTCTGGACAGCTGGATGAGGAAGCGCTGCTCTTCCAGATACCTACAGGAACGACGTCGGATCGGAGACATTGTGCCTCACGTCCGCCCATTGATGCCTTCCGTGGCTCACTCGATCTGCCTGTGCTGAAGAGGTCGACATCCGTATCGCACGCGGCGCCAATCCCACGCGCGAGCTGCGCAGCGTGTTCGCCCGTGCCGGTCGTCGGCTCGGCGGCGGCATCCTGGCGGGCCACAGCATTGTCCTGCTCATCGCGTGGCGTGCCGACGCCGTCACCCCGGATCTGCTCGTCGCGCTGGCGATCATGTCCGTCGTCATGACGGCTGTCGGCGTACTGGCCTGCGCCGCGCCGGCGCGCCGGGTGCTGCGCGTGCAACCGACCGAGGCGCTGCGGCAGGTCTGACAGGTGTCCGTCTTCTGACCGGCTGGCGCCGTTCTGTGTGCGCACCGGCACCAGGCCAGCGTCTCGACCCGGCGTCCGGCATACAATGTCGGACACTTCAATCGCTGCCGAGGAGACAGCCATGCGCCAGGTCTTGCCCGCTGTGTCACTGCTCGTCGTGTGCGCCTCCGTGGCGCTCGCCGCGCAGATGCGCTACATCCCGGACGCTCCCGGCCGGTGGAAGCCATGGACGTTCACCGCCTACGGTGACACCCGGACGTCGCTCGGCGCGCGGCCGGCCGACGTGAAGAGCCTCGAAGCACAGTTGCTGCGCCTGAACGACATCATCAAGAGCACCGGAGCCGTCACGAACCCGATTGGGTTCAGCGCCGAGACGTCGGGCTCGCTCGGCCTGGCGTCGGGCCGGAGCGTGCCGATTCCCGGAGAGCCCGCCCTGACCGTACGGCCGTTGCCGGCGGCGCTCAACTTCGGCGCCTTCCCGATCATGGAGTACGGCAGCGGCGCCACGGCCAGGCGAGAAGACGGGGGAGAAACGGCACTGCTGCTGTTCTTCGTCAACGAGTTGTCGCTGCCCCTGTTCGCGGCCCGCGACAGCCGCGTCCCGGAGTTCGAGAAGCTCGACGTCGACGTCGTGCGCCTCGCCCGGCCCGAGCCCGATGTCTTCGGCCTGCCGCGCTACGGCAGCGATGCGATCGTGATCAAGAAGACCGACACCCCGATCTGGACCGCGGTGACCATGGGCGAGACGCTGGATCTCGTCGCCCGCAGCATCGATCAGCGACTGACCGACGAGCGCGACGGCGTGGCTCGCCTTCAGGCTCAATACGACGACCGCACGGACGCCGGGAAGCGCGATCGGCGTATGGCTGAGCACAGGCAGATCGCGGCGGTGCTGAAGGACCCGACGTATCTGGACAAGATGGCGAAGGTGGAGGACGAGCTCGCACGGACCGCTGCCGTGCTGTTGCCGCCCATCGCCAAGGCCAGGGCGGTCGTGACGACGATCGAGGAGGAGCTGGCCGACGCCAGGGCGAAGGCCGATGGCCTGTCGGCGGCAGACAAGGCGGCGCCCGCCTGCTATGCGAGTGGCGGTGCCAGTGCCGGTCGCGGGCTGGCGCTCTCGCGTTTTGGTCGCGCGCCGGCACCCGGCTGCGATCCGCTCGTGCGCCCGAACTGGTCGCTGTTCAACCCGGCGCTCCCGCGCTCGGCGCCGCAGTTGCTGGTCATCACCCGCGTCGAGCGGTGCCTGGACCCGAACCGAACGACTCCGCACCCCGGTGGATGCACCGCCAACCTGCGGCTGCTGGAGTCGATCGACAAGGCCGCGCTCCTGGCCTGGTTGCAGTAGCCACGGCTCCATCCCGACGTTGACACATGAGTGAGCTGTGGGCCGGGTGGGCACGAACGGAGCATCGGGAATCGGAATACGCAACGTGCTGCGGTGGAAGAATTTAGGGTGTTGCGGAGTGACTGCTTGGGTGTCAGGGACGATGTTCGACACGCCTCGTCCATGCCGCCTGACGTTCCGTTCGTCTCCATGTCTCCTTGAACGCGTGCAGCAGAGCCGATCTTTCGGGCTCACGCGCTGCTGCCGCGGCTGGTTCGCGGCGACGCGGGTCAGCGGCGCCGCTTCGACCGGGAGGCGCGCTGGGCGCGCGCGATCGACACCGCCTCCTTGGCCCAGGCGACGAGCATGTCGCCGTCCTCGAGGATTCCAGCAGGCACGCTGTAGTAGTGAATCTGTCCTTTGCCGCGCGGGCGATCGGGAAAGGGCTGAAAAGGGCGCGCGCCCGCCGCCTCGCGCCTGCCGCGCGTGTCATCGTCGGCCTTCAGGTAGAGTTCGTCGCGAGACACGAGTGCAAAGAACAGATCGCCGGCGTAAAGGCCGACGCCGCCGAACATGCGCTTCGACGCAATTGGACCGAGCGGGTCGAGCTGCTCGAGCACGAAATCGACGAAGCCATCAGAGACTGGCATGCTCGGGCGATTCTAGACCCAGCACGGCCGCCAGCCACGGCTGCCAACGTCGTCTGGCGGAGGAGCAGGCCGGCCCCGCCCCCGCAGCGTCACCGACTCACGGCCGTCTCTCGCCGCCGGCAGAGGAGGACGACGGAGGTTGTGGCCAGCAGCCTTGCGCGCCCAGTAGCCGCACGGCGGAACCGGGATGTCGTGGCGACGGCGGCATGCCTTACCGAGGACAACGTTCGACAGACCATGCTGCCTGGCGAGCGTGGGCGATCTCGACGTGGCCGTTGTAACCATCCTCGGCCCTCTTCCTGAGCATCTCTGTCGAAGTCGATCCGGGGTACTGCGTGACCGTGGTCTACGACAGTTTCGGCAGGTCGAAATGGTGCGCGGAGTCGCAGGTATGCACCTCGCCCGGCTTGCCCGCCGCGTCCATACCCTTGGCAAGCGCCATGGCCGACTTGCCGATGAAGGTGCCCATCTCGACCACCACCTCCGGGCCGGTGAAGTACGCGAGCGCGAACAGCGCCCACTGAGAGGCCACTGGGATGGAGCCGGTGTTGCACTGCGCTTTCAGACGCAGCGACTCCAATCCGCCAAGCTGCCGGAAGAATTCGTCGCCCTGCGCGCAGCAGCGGCGTCGAACGTTCGAACGCGTGACCAGAGCCCTTCGGACAGGTTGCGATACGACAGGGTGAAGGGCGTGAGGCTCATGCGGTGGGCTCCCCTGGGGCCGGCTCGGCGCCCGTGCTCATTGTGTCCTGAATCGGCGGCTCGCGTACGCGCAGAAGATGAGAGTGAGCATCAGCGACTCGGGGCAATCTAGAGATTGCCTCAGGCCGACGCTACTTCGCTGTCCGACGTGCGCCGTGCCGAGAGCTCACTCTCCGAGTGAACCAAGAACGGGGCCCCTCCCCCGGGAGTAGCTCGAATTGTTGGTCCCGCGTCAACAATTGCAACGGAATGACGACTTGCGTGACAATCAAAGGTAGGTTCTTCGGGCCTATTCGCGCTCCACAGTTCGGTTGAGTATCACGAATCCGAAATCGGTGAAGGTGACCGTGACAACTATCTGACAACCTTGATGTTGGCCTCCGTTCGTGTGCTGATCGCCATTGGTAGTATCTCTGTTGTCGCGGCATGCAGTGCGCACTCCGTGAAGACGGAGTTCTATGGGGCGTACGAGTTTTCGATTTGGGAACGCGCGCTGATTCAGCGAATTGCTGGCGAAACGGCGGTGGAGGTTCGGCGTCATCTTCCGAGTCTCGCCGACCCTCTGATTCTCCGAGTGCGGTCAGGGAAGGACGTGATCCCGGAGGTCGGCGCCGGGGCTGCAGTCATCCCGCCCGATTGGGTTGTATGGACGGTCGACGTCGATCGGCCGGAAGGCGTGTCCGCGATCGCGAGGCAGCATTTGCGTGGGGCGCTCTTTCACGAATTTCACCACTTGGTCCGTGGTTCAACCAGTAACGCGCTGATCGATCAGGTTGTGGCCGAGGGTCTGGCGACGGCATTCGAGCGCGACTTCGCCGGCGTTGTTAGACCATGGGCGCAATATCCCGATGACGCCTCGGAATGGGTGAAAGAGCTTCTCTCGCAACCGTCGACGGCCAGCAGTAACGAATGGCTCTACAAACATCCAGACGGTCGACGATGGGTGGGAATGCGAGCCGGCACTTACTTGGTGGATGAAGCGATGAAGAATACGGGGAGAACTTCCGCCGACCTGGTCTCGACCAGCGCCGCCGACCTGCTGCGGCTGGCCCAAGTAACGGTGAAATCGAAGTGAGCATCACGTCCGGACGATCGCACCAAGGTCTTTGGAGCCGTCGCCCGCTCGAGGTCGACGAGGAACGGTGACGTCTCGGCTCGACTGCCTTGTCGCTGCACCGTCAATCGGGGACAACAGTCCCGCCTCCACGAGCGATGTGGAAAACCCAAGCACTGCTGCCGGGGATCCCGATGCGCTCATGTCTGTGATGCGGTAATTGGGTGATCTATCACAACGGCTCGGCGATTTGGTGGAGACCGTAATGCGGCGAATCCGTTTAGCGCAGATCGTAAGCTTCCCTGTCAAGCGGACCACTCCAAAGGCGACTGTGCCGCCGATGAAGGCCTCG
>CAZUGF010000070.1:0-23205 GCA_964619705.1 uncultured Bifidobacteriaceae bacterium
GGCGTAGGGGCGACCCTTCAGGGTCGCGTGATGACGGGCGTAGGGGCGACCCTTCAGGGTCGCCCTACTGCCGGGCACGCTCGATCACCAGATTCAACCGATGGATCTTCACGTCATCGGATCGCCGGATCAGATCACCCGATCACCCGATCAACAGATCATCAGATGAGCTTTACCGGTAACCCCCTTGCGGCCCGCCGCGCAGGGAGATAACTGGCCAGCACCGCCGCGCCGGTCAGGAGCGCCGTCGCGGCACCGAACGCGACCGCATCCAGCCCGCTCACGTCGAACAGCAGCCCGCGCAGCGCGCCGGTGGCCCACACCGCCCCGACCAGGCCCACCGCGATGCCGGCCAGCGCCAGGCGCAGGCCCTGCCACACCACCAGACGCACCACCGACGCGGGCGACGCGCCCATGGCCATGCGCACGCCGATCTCCTGCGTGCGTTGCGACACGGTGTAGGCCATGACGCCGTAGACGCCGAGCACGGCCAGCGCCGCCGCCACGCCGGCGAAGATCGCCAGCAGCACGGTCTGCAGCCGCGGCTGCGCCACTGTCGTCGACACCGCCTGCGCCATCGTCCGCACGTTGACGAGCGGCTGCGCCCCGTCAATCTCCTGGACGGCCGCGCGGACCGCTGCCGTCATGGCCCCGGGCTCCCCGACGGTCCGCACGACAAGGGCCGTGTTGCGGTACATCCCGGCCAGGACGGGGTCCGGGTGCTGCAGGTACGGAAGGAACATCTCCGCCTTCGCGCCGGCCTCGAAGGACTGCTTGACGTCGGCGACGATGCCGACGATCTCCATCGTGGGGAAGTCCGGCGACGGCTCCGTCCCGAGCTGGATGCGCTGGCCGATCGGATCGAGATCGCCGAAGAACTGCCGCGCCATGGACTCGTTGATCACCACGACCGGCGGCGCGCCCTCCCTGTCGCCGTCCGCGAGGAGGCGGCCTCGGAGCAGCGGCACGCCGAGCGTGGACAGGTAGTCCGGCGTCACCGCACGGTAGCCGGCCATGATGTAGTCGTCGGGACCGCGCGGCGGCTCGGCGGCCCGGTTGAAGTGAATGGTGGCGCCGGCGCCGCTCATCGGCAGCATGGTCGTGATGGCCGCGTTGCGGACCCCGGGCAGTTGACGGATGCGATCCACGAGGCGCTCGACCATGCCCGTGCGGGTCGTGTCGTCCGCATAGGTGACCGGCGAGAACGGCAGGTTGACGACGAGCAGGTTCGACGGATCGAAACCCGGCGCGACGCCCGTGAGCGCGGCAAAGCTGCGGAGGAGAAGACCGGCGCCGACGAGCAGGATGAGCGCCAGCGCCACCTCGACGACCACCAGCGTGCTGCGGAGCCGCCGGTGGCGGACCCCGCCCGCCCCGCTGCCCCGCCCGTCCTCGTTGAGCGACTCGCGCAGGTCCACGCGCGTGGCCCGCACGGCCGGCACCAGGCCGAAGATGAGCCCCGTGACCAGGGACAGGCCCATCGCGAAGAGCGCCACCGGCCACGCCACCGCGATCTGCTCGGCGCGCGGCAGGCCGGCGACCGCCGGCCCGCTGAGGAGCGACACGCCCCAGGACGCCACCAGCAGGCCCGTCGCGCCGCCGACGGCCGCGAGCACCACGCTCTCGACGACAAGCTGGCGGACCAGCCGCCCGCGGGCAGCGCCGATGGCCGCGCGGATGGCCATCTCCTTCTGCCGGCCCACGGCCCGCGCGAGCAGCAGGTTCGCCACGTTCGCGCACGCGATGAGCAGCACGAGCGCGACGGCGCCGAGCAGCATCAGCAGGGCCGGCCGCACGTTCTGGACCATCTGGTCCTGGAGCGGCGTGACCAGCGCGCGCACGTGACGGTTCGAGTCCGGGTACTCCTGCTCGAGCTGCAGGGCAATCCCGTCCATCTCCGCGCGAGCCTGCTCGATGGAGACGCCCGGCCCGAGGCGGGCCACGGGGAAGATGCCGGGGTGCCAGCCGCGATCCTCCGGCAGCGTCGCGGCCCACGGGCCGAACGGCACGTAGACGTCCGCCGGCTGGAACAGCTCGAAGCGCGGCGGCAGGACGCCAATGACCGTGTGCGGCCGGTTGTCCAGGAGCAGGATGCTGCCGACCGCTCCGCCGCCCGCAAACCGCCGCCGTGCGAAGCCGTCGGCGAGCACGGCCACACCCTCCGCACCCGGCGCGTCGTCCGCGGCATCGAACCCGCGCCCGTCCGCCACCCGGACGCCGAGCAGCGGGAGGAGCGAGGCACTGATCATCCGGGCCGGCACGCGTTCCGGATCGCCCGCGCCGGTGATGGTCATGCTCAGGGACCGGAACGCGCCCATGCCGCTGAAGGACCGGCTCCGCTCGCGCCAGTCATCGAAGTTGTCGCGCGTGACGGACACGGACGGAAACGACGGCGTCTGCTCCATGAGCACGACCACGCGTCCGGGATCCGCGTAGGGCAGCGGCTGCAGCAGGACCGCGTGGACGACGGTGAAGACGGCGGCGTTGGCGCCGATGCCGAGGGCAAGCGTCAGCACGGCCACGGCCGTGAACCCGGGCCGCGTCCGCAGGTTCCGGAGCGCGATGCGAACGTCGTGCATGCGCACGATGGTAGCGGAACCTCGACGGGACGGAACACGAATGGGACGAACGCCGGGATGAACCGATCAGATCAACCGTTCACCAGATCACGTGGTCACCAGATGGCAGATCACTCCAACCCTTTCCCCTGCGTTTCCGGTCCGAGCCACAGCAGCACGAGGACGACGACCCCTGCCGTCACCACGCACTGGAGCATCGCGGTGCTGAGCGCCGTCCCGCTGTCCTGCATCGCGCCGATCAGGTAGGGCGCATATGCCCCGATGCCGACGCCGACGTGATAGGCAAACCCCGTCCCCACGCCGCGCGCGTCGGTCGGGAACCGCTCGGCCAGGTAGCCCGGCACGATCCCCCAGGCGCCCGACGCGAAGAACCCGATGCACCACGCGCCGAGCATCAGGCCGGCGTTCGATTCCGAGAACAGGAAGATCGGCGCAGACGCCAGGCCGAGGATCACGCCGAGCGTGGCCGCCCCCCGGCGGCCGCCCCACCGCTCGGAGAGCGCGCCGAGCGCCACGGACCCGATCAGGCCTCCGGCGTTCAGCAGGAGGAGGAACACCAGCGGCGACTTCTGGAGTTGCGTCAGCAGCGTGGGGTACCAGAACGTCGTGGACTGGTACATCGACACGAACGCGCCCATGAGGACGGACGTATGAATGGTCACCCACAGCAGGTCGCGATCGAACAGCCGTCCGAGCGACATCCGGCGGCGCGTGCCGTCGGCGGCCAGACGCCGCTGCTGTTCCAGCCACACCGGGCTCTCCGGGACGCGCGTCATCAGGCCGAGGATCATCAGGCCCGGCACGACGCCGGCCCAGAGCATCAGCCGCCAGGCCCAGTCCGGCCGATCGCTGATGAACGGATAGCCGAGCTGGTAGACGAGCGACGACAGCAGGAAGCCCAGCGAGTAGCCGCCCTGCAGGATGCCGGAGGCCAGCCCGCGGAGCCGCGCCGGCCAGTGCTCCAGCGCGAGCGGCATGCCCGCGGCCCACATGCCGCCCATCCCGATGCCGAACAGGCCGCGGAACGCGAAGAGCATGACGTAGGAGGTCGACAGCCCGCTCAGGAAGGCAAACAGCGTGTACCACGCGATGGAGAAGATGATGGGCCCCTTGCGGCCGTACCGGTCCGCGAGCGTCCCGGCGCCGATGCCGCCGGCGACGCGGAAGAGCAGCGTCACCGTACCCAGCAGCCCCGCGAGCGCGCGGTTGACCGAGAAGCTGTCCTGGATGTCGACAAGGACGAACGTCAGGATGGTGAAGTCGAACGCGTCGAGCGTCCAGGCCGCAAACGTGGTCAGGAAGGCCTTCCACTGCGTCGGGGTCACCTGTCGATACCAGGGACCTGCTACGGGTTCCGTCATTCAGGGCACTCCTCGCCGGGCAAAAGCCATCAGTGTACTCGGGTAGAATCCCCGCATGACGCTCTGGCGGGTGATCCTGGCGTTCCTCGGTGTGACCTTTGCGGGCGTGGGCTTCGCCTTCATCACCAATCCCGACCAGATGGCCGCGATCGCGACGCTCACGCTGTCCACGCCGGCGGCGCGCACCGATGTCCGCGCGATGTACGGCGGCCTCGAGTTCGGCATCGGCATCTTCCTGCTCATCTGTGCCTTCCGCCGCGAGTTCGTCCGCGTGGGCCTCTTCGCCGGGGCGTGCGCGCTCATCTCGATGGCGACCGCGCGCACCGTCGGCCTGATGCTGGACGGGTTCGACATCCTCCAGTTCATGGTCGCGCTCTCGGAGTGGATGGGCGGCGGACTGGCCACATGGGGTGCGCTGGCGGCACGGCCGGAGGCCGACGTCCTGCCCGCGCCGCTCAAGGACCCGACGCCGGACGCGCCTGCCGTGCCTGTCGTGCCGGTGGCGGACCTGAAGGTCCGCCCTGCGGTGGGCGCCGTGGAACCGCCGCCGGACACGACAAAGGATCGCCATCCATGACGGCCTGCCGCCGGCCGGCCGTGAGCACGTGCCTGGCCATCGCCCTGGGCGTGCTGGGGACGCCGGCGTGTGCGCCGCCAGGACCGGACGCGGCACCGGCCGCGGTGGTCGTCGAACCGCCGAAGGACGTGGAGCACGCCGGCATCACGGAGCCGCACGGCGATCACGCGCCGCACCACGGCGGGCTCGTCCTCATGAACGGTGACGTGCACTACGAGGTCGTCCTCGATCCGGCGGGCCGACACGCGGTATGGTTCACCGACGCCGTCCGCGTGGAGTTGCCGGCATCCGTCGCCCGGCAGGTCCGTCTGCGTGTCAGCCGCCCCGATGCGCCTCCCGAAGTGCTCCCGCTGGCGATCGACGAGTCGGGCGAGAGCTGGATCGCGGCGGGCCAGCCCGTGGCCGGCGACCACGTGACCGTCACGCTCAGCTTCGACATGCAGGGCGCGCCGCACGAGATCGACATCCCGTTCGTCCCGGCCAGCCGGTGAGGCGGGCGGCGACGTGCGGCATTCGTTCACCGGCCGCCTCCCTGGAGGGCTCCTGATGCGCACGTCCCGACGCCTGGCCGCGATGTTCGTCCTCCTGCTCGTGGCGGCCGCGCCACACGCGCAGGGTCCGGCCGCACCGCCGGACCTCGATCGGCTCGTGGAGCGTGTTCGCACGGCCTTCCAGGTGCCCGGCATCAGCCTGGCCATCGTCAAGGACGGGCAGGTGGTCACCGCCAGGGGCTACGGCGTGCGCGCGGCCGGCGGCGACACCGCGGTGGATGCCGGCACGCTGTTTCCGATCGCCTCCAACTCCAAGGTCTTCACCGCCATCGCGCTCGGACTTCTCGTCGAAGCCGGCACGCTGGAGTGGGACGCGCCGGTGATCACCTACCTGCCGTGGTTCCGCCTCTCCGATCCGTTCGTCACGCGCGAGCTGACCGTGCGCGATCTGCTCGTGCACCGGAGCGGCCTCGGCCTCGGGGCCGGCGACCTCCTGTGGTGGCCGCCATCGGACTACACGCGGCGGGAGATCGCCGAGCGCCTGCGCTTCCTGCCCCTGGCGACCAGCTTCCGCAGCGCCTACGCCTACGACAACGTCCTCTACCTGGTCGCGGGCGAGGTCATCGAGCAGGCAAGCGGCGTCTCGTGGGAGACGTTCGTGCGCACGCGCATCCTCGAGAAGGTGGGCATGGCCTCGAGCAGCCCGCGCTTCGATCCCGCGGCCAACCGCGGCAACGTGGCCTCCCCGCACGCGGCCATCGACGGCACGGTCCGGGTTGTCTCGCCGTTCGCGAGCGACAACACCAACCCCGCCGGCGGCATCAATGCCAACGCGGATGACATGGCGCGCTGGATGCGCGTCCTCCTCCGGCGCGGCCAGCTCGACGATGGCACGCGGCTGTTCTCCGAGCGGACCTGGCGCCAGGTCACATCGCTCGTCACGCCGATGCCCAACCCGGACCCCCCGGCGGAACTGGCGGAGCTGCGATCGTTCGTGCTGGGCTACGCGCTGGGCCTGAACGTCCGCGAGTACCGCGGACACTACGCGCTGACGCACACCGGCGGCCTGCCGGGCTTCGTCTCGCGCGTCCTGCTCCTCCCCGACATCGGCCTCGGCGTGTCGGTGCTGACCAACCAGGAGTCGGGCGAGGCGTTCAACGCCATTGCCTACTCCGTGGCGGATGCCTACATCGACGCGCCCGCCGTGGACTGGGTGGCGCGCTACGAGCAGGTCCGCGCGCGGACGCGGGCGGAGGCCGCGGACGCGAACCGCCGGACGGCACAGGCGCGGAACGCCTCCTCGACGCCGTCATTACCCCTGTCCGGCTACGCCGGCACCTATACCGATGCCTGGTACGGCGACGTCCTGATCGAGGAGGCCGCGGGCGCGCTCGCGATCCGGTTCGCGAAGACCCCTGCGCTCGCCGGCACGCTGGAGCACTGGCAGCACGACACCTTCGTCGCCCGCTGGACGGACCGCGAGCTGCGCGCGGATGCGTTCGTGACGTTCGCGCTCGACCCGGATGGCGCGGTCGACCGCGCGTCCATGCGCGCGGTGTCTCCGGATACGGACTTCAGCTTCGACTTCCAGGACCTGCGGCTGCGGCCGCGCCGGTGAGGCCGGCGGCCCGTCACTCGTGGCGGAGCGACTCGATGGGGTCCAGCCGTGAGGCGCGCCGCGCCGGGTAGTACCCGAACGCGATACCCACGCCGGCCGCGATGCCGAACGCAAGGGCCACGGTGGATACCGTGATGTCGGTGGGCCACTCCAGGACGGCCGTGAGCCCGCGCGCCGCCGCGATGCCGGTCACGACACCGATGACCCCGCCGATCAGGCTCAAGACGGTGGCCTCGACGAGGAACTGCAGCAGGACGTCGCGCCGCCTGGCGCCGACGGCCAGGCGGAGGCCGATCTCCGCCGTGCGCTCGGTGACCGACACCAGCATGATGTTCATGATGCCGATGCCGCCCACCACGAGCGCGATGGCGGCAATGCTCCCGAGCAGCGCCGTCATCGTCGCGCCGGCGCGGCTGAGCGTGCTCGACATCTCCTGCAGCGTCACGTTATCGAGCTTCGGCATGTTGGCGAGAGCGAACGCCGCGACCGACGTGTAAAGCCCCTTCGTCACGTTGGCCGCCGCCTGCGTCCGGACGACGAAGTCGTCCGCGGACCCGGTGGCGCCCGGCCCCTGCAGGCCGCCGAGGCCCGCCGTGGTGGGCTGCTCCCGTCCGCGGGCGTGGCGCTGGCGCAGGAGCGCCGCCACCTCCGCCGCAATGCGCGTCGCGTCCCCCGCCTGCTCGACGGAGAGCGTGATGGTGTGCAGGTAGCGGATGTCCAGCAGCGCCTGCCCGGCGGCGACGGACACGAAGGCGGACTCATCCTGCTCCGCGTCCGTCGTGCGTGCGACGCCGGCGACGGTAAAGGCGCGATCGCCGATCGTCACCCGTTCGCCGACCGCCTCGAAGCCCTCGCCGAAGAGCTCGCGCGCGGCCGTCCGCCCGAGCACCACCGCATCCTCACCCGGCCGGAAGCGCCCTTCGAGAAAGGTCCAGCCGTGCACCTCCGCCAGCGCCGGGTCGGTCCCGCGGACCTGCCCGAAGAACTGCCGGTGGGGCGCCCGCATCCACGTCCGCGTCCGCACGCCGGTCGCCACGAACTGCACGCCCGGGATGTCCCGAATGGCCTCCGCGTCCTCGGGGACGAGCGTCGTCGCCGCGCCGAGGCCGCTCGCGATGTTCATGCTCTCGCCCCCGCGCGTGTAGTTGCCGGCGCTGACCAGCACGATGTTCGTGCCGGCCGAGCGGAGCGAGCGCTCCACCGATCCCCGCGCCCCGCTTCCGAGGGCGACCATCGCGATGACGGCCGCGACGCCGATGACCACGCCGAGCATGGTCAGGGTCGTGCGGAGGCGATGCCGCGCCAGCGCACGCAGGGCGATTCGTGTGCAAACGAGGAGACGGGCAATCACGGCGCTCACTCGCGGCGGAGTGCCACGATCGGGTCGAGCATGGACGCGCGGCGGGCCGGGTACCAGCCGAAGAACACACCCGCGGCGGCGGCGACACCGAAGGCGAGCAGAACCGACTCCACTGACACCACGGTGGACCAGTTGAGCGCACGGGCCAGCACGGCCGCGGCCGCCACACCGGCGATGATGCCGGCCAGCCCGCCCGCGAGGCTGATGACCACGGCCTCGACGAGAAACTGCCGCATTACGTCGCGGCTGCGCGCGCCGACGGCCAGGCGGAGGCCGATCTCGCGCGTCCGCTCCGTGACGGAGAGCAGCGTGATGTTCATGATCCCGATGCCGCCGACGAGCAGCGAGACGGCGGCCACCGCGGCCAGCAGCCACGACATCGTGCGGCTGGCCCGTTCGAGCGTCGTCGCGAGCTGCTCCAGCGTGACCTTCTCCAGTTCCGTGACGTTACCGGCCACGGCGCGCGCCACGCTCGGCGGCAGCCCGCCGGTCGTCAGCGCCCGCGTCGCCTGCGTCTGCACGGTGAAGTCGTCCGCGGCGTCGTCGCCGATGCCGTGCCGCTGGCGCAGGAGCGTCGTGATCTCCCGTGCGAGCCGCGTCACGTCGCCGGAGGACGCGGCCGTCACCGTGATGTCGTTCAGGTTGGTCAGGTTGAGCAGGCGGTGCGTGGTGGTGAGCGGCATGTAGACGGCATCGAACTCGTCGTCGCCGGGAGCAGGCTGGACGACCCAGGTGGCACTCGTCACGACGCCGACGATGCGGAACGCCTGGTTCCAGAGCGTCACGTCCCGGCCGACCACGTCGGCGCCCTCGCCGAAGAGCCTGTCGGCCACGACCTGGCCGAGGACGAGCACCTGCTCGGCGCGATCCTGCTCGCGGCGGGTGAAGAAGCGCCCGGCCCGGAAGGTCCACGCGCGCTTGATCGCCGGCATCTGCACGTCGGTGCCGTGCATGCGCGTGAACCACCGCTTCTCGCCGGCGTGGACCCGCGCGTTCTCGTGGACGCCGCCCGCCACGTACTGGACCCCGTCCATCCGCCCAATCGCCATCGCATCGTCGAAGGTGAGCGTCGCCGCCGAGCCGAGGCCGGCCTCGAGGTCGCCGAGCCGCTGCCGCGCCAGCGGATGGTCGTGCTTCTCCATCGGATCGTTCTCGGGATGGAAGGCGATGGGCACGGCATCCGGCGCCCGCCCCGGCCCAGGCCTCAGGGTGTCGCGGGCGTCACCCTGGTGGGCCACGGCTTCGCCCGACTCCTCCTGTTTCGGTTTCCAGTTGCCGGCACGGATCGTCAACTGGTTGAGGCCTGCGGCGCGCACCTGCTGTTCGATGGACCGCTGCGCGCCGGCGCCCACGGCCATCATGGCCAGGACCGTCGCCACGCCCACCGACATGCCGAGCATGGCCAGGCCGGTCTGCAGGCGGTTGCGCCCGAGGGCCGCGACGGCCAGGTCAATGACTGGATGACTGCGCCAGCGTCTGATCATGACGAACGTCCGAGGTGATGCTGCCGTCGCGGAAGTCGATCGTGCGGGACCCGTAGGCCGCGATGTCCCGCTCGTGCGTGATGACGATGATGGTGAGGCCGCGCTGGCGGCGGAGGTCGGCGAAGAGCGCCATGACCTCGTGGCTCGTCGCCGTGTCGAGGTTGCCGGTCGGCTCGTCGGCGAGCAGCACCGCCGGATCCGCGACCAGCGCGCGGGCAATGGCCACGCGCTGCTGCTGTCCGCCGGAGAGCTGGTTGGGATGGTGATCCGCGCGGTCCGTCAGGCCCACGGCATCGAGGGCGGCCATGGCCTTCTGCCGCCGCTCGGCGGTCTTCACGACGCCGAGGCGCGTGTAGAGCAGGGGCAGCTCCACGTTCTCGAGCGCCGTCGTGCGGGCGAGCAGGTTGAACCCCTGGAAGACGAAACCGAGCATCTCGTTACGGACGCGCGCCAGCTCGTCGGCCGGCAGCGTCGCCACGTCACGGCCGTTCATCAGGTACCGGCCGCCCGTCGGACGGTCCAGGCACCCGATGATGTGCATGAACGTGGACTTGCCGGATCCGGAGGGCCCGACAATCGTGACGAACTCGCCCTCCTCGATCGTGAGCGAGACACCGCGGAGCGCGTGGACGAGGTGATCGCCCACGCGGTAGTCCTTGGTCAGGCCGTGCGTCTGGATCAACGCCATTCAGTTGGCGGCCGGCGACGGCGCCGGAGGCACCATGCCCGCGAACGCATACGCCATCGCCGCGACGACCTTCTCGGCGCCGGCCATGCCGTACACCCGCCCCGCACCCTCGATGACATAGTACTCGTTCGCCGCGTGCGCTCGTCCGCCGTGCCCGCCGCCGCCGCCGACAATCGGCACGCCGGCAAACGAGGACACCTTCTCCCCCACTTCGCCGTTGCCGAAGAGGTAGGCCGGCCAGTAGCCGCCCGCGGCGCCGCCGCCCCCGCCGATCCCGAAGTCCGATCGCAGGCTGCCGTGCGGGATGTTCATGATCTCGTAGGCCCGCTTGAGCGCGCGCCCGGCCTCGTGGTCCGAGTTCATCTTGGCCCACGGCACGTCGCCGACGAGGTTGATCTCGACGTCCGGGTAGCCGTTCTTGTCGAGCTGCTTCCGCAGCTTCTCCACGATGCCGGGGCCCGTCATGTTGGGCACGTAGCGGAAGTTGTGCTTGGAGGTGATCTTGTTCGGGAGGATGGCGCCGGCGCCGCCCGCGTACATGTTGCCGCCCCAGATGCCGTCCAGGTTGAACGACGTCCCGTAGCGCTGCATCTTGAGCATCGTGTACGGGTCCTCGGAGATGTAGCGCGCGACGCCGACGTTCTGCGCGGCCACCGTGAGGTCCGTCCGCTCGGCCGCCGTCCGCAGGTCCGCCTCCTGGAACGGCGTGAGCGGCTGCATCCCGTCGAGGAACCCGTCGATGAGCGGCGTGTTCCCATCGTCCGACACGAGGGAGGCCAGCATCTTGATGTGGCGCCAGGCCGGGCTGTCCACGCTGCGCTTGTTGCTGCCGTGAATGTCCGACACGGTCGGGCCGCGGCCCCAGGCGGTCCCACTCGTCGTCAGCTCCACGTAGACGCAGCCCTCCGAGCCGCCGCCGAAGCCGGCGCTTCCGCTGGGCGACTGGCCGCCGAAGAGGAGCATCGCGTCGGCGCCGGCCAGCAGCTCGGGATGATCCTTCACGAACGTGCGGAGGCCGATATCCATGCGCTCCTCGTCACCCTCCGCGACGAAGATCAGGTTGATCGGGAGCTTCCCGTGCACGGCCTTGATGGCGCGGAACGCGTTCAGCTGTGACATCTGCGGGCCCTTGGAGTTGGTGGCGCCGCGTCCGATGAGGACCTTCTTGTACGGCGCCTGCTCGACGATCTGCCCCTCGAAGGGATCGGCAATCCACGCGTCCCGCTGCGTCACCGGCATCGTGTCGTACATCCAGTAGATGAGCAGCGTCTTCTCGGCGCCCTCGTCGCACTTGGCGTACACGACCGGGTTGCCCGGCGTGCCGTACTCGGTGATGCCGACGTCGTAGATCTGCGACTGCTGGCAGCCGAGCTCGTCGAAGAAGCCCTTGACCATCTCCGCCGATTCCCGGATGCCCTCGCCGGAGTTGGAGATGCTCGGCTGGCGGATCCACTTCTGCAGGTTCTCGACGTGGGTGTCGATGTGCTCGTCGATGTGCGCGAAGACCTGCTGCAGCTCCGGCGGCGCCTGGCTGAGGTCCGGCTGGATCTCCGTATCGCCCTGCGGACGCACGCCGAGCGCCGGCGTCGACGTCTCCGGCGTCCCCGCGGCCGGCGGCGCCGGCTGTGTACACGCGCCGGCCCACACCAGCAGCGCTCCGACCATCACCATTCGACGCATGTTCGCAATCTCCTTGAGTTGACAACAGACGTTCGGGCCGCGCGCGGCCGGCAGCCGGCCCCGCGGCGGACCGGCGAACGTCCCGCCTGTCGTGGAGGGAACGCCGGCAACCTCGCCCGATCGATCGTGTGTGGTTTCTACAGGTTCTGCCGCCCGCGGTCAACAGTGCTCTAATGCGGAAGATGACCACGGCTGCGCGATGGCGGCTCGCCGGCGCCGCGATGCTGCTCGCGATCGGCTGCGCGGACCGCCCCGCGGATCATTCGTTGTCTCTGGATGTCATCGCGGATCGCTACCTCGCGCTGACGACGGCCCTGGCGCAGCACGACCCGTCGCTGGTCGATCACTGGATTGGTCCCGCACCCGCGCCACCCGGCCCCAGGCGGCCCGTGGCGGCGTTGAAGGCCGGGATTGATGACCTGCGGCGCGACGTGCAGCAGGCAGCACAGGACGCACGGTCGGGGCGCACGGTGATCGATCACGATCGCCATGCCTATCTGGAGGCGCAGGCCGACGCCCTGGACGTGGCGGCCCGCCGTCTGCTCGGCGAGTCCCTGCCGTTCGACGAGGAGGCACGCCTCGGACTCGGCCTGGCCCCGCTCGCGCTGGACACCGCGGCCGCGCACGCAGCCCGCGCGGCGCTCGACGCGGAGTTGCCGGGGACGGCCCCCCTGGCCGACAGACTGGCCGCCTTCCGTGCCGGCTTTACCATCCCGGCGGATCGCCGCAACGAGGTGATGCGCCTCGCGCTGGACCGCTGCCGCGCGGCCGTCGCCGGCGAGGTGCCATTGCCGGCCGATGAGTCCATCGACCTGGTCTTCGTCGGCGGGCTCCACTGGGACGCGCACGCCGCCTACCTGGGCGGACACCGCACGCGCGTCGCGATCAACGCGGGCCAGGCGCTGGACCTGACGCGCGCGCTCCGCCTCGCATGCCACGAGGGCTATCCCGGCCATCACGTGCAGTACGTGTGGACGGAGACCGTGCTGATTCGTGATCGGGGATGGCAGGAGTTCCGACTCGTGCCGGGGTTCGGCCGATACCTGCTCATCGCGGAGGGCGCCGCGGAAGCCGGCGCGGATCTCGCGATGCCGCGCGATCGACGGCTGGCCGCATACCGCGAGGTCCTGGCGCCGGCGGCAGGGCTCCCCGCCGGCGACCTGGAACGGCTGGTCCGGGTTGAAGACCTGATGACGCCGCTCGAGCCGGTCATCGGCGACATCGCCCGCGACTATCTCGACAACCGCATCAACGCCGCGGGCGCGGCCGCGCGCCTGACGGCCGAGGCACTCGTCCCGGACCCGGAGGCGCTCCTCGCGTTCATCGAACGCCGCCGATCGCGCCTGCTCGCCTATCCGGCCGGCCGGCGGCTCGTGGGACGGGCGGCGGGGCCCGAAGGCCCCGCCAATCTACGGACGCGGCTTCTCCACGGCGTGAAGGCCGCGCTACGCGCGGATCACTGAGCCGGCGTGCTCCGATCCACGGCTTCGCCCTTCAGGTACACGGACGCGATCCGCCGCGTGTTGGTGATGTCGTCCAGCGGGTTCGCGTCGAGGACAATGAAGTCCGCCGTCTTGCCGGCGGCAATGGTCCCCGTATCCGCCAGCTTCAGGAAGGCCGCGCCGTTCCGCGTGGCCGCGACGATCACCTGTGCCGGCGTCATGCCGGATGCCACCATGTCGGCCATCTCCACGTGCGGCGCCCACGGCGTGTTGCCGTCCGTGCCGACGGTGATGGTCATGCCTGCGGCCGACAGCTTCGCGAGGTTGCGCGCCTGGATGCCGAACGCCGTCTGCGCCTGCGGACGGTCGGTGGACGCCGCCTGGATCTTCTCCAGCTCGCCGTCGGGGATGCTCCCGCGCAGCCACCCGTAGTCCACGGCTACGCCGCGATCCGGCATGTTCGGGATCAGCACCACCTGCGGGCGCTCCTTGATCATCGCCATCACCTCGTCGTCCACGTCCACGTCACGGATGCCGTGGGCAAACGCGTCGATCCCGGCGGTGAGCAGGCCCTTGGCGTCCGACAGGTTGAAGATGTGCGCCGCGACACGGAGCCCGTTCGCGTGGGCTTCGTCGATGACCGGGCCGTAGAGCTCCGGCGGCAGCTTCTTGAACTGGCCGTTCCGATCGTCCACCCAGATCTTGATGAAGTCGACCTTCAGCGCCGCCTGTTCCCGCACCGCCTGCCGCGCGGCTTCCTCCGTCGTGACCCAGTACGGCACCTCGGAGCGGCCCTGCTCGGGCGACGTGATGCCTCTCCCGGAGGTGAAGTACCGGGCGGCCCCGGACGGCGGGTTGGCGCGGACCTCGAACGGCGCGTCGCCGGCATCGAGGCCCATGCTGAGCGTCGCGCCGATGCCGAACCGGGCACGGCTCTGCAGGTCCGCCGTCAGGGCTTCCCGCGTCTGTCCCAGGTGCGTGTGGACGTCGATGATCGTGGGCATCACGGTCTTGCCGGCCAGGCTGACGCGGGCCGCGCCGGCGGGCACGGTCACGTCCGCCGCCTGTCCCACCTGCTCGATGCGCGAGCCGTTGACGACGATGACCGCGTTCTCGATGGCGGGGCCGTCGTCGCCGGTGATGACGCGGGCGCCCTCGAACACGGTGATGCCCGACACGTCCGCGGTGTCCGGCGGCGCCTGCGCGCAGCCCGGAGCCAGGCAGATCGTGAGCACGGCAAGGAGTCCGCCCAGGGCGGCGGGGTGGAACGGGCGCAGGGTCGTGTCAGGCATGAAGGTCTCCAGAATCCGGAGAGGATCCTATCGCAGGTGCCGGCCGCCCCGCTCCCGCCGGTCCCGTTCCGGGGTCTCCCGATGTGATCTAGAGTCTTGCCATGTCCTGGTCACGCATCGCCACCCTGGCCGCCCTGTTCGTCGTCACGGTCACCATTGCCGGCGTCTACTCCGCGGCCCGGCAGCCGGAGCCGGCCGCGCGGCGCGCGTACATGATCGCGCAGGGAGAAGTCTCCGATCCGGACCAGTACGCCGCGTACGTGAAGGTGGCGCCCGACATCGTGGCCAAGTACGGCGGCCGGTACCTCGCGCGCGGCGGGATGCGCGTGACGCTGGAGGGGCCGCCGGCGCCGAGCCGCGTAGTGATCATCGAGTTCCCGAGCCTCGACGCGGCGCGGCAGTTCTACGACTCGCCGGAGTACACCGCCGCCAGGAAGCTTCGCGAGGGCGCCGCCGAGGTGCAGTTCGTGGTCGTGGAAGCGCTGTAGCGCACAGGAGCCGCCGATGCGATCCCCCCTGCTGCCCTTCGTCCTCGCCTTCGTCGTGAGCGCGCTGCTGTTCACCGGCGCCCGCATGACGCCGTACTTTGCCGGGGACGTTCCCGTTGCGCGGGCCGTGCAGGCCATTTCTCCGGGCACGGCCTGGGCCACCGCCGTCACGGGCACGGCGTCCAGTCCGACGAAGTACAGCGTGATGGCGCTGGCCGTGGCCCTGGCCTGGGCGCTCGTCGGGTGGAAGGGCGCCGCGATTGCGATCGGCGCCATCCTCATCGAGCAGTTCGGCGGTGAAGCCAGCAAGCTGATCGCCCAGCGGCCGCGGCCGTCGCCGGACCTGGTGCGCGTCATCGGCAGCCCGGCCGGCTACAGCTTCCCGTCCACGTTCACGACCTTCTACGCGGTGACGTTCGGGACGGTCCTCCTGCTCGCACGGCGCGCGGCGCCCGGCGCGTTCGCGACCACCGTGATGGTCGTCGCCGCCGTGATGATCCTCGCCGGCTGGGGCGCGCGCGTGGCGGTCGGCGCCCACTGGCCGAGCGACGTGGTCTTCGCGACCGTCATCTGCCTCGCCTGGATCTGGGCGACCATCCGCGTCGTCCTGCCGCGCGGATGACGAGCGGCGCCGCCCGTCTGCTCCTGGCGCTCGCGATCGGCCTGGGAACGGCCGGGACGGCGCGCGCACACCCGGCGCCGTTCTCCTTTCTCGACCTGATTCTCGAGGGCGAGGGCCTGCACGGGTCGATCATCCTGCACGACCTCGATGTCGGCCACGACCTCGGGGTCGACCCGCCCGATGCACTGCTCGCCCCGGACACCGCCGCACGTTATCGGGCGGCCATCGAGGATCTGGTGGCGGCACGCCTGCACGTGCACGGAGACGGAGCGCCGCGCACGCTGGAGTGGACGGGGCTGGACGTCGTGCCCGAGCGGTTCGGCCTCCGCCTCTCGTTCCGTGCCGGCGGCCGCGCGGCGCAGGTCGACGTGGATGCCGTCATGTTCCCGTACGACCCCATCCACCAGACCTTCGTCAACATCCACGAGGACGACGCGCTCACCTACCAGGCCATCCTGACCGCCGATCGGCCCGCCCTGCGGTACTTTTCCGGGCGCGCGCAGGGACGGCTCGCCGTCATCCGGACGTTCGTGGCCTCCGGCATCGAACACATCCTGATCGGGCCGGACCACGTGCTGTTCCTCATCGGGCTGCTGCTCCTCGGCGGCTCGGTCGGCCGCCTCGCGCTCATCGTGACGGCCTTCACCATCGGCCACAGCCTCACGCTCTCGCTCGCGGCACTGGAGATCCTCTCGCTGCCGTCCCTGTTCATCGAACCGCTGATCGCGCTCACGATCGTGATCGTGGGGGCGGACAACATCCTGGTCGTCGTCGAACGGCGCAGGGCCGCGCGTGACGCGGCAGGTGGCGGCATCCGGGATGCACGCCCCTGGTTTGCCGGTGTCTTCGGCCTGATTCACGGCTTCGGCTTCGCGTCCGTGCTCAGGGAGTTCGGCCTGCCGCCGGAGGCCCTGGCGTGGTCCCTGGTGTCGTTCAACGCGGGCGTGGAGCTCGGCCAACTGGCCATCGTCGCGGTCGCGGCCACGGTCCTGGCAGCCGCCGTCCGGGCGAAGCCGGCCCTCTCCGATCCCGTTGCCGTGTTGGGCTCGATGGGGGTTATCCTTGCCGGGGCATTCTGGTTCTGGCAACGCGTGTTCGCGGCGGGAGGACAGGCATGAGACGCACACTGACACTGTCGGCCATCGTGACAGCGGGGTTGTTCGCATTGGCAGCCATGCCGCGCGCGGAGCAGGCACCGGCGGCCGGACCGAACGTGGCCGGCATCGAGCAGGTCAAGGACAACCTCTACGTGATCACCGGCGGTGGCGGGAACACGGCGGCGTTCATCACCGCGACCGGCGTGGTCCTGGTCGACACCAAGCTGGCCAACTGGGGCCAGGCCATTCTCGACAAGGTCCGGACGGTCAGCGACAAGCCGATCACGCACATCATCAACACGCACACCCACGGCGACCACGTGGGCAGCAACGAGTTCTTCGATCCGAAGGTGGAGATCGTCGTCCAGGAGAACACGGCCGCCAACATGAAGCGGATGCCGGCGTTTGCGGACCCTGCCACGGCACACGGCCTTCCTGACGCCACCTTCACCGACAGGCACACCGTGCTCGGCGGCAGCGACGCGATCGACCTCTACTACTTCGGTCCCGCGCACACCAACGGCGACACGTTCGTCGTATTCAGGAACCTTCGCGTCATGCACACGGGCGACGCGTTCTCGGGCCCGAGCAGCCCCATCATCGACACCAACAACGGCGGCACGGGCATCGGCTATGCCGCCACGCTGGCCGGGGCCGCGTCGGGCATCAAGGACGTGGAGACCGTCATCCCGGGGCACAGCGCCGTGACGACGTGGCAGGCGTTCGTGGACTACGGCGAGTTCATGAAGCTGTTCGTGAGCTCGGTGGAGGCCGCGGCAAAGGCAGGCAAGACACCCGACCAGGCACTGGCCGAGTTCACGGCGCCCGCGAAGTTCTCGACCTACAACCTGCAGCGGGCGAAGGCGAACGTCGAGGTCATCTTCAAGGAAGCCGGCCGATAGGACGGCTCTTCAGAGCCGTCCTCGGGCCCGACTCACCAACACCCGGGTCACGACCGCGCCCAGGCACCCGGCGGCCGCCACGCCGCCGAGGTGCGCGGCCAGCACGTGCGCGGGCTCCGAGAAGTGACAGAACAGCCGCCATCCCGCATCGGCCATGAGCCCGGCGGCCAGACCGCCGAGCAGGCCGGCCACGCCCGGGCGCGTGGGAAACGCGCGCGCGGACAGCACGGAGGACACGGCCACGAGGGGCAGCGCCGAGGCCAGTGAGCCGCCCACGCACATCGCGGCAATCACCCACCACGGCCCTGCAACCATGACGGCACTCGCCTGCCACGTGGTCCACGTCACGGCCGCCACCAGCACGACAGGCATGGCAAGCCATCCCGCGATCTCCGACGCGGCCCACGCGCGCCCGGGCACGGCCTCGCGCAGCGCCGCCGTCATCAACGCGAATGCGAGCCCGGCCTGCACGAGGGAGATGCCCCAGGCGCCGGTCCATCCGAGCAGCGCGCTGTCCTCCCTGGCCGAGAACCAGAGCGGCGCCGCCACGAGCACGAGCGCGGCGAACGGCACGACCGCCAGGACACGCACATGCGGAGGCGGCAGCGGCCGGACCGGCCGGCAGTCCGCAGCCACGCGCGCGCGGAGTGCCTCCGGCATGGTCATCGGTGATGGCGTGGTCGTCATGGGAGGGTTCATCGCTGCAGCAGGCGCCGCAGGCGCTCCATGCCGCGGCTGGATCGCAGACGGGCGGCGGCCTCGGCCACGCCGAACCGGGCCGCCACTTCGCGGAAGCTGAAGCCCATCACGTGATGGGCGACCAGGGCCTGACGCTGCGCCGCGGGCAGCGCGCTCACGGCGCCGCGGACGTCCATGCGCGCGGCCCATCCGGCGTCGTCGCGCCGCGTGCCCGGAGCCGGCAGGTGCTCGTCGAGTTCCACCGTCGGACGCCGCCGCGCGGTCCGGCAGTCCATCAGCCAGCAGTGCCTGGCGATCGCGAGCGCCCACGGCATCAGCGCGTGCGCCGGATCGTAGGTGTGCCGCGCGCGGTGCAGTTGCAGAAAGGTGTCCTGCACGAGATCGTCCACGCGCGGCACGTCCCGCGCCAGGCTCAGGAGGTACCGGCGGACCGCCGGCGACACCAGGGCGTAGAGCTCGTCGAACGCCTCGACCTGCCCCGCCTGGTAGCTGGCCATCAGCGCGCGCAGGCGCACGGGCTCCGGCATGCGCGTCGTCATCCCGTCGGTCATGTCTTTGCCGCGATCGGCCGGATCGTATCAGCGTCCCGGCGCCTCGGTATCCCATCGTCGCCGCATCGCAGCGTCACGGCGAGGGACGAGAATGGGATGAAGGGTGATACCGGGCACGACGTCCCGGCAAATACCCACCATGCCGTTCACTGCCCGATCGACTGCCGTCCTGCTGGCCATTGCGTGCGCCGCGGCGGCCCCACACCGCGCCGCGTTCACCCAGTCCCCCGGGATTCCGCCGGCCCTTGTGGCCATGGCCGATGCCGAGCGCGCCTTCGCCAGGCGGGCCGCGGAGACCAACTGGCGCGATGCGTTCCTCGAGTTCTTCGCGGACGAAGCCGTCAACTTCGTGGACAACACCCCCGGATCGGCCAGGGACCGCCTGCGTGCCCTGCCGCCGCCCGCACCGGGCGGCGCGCTGGTGTGGGAGCCGCGCGTCGGCGACATCGCGTCGAGCGGCGACCTGGGCTGGCTCACCGGCCCGGCCGTGATCACGGCACCCGGCGGGCCCGAGCGGCCCGGCTGCTATTTCTCCGTGTGGAAGAAGCAGGCGGACGGGTCATTCAAGGTCATCCTGGACGAAGGGGCGAACCCGCCGGGCACCGTGCCGTTTGCGCCCGGGCTCGTGCGATCGCCGGCCACCGCGCGGCCCTTCACGCCACGGTCCGGCGAAGTATCCGCGGACACCTTGATGGCGGCCGACCGGGCGCTCGGCGACGCCATCGCCGCCTCCGGCGCCGCGGCCGCGTTCCGCGCCGTGATGCACGAGGGCGCGCGCATGCACCGGAACGGCGTCCTGCCGATGACGAGCCGGACTGACGTGACGACGTGGCTGGCCGCATCGGTCACGTCCATGTCGAGCGCGCCGGAGAAGAGCGAGGCGAGCGCCGCGGGAGACCTGGGCTACACGTGGGGCAAGGCCACCGTCACCGGCGCCGACGGCGCGTCGAAGACGGGCTACTACGTCAGGGTCTGGACACGGAGAGACGATGGCGGCTGGCAACTGGCGGCTGACGTCGCCCCCATGTAGACGGACCCGACGGCCTCGGCCGGCGGCGCGTCGGCGCTCACCCTCAGGCGCCGTTGACGAACGGCAGCAGGACCGTCTCGATGAACCCGTGCGCGGGCGTCGGCACGCCGGCCTCCTTCCCCATCCGGGCGACGGCGCCGCTCAGCCAGGGGAGCTCCAGGCGTCGGCCGCGCTCGAGGTCCTCGAGCATCGACGACTTGGAGCCGGCCGGGAACGTCCGCACCATCTCCTGCGTGCCCTCGACCAACGACGCCGGGAACTCGATGCCGCGCGCGCGGCCCACGGCCACCGCTTCCGCCAGCGCCGCGTCCATCAGTTCCAGCAATTCCGGGTGGGACCGGATGACGCCCATCGGCGACCGCGTCGCCGACGTCACGCCGCTCCACGTCGCCAGGCGCACGAACTTCACCCAGAGATCCACGCTCACGTCCGGGCTGAGATCCGCGACAAAGCCCGCGCGCCGGCCGGCGTCCGCGAACGCCTGCAGCCGCGGTGAGAGGCGGCCGTCCGACTCCCCGAACACGAGCCGATCCGCGGTGGTGTGGCGGATGCGTCCCGGCTCGTCGATGACCGCCACGACGTAGGCCGCGCCGCCGGCCACGTGCGCGGCGCCGACGTGCGCCGCCACCATGTCCACGGCCTCCACGCCGTTCTGGAGCGTGATGACGACGGTATCCGGGCCAATCAGCGGCTTCAGCAGCGCCGCCGAGCGCTCGACGTCGTAGAGCTTCACCGTGAAGAGCACCACGTCCACGGGACCGATCGTCGACGGATCGTCCGTGGCCTTGACCGCGGGGACGTGGACGTCGCCCTTGGGGCTCCGGATGTCGAGGCCGCCGGCCTGCATGGCGGCCAGGTGCGCGCCGCGGGCGATGAACGTGACGTCCTCGCCGGCCGCGGCCAGGCGCCCGCCGAAGTACCCGCCCACACCGCCCGTACCGAATATCGCAATGGTCATGATTCGATCTTGATCGCGTCGAGGCTCACGACGGGCTCGTCACCGAGCACCGTCGCGTTGTGGACCGCACCGCGCGGGACCTCGACCCAGTCCCCCGGGCCGAGCACGGCCAGGTGTCCACCGATGACAAGCCGGAAGCGCCCGGACACGACCGCGTCGATCTTGCTGACACCGTGCGTGTGATCCGGGAACACGGTACCGGGCTCGTAGGTATAGCGCGCCACGCGGTACCCGAGGGCCTCCAGCTTGCGGCGCAAGGCCGCTTCCGAGAGCGGGCCGTCGAGTGCGGCATTCCAGTGACGTACGGACATGGTGATCGTGGGAGGCGGGCACGGACCGGAACGGGACGAGGGGCCCGGACATCCGGGCGTCCGCGCTCCGCTACGCGCCTGCCGTGCCGGGCTTGTCGACGGGCATGCCGGGCATCCGGCCGCCGGCCAGCTCCTGGTCGATCATCAGCAGGCCCACGCCGGTGTTGCCGGCCAGACGGATGCGGCCGAGGACGGCGCGCGCCGCGGCCTCCTCCTCCATCTGCTCGTTGACGAACCACTGGAGCATGACGGTTGCCGGCCGGTCCTTGGCCTTCTCCGCCATGGCGTAGAGCTGGTTGATGGAGGCCGTCACCTGCTTCTCGTTCTCGAGCACGTGCGTGCACAGCGCCTCGGCGGATTTCCAGGACGTCGGCGGCGCCTCGACGGCCGGCAGCGTGACCTTCTGGTCCCGCTCGATCAGGTGATCGATGATGCGCTGCGCGTGCATCAGCTCGTCGGTGGACTGCTGGCGCATCCATGTCGAGAAGCCGGGCAGGTCGTGCTCGGCCAGCCAGATGGCCATCGCGAGGTACTCGTGCGCCGCACGGAACTCCAGTGTCAGGTGCGCGTTCAGGCCCTTGAGCAGGTCAGCAGTCATCGGAGGTCCTCAGGAAGATCGACGGCGTGCCAGTTCGAAGGTCAGGCCTCCGAACAGGATGAAGAGCGCGGTGCCGGTCAGGGCGATGGGCATGTTGCCGCTGCCGCCGAAGTAGAGGCCCGCGGCCATGGATACAAAGGTTGCGGCCGTGCAGCCGGCAACGAGACCGGCAGACGGCTTGGCGGCGTGCGACGTCATCGTCTCTGAATTGTACCAGCAGCCCATGGCGGAGCGCCATGACGGCCCCCGGGCCGGATTGACGCTCGGCCCCCGCCCAGGGCTTGCCCCGTCGCTCCCCGGGCGCCGCGCGGGACGTCGAAGCCGCGCTAGCCGCCGATGCGATCGGCCAGTTGGCTCACGGACAGCGCGTAGGCGTGCGCGCAGTTGTACCCGAGGAGCGCCTCGTAGTTCCCGTACACGAGATAGTGCCGCCGGCCGGCGCGGACGAGTGAGGCGTCGCGGTCCACGCGCGGCAGGGGCCCGCCGTCCGCGTTCCGGACGCCGAGCGCCTGCCACCGGGCCAGGGGCACGGCCACCGTCATCTCCCGCGCCGCGCGGCACCCGGTTGGGCGCAGCCCGACGGTCTTGACGAGCGCGTCGACGCCGCCGGCGGGCGACCTGACCTCGCGGCCCCACGTCTCCCCGGCGTTCCAGCCGTACGCCTTCAGGTAGTTGGCAATGGACGCCAGGACGTCCGGCGTGGAGCCCCAGATGTCGCGGTGGCCGTCGCCGTCGAAGTCCTGGGCGTGCTCGAGGTAGCTCGACGGCATGAACTGCGTCTGTCCCATCGCGCCGGCCCAGGACCCCTTCATCACGCCCAGGTCGATGTAGCCGCGATCGACGATCTCCAGCGCGTGCATCAACTCCGCGGTGAAGAACGGACCGCGCCGCCCTTCCCACGCGAGCGTCGCCAGCGCCTGGACGACGGGACGCGTGCCGCTGAAGCGGCCGAAGTTGGACTCGAGCCCCCAGATGGCGACAAGGAAGCGCGACTGCACGCCGTACCGGTCGCTGACCCGGCGGAGCGTCGTGCGATGCTTGCGGGCCTCGTCGCCCGCGGTGCGGACAAACCGCGGCGTCAGCCGCCGGCGCACGTACTCGTCCACGGACAGGACCGTTTCCGCCTGCGTCCGATCGCGCTCGATCACCACCTGCAGCGGTTCGAGCCCGTCGAACGCGGCCTGCACGGTGGCCGCCGTGATGCCACGCGCCAACGCCTCGGCCCGCACGCCCTCGAGCCACGGCGCAAACGCCGGCCGCTCAACGTCCTGAGCCGACACGCCCACGAGGGCCAGCAGCACGATCGAGATGGAACAGAGCAAACGGCGCACGGATCGCATTGTACTGAACGTCGAGTCCGCCCGGAGCACGGACGCA
>CAZUGF010000071.1:0-5568 GCA_964619705.1 uncultured Bifidobacteriaceae bacterium
CGGCGGGGCGGTCCCACTGGGGCCGGTCAACAACCGGCCCCGCGCGGGTGGCCCGGGTCTTGAAGGTATGAACGCCGTGGCCGCCTACCCTGCACACTACGAGTCCGACGTCGTCCTGCGGGACGGGTCGACGCTCCGTCTGCGCCCGGTCCGGGCCGATGACGATGACGCCCTCCGCGAGCTGCACGGCCGGCTCGCCGCGGAGGGCCGGAGAGCCCGGGACGGCGTCCGTGCGGCCGACGAGGCCCCGCCGGACGCGGTACGCCTGGCCGACGCCGACCCCGCGCACGAGTTCTGCCTGGTGGCGGAAGCGGGCGGCCGTCTGAGCGGGCTCGCCACGTATGTCCGCGACAACGCCCATGACGACGCTGCGGCTCGCGACATCTCGTCACCCGTCCGTGCCGAGGTCTTCATCGTGATCGTCGGCGCACTCAGGGGACGCGGCGTGGCGACGCGCATGCTGGAGGCGCTGGCCGCCGTCGCCCGGGAGCACCACATCCAGACGTTCGACGCGTACGTCGCACGCGGCAACGACGCCATGATGACGGTCCTGCGCGACTCCGGCTTCCGGATGGAGCAGCGGGCGGATCGCGGCGGCGTCCACGTGGCGCTCTCGCTCGCGCCCACCACGGGTCTGGAATCGAAGGCCGCGGAGCGATCGCAGCGCGCGGCCACCGCCTCCATGAAGGCCTTCTTCGAACCGGAGGCCGTGGTGGTGGTTGGCGCCAACCGCGAGCGCGGGAAGATCGGCGCCGAGATTCTGCACAACCTGGGAGCAGGCGGCTTTACGGGCCGTCTCTTCGCCGTCCATCCCTCCGCCGACTCCATTGGCGGCGTGGCCGCGTACCCGCGTGTCGTGGACGTGCCAGGTGACGTCGAACTCGCCGTCATCGCCGTGCCGTGCGCACAGGTCACCTCGGTCGTGGACGACTGCATCGCGAAGCGCGTCCGGGCGATGGTGATCATCAGTGCCGGCTTCGGCGAGACCGGCGGCGTCGGGCGCGCGCTCGAACAGGCGATTCTCGAGAAGGTGCGGCGCGCGGGCATCCGGATGATCGGCCCGAACTGCATGGGGATCATCAACACGGATCCCGCGGTCCGGCTGAACGCCACGTTCTCGCCCGTGGCGCCCATCGAGGGCCGCGTGGGCTTCTCCACGCAGAGCGGCGCGCTGGGCCTGGCGATTCTGGACTACGTCCGGCGGCTGAACCTCGGCATCTCGACGTTCGTGTCCGTCGGCAACAAGGCCGACGTGTCGGGCAACGACCTCATCCTGTACTGGGCCGATGATCCGCGCACCGACGTCATCCTCCTGTATCTCGAGAGCTTCGGGAACCCGCGCCGCTTCACGCAGATTGCCCGGCGCGTCGGCCGGACGAAGCCGATCGTCGCTGTCAAGTCCGGCCGCTCCCGGGCCGGCGCGCGCGCCGCGTCGTCTCACACCGGCGCGCTGGCGGTCAGCGATGTCGTAGTGGATGCGCTGTTCCGTCAGGCAGGGGTCATCCGCACGACGACGATCGAGGAGCTGTTCGATGTGGCGGCGCTGCTGGCCAACCAGCCCCTGCCGGCGGGACCGCGCGTCGCGATCCTGACCAACGCCGGCGGCCCCGCCATCATGGCGGCCGACGCGTGCGAGACGGCGGGCCTGACGCTCGCGCCGTTGACGGACGCGTCCATCGACGCCCTGCGCCGGTTCCTCCCGGCGGCGGCAGGCGTAGGGAATCCCGTCGACATGCTGGCGTCGGCCCCGCCGGAGCACTACCGCCGTGCGACGGAGGTGCTCCTGGCCGACGAGGCCGTGGACAGCCTGCTCGTCATCTTCATCCCGCCCCTCGTGACGGCGCCAGACGAGGTGGCGCGGGCCATCGTCGCCGGAGCGGCCGGCACCTCCAAGCCGGTGCTCGCCAACTTCCTCAGCGCCCGGGGTGCGCCTCCGGCGCTGGCGCCGATCCCGTCCTACCTGTTTCCGGAAGCCGCTGTCACGGCGCTGGCGCGGACGACCGCGTACGCCGCATGGCGGCGGCAAGCCGAGGGATCCGTCCCGGCGCTTGCGAACATCCGGCCCGAAGCCGCGCGCCAGATCGTGGAGCACGCCCTGTCACGCGGGGAGGGCTGGCTGACACCGGACGAAGGCCAGGCGCTGATCGAGTCGGTGGGCATTGCCGCAGCGTCGGCGCGGCTGGCCACGACGGCCGACGAGGCCGTGGACGCCGCCGAGCTACTCGGCTATCCGGTCGTCGTGAAGGCCGCCGGTCCCGAGATCCTGCACAAGACGGAGGTCGGCGGCGTGGTGCTCGACCTCCGCGGCCCCAATGCGGTTCGTGACGCCTTCCGCGTGCTGGAGGCGCGTCTCGGCAGTGCCATGACGGCTGCCGTCGTGCAGCAGATGGTCCCCGGCGGCGTCGAGCTGCTGATTGGCGCCGTGGTCGACCCCACGTTCGGTCCGCTGGTGGCCTGCGGCAGCGGCGGCGTCCTCGTCGACCTGCTGCAGGACACCGTGTTCCGCATTCACCCGCTGACCGACGTCGACGCCGTCGACATGCTGAACAGCCTGAAGTCCGCGCCGCTCCTGCGGGGGTACCGCGGTCACGTGGCCGTGGACGAGGAGGCTGTGCGGGATGTCCTGCTGCGCGTGTCGGCCCTCCTGACCATCTGTCCGGAGATTCAGGAGCTCGACATCAACCCGCTGAAGGTGCTGGACCGCGGGGCACGGGCGGTGGACGTGCGCGTGCGTCTCGGTGTGCCTCATGCCGGCGTGCCAACGCGGCGCGTCGCGTACTGAGGAGAAAGGGATCTGACGATGCGAACACTCATGGCCGGAGCGCTGCTGTCTGCGCTCGTGATGGCCGGCTGCGCGACGGCGATGACCGTGAGCTCGCACGTGGAGCCGGGGCTCGACTTCTCGCAGTACCACACCTACGACTGGGGCCCGGCGGATGCGCTGCCGACGGGGGATCCGAGGCTCGACAAGGACCCGGTGTTCAGGGACCGCGTGCAGGGCGCCGTGGAGCGGCAGCTGGCCGCACGGGGGTTCGCGCTGTCGTCGTCCGGAGCGCCGGATCTCCTGATTCACTACCACGCCAACATCACGGAGCGCATCGATGCGAACCGCGTGGATCGCACCTACGGCTACTGCGCTGCCGGCGATTGCCCGCCGGGGGTGATCGAGTACGAGGCCGGCACGCTCGTGCTGGACATCATCGACGCCCGTACCAACAGGCTGGTCTGGCGCGGCTGGGCGCAGAACAGCGTGGAAGACCTGCTCGACGACCCGGACCGGATGGGGACGGCCATCACCGAGGCCGTCACGCGGATGCTCCAGCGGCTTCCGCCGGGACGCTGATGCCGGGCCGGAGCCTGAACAGGGAGATCATGATGCGCTCACCAATCGTCGGCTGGCTGCGGCTCCCGCTCGCGGCATGCGCCGCGCTGACCCTCTCCGCGTGCGCGACCATGCAGGTGAACTCGTACATGGAGCGCGGCACGAGCCTCGCGCAGTACCGCACCTACGACTGGGGACCGGCGGACACGTCGCCGACCGGCGACCCGCGGCTGGATCACAACGAGCTCGTCGAGGCGCGTATCCGGATGGCGGTCGAGCGCGAGTTGAATCGCCGGGGATTCGAGAAGGCCACGGCCGGCACGCCCGACCTGATGGTGCACTACCACGCGAGTGTCACCCAGGAGATCGACGTCAGGGATCTCGATCGCGACTACGCGTTCTGCGAGCAGGCGGATTGCCGGCCCTTCGTCTACGACGCCGGCACGCTGTTCGTGGACCTGGTCGACGCGCGCACCAGGCGCCTGGCGTGGCGCGGGTGGGCCGAGGGCAGCGTGGACGGGGTCATCGACGACCAGGAGCGGATGAACGCCCGCATCGACGAGGCGGTGTCGAAGATCCTGCAGCGGCTGCCGCCCGGGCGGTGAGGACGGCGCTCCCGCGGCTCAATCCCGCAGCGCGCCGTTCAGGTGGCGCGGCACGCGTGATCGCAACACCGCCATGGCACGCCCCAGGACCACGTCGATCGGCGCCGAGGCATCCAGCCGCTGCCACGCCGCCTCCGCGGTCCCATCGGTCTCCTGCGATCGCTGCTTCCGCACGACGTCCGCATCCGCGTCGGACACATCGTCTCGCCGCTGTTCGACACGCGCGATCAGCGTCGGCTCCGGCGCCTCGAGCCACAGGCCGGCAAACGGCACGGCGGCTTCGGCCGCCACACGTGCGATGGCCTGCCGGTCCGCCGGCCGCGCGTGTACCGCATCCACGATGGCGCTGTGTCCGGTGCGGAGCACCTGCGCGGCATCCGCCGCGAGCGCCGCGTAGACCCGGCCCGACACCTCCGGCGTGTAGCCCTCGGGGCCGAGGGGCGCGAGGGGCGGCACGCCGCACAGACGCTTGCGGACCTCGTCACTGCGCAGCACACGGGCGCCGGGCACCGCGCCCAGTGCGGGTGCGAGCCGGCGTGCGAGCGTGGACTTGCCGGAGCCGGACAGGCCGCCGACCGCGATGAGGCACGGAGACGGCGGGTGCAGGAGGCCGGCCGCCATCGCGAAGTACTCCCGCGCCTGGTCCTGGAGCGCGCCGCGCCGCGCAGGGTCCTCCTGCAGGTGTGCCGCCGTCGCGCTCGTCTTGGCGCGCACGGCGGCCCGGCACGAGAGGAAGAGCGGCAGAAGGGCAAGGGCTTCCGCGTCCCCGGTCTCCGCGAGGTAGTGGTTCAGCACCGCGTTGGCGTGCAGGGGCAGGCGCCGGCGCCACAGGTCCATCAGCAGGAACGCGGCGTCGTACATGACATCGATGCAGGAGATCTCGTCATTGAACTCGACGCCGTCGAACAGCACGGGCGCACCGTCCATCAGGACGATGTTGCGCAGGTGGAGGTCGCCGTGGCACTGCCGGACGAGCCCCGCGTCACGGCGGGCATCGAGCAGCGGGCCCTGCCGATCGAGCTCGGCGCGAGAGGCCTCGACGAGCCGGACGCGCGCCGCGGCGTCGAAGCACGCGGAGCCGAACTCCGCGAACCCGTCGGCGTTGCCGTCGATGACCCAGGCCATCCCGGCCCGGCCGCCGTGGTCCGCCCGTGGTTCCGCGCCCGCGTGCCACGCGGCCATGGCCGCCGCGAGCGCCGGCATCAGGCCGGGTTCCAGGCGCCCGGCGGCGGCCAGCCGATCCAGCACGGCGTCCTCCGCGAAGCGGCGCATCTCGATGACCCAGTCCACGGCCGGTCCGCTGCCGCCGAGCCGGAGGGACGCATCCGCCTCGCGCGTCACGGCCACGACGCCCCGGTAGAGGGACGGGGCCGCGCGCCTGTTGAGGCGCACCTCGGCTTCACACAGCGTGCGGCGGCGTTCTGCCGTGGAGAAATCGAGGTAGTCGAAGCGCACGGCCCGCTTGAGCTTGTACGCCCGCGAGCCCGCGAGAAAGACGATGGCGCTGTGCGTGTCGATCCGATGGACGTCCGCGCCGCCGTGGGTGAGCGGCGAGGACAGGACGTCGATGACGGGCTGCTGGTTTTCGGTGACCATGTCCGCAGGCAGCGCTTGCACAGGGCTTGCCAGCCCTTGCGCCCG
>CAZUGF010000071.1:5668-16700 GCA_964619705.1 uncultured Bifidobacteriaceae bacterium
CCGTCGCCTTGGCGGCATCTCCCCGAGCGTGGCTCGCCAGGAGCGAGCTTCCGGCTCGCCGCAAGGCGAGGCGCAGGCGAGTCGACTGGCGGAGAGGAAGGGATTCGAACCCCTGGAAGCCTTTCGGCTTCAACGGTTTTCAAGACCGCCGCCTTAAACCACTCGGCCACCTCTCCCTGCGCGGTGAACGCCCGGGAGGACGAGGCCGCCGCGTCGGCCCATCGCCCTCAGGGCTCCAGCTTAACCCGGTCCCTGCCCCCCATGAACGGGCGGAGCGCGTCGGGAATGACGATCGACCCGTCGGCCTGCTGGTAGTTCTCGAGCACGGCAATCAGCGTCCGGCCCACGGCCAGGCCGGACCCGTTGAGCGTGTGCACGTGCTCCGCCTTGCCCGTGCCCTGCGGCCGGTACTTGATGTTGGCGCGCCGGGCCTGGAACGCCTCGCAGTTCGAGCACGACGAGATCTCGCGGTACGCGCGCTGGCCGGGCAGCCAGACCTCGATGTCGTAGGTCTTGGCCGCGGAGAACCCCATGTCCCCCGTGCACAGCATCACCGTGCGGTACGGGAGCCCGAGCACCTGCAGCACGCGCTCGGCGTCCGCCGTCAGCCGTTCCAGCTCGTCATACGAGCTCTCCGGCGTCGTCAGCTTGACCAGCTCCACCTTGTCGAACTGGTGCTGCCGGATCAGCCCGCGCACATCCGAGCCGTGCGAGCCCGCTTCGCTGCGGAAGCACGGCGTGTAGGACGTGTACTTGATCGGCAGCAGCCGGCCGTCCAGGATCTCGCCGCGGTGCAGGTTGGTCACCGGGACCTCGGCCGTCGGGATCAGGTAGAGGTCCCAGTCCCCCGCAATCCGGAACAGGTCCGCTTCGAACTTCGGGAGCTGCCCCGTGCCGTAGAGCGTGGAGCTGGACACGAGAAAGGGCGGCTGCACTTCGGTGTAGCCGTGCTCCGTGGTGTGGAGCTGCAGCATCAGGTTGGTGAGCGCGCGTTCCAGCGCGGCGCCCGCGCCCATCAGGACGGCAAACCGCGCCCCGGAGATCTTGGTCGCGCGCTCGAAGTCGATGATCCCCAGATCCGGCCCGAGGTCCCAGTGCGCCTTGGCCTCGAAGTCGAACGTCCGGGGCTCGCCCCACGTGCGGACCACGGGGTTGTCCGCGGCGCTCGTCCCGCGGGCGACGCTGGCATGCGGCAGGTTCGGCAGCACCTCCAGGATCTTCGCGCGCCGGCGCTCGATGCCGTCGAGCTCGATCTCGAGCTGCTTGATCTTCTGGCCGCGCTGCTTGCCCGCCTCGTGCAGGTGCTTGACCTCCAGCCCCTGCCGCTTCGCGCGCGCCACCTGATCGCCGGCGCTGTTCTGCTCGCGCTTGAGCCCTTCCACCTCGGGAATCAGGCGGCGGCGGTGCGTCTCGAGCGAGGCGAGCTGTTCGAGCTCGGACGTGGCGTCGACACCGCGGGAAAGCAGGCCCTCGCGGACCTCCTCGAGGTGCTCACGGACGAAAGCGGGATCAAGCATGATGCGAGTGCATTATTCTAGTTCGGATGCCCGCTCCCATCCGCAAGGCCGTGTTCCCCGCCGCCGGCCTCGGCACACGGTTCCTGCCCGCCACCAAGGCACAGCCCAAGGAGATGCTGCCCCTCGTCGACAAGCCGACCATCCAGTACGGCATCGAGGAGGCGGTGGACTCCGGCGTCCGGAACATCATCCTGGTCACCGGCCGCGGCAAGAACGCCATCGAGGATCACTTCGACGTCTCCACGGAGCTCGAAACCTTCCTCGAGAGCCGCGGCAAGCTGGATCAACTGGAAGAGATCCGCCGCATCTCCAGCATGATCAACGTCTCCTATGTCCGGCAGGGCGAGCCGCTCGGCCTCGGGCACGCGGTCCTCGTCACCGAAGGGCTGGTCGCCGGCGAGCCCTTTGCCGTCGTCCTGGGCGACGACGTCATCGATGCGGATCCGCCGGGCCTCAAGCAGATGATCGACGTGTACGAGCGCGCGGATGGTCCGGTGATTGCCGTCGAGCGCGTGCCGAAGGATCAGGTCTCGAGCTACGGCATCGTGGACGTCGAGCCGGCGCCGGAACTGGGCCGCGGCGTGTTCCGGATCAAGGATCTCGTGGAGAAGCCGGCGCTCGCCGATGCGCCGTCGGACCTCGCGATCATCGGGCGCTACATCCTGACGCCGGACATCTTCCCGGCGCTCCACGACACGGCACGCGACGCGTCGGGCGAGATTCAGTTGACGAACGGGATGCGCAAGCTCCTCGCGTCACGGCCGCTCTACGCCTACGAGATTGACGGCGTGCGCCACGACGCGGGCAACAAGCTGGGATTCCTGAAGGCTGTCGTCTACTTCGCGCTCAAGCGGCCGGACCTGGCCGAACCGTTCCGGGCCTACCTGGAGACGCTCAACGTGAAGTCGCCGGCGCCCCGCCCTTAGCATCGGACTTCGTGTCCGACTTTGCCTCGGACTTCGTCTCGGGCTTGCTCTCGGACGTGCTCCCGGACGCCGTGTCCGCTTTCGTGCCGGACCCGCCCTCCGACGCCGCGCTGCCCTGATCCGACTTGCCCGCGGGAACGCTCCCGCCGTCGCCCTTGCCCTTCCGCGCGTAGTCGGTGATGTACCAGCCCGTGCCCTTGAACTGAATGGCCGGCGACGAGAACTGCTTGGTGACCGCGCCGCCGCACTTCGGGCACGTGTCGATGGGCGCGTCCGAGAACTTCTGGATCACCTCGAAGCGGTGATGGCAGGCGTCGCATTCGTACTCGTAAAGGGGCATGAGGATTACTCCAGGATGTCGCCGGTCGCGCTCTCGAGCATGAGCTGCCGCAGGGCCGGGAACGGCGCCGCGCCCTGGGCCAGAAACGCGTCGTGGAACGCGCGCAGCGACGGCTTGCCCTGCTGCTCCTCCTGCCAGTCCCGCCGGAGCTTGAGCAGCATCAGCTTGCCCGCCGTGTAGACGAGATACGTCGGGTCGAACGTGCCGCGCTCCGCTTCCCGCCGGGCGCTCGACTCCTCGAGGAACGCCTCCTCCCTGAAGAAGCGCACGCCCTGCTCGACCGACCAGTCGTCGGTGTGCAGCCGGATGCCGACGATGAAGCGGGCGAGACGGACCAGGGCTTCGCCGAGCTGCCCGAGCTTGAGCGCGTGGTCGCCGCGGCCGAAGCCGGCTTCGAGCATCATCTGCTCGCAGTAGTGGGCCCAGCCTTCCACATACGACGCCGGCGCGAAGAGCGTGGACCGCCGCACCTTGGACGCCACGCGGCGCAGGTGCTGGTAGTGGAGGTAGTGGCCGGGATAGACCTCGTGCATCGAGATCGTCCAGAGCGTCGGGTGGTTGAGATCGCGCAGGTGCTCGATCTTCCGCTCGTCGGACCACGACGGGTCCGCGTCCGTCAGGTAGTACATCGCCCGCGATGCCCGCGTCTCGAACGGTCCGGGCGTCCACATGCTCGCGGCGGACCAGCGGAAGAAGTCCGGCGTCGCGCCCACGCCCACATCGTCGCCCTCGGGAATCCCGACGACGGGGTTGCGGGAGAGGAAGGTGTGGAGGGCACCGAGCTGTTCGCGGGCCGTGGCGAGGAGCGTGCCCGGCGCGGGGTGCGCGGCCTTGGCCTGCCGCCAGGCCTCCGCGGGATCGCCGCCGTTGAGGCGGCCGGCGACGGTGCGGAACTCCTCCTGCGTCTGATGCAGCTCGCGCATGCCGATGGCCAGGAGCCTGTCGATCGGGACCGAGAAGCCCTCGTCCAGCCGCAGCTTCTGCTCGAACTTCTCCGCGCCGAGGCGGAACGTCCCCTTGGCGCGCGGCCGGAGGTCGGTCTCGAGGTACTCGAGGTAGGCGCCGATCGCGTGTACGGCCTCGCCGGATGCGTCCGCCAGGTCGCCCAGCAGGTGCATGTCGTCCACGCCGGAGAAGGCCTTCGGCAGGTCCGCATCGATGAAGGTCTGCACGCCGCGCCACGTGTCCAGTCCCAGCTTGACGAAGAGGGCCGGCGGTTCCTTGACGTTGTCGCGGGCGGCCTGGATGGTGCGCGGCACCTGCCGGAGCTTGGACACGATACGGCGCGCCCGCTCCGCCTCCGGGGCGTAGGTGAAGATGGCCTGCGCCGCCAGGCTGGAGGCCAGGATGTCCCCGTAGACATGCGGGTTACGCTCCCAGGCCCGGACGTGCTCGAGCTCGTACATCCGCGCGCGGATGTTGCCCGAGACGATGCCGTGGTCCACCTGCTCCTGGAGGGGCAGGCGGGACGAGGGAATCGCATCGAGCCGCCGGGCAAACCCCGCCAGCGCGCTCAGGTGCGTCTCGATGGCGCTCCGGCGGTAGTCCTCCACGAGATCGTCGTGGACGTGGACCCCGTCCATGGTGGCGCTGGTCGGACAGACCTCGTACAAGTACGCGAGGTAATCGTCCACGAAATGCGGAAGCGGTTCGGCAGGATGCATGAAGGGATTCGCTGGCCGCCTTGTACAGCGTGCGGCCATCCCCCAAGGTTACAATAAATGATGGCCGGCACGCTCTTCGTCGTCGCGACGCCGATCGGCCACCTGGATGACATCTCGGTGCGGGCGCTCCGCGTGCTCGGCACGGTGGCCCTCGTGGCCGCGGAGGACACGCGCCGGACCGGCAACCTGTTGCGGCACTTCGAGATCCCGACCCGCCTGATCAGCCTGCACCAGCACAACGAACGGGACCGGATTGCCACGCTCCTCGCACGGCTCCACCGCGGCGAGTCCGTGGCCGTCGTGTCCGACGCGGGAACCCCGGGTATCTCGGACCCCGGCTCGGAGCTGGTGCGCCGGGCCCGCGCGGAGAAGATCCGCGTCGAGCCGATACCTGGTCCGAGTGCCGTGTCCGCCGCCATCTCCGTTGCCGGGCTGGAAGGGACCGGGTTTGCGTTCGTGGGGTTTCCGCCCGTTAGGTCTAAAGACAGAAAACGGTGGTTTGGCGATCTGGCTGGTGTCCACTCAAGGCTGGCCGTGGTCCTCTTCGAGGCCCCGCACCGGTTCCGGAAGACCCTCGAAGACTTGTCTAATTATGGCATATCACCAATTATCGCCATGCGCGAGCTGACCAAGGTGCACGAGGAGATACGGGAGGGCACGCCGGAGGAACTCCTGGCGGCCTGGCCGGCCCCCCAGGGCGAGTTCACCGTCGTGATCCCCCCCTCTGCAGGACCGGATCCGGAAACGGCAGCCATCACGGATGAGCAATTGCAGCAGATGTTTGGTGAAATAACCAAAACAACACCCGTCGGCTCACCCCGCGAAGCCGCCCGCCTCGTCGCCGAACGCCTCGGCATCTCCACGAAGCGTGTCTACGAGGCCACCAGGCATGGACGCTAGCCCCTCCTCCCCCCCATCCCCCCTCCACATCGTCATCCTGGCCGCCGGGAAGGGGACCAGGATGAAGTCGGACCTCCCCAAGGTGCTGCACCGGATCGGCGGGATCACCCTGATCGAGCGCGTCCTCCGGACCGCGGAGCGGCTCGGGGCCGCCTCGACGACCATCGTTGTAGGTCATGAGGCCGAAAAAGTGCGGGCGCATGTCGGGAGCAGCCGGCCCGGGGTCCGGTTCGTCGTCCAGGAGCCCCAACTGGGGACCGGCCACGCGCTCCTCCAGGCCGAACCGGCCCTGGCCGGCCAGCGCGGGACCGTCATCCTGCTGTCCGGCGACGTGCCGCTCCTTCGGCCCGACACCCTGGCCATGCTGGTCGACACGCATGCCAGCGCCGACGCCGCCGCCACCGTGGTCACGGCCTCCGTCCCGCGGCCGTACGGCTACGGGCGCATCGTGCGGGCCCGCGGCCAACTGGCGCGCATCGTGGAAGAACGGGACGCGTCGCCCGCCGAGCGCGAGATCAAGGAGATCAACGCCGGCATCTACGCGTTCGCCCTGGAGCCCCTCTTCGAGGCCCTGCGGTCCGTCGGATCGGGCAACGCGCAGGGCGAGTACTATCTACCCGACCTCGTGGCCATCTACCGGCGCGCGCGCCGGGTCGTCGCCGCGTGCACCGTGGCGAACGCACACGAGATTCGCGGCGTCAACAGCCGGACGGAACTGGCGGAGGTCAGTGCGATGGTGCGGCAGCACAAGAACGAGGAGCTCATGGCGTCCGGTGTCACGCTGGAGGACCCGGCCACGACCTACGTGGACGCCGACGTGGTCGTCGGCCAGGACACCGTCATCCACCCGGGCGTCCACCTGGAGGGATCCACGCGCATCGGCGCCGCCTGCGACATCCACGCCGGCGCACGCATCGTCAACTCCGTGGTCGGTGATCGCGTGACGGTGCTCAATCACTGCGTCATCGTCGACTCCACGCTCGGTGACGGCAGCAGCGTCGGACCGTTCGCGCACCTGCGCCAGGGCGCCTCACTCGGGGCCCGCGCCAAGGTCGGCAACTTCGTCGAACTCAAGAAGACGAGCATGGGCGAGGGCGCCAAGGCCAGCCACCTGGCCTATCTCGGCGACGCATCCGTCGGCGCCCGCGCCAACATCGGCGCCGGGACCATCACCTGCAACTACGACGGCCACACGAAACACCAGACGCGCATCGGCGACGATGCCTTCGTCGGCAGCAACTCCACGCTTGTCGCACCCGTGCAGGTCGGCGACGGCGCCTACGTCGCGGCCGCCTCGGCCATCACCACCGACGTCCCCGGCGATGCCCTTGGCATCGGCCGCGCCCGCCAGGAGAACAAGGACGGCTGGGCCCGGGCCCGGCGGGAACGGGCGGCAGGCAAGTGATCCCGCTCCACACTTCGTAACCTCTCACGACGTCAGACAACACCATGTGCGGCATCATCGGCTATCTCGGGCCCCGGCCCGTCGTTCCAATCATCCTCGACGGCCTCAAGCGCCTGGAGTACCGCGGCTACGACTCGGCAGGCATTGCCGTCGTCCGTGACGGACAGGTGGACGTGCGGCGGAGCGCCGGCAAGCTCGTGAACCTCGAGCAGGTGGTCGCGCGCGAGCCGCTCGACGGCGCCTACGGTCTCGGACACACCCGCTGGGCCACGCACGGACGCCCCACGGAGGAGAACGCCCACCCGCACCGCGACGGCACCGGGCGCATCGTGGTCGTGCACAACGGCATCATCGAGAACTACCTGGACCTCAAGCGCGAGCTCGTCGCTGCCGGCCACCGCTTCGAATCGGAGACGGACACCGAGGTCGTCGCGCACCTCGTCGAGCAGGAATGGCGCGACGATGGGCTGGAGGAGGCGGTGGTGCGGGCGATGGCGCGCGTGCGCGGGCTCTTCGCCCTGGTCCTCCTCTCCGCGGCCGATCCGGACAAGCTGGTCGCGGTCCGCAACGGCCCGCCCATTGTCGTCGGCCTGGGCGACGGCGAGTACTTCGTCGCCTCCGACGTGCCGGCCATCCTGGCGCACACGCGCAATGTCGTGTTCATGGGCGACAGGGAGATGGCCGTGGTCACCTCCGCCGGCGCCACGTTCCGCTCGCTCGATGGCGGCGAGGTCACGCACACGCCCACACGCGTGACGTGGGATCCCGTCATGGCCGAGAAGGCCGGCTACAAGCACTTCATGCTCAAGGAGATCGTCGAGCAGCCGCGCGCCATCCAGGAGACCATCCTCGGGCGCGTGTCGCTGGACTCGCTGCAGACGTTCCTCGGCGACGTGGCCATCGAGCCGGCGGATCTCGCCGCCGTGGACAAGGTGACGATGGTGGCGTGCGGGACGTCGTGGCATGCGGCGCTCGTCGGCAAGTTCATGATCGAGGAGCTGGCGCGGATCCCCGTGGAAGTGGACTACGGATCGGAGTTCCGGTACCGGAACCCGATCATCTCCGGGCGGACGCTGGCGGTCGCCATCACGCAGTCCGGCGAGACCGCGGACACGCTGGCCGCGCTCCGCGAGGCCAAGGCCAAGGGCGCGAGGAGCCTGGCCATCTGCAACGTCGTGGGCAGCATGGCCACACGCGAGGCGGAGGGAACCATCCACACGCACGCGGGGCCGGAGATCGGCGTGGCGTCGACCAAGGCGTTCACGACGCAGCTCGTGGCGTTGTACCTGCTCGCGCTGCGGCTGGCCGAGCTCAGGAACACCCTCACCGGGGACGAGCGCCACCAGGCCATCGAGGCCCTGATGCAGTTGCCGCAGGTCATCGAGGGCGCCCTCCAGGCGTCGGCGGCCATCGAGCCCGTCGCGGCGCGCTTCTACAACCGCTCGGACTTCCTCTATCTCGGCCGCGGCATCAACTACCCGATCGCCCTCGAAGGCGCGCTCAAGCTGAAGGAGATCTCCTACATCCACGCCGAGGGGTACCCCGCCGGCGAGATGAAGCACGGCCCCATCGCGCTCATCGACGAGGACCTCCCGGTGGTGGCGCTCGCACCGCGCGACGCGGTCTTCGAGAAGATGCTCGGCAACATCCAGGAAGCCAAGGCCCGCGGCGGGTCCGTCATCGCCCTCACCACGGAGGGCGACGAGTCGCTGGCGGAGCTGCTGGACGAGACGACGGACTCGATCATCGCAATTCCTGCCACCTCGCGGCTGCTGACGCCCGTCGCGCTGACCATCCCGCTCCAGCTCCTGGCGTACCACATCGCGGTCCGCCGGGGCTGCGACGTCGATCAGCCGCGCAATCTCGCGAAGAGCGTCACGGTAGAATAGGAGGAGTGGATCTCCTCTCTTCCCTCAATCCTGAACAACAGGATGCTGTCAGGCACACCAACGGTCCACTCCTGATACTGGCGGGCGCGGGCTCCGGCAAGACGCGCGTCATCGCCCACCGCATCGCGTATCTCGTCTCCGAGGGCGCCGCCCGGCCCGACGAGGTCCTCGCGGTCACGTTCACCAACAAGGCCGCGGCCGAGATGCGGGAACGCGTCGAGGCGCTGCTGGACACCGACTGCCGGGCGATGTGGATCTCCACGTTCCACGCGATGTGCGCGCGGCTCCTCCGCCGCGAGGCTCCGCACATCGGCCTGAACCGGGACTTCACCATCTACGACTCGGCGGATCAGCAGTCCGTCATCAAGCAGTTGATCAAGCAGTACGGCCTGGACGATGCCACCTGCCAGCCGCGCATGGTGCTCGGCCGCATCAGCCACGCCAAGAACCGCATGGAGGGCCCGGAGAGCTTCGAGCAGGGCTGGAACCCGCGCGATCGCGAGATCGGGCGCCTGTTCGCCGGCTACCAGAAGGCGCTGACCGAGGCCAGCGCCCTGGACTTCGACGACCTGCTCCTCAAGACGGTGGAGCTCTTCGATCGCACGCCGGACCTCCGCGCGCGCTACGGCCGGCGGTTCCGGTTCGTGATGGTGGACGAGTACCAGGACACGAACCATCCGCAGTACCTCCTCATCACGCAGCTGGCCGGCGATCACCGCAACCTGGCCGTCGTCGGCGACCCGGATCAGTCCATCTACAAGTGGCGCGGCGCGGACCTGCGCAACATCATGGACTTCGAAAAGGACTTCCCCGAGGCCGTGGTGGTCCGCCTGGAGCGCAACTACCGCTCGACCGAGGTGATCCTCGACGCCGCATCCGCCGTGATCTCGCACAACCGCAACCGCAAGGAGAAGGCGCTCTGGACCGACCGCAAGGGCGGCGCCCGGATCACCTATTTCCGCGGATCGGACGAGCTGGAAGAAGCGGAGTTCATCACGCGCGTGGCGCGGGAAACGCTCCAGGACGATGCGAACGCCACGATGGCGGTGCTCTATCGCACCAACGCGCAGTCCCGGTCCGTGGAGGACGGCATGCGCGCCGCCGGCATCGCGTACACGATCCTCGGCGGCGTCGGGTTCTACGAGCGCCGCGAGATCAAGGACGCCCTGGGCTACCTGAAGCTCCTCCTCAACCCGCACGATGACGTGGCGCTGCGGCGCGTGATCAACGTGCCGGCACGCGGGATCGGCAAGGGCGTCATGGATGCGCTCGAGCGCGTGGACGTCTCGGAGGCCGCGAACGACCTGCCGCCTCTCCTCGCCGGCCTGCAGCCTGTCGTCACGTCCACCTCGCTGTGGGCGCGGCTCGTGACGGCGGTCGATCGGCGGCTGCTGGCGCCGCGACAGGTTTCCTCCCTGGCCGCCTTCCGCGACATGGTCACGGCGCTCGCGGACGCGGCCCGGCGGGAGACCGTGGCCGTCACGCTCGGACTGGTGCTGGACCAGTCCGGGTACCTGCGCGACCTCCGCGAGGATCGAAGCGAGGAGTCCCAGGGACGCATCGAGAACCTGATGGAGCTGGTCTCGGCCGCGCGGGAGTACGAGGCACGCGAGGCCGACACGTCGCTGGGCGGCTTCGTCGATCGGCTCGCGCTGCTGTCCGACGTGGACAAGGCGCAGGGCGATCGGGAGACACGCGTCCTGATGATGACGCTGCACTCCGCGAAGGGGTTGGAGTTCCCGGTCGTGGTGATGGCCGGCCTCGAGGACGGCCTGTTCCCCCACTCCCGTGCACGGCAGGATGACGCGGAGATGGAGGAGGAACGGCGCCTCTGCTATGTCGGGATCACGCGGGCCCGGAAGCGCCTTGTCCTGACGAGCGCGGCCAGGCGGCGCGTCTTCGGCGAGTACCAGGCCACCGAGCCCTCACGCTTCATCGACGAGATCCCGCCGGACCTGATCGAGCAGGAGATGGCGTCGTTCTCATCGCCCTATCGCGGGACACGCGGGGGCTGGGAGTACCGGGCCAACCCCTACGCGCGGCCGCCGCGCCGCGGTCCGGATCGCGTGCGCGAGGACCCGCCGCCCTTCGTCTACGAAGACGAGGATCAGTCCGGCGGCCTCCGGCCGGGTTCGAAGGTCCTGCACGCGCAGTTCGGCACGGGCACCGTCATCAGCGTCGAGGATCTCGATGACGATCAGAAGCTGGTCGTCCGCTTCGTCTCCGTCGGCCAGAAGACGCTGCGCGCGAAGTTTGCGAAGCTGCAGAGCGTTTCCTGAAGCGCTCCGCGGTCCATTTCGTCGGACCGCGGCCGCTCGGAGGCCTGCGGGCCGAACTGCGGCTGCCCTCGCGTCAGAAAGAGGGGCGGGTCTGAAGACCCGCCCTACGAGT
>CAZUGF010000071.1:16800-22741 GCA_964619705.1 uncultured Bifidobacteriaceae bacterium
GCCGCGATCCGGGTTCACATCCCCGCGATCCGGGTGATGATCCACTTCCCTTCGCGCTGGGTATCGCCCTGCGTCCCGACCACGCGCATCATCGTCACGACGAGGTTCTTCTCGGACATCTCGTCCTCCGGGCTCCTCACCTGCGCCGTGATCGCGACGTCCTTGCTGATCGTCTCGCCCTTGAACGTCCGGGCGTCGAAGGGCGGCTGGCCGGGCTGCGTGAGCGAGGCCTCGGCCGGGCCGGTCCCCGCCTTGACCGCGGCGCTCGCGGCGGACATGTTCTTCACATAGGTGGCCGTGTCCGCGCGCCACTTGTCCCAGATCGGCTTGACTGCCTCCTGCTCCCGCGTGAGCTTCGCGGCCGGATCGCGCTCGAGCTTCAGGATCTCCTCGATGGTCTTGAGGTTGGCGTCCGAGTAGACCTTCTTCTGCCGCTGGAACTCGGCTTCGGCCTCGCGCGCCTGCTGCTCGGCGGCCAGGAGCCCGGAGAAGTCCAGCGGCGCACGCACCTCGGGGCTGACCGACGTGATGGTGAAGTCCTCGACGGCGCCCTGCTGGCGGGGATCCAGCGTCACGGCGGACATCATCGCGGCCGTCGCGTTGTCGCGCCCGCGCGCCGCGCGGAAGAACTGCGTGAGCATCTGCTGCTCCGGAGGGCGCGAGCACGCCACGGCCAGGAACACCAGCGGGGCGAGCACGAGGGGAATCGAGAGAAGTGCACGGGCCGGTCGGTACATCCTGCCTCCCACTGTGGAAAGGACGGCGCCGAGCCTACTCGTCTGCCGGGGGCTCGACCACCGCTTCGTCAACGTCTCCGGCGTCCTGGACGTCGTCATCGGATCGCTCGACGAGCGCCACGGAGACCACGCGGTCGCCGCTCTCGAGGTCCATCAGCCGGACTCCCTGGGTCGCACGGCCGATCGTCCGAATCTGGCTGGCCGGCGTCCGCATGATCTTGCCCTGCTCCGTGATGACGAGCAACTCCTCATCATCGTGCACCTGGGCGATGTTGACCACCGGGCCGTTCCTGGACGTGATGGCCACGTTCGTGACGCCGTAGCCGCCGCGGCCGGTGACGCGATACTCCTCCAGCGCGGTCTGCTTGGCGTAGCCCTGTTCGGTCACCGTCAGCAGGGTCCCGCCGGCCCTGGCCACCTGCAGCGAGACGACCTCGTCGTTCTCCCGGAGCTGGATGCCGCGGACCCCGTACGCCGTGCGGCCCATGGACCGCACCTCGCCCTCCGCGAAGCGGATGGCCTTGCCGTTCCGGGTGCCGATGAAGATCTCGCCGGCGCCGTCGGAGAGCTGCACGGACATGACCGCGTCCCCCTCGTCGATGCCGATGGCGATGATGCCGCCGGCACGCGGGTTGCGGAACGCCGAGAGCTCCGTCTTCTTGACCGTGCCCCGGCGCGTGCCCATGACGATGAACCGCGTGTCGTCGAACTCGCGCACCGCCAGCATGTCCGCGATCTTCTCCCCGGCAGCCATCTGCACCAGGTTCGCGATGGACTTGCCGCGGCCGTCGGCCCCGACGTCCGGAATCTCGTGGACCTTGAGCCAGTAGGCCCGTCCCTGGTCCGTGAACACCATCAGGTAGGAGTGCGTGGACGCCACGAAGAGGTGGTTGACGACGTCCTCCTCGCGCGTGCGCATTCCGATGCGGCCCTTGCCGCCGCGCCGCTGGTTCCGATAGGTGGAGATCGGCGTCCGCTTGATGTAGCCGGTGTCCGTGACCGTCACCGCCACGTCCTCGTCCGCGATCAGGTCCTCGATGCTGAGCTCGCCCTCCTCCTCGAGGATCCGGGTCCGCCGATCGCTGCCGAACTGCGCCTGCACGGCCCGCAGCTCGTCGACGATGATCTGGAGGAGGAGCTGCTGGTTGCCCAGGATGGCGCGGAGCCGCTCGATGAGCTGCATCAGCTCGGCCAGCTCGTCGAGGATCTTCTGCCGTTCCAGGCCGGTCAGGCGCTGGAGCTGCATGTCGAGAATCGCCTGCGCCTGAATCTCGCTCAGCCCGAACTGCGTGACGAGGCCGGTCCGGGCCTCCGGCGGGTTGCGGGAGTTGCGGATGAGGGTGATGACGGCGTCGAGGTGGTCCAGCGCAATGCGCAGGCCTTCGAGGATATGCGCGCGCGCCTCCGCCTTGCGGAGCTCGAACTCGATGCGGCGGCGCACCACGTCGCGCCGGAACTCGATGAAGTGCTCCAGGATGTCGACCAGCGGCAGCACGCGGGGGCGGCCGGAGACGATCGCCAGCATGATGATGCCGAACGTCTGCTGGAGCTGCGTGAACTTGTAGAGGTTGTTGAGGATGACCTCGCCCACCTCCCCGCGCTTGAGCTCCACGACCACCCGCAGGCCGTCGCGATCCGACTCGTCGCGGATGTCGGAGATGCCCTCGATGGTCTTGTCCCGGACCAGGTCCGCCATGCGCTCGACGAGCTTGGCCTTGTTCACCTGGTAGGGAATCTCCGTGATGACGATCTGCGATCGATCGCCCTTCTTCATCGGCTCGATCTCGGCGCGGGCGCGCACCTGGATGCCCCCGCGGCCGGTCAGGTAGGCCTCGTGGATGCCCCGGCGCCCGACGATCTGCGCGGCCGTCGGGAAGTCCGGACCCGGGATCAGGCGGATGAGTTCCTTGAGCTTCTGCTCGCGCGTGTACACCTGCGGCGCCGATCCGTCGGCCGGCGCCATCAGCGTGTGCTCGATCAGCCACACCGCGCCGTCGATGACCTCCCGCATGTTGTGCGGCGGGATGTTGGTCGCCATGCCGACGGCGATGCCGGTGGACCCGTTGACGAGCAGGTTCGGAAACGCGGTCGGGAAGACGGTCGGCTCCGACGTCGTCTCGTCGAAGTTCGGGACGAAGTCGACGGTGTCCTTGTCGAGGTCCTCCATCATCGCCTCGGCCAGCGCCTCGAGGCGGGCCTCGGTGTAGCGGTACGCCGCGGGCGGGTCGCCGTCCACCGAGCCGAAGTTGCCCTGGCCGTCGACCAGGGTGTTCCGCATGTTGAAGTCCTGCGCCAGGCGGACGAGCGTGTCGTAGGCCGGCGCGTCGCCGTGCGGGTGGTAGTTGCCGATGACCTCGCCGACGATCTTCGCGCACTTGCGATACGCGCGGTTGCTCGCCAGCCCCATCTGCCGCATGGCGTACAGCACGCGGCGGTGTGCCGGCTTGAGGCCGTCGCGGATGTCGGGGAGCGCGCGCCCGATGATCACGCTCATCGCGTAATCCAGGTACGAGCGCTTCATCTCGTCTTCGATGTTGACGGGCAGTCGGGAATCGGTCGTGGGCATGCGCTATCGGTGTCGGGAGCCGGGGACCGGGGCGGGACGCCCGGGCCTGGCGGCGTTAGATGTCAAGGTTCCGCACGTCGAGGGCGTGATCCTCGATGAACTTGCGGCGCGGCTCCACCTGGTCGCCCATCAGGGTCGTGAACATCTGATCGGCCTCGGTGTGATCCTCCGCCTTGACCTGGAGCAGCGTCCGCGTCTCCGGGTTCATGGTGGTGGCCCAGAGCGTCTCGGGGTTCATCTCGCCGAGGCCCTTGTAGCGGTTGATCGCCACGCCCTTGCGGCCGAGCACCAGGAAGTGATCGACCATGTCGTCCAGGGACGCGATCCGCACCGGCCCGGCATCCTTGCGCCCGGCCGCCACGACAGGCGCCGCAGCCTCGGGCGCGCCGTCCTCGGCCGGTCCGTCCGTCTCCTCGTCGTCTGCCGCCACCGCCTCGGCCTGGCTGGCCGCGAGCAGGCGCACCTCGAGCGGCCCCAGCCGGAACGAGCGGACGACGTCCCGGATCTCCGCGTAGCTGGCGCCGAGCGTCCGGTAGTCGCCGGAGAGGACGAAGTCCGGACCGAGCAGGCTGATGCGCGAGTACCCCGTCGATCGATCGTCGACCCTGAGCATCCAGCAGTTGTGCTCCTCGTCGCGGACGGCGGCCACCTGCCGCGTGGGCGTGGTGACCTGCGCCGCCAGGGCCTCCATCGCCTCCTGCGACTCGAAGAACGTCCTGTCGCGCACGTCGCGCTCCAGCAGCGCCTCGACGATGTCACGGGCCTGCCCGCGGCGCTGGACGGCCTCGACCACCTTCTGGTAGCCGATGATCGCGTGGAGCGTCCGCTCGAGCAGCGGCCCGAACAGCTCACTGCCATCGGCCAGGCGTACGCTTCGCGACTCCACCGCGCGGTGGACGAGGAAGTTCTCGAGCGTCCGCTCGTCCTTGATGTAGGTCTCCTGCCGGCCGCGCTTGGCCCGGAAGAGCGGCGGCTGCGCGATGTAGATGTGCCCGCGCTCGATGAGCGGCGCCATCTGGCGATAGAAGAACGTGAGGAGCAGCGTGCGGATGTGCGATCCGTCCACGTCGGCGTCCGTCATGATGATGACGCGGTGGTACCGGAGCTTCTCGATGTCGAAGTCCTCGGTCCCGATGCCGCACCCGAGCGCCGCGATCATCGTCTTGATCTCGTCGGAGCTGAGCATGCGGTCCAGCCGCGCGCGCTCGACGTTGAGGATCTTGCCCTTGATCGGGAGGATGGCCTGGAAGCGCCGATCCCGCCCCTGCTTGGCCGACCCGCCGGCGGACTCCCCCTCGACGATGTAGATCTCGGACTGCGACGGGTCCCGCTCCTGGCAGTCCGCCAGCTTGCCCGGCAGGGACATGCCGTCCAGCGCGCCCTTCCGCCGCACGAGGTCGCGCGCCTTCCGGGCCGCCTCGCGCGCCCGCGCGGCGTCGGCGGCCTTGGAGACCACCTTCTTCGCCACCGCGGGGTGCTCTTCGAGGAAGGCGCCCAGGCGGTCGTTGACGATCGCCTCGACGATGCCCTTGACCTCGGTGTTCCCGAGCTTCGTCTTGGTCTGCCCCTCGAACTGCGGGCGGGGAATCTTGACGCTGATGACGGCGGTCATCCCCTCGCGGATGTCATCGCCGCTGATCGTCGCGTCCTTGAGATCCTTCGTCAGGTTGTTGCGCGCGGCGTAGGCGTTGATCGTCCGCGTCAGCGCGGCGCGGAACCCCGACAGGTGCGTGCCGCCCTCGTGCGTGTTGATGTTGTTCGCGAACGAGAACTCCTGCGGGTTGTACGTGTCGTTCCACTGGAGCGCGATCTCGGCGTCGATGCCGTCCCGATCGCCCCGCATGTAGATCGCCTTCTCGTTGACGATGCCCTTGTTCTTGTTCAGGTGCTCGACGAAGGAGACGATGCCGCCCTCGTAGTGGAAGTGATGGCTCTTCCCGTCCCGCTCGTCGTCCAGCGTGATCGTGAGGCCCGCGTTCAGGAACGCGAGCTCGCGCAGCCGCTGGGCCAGCGTGTCGAAGCTGAACTCCGTCGTCTCGAAGATCTCGTCGTCCGGCTTGAAGGTCACCTTCGTGCCGCGGCGCTTGGTGGTGCCGGTCACCACGAGGTCCGCCTGCGGCGCCCCGCGCCGGTAGGACTGCTGGTAGACCTGCTCGTGGCGCCAGATCTCGAGTTCCAGGGTCTCCGAGAGCGCGTTGACCACCGAGACGCCGACGCCGTGCAGCCCGCCGGAGACCTTGTAGCTGTTGTTGTCGAACTTGCCGCCGGCGTGGAGGACCGTCAGCGCGACCTCGGCCGCCGACTTGCCGCTGGCGTGCATGCCCACGGGGATGCCGCGGCCGTTGTCCACGACCGTGATCGAGTGATCGAGGTGGATGTTGACGTTGATCTCGGAACAGAACCCCGCCAGCGCTTCGTCGATGGAGTTGTCGACAATCTCGTAGACGAGATGGTGCAGGCCGGACGGCCCCGTGGAGCCGATGTACATGGCGGGCCGCTTGCGCACCGCCTCGAGGCCTTCGAGGACCCGGATGCTCTCCGCACCGTAGTCCTGGGTCACCGCGCCGTCCGGAAGGGTCTGTTCGGTCTCTGACACTCTTTGTCCTGACAAGTCCAATCTCAGGCAACCCTGAAGGGT
>CAZUGF010000072.1:0-2359 GCA_964619705.1 uncultured Bifidobacteriaceae bacterium
GCTCCACCGTCACGCGGTCGCTCCCTCAGACGCGTGACAGGCGCTCGGCGGCGGCGGCGAGCGTCTCGTCCTTCTTCGCGAAGCAGAAGCGCAGGACGGGACCGCCCGGATCCTCGTAGAGAAACGCCGACACCGGAATCGCCGCCACGCCGTGCGTCTTCAGCAGCCACTCCGCCGTCGCCCGATCGCCGTCGGACGAGATCGCCGAGTAGTCCATCAACTGGAAGTACGTGCCGTGGCAGGGCAGCGGCTTGAACCGCGATGCGGCCGTCAGGCGGAGGAAGGCGTCTCGCTTCTCCTGGTAGAACGGCGCCAGCGTGGATGCCGCGGGATCCGCGGCCACGAACTCCGCGAACGCCACCTGCGACGGCGTGTGCACGGTAAACGTCACGAACTGGTGCACCCGCATCACCTCGGCCATCAACGGCTGCGGCGCGACGCAGTACCCGACCTTCCAGCCCGTCGTGTGGAACGTCTTGCCGAAGGAACTGATGACGACCGCGCGCGACCGCAGGTCCGGGTAGCGCAGGAGGCTCTCGTGGCGCGCTCCGTCGAAGATGATGTGCTCGTAGACCTCGTCCGACACCAGCACGATGTCCGTGCCGTCCACGATGGCCGCCAGTTCGCGCATGTCCTCGGGTGTCCAGAGCGTGCCCGTCGGGTTGTGCGGCGTGTTGACGATGATGGCGCGCGTCCGGGGCGTCACGGCCCGGCGCACGGCATCCCAGTCCACGCGATAGTCCGGATAGCGAAGGCTCACGAACACGGGCGTGCCGCCGCTCAGGCGGATGACCGGGACGTAGGCGTCGTAGCACGGCTCGAAGATCACCACCTCGTCGCCGGGGTGCACGAGCGCCGTCAGCGTGGCGTAGAGGCCGGCCGTCGCACCCGACGTCACGACGATCTCGGTGACGGGGTCGTAGCGGGCGCCGTAGCAGTGCTCGACCTTGGCGGCAATCGCCTCGCGGAGCGCCAGGACCCCGGGCATGGGCGCGTACTGGTTATGGCCCGCCCGCATGGCCCGCGCGGCCGCCTCGACGAGCGCCGGGTCGCAGTCGAAGTCCGGAAATCCCTGGGAGAGGTTGATGGCGCCGTGCTCGTTGGCGAGGCGCGTCATCACCGTGAAGATGCTGGTACCGACGTCAGGGAGCTTGGAAGGCGTGGTCACTGAGGAGGTCATGCCCCTATTCTGACACCAGCCACTGGCGGCGCTGCCAGCGTCCGTGGAGTCAACGCCCCACAGTCTCCAGTCAGCTCACGCGCGCTGAAGTCTTACCTCTGCCGACGTCTCGGTGGCCCGGGTGGCGTACGGGTGCTGCGCGCTCTGTTCGCCGGCGACACAAATCGATGGGACAGGACAACCTGAACCTGCTCGCGTCCTGGCGGTTCCCAAAGGCTGAGCGTAGAATCGCACCATGGTCTTCCTCTTCGCGGTGCTGGTCGGAATACAGGTGGCAGGCGGCTACGCGCGGCCGGAGTTGCTGGCGGAGCCCGCCTGGCTCCAGGCGCACGCAGGCGACGCCGGCGTGCGCGTCGTCGATATGCGTCCGCGCGGCTACGACGAGGGCCACGTGCCCAACGCCGTGTGGATGGACAACAACTGGATCCGCACGCGCAACCGACCGCCTGACTTCCTGCCGGCGCCGGCGGAGTTCGAGGCGCTGATGGCACGCCTCGGCATCGGGCCCGACACGAAGGTCGTGGCCTACGACGAGCGCGGCGGCATCTACGCCACCCGGCTGTGGTGGATCCTCAACTACTACGGCCACACCAACGTCGCCGTGCTGAACGGCGGCTGGACCAGGTGGACCCTCGAAGGGCGGCCGACAACGACGGCGGTCCCGTCCGTGGCGGCGTCCGCGCCGTTCAGGGTCCGCGCGAGCATCACCGGGCACGCCACCGCCAGCGACGTGCTCGGCGCGATCAATCGCAAGGGCGTCCGGATCGTGGACGCACGCACCCAGGCGGAGATCGAGGGCCGGGACCTGCGCGCCATCAAGCGCGGCGGCTACATCGAGTCGTCCGTGCCGGTGTACTGGGAGGACACGCTCGATCCGGTCACCAAGGCGTTCAAGCCCGCGGCGGAACTGACCCGCCTGTTCCGGGACCGCGGCATCCTGCCGGATGACGAGGTCATCGCGTACTGCCAGGTCGGCATGCGCGCGGCGCACGATCTCTTCGCGCTCGCCCTGATCGGCCACGACCTCGGGAAGCTCCGCAACTACTACGGCTCGTGGGAAGAGTGGGGTAACCGGGACGACACGCCGATCCGGACGGGCGGGGGACGTTGAGGGTTGGGCGACGTTGAGGGCGGGCGACCCTGAGAGCACGGGCGACCCTGAAGGGTCGCCCCTACAAG
>CAZUGF010000072.1:2459-21968 GCA_964619705.1 uncultured Bifidobacteriaceae bacterium
CCACCACACCGTAGAGGCGACCCTTCAGGGTCGCCTACCGCTTCAGCGTCGCCTACCCCTTCTCGCCTACGCCTCAGGGTCGCCTGCTCGTCGCGCCTACCCCTTCTGCCTGCGCTTCAGCGCCACCTGCCCGTTCCACCGTCCGTGCTGACAGCCTCGCGGCCCCCAACGGATCGCGCGGGTTTCACGTCCAAGACGACATGCCTGCCCCGGATCTGGGAATCGTGCGACGCATCATTCGGCGGCAGCCCGCGTACGCGTTGACCGCCATCCTGCTCCTCGCGCTCGGCGCCGGCGCCAACGCGGCCGTCTTCTCCGTGGTGCGCGGCGTACTCCAGCGCCCGCTGCCCTACCCGCAACCGGAGCGCCTCGTCGCCTTCTGGCCGCAGCACTTCCTTGCGAACGAGGAGATCGCGTACTGGCGGGACCGCGCGCGCAGCTTCGACGCCATCGCGGGGCACGCGCCCGGCTGGATGATGGCGCTCACGGCCCCGGACGGGGACCCCATCAAGGTGACCGGCGCCAAGACGTCGGACAACCTCTTCGCCACGCTCGGAGCCCCGGCCGCGATCGGCCGTACGCTCCAGCCCGGTGACAGCACGCCCGGCCAGCCGCGGGTCGTCGTGCTCGCGGACCACCTGTGGCGGGCGCGCTTCGCCGCGGATCCACACGTGCTCGGACGCGCGATCGACCTCGACAGGGAACCGCACACGGTCGTCGGCGTCATGCCGCGCGCGTTCGAGATCCTCGAGCCGGGCACCGATCTCTGGGTGGCGCTCCCCTGGGAACCCGGCGCCCCGTCCTTCGGCACGATGATGTCGCAGGGCATCGCCCGGCTCACGCCCGGCAGCACGGCGGAAAGCGGCACGCGCGAGTTGCAGGAGCTGGCCCCGATCATGCGACGGGACCTCGCGCGCGACGCCGACTGGGGACGCGACGTGCACGTGCGCGCGCTGCAGCACGTCATCACGGGTGACGTGCGGCCGACGCTCCTGATCCTGCTCGGGGCCGTCGGCCTCATGCTCCTGCTCGCCGCCGTCAACCTGGGGACGCTCGTGCTCGGCCGCTCGGTCGCGCGCATGCGCGAGATGGCCGTCCGCACGGCGCTCGGCGCCTCCCGTCTCCGGCTGGTTCGCGAGCTCGTCGCGGAGCAGGCGGCCCTGGCCGTGGCGGGCACGATCGCCGGCATCGCGCTCGCCTACACCCTGCTCCCCTGGCTCGTGGCGCGCATTCCCGTCGAGGTCCCCCGCGCCGGCGAGATTGTCCTGGACTGGACGGTCCTGTTCGTCGTGCTCGGCGTCTCGGTCGGCGCCGCCGTGGCCGTGGCGCTCGTGCCCGCGCTGCTCGCCGCGCGTCCCGGGCTGCAGCCGCTCCTGCGCCAGACCTACACCACCGATACGCCCGGCCGCCGCCGCGCGCTCGGCGTGCTCGTGGCGGGACAGATTGCGCTCGCCGTCGTGCTCGGCGCGGGCGCAGGGCTGATGCTCCGCTCGCTCTGGAACCTCCAGCGCGTCGATCCGGGCTTCCGCGCCGACGGCCTCCTCACCTTCCGCCTGCAGACGACGTCGAAGTACCAGAGCCTCGCGACGGGCGCGCCGTACTTGCAGGAGGCCGTGGACCGGGTCGCGGCCCTGCCCGGCGTCACGGCGGTCGGCGCCGTCGCGCATCCGCCGCTCAGCGGATACGCGTGGACGATCGAGGTGCGCCGCGCGGACCGGCCGCTCGAGCCGGGCGCGGCGGCGCCGCGCGTGGGCTGGCGCATCATCGGGTGGGACTACTTCGGCGCCATGGACATCCCGCTCGCCGGCGGGCGGACGTTCTCCGAGGCCGATCGCCAGGGACGGCCGTCTGTGGCGATCATCAACGAAACGATGGCCAGGCAGTTCTTCGGCGACGCCGCGTCGGCGGTCGGCCGCATGCTGGTGCAGTACGGCGGAGGGCGGCCGGGCGAGGAGTCGGTGGAGATTGTCGGCGTCGCGCGCGACGTCCGCCATCTCGGGCTCGAGGAACCGCCGGTCCCTGAGCTCTTCCGGCCGATGGCCCAGACGTTCATGTTCCCGATGGCCTTCATCGTCCGCACGGCGGGGCCGCCGGCCGCGCTGGCCGGCGCGGTCCGCCAGGCAGTGTTCGACATCGACCCGCTGATCCCCGTCGCGGAACTGCAGCCGTACGTGTCGCTGGTCGCGGGCACACTCGGCCGCCCGCGGCTGCTCGGCCTGCTGCTGGCCGTGTTCGCGGGCGCGGGCCTGCTCCTGGGCATCATCGGCGTCTACGGGGTGTCGGCGTACCGCGTGCGGCAGCACGCACGCGACATCGGCATCCACCTGGCACTCGGCGCCGAGCCCTCACGCATGGCGCGCCGCGTGGTCGCCGGCGCGCTGCGGCATGCGGCCATCGGCCTCGCCGCCGGCCTGCCGGCCGCATTCCTCCTCGCCAGGCTGATGGAGAGCGTGGTCTTCGGCGTCACGACCCACGACCCCGCCACGTTCCTCACCCTGTCCCTGGTCGTCGTCCTGGCCACGCTCGGCGGCGCATCCCTGCCGGCCAGCCGGGCGGCGCGCGTGGACCCGGTGGTGACGCTCAAGGCGGAGTAGGCCGTCCCGCCCGCACAGGCGGGCCCGGGACCTCGATCCCGGGGCGGCACCGTCTATAATCCCCCCCGGAGGCTCCACATGACCCGCCGCGCATTCGTCCTGATCCTCGCCGTCGTCGTCGCCACGTCCCTGTCGATCCAGGCCGGCTCCGCACCGATCCGGGCGAAGACGGGGATGGTCGTGTCGCAGAGCGACATGGCCTCCCAGGTCGGATGGCAGGTCATCGAGAAGGGCGGCAACGCCGTCGACGCCGCGGTCGCGACCGCCCTGGCGCTCGCCGTGACGCACCCCACGGCCGGCAACATCGGCGGCGGCGGCTTCCTCGTCTACCGCCCCGCCACCGGCGAGCCCACGTCCTACGACTTCCGCGAGCGGGCGCCGGCCGGCTCCAACGCGGAGATGTGGCTCACCGACGGCAAGTATGACTTCGACCTCCACCACAACAGCCATCGCTCGGTCGGCGTGCCGGGGACGGTCGCCGGGCTGCACATGGCGTGGAAGGAACAGGGCTCCAAGCCGTGGCCGGAACTGGTGGCCCCGGCCATCGCGCTCGCGCGCGACGGCTTCGAGATCTCCCACGGGCTTGCCCGCTCGCTGGCCGGGCAACTGGACGAGTTCAAGAAGTACCCGGCCTCGCTGGCCCAGTTCTCCAAGAACGGCACGCCGTATGAGGCGGGCGAGATCCTGAAGCAGCCCGACCTGGCGCGCACGCTTCAGCGCATCGCCGACCAGGGGCCGGCGGGCTTCTACGAGGGCGAGACGGCGCAGCTCATCGCGAAGGAGATGACGGCCAACAACGGCCTCATCACGCTCGAGGACCTGAAGAACTACGAGGCGAAGAAGCGCGACGTCACCCGGGGCACCTATCGCGGCTACGAGATCATCGGCATGGCCCCGCCCAGTTCGGGCGGCATTGCCGTGACGCAGATGCTGAACGTGCTCGAAGGCTACGACCTCAAGGCCAACGGGTACGGCTCGGCGCAGAACCTGCACCTCATCGCGGAGTCCATGCGGCGTGCGTTCGCCGACCGCGCGCAGTACATCGGCGATCCGGACTTCGTCACGGGGATGCCGGTTGATCGCCTGCTGTCCAAGGAATACGCGACGATGCTGCGGTCCACGATCAACCCGAACAAGGCCTCCACCTCGTCGCCGACGTCGTTCACCTGGCCCACGGAATCGCAGGAGACGACGCACTTCTCCGTGGTGGACGCGCAGCGGAACGCCGTGTCGCTGACCTACACGCTCGAGTACGGCTACGGCTCGCGCATCGTCGTGCCGGGCGCGGGCTTCCTGCTCAACAACGAGATGGGCGACTTCAACGCCGGCCCCGGGCTGACGAACGAGAACGGACTCATCGGTACGCCGCCGAACCTGGCGGAGGTCAGCAAGCGCATGCTGTCCAGCATGTCGCCGACCATCGTGGCCAGGGACGGCAAGCTGTTCATGGTCACCGGGTCACCGGGCGGCCGGACCATCATCAACACCGTGCTGCTGACGATCCTCAACGTCGTGGACTTCGGCATGAACGCGCAGGAAGCGGTGGACGCGGGCCGCATGCACCACCAGTGGCTGCCGGATCAGCTCTCGATGGAGCGCTTCGGGTTCTCGGCGGACACCGTCAAGACGCTCCAGGGCATGGGCCACAAGATCCGCGAGGCGGGCAACCAGGGCGTGGCCGAGGTCATCGTGGTGAACGAGAAGGACAACATCCTGGAAGGCGGCCTCGATCGCCGCGCGCCGGACGGCGGGGCGGCGGGGAAATAGGGCCTGACGGTAGGCCTGACGGTAGGCCTGCGGTAGGCCTGCGGTGGGCCTGGCGGTAGGCCTGCGGGTAGGCCTGACGGCGGGCCTGCGGTGGGCACTGCCTCTTGGGCAGTGTGGGACGGGGAACCTGACGGAGGAGACCGCGCGCGTTGTGCGCGGGAAGGCCTGACGGTAGGCCTGACGGTAGGCCTGACGGTAGGCCTGCGGTGGGCCTGCGGTGGGCACTGCCTTTGGGGCAGTGTGGGGCGGGGAACCCGACGGAGGAGACCGCGCGCGTTGTGCGCGGGAAGGCCTGACGGTCGGGCCTGACGGCAGGCCGCGCTTCGCGCGGTAGGCCTGCGGTGGGAGGCCCACCGAGCGAGCGCAGCTCGCGAGGCCCTGCCGAACGCCGTGAGGCCTGCCGGGCGAAGCCGCGCGGCCTGCTACCGATTCACGTACTCGAACCCGAACCGTCCCTTCACGCACAGGTTCCCGCGCGTGACGGCGTTGTCCGGCGGCGACATCACCTTGACGATCTTCCGGTCCTGCACGTGTACGCTCAGCGTGCACCCGACGCCGCAGTACGGGCAGATGGTGTCCGTGACCGTCTGCTCGTCGGGCTTCCACTCCCCCGCCTGCCGCAGGTCGTGCTCCGGCTTCGCCATCAGCGCGCCCGTCGGGCAGACCTGGATGCAGTTGCCGCAGTAGACGCAGGCGGAGTCCGGCAGGTGGACGTCGAACTCCGTCGAGATGTGCGCACCGAAGCCGCGGCCGGCCACGGCAATGGCGAACGTGTGCTGCGCGTCCGTGCCGCACGCCTCCACGCACTTGTAGCAGAGCACGCACTTCGAGTAATCGCGCACGTAGAGATCGTTGTCGATCTTCGTCGGCTGACGCACGGTCGCCGGCGCGGCGCCGAAGCGCGAGGCGTCCGCGCCGTACTCGCGCATCATCGGCTCCAGCGTGGGCGCCGTGGAGAGGTCCACGGAGGAGGCCAGCAGCTCGAGCACGACCTTGCGCGACAGGTCCACGCGCGCCGAGCGCGTGCGGACCTTCATCCCGGCCTCGACCTTCCGCGAACACGCCGGCGCCAGTACGCGCGCGCCCTCCAGCTCGACGACGCAGACGCGGCAGGCGTTGACCGGGGTCAGGGTGTCCCCGTAGCAGAGCGTTGGCACGTCGGCGCCGGCCGTGCGGCACGCGTCGAGGATCGTGGACCCGGCGGGCGCCTCGATGGCGGTCCCGTCGATGGTGACGGGCACGACCGGCACCTCCGGTGCAGGCGGCGGTGCCGGCACGGTGGACGGCGGCGGCGGCAGCCGGAACCAGATTGCATCGGACGTCGTCATCGCTCCCCCGTCGTGGTCAGGCCGAGCGCCAGCGCGGACTCGATGGCCGCCGATGCCGTCTGGCCCAGGCCGCAGATCGATGCATCGCGCATCGCCGCGGACAGCTCCCTGTAGGTGTGCGCGGCCGCGCCGCCGGCCGGCGAGCGGTGATGGTGCAGCAACGGCCCCAGGAGTTCGTCCTGGCGCACGGTGCCGACGCGGCAGGGCACGCACTGCCCGCAGGACTCGTGGCGGAAGAACTCCGCGATGCGCGCCAGCGAGTCCGGGACATCCGCCGTCTCGTCGTAGATCATCACGACGCCTGACCCGAGCGTTGTACCGGCCTCGCGCACGCCCTCGAACGTCAGCGGGAGATCGAGCCGATCCGGTCCCACGAAGCTGCCGGCCGCCCCGCCGAGGAGTACCGCCCGGAGCGCACGCCCTCCGGCGACGCCGCCGGCCAGTGCAATCACGTCGCGCAGCGTGGCGCCGAACGCCACTTCGTAGAGGCCCGGCCGCTCGACGTGCCCGGACACGCAGAAGAGCCGCGGTCCCGTGGACGCCGCGGTCCCGACTTCCGCCCAGCGGGCCCCGCCTTCGAGCAGGATGTCCAGCACGTTGACGAGCGTCTCGACGTTGTTGGCGACGGTGGGCTTGCCGAAGACGCCGACCTCCGCCGGGAAGGGCGGCTTCGATCGCGGCTCGCCGCGCTTGCCCTCGATGGAGTTGAAGAGCGCCGTCTCCTCGCCGCAGATGTAGGCGCCGCCGCCCCGGCGGATGTCGATGTCGAAACGCTGGCCGGAGCCGAGAACGTCCGCTCCGAGCAGCCCGGCGCCGCGCGCCGCGGCCACGGCGGCCGCCACCCGCTTCTCGGCCAGCGGGTACTCGCCGCGGACGTAGAGGAAGCCCCGCTCGCCGCCCGTCGCCAGGCCGCAGATGGTCATGGCCTCCACGACGGCCAACGGGTCCCGTTCCATCAGGACGCGATCCTTGAACGTGCCCGGCTCGCTCTCGTCCGCGTTGCACACGACGTAGTGCGGCAGGGCCGGCTGCCGCCGCACGGCGTCCCACTTGCGACCCGTCGGAAACGCCGCGCCGCCGCGGCCCAGGAGCTTCGCCGCGCTGACCTCGTCGATGACGCGCGCCGGGCCCATTTCCACGGCACGCGCCAGCGCGCGGTACCCCCCGCGCGCGCGGTACTCGCCCAGGTCCGTCGGGTCGTGGCGGCCCATCCGCGCCAGGAGCCGCGGCCGATCCGGGGGCACGACCGCTCCTTCGTTCGCGGACGGCACGGGGCCGGCGCCCGACGCCGCGGCATCGAGCACGGCGGCAAGCGCATCCGCACCCGCCACCGGCGCCACCACGAAACGCCTCGGCTCCGGGCCCGCGCACGTGATGAGCGCGGCGGAGCCGTGGTCGCACTGTCCAAGGCACGGCGAGCGCAGCCACACCGGCGAGCGCGGCACGCCCGCCTGTCCCGCCGCGTCGGCCGCGTGCCCGTCCGCGGCAAGCGGGCCGTGCGTCTGCACGGCCGGCGGGCCGAGCCTCGCCTCGATGGCCTCGCACAGCTGCGCGGCCCCGCGGAGGCGGCACGCGATGTCGTCGCAGACGTGCGCCACCACCGCGGGCCGCGGGGTCGTCGACAGGAGATCGTAGAAGGTGAGCACGCCCCAGGCTTCGGCCGGTGGGACGGTCAGTCGGCGGCAGATGTAGTTGAGGGCGCCTCGCGAGATCCAGCCGATGCGGTCCTGAACGGCGTGGAAGGCCGGCAGCAGCTTGTCGCGATCGCCGGTGATGGCCGCGCCGCCGAGGCCCGTCCGTCCGTCGCGCGCCATGTCGCGATCGCCGCCGGCCCAGCCCGACGCGGGCGGCCCCAGTACCGCGTCGACCGCCGCACGCTCGTCGTCACTGGCCTCGGGCCCGATGATGTGAAGATCCATCTACACGTCCGCCGCCGCCGGTTCGCCCACCGCCGATGAACGCCGCTCGCCGCACTTCTCGATCCGTACGGCCGTGGCCTTGAACTCCGCCGTCCCGACCCGCGGGTCCTTCTCGTCGATCGTGAGCTGGTTGGTGGCCACCTGTTCCGGAAAGTGGAACGTCATGAAGGTGAGCCCCGGGCGCAGCGACGGGTCGACGTGCACGGGGACGGTCACCGAGCCGCGGCGCGAGGTGACGACCACGATCTCCCCGGCGATCAGGTCGAGACGCCGGGCGTCTTCCGGCGACATGTCGATGGTCTCGCCGCGCCGTGTCGGCGATGCATATCGCCCGCTCTGCACGCCGGTGTTGTACTCCGCCAGGCGCCGGCCCGTCGTCAGGCGGATCGGGAAGTCCTCCGTCAACTCGTCGACGGGCGGCTTGTGCTCCACGGGGACGAAGGGCGCGCGCGGTCCCCTGACCGGGCGCTCCCACAGGCGCGCGTGCAGGAACGCCTCGCCGGGATGCTCGTCGTCGTAGCACGGCCACTGCAGCCCGTCGAGCGCCTCGAGGCGAGCGTAGCTCATGCCGGCGTGTACCGGGGACAGGCGCCGGACCTCGTTCCAGACCGACTCCGCGTCCGGCGTGCCCATGTCGCGGCCCATGGCCGCGGCCAGGGCGAAGATGATGGCCACGTCCTCGCGCGCCTCGCCCGGCGGGTCGAGCGTGCGGCGGCAGCGCTGGACGCGCCGCTCGCTGGAGGTGACCGTCCCCTCGGACTCGAACGCGCCGGCTGCCGCCGGAAAGACGACGTCCGCCAGCGCCGCCGTGTCCGTGAGGAAGAGATCCTGCACCAGCAGGAAGTCCAGCCGTTCGAGCAGCGAGACGGCACGGTGCTGGTCCGCCTCGGACTGCACGGGGTTCTCGCCGATCACGTACAGGCTCCGCAGCTCGCCGCGTTCCATGGCGTCGAACATGCCCGAGAGGTGCCAGCCGGGCGCCTCCGGCAGCGGCACGCCCCACTCATGCTCGAACACGGGCCGGACGTCCGGGTTGTCCACGTGCTGGAAGCCCGGGAGCCGATCCGGCAGCGCGCCCATGTCACCGCCGCCCTGCACGTTGTTCTGTCCGCGCAGCGGGTTGATACCGCTGCCCCATCGCCCGACGTGCCCGGTGAGCAGGGCCAGGTTGATGAGGGAGAGCACGTTGTCGACGGCGGTGTGGTGTTCCGTGATGCCGAGCGTCCAGCAGATCATCGCCCGCGGCGCCGCGGCGTAGGTGTGCGCCATCTCGCGGATGACCGCGCCCGGCACGCCGGTCACCGCCTCGGCCCGCTCGAGCGTCCAGGGCGCCACGCTGGCGGCGTACGCCTCGTAGCCCGTCGTCGCGTGCTCGACGAACTCCGTGTTGACCAGGCCGGCGGCGATGATCTCCCGCGCCACGGCATTGGCCAGCGCGATGTCGGTGCCCACGTCGAGCCCCGCCCACACGTCGGCCCACTCGGCGGACGTGGTCCGCCGCGGGTCCACCGCGAACATCCGCGCGCCGCGCGCGAGGCCCTGGAGCAGGTGGTGAAAGAAGATCGGGTGCGTCTCGCGGGCATTCGAGCCCCACAGGAGCACGCAGTCCGTCTCTTCCGCTTCACGGTACGAGCTCGTGCCTCCGCCCATCCCGAACACCGTCGCCAGACCGGCGACGCTGGGGGCATGTCACGTGCGGTTGCAGCTGTCGATGTTGTTGGACCCCATCACCACGCGCGCAAACTTCTGCGCGGCGAAGTTCATCTCGTTCGTGCTCTTCGAGCAGCTGAACAGGCCGAAGGCGCGTCCGCCGTGCACCCGGCGAACCGTGCCGAGCCCGTCAGCCGCCTTCGTCAGCGCCTCGTCCCACGTCGCCGGCCGAAGCGCGGCGCCGCGGGTGTCACGAACGAGCGGATGGGTGATCCGTCTCATGCGACCCATATTGAAAGGGAATGTAGCACACTGCCTCCGCTCATCCGTGGCCGGGCTCCGTCCACCGCGCGATGGGGATCGAGAGCAGCAGGTACCGCTTCCGCAGGGCGACGACGTGCGACGGCAGTTCGCGGGTGGTGAACTCGCCGGCACGACACCGGTCGCGCAAGGCGCGGATCTCGATGCGGTACAGATCGCTGACCTGCTCGCGGAGGCGCTCCGGCGCGGTCTCCGGCCGCGGCGCGAGGCCATGATCGGCCAGCGCCTCCACGACCTCCGGACGGTAGCTGTAGCGTGTCATCGCGGCAATCGCACGCCGGCGAATGCCAGCCCGAGTGTGGCCGGGCCTGGTGGGCCGCACGGCGCGTCCGACAGATATGTTCGGACCTCGCGACGCGCGTCATCGCTCATCGCCAGCGCATCGGCACGCCGGTACGCCGCACAGGCACCGGCGGCATCGCCGAGCCGCCGCAGCGTCCGCGCCAGGCCGACGAGCGCACGCGCGCCGCGCGCCGCCGCGGCTGCGCGCTCGAAGGCGGCACGCGCGTCGTCGTAGCGATCCACCTCGAGCCAGAGCTCGCCTTCCAGCTCGTCGATGTCCAGCGGCCAGAGCGGCGCGGCACCGCCGGGGACAAGCCGTCCCGCCAGGTCCCTCGCGTGGATCAGGAACACGTCCATCTCGCCGCGCTCGTCCTGTGCCGCCGCAACAGCCGCCCGCAGGGCCGCCACCGCGTACTCGGCGGCCAGCCGCCGGTCCAGGGACGCGGCCGAATCGCGAACCTGCAGATCCAGGGCGCGGAGAATCCCGTTGATCGCGCCGAGCGCGGACGGGTCTCCGCCGATGGCGGCCAGCCCGCGGGCTTCGATCCAGCCGTCGATGGCCGTGCGCGCGAGGACAGCCTCCGCGCACGTGCCCCCTTGAGGCGGCGCCTCCGCCAGCATGCGGGCCGCGGCACCGTCGTCGAGCGCCTGCACCTGCACCGCGGCGCGGGCCAGGGCGTCCGCGCACACATCTCCCTGGCGCGCCATCGCCGGTACGGCGGCGGACGCCGTCCATGCCAACGCCACGAGCCAGGCTGTCCGCGTCATCAGGATCCGCTCGCTCCGATTCTCCCGTGCATGCCTCCGGTGCACGCCCTCACGTCGTCATGCCGCGCCGGCCAGGCGGATCGTCACCCCCGTTCGATCGTCGGTGATCTCCCGGTCCGCCAGGCCGCTCGCCTCGACGCAGAACCGCCGAAGGCCCACGGCATTCCCGGGCGGCGGTGCGCCGGCTCCGGCCCAGGTGTTGAGGCCGACGTGGTGGTGGTAGCCGCCGGCGGCGACGAACAACGCGCCGGGATAGCCGCGCAGGGTCGGCGAGAACCCGACCTCGCCGCAGTAGAGCGCTTCGGCCGCCGCGAGGTCCGGCACGTGGAGGTGGACGTGCCCGATCGCGGTCGCCGGCGCCAGGCCGCTCCACGCAGCCTCCGCGCCCGGCTCACGCGCCACGGCCTCGAGGTCCAGGGGCTCGGTGGCCATCGCGACTTCCCCGTCCCGAATGGTCCAGGACTCGCGCGGACGATCGCGATAGATCTCCAGTCCGAGATGATCCGGGTCGTTGAGATAGATGGCTTCGCTGACAAGGTGATCGGCGGCGCCGGAGAGCGGCCAGCCCTGCTCCGCCAGCCTCCGGATCGACCGGCCGAGCGCGGCGCGATCCGGCACCAGCACCGCCACGTGATAGAGGCCGCTGGTCCGCCTCGCCCGCGGGAGCGCGGCCGCGTCCTGCACCAGCTCGAGAATGGGCCGTCCCTCCGGCGCGCCGAGCCAGGCCGTGCCGTCCCGCGTCTCGTGCACCCGGAACCCGAGCGTCTCCGTGTAGAACGCGACAGACCGCGCCAGGTTCGAGACGGCGAGGCTCACGTGGCCGATGCGCGTGTCGGCTGGCAGGAGGGACATGCTACGGCGTGGCGGCGATCGCCTTCCTGATGGCCGCCACCGTCACGTCCGTCCGGAACTGGACGATCTTCTTCCCGTTCGCGATGGTCGTCTCGATGGGATCCAGCGGGACGCCGTTGATGACGAACTTGCCGGCCTTGCGCCGCTCCGGCATGCGGATGCCGTCGGTGTCCACGGTCGCGATGATCGAGGAGATGTAGTAGTCGTCGTGGTACCCCTCCATCTTCTCGTGGATGCCGAGGTGCTCCTCTTCGAACTTCTCCACGTCCGCGTAGTTGTAGTACTCCGGGACAAAGTGCACGCGGGCGCGCTCGCCCTTCCACTCGCCGTTCAGCGCCGCGGCCACTTCCTGCATGCCCTTGAGGTTGCCGCCGCTGTCGCCAATCATCACGATCTCGGTGAACCCCTGGGAGCGCAGGCTCGTCGCGATGTCCGTGAGGACCGCGCGGTAGGTGGCCTGAGACAGGAAGATGGTGCCGGGCGAGAGGTTGGGACGCGCCGGGTTTCCCGGCTCCAGCGTGACGATGGGGGCGACCAGCGCGTTGCCGAGTGCACGCGCGATGGACTCGCCCTGCGCCTTCAGGACGTTGTTGTGCTTGCCGGTCGTGAGGTAAGGGCCGTTCTCCTCGATGCCGCCCGTCAGCACGAGCGCGGTCGTCTTCCCCGCCTTGATCAGGTCCCGCACCTCCAGCATCGTCAGGTTCTCGATCCAGACGCTGTCGTGCATGTCGATGGGCCGCGGCATGTCGGTGACGTCGATCCGCGGCGCCGAGTTGACGGAGGCCGTGCGCGGCGGCGCGGGCGTCTGCGCCTGGACAAGGGGCGCGAGCAGGAAGGCGATCGACAGCGTGGCGGCGAACGTTCTGGCAAGCGTCATGACGGGCTCCCGGACGAGAGTGGACGGTTTCGGCCGGGCCATTGTACGCCGCGCGGGGCCGGCATGCCGAGTGGCAGACGGACCGCCGTCTCGTCCGCACAGGACCCGGAACCGCCTGCGGCGCGCATGACAATCGAAGACATCGTCGCAGGCACGGAGGAGCGGGCTTTCGCCTACAATGCCGAAGATCGATGACCGGTCTCGAGGCGCCGTGCAGGTCGCGCCGCCGGTTGCTCAAGGAGGAAGATTCGTCATGTCACGTCCGATGATCATCGGCCGCGCGGGATCGCTGGTGCTGTCCGCGGCGCTTCTCGCCGGCCTCTTCATGGTGGCCGTCCCACGCGCCCAGCAGGCGCCGGCCGCACAGACACCGGCGCCCGCCCAGCCTGCCGCCGGACAGAAGCCGGATCCGGCCACCGCCAAGCCGGCCGAGCCCGCGGCACCGGCCGCCAAGCCGCTCGTCCCGGTCGTGGCCAGTACGCTCGCCGCCAAGCCGGACGCGTTCTACGGCGAGAGCGTCACCGTCATGGCCACGGTCGACAAGACGCTGTCGCCGACGGCGTTCTCGCTCGATCAGGATCGGACGGCGAGTGACGGCAAGGACGTGCTGGTCCTGGCGCCGCGGCTGAACGAACCGGTCGAGCTCAACACCTACGTCACCGTCATCGGCGAGGTGGTGAAGTTCGATCCCGCCGACGCGAAGGTGAAGACGCTGCTGACGGGCCTGCCGCCCGACGCCGCCGCCGCGTTCACCGGGCGCCCCGCGATCATCGCCACCTCCGTCATCAACACCGCGATGAACGACCTCGCGCGCCGGCTCGCGCCGGCCATGACGGCCGAGGAAGAGGCCTTCCAGAAGGTGATGCAGACCGTGGGCGCCGCCAACGGCGCCTTCCGCACCATCCTGGAGAAGACGGACGCGGCCGGCGCCAAGGAACAGGCCACCGCGCTCAAGGCGGCCTTCAAGAGCACCGAGGCGTTCTTCAACAAGTACGACAAGGCCGACGCGGTCGGCTGGGCCCGCGAGGCCGGCAAGATCACCGAGGGCCTCGAGACGGCCGCGGCCGCGGGCAAGTGGGACGAGGTCAAGGCCTCGACCGGCAGCCTCGGCAAGACGTGCCAGGCCTGCCACGGCGCATATCGCGAGCGCTACGACGACGGGGCGTTCCGCGCGAAGGTGGGACCGAACTGGGCCAAGCCGGGCCTCTGAGCATCAACCGTTCACTCGTGTGAGGGCATCGACCATGACGAAGACCGTGCTGAGTGTGGGAGCCATGATGATTGTCGCGGGCGTGTTCGTCGCCGCGCAGGGCCCGGGACAGCGGCGTCCGCCCGATCCGCGCTCGATGGGCGGCGGGGACTGCCGCGACAACCCGCTCAACTGCAAGGACGCGCCGAATCCGCTGCCCAAGGCGGACACCGTGTGGATGGAGGAGATGACGTGGATGGACGTCCGCGATGCGATGAAGGACGGCAAGACGACCGCCATCATCGCCACGGGCGGCTTCGAGCCCAACGGTCCATGGCTCGCCCTCGGCAAGCACAACTACGTCCTCCACGCCAACTGCGAGGCCATCGCCCGCAAGATGGGCACTGCGCTCTGCGCACCGATCATCAAGCACGTCCCGGAGGGCGGCATCGATCCGCCGACGGGCCACATGACCTCGCCCGGCACGATCAGCCTGCGTGAGGACACCTACCGCGCACTCCTGACGGACACGGCGGAGTCGCTCAAGGCGCACGGCTTCACGCAGATCTTCTTCATCGGCGACAGCGGCGGCAACCAGGCCGGCCAGCGCGCCGTGGCCGAGGCGCTCAACGCCAAGTGGGCCGGCTCGACGCTCATCGCGCACATCCAGGAGTACTACGACTACGCGAGCGTCTCGAAGCACATGGAGCAGTTCGGCATCAAGGAGACCGTCTCCGAGCACATGCACGACGATCCGATCATCACGCTCAACATGTTCATCGATGATCCGGACTCGGTGCGCTACGACGCGCGCGTGAAGGCGGGCAAGGCCACCATCAACGGCGTGGACATCGCCGACAAGGCAAAGAACGCGGACCTGGCGAAGAAGATCGTGGACTTCCGCGCCGAGCAGACCATCGCCGCCATCAACAAGGCGATCGCCAACAAGGGCACGCTGCCGGCCCCGCCGCGGCAGCAGCGCCCGGGACAGTAAGACAGTCATCCGGGACCTGTCACCAACGACAGCGCAGGGCGGGCCTTCGGGCCCGCCCTGTGCATGTACCGGGACACACACCCGGCGTCTCCGTCCTACGGCACCACCACCTGCACTTCGTTGCTGAACGGGCTCGTGCCGCAACCATTCGCGGCGGCGATACGCACGTAGTACGTCCCCGGCGGCACCATGGTCGCGAACGTGGTCGCCGATGCGCCGAGGGCTATCGCGCCGAGATCCTCGAGCCCCGGCGCCGTGCCGGCCACCAGGCGCTGGGCCTCCGGGAGCGCACCCACGGCCGCAGGCTGCCACGACAGGAGGACCGTGCCGCCGCTTACCTGCGCGACGAGGCCCGTCGGCCCGTCCGGCGGATGCTGGCAGAACGCCGCGGTCACGTTGACGTCGATCAGGACCTCGCCAGACGCCGGGCCGCGGCCGTGCGCGTTCACGGGCACCAGTCGCCCGTAGTACCGGCCGGCCGGGGCATCGATGACCAGCGAGGTGGCCGCGCCGGCAAGCGGCAGCACGGCGACCTCACGCCCGCCCGGCCCGCTTCCCGCTTCGAAGAGATAGCCGGCCGGGACGCCCGTCGACGACGGCCGCCACGCGAGCGTCAGTTGCGCCCCTTCGGTCACGGCCGTGAGGTCCAGCGGCATGGCGGGGACATCCGGCGGGCCCACGGCAAACGATACGTCCGGTGTCGGCAGGCTGCTCTGTGCGCCGGCGACGGAGCGGACGCGGACGGCATACGATCCGCGCGGCAGGTTGGCGGAGAACTCGGTCTGCCCGGCCGGCACATCGAAGACCGCGAGGTCCGCACGCCCCTCGGCCGTGCCGGCTTCCAGGCGCACGGCCGTGCGCACCGGCTCATCGTCCGGAAGCGTCCACCGGAGGGTAACCGTGGCGCCTGCCTGCTCGACACGCAGATCCGCCGGCGCGCTGATGGCCGGCGGCAGGCACCCGGTCGTCTGCAGCAGGCAGCCGGGCAGGATCGCCGCCCAGTCGGGCGCAGGAGACCGCCACGCCAGCCGGCGGCCGGTGACCGTCGACAGCGCGACGATGCCTCCGGGAACGGGCTGTCCGCTCACCGTCGGCGCCGGGACGCCGCTGATGCTGACATACATGTAGCCGTCCGGCCCGATCTCCATGCCATTGATGGTCGAGTAGCCGAGCCTGTCGGACCCCATCGGGACAAACCCCGCAGGCACATCCGGGTTCCACGCGGAGGCCAGCCCGGAGACGGGATCCAGATCCGCGACGCCCCGCCGCCAGGCGCCGCCGACACGCCGGAACCCGCCGGCCACAAAGACACGGCCGCCAGCCGCGCGCACCCAGTTCACGCCGGCGTCAGGCGACGGGTTCCACGGCTCGAGCGCGCCGGTGGACAGGTGGACCGCCGCGAGGCCGTCGCGCCTCGTCCCGTTCACGCCGGTGAATGAGCCGGCGATATACGCGAGATCCCCGGCCGCATCGACCGCGGTCACGACCGTGGGCGAGGAGAAGGTGGTCGGGAGATCCTGACGCGACCAGTCCGCAATCGAGATCGTCGTCAAGAGCGGCTCTCCCGTCGAGCGGTTCTGCAGGACGACGAGGCGGCCACCCGCGACGCGGGCAAACAGGGAGATCCCCATGTCGAGATCCAGTTGTGCCAGGACGGCGCCGCTGGCCGCGTCGATCTTCACCAGCGTGCGTGCGCTGTGGGTGGCGATGATGTGCGACCCGTCGCTGACGATGCGCAGGCCGCCGAAGATGGTCGAGGCCGGGAGCCCGGCCACTGTCCAGGGTTCGACCGCGCCGGTGTCCAGGTCGATGGACGCCAGGCCGCTGCGGTCGTCACCACCCATGCCGTTGAAGTCGCCGCCGATCACCACGCCGTCAGTGGCCGCGGCCAGCGTATGGATGGAGCCGTAGGGCTGCGGGTCCCACGCCTCGGCGGCCGCGGTGTCCACGTTGAACGCGGCGATCCGCCGGACATCCTGCGGCCAGTTGCCCGTCGCGAAGGTCGCCACGATGGCCGGGCCGACGCGCGCCAGGCCCGTCGTCGGTCCCGGCGCGTTCTCGGGACGCCAGGGCAGCGCCTGCCCGGTCAGGGCGTCCACCGCCGTCAGGTAATCCCGGCCGTCAGCGGTCCGGAAGTAGCCGGAGATGTAGAGGCGCCCGGCATCGAGGCGGAGTGCCGAGATGGCCGTGTAGTCGCCGTACGTGCCGTACAGCGGCACGAACCGCAGGTTCGTCGCCCACGGCGCGTCCTCGCCGGTCAACGGGTCGACGGCCAGCACCGGGCGCGCCGCCCCGAACGTCCCCACATAGACCCGTTCGGAGGTGGCGGCCAGTGCGGTCGCGTAGAGGCTGCGCTCGAAGCGCAGCGCGCCGGATCCCGCGTCGAAGCCCCACACCATCCCCTGTGCCGCCCGGTTGCCGGAGACGAAGATGCCGGTGGACGACACGCTCAAGGCGCGGAGGCTGTACCCGGCGGCATTGAAGCCCGCACCGAGCGGCGTCAACTGCGCGGAGGCAGCATCGAGCACCGCCAGTCCACGGCGCGGCGCGCCGTTGATGGACGTGAAGTCGCCGACGAGGTAGATGCGCCCGTGAGCGATGACGGCGATCCGGATCGCGCCGTCGGCGGTGACGCGATAACCCGGATCGATGGTGCGGTCCGGCTGCACGCGCGCAAAGCGTGCGTGCGGATGTCCGCCGGCGGAGGTGAAGTCGCCGACCACCAGATAGCCGCCCAGGCCATCCGGCACGATCTGGTACACGATACCCGTGAAGACGGGGAACGCCCCGGGCACGAGGGCGCCGGCGGGATCGACGACCACGGCGCCACCCGTCGGCGGGCCGAGGCGCGAGAAGCGGCCGGCGACGAACAACCGGTTCCCGATCTGTGCCGCGGAATCGATGTAGCCGTTGACGACCGGCAACTCACGCGGGGTCTCGGCGTACTGAGCGCTGGCGCTGGAAGCTGCGAGGAAGACGGCCGCGAGGGTGGCAGGAAGAAAGGTACGCATGGATGCCTCCCGTCCGCGAGCAGGCGGCTGCACCGCAAGGACAGGCGGCGTCGCCCGCTCGGTGTTGTCTGACCAGGACAGCATCCTCCCGCTGCCGTCCGCGCGTCAAGGACGAGCCGGCGTGCGCGTGCCTTCGTACACCTCGAGGGTCGCCTTCCGGACTGCCGGCGTCAGGTGGGCGTACCTGGGAGCGGGATCACCGTCAGCGAGGATGGTCCGGATGCGGGACACGACGGCCTCGCGCGGACCGTCCGGCAGCGCGGCGAACGCAGGCGAGTCGATCAGGTAGCTGAGCGGGAACTCCATGAGCCGGCCGTTCAGGCGAAGGTCCCGGAGCGATCGCCCCTGCGCGTCCGCCGGGCCACGCGCGGCGAAGACGGCGGCAAACCCGGATGTGCCCTCGATCGGCGACGGGATGGGCGCCTCGTCCACGAAGAGCAGGTAGTCGGCCAGTTCCCTCGCGGCCTCGCGGATGCGGGCCGGATCCCCCACGCGCGCCTCCCAGTTCAACCGCGTGATGAGGTTCGTCGCGTGCGCCTGGTGCTCGAGCACCATGAGCGCGGCCGGATCGCTCGACAGCGTGAGGTACCCGGTGGTGTCGAACGCGTCCTTGACCGACGCCAGGACCGGCGGCGGGCCCGTCCGCGGTGTGGGCTGTATCAACGGCACGTTGCCCTGATGCCGGGCCGGCACGCGCGCTCCTGTGACGAACCAGCCGCCCCACCGCTCGTCAATCGGTGTCCGGTGATCCACGATGCCGCCGTCCGCGTAGTCACGATCGCTCCTGCGCGGGAGCACGGTCAGCACCATCGGCCCCGGCACGGCCAGCGTGTCCCAGGACAGGTGGCAGCGCAGACACTGATCGTTACGGGCGAACGCCGGCCGTCCGCCGGACGTCTGTGCGAGCGTATAGAAGATGGTGCCCTGCCGGGGATCCTGCGCGGACACTTCGAGGATCTCCCCGCCGCGCACCCAGCCGACCGCCACCGTGTCGTTGAAGTAGATGGCGCGCGGGTTCTGCTGGCTGATTCGCTTCGCCTGCTCGCTCGTCTCCCCGAACGTCAGGACCTGCGACTCCACGGGGACGTCGAGCGCCTCGAGCACCGCGCGCAGGTAGCCCGTGCCCTCCTCGAACGCCAGCCGCGTGGTGCCGGCCTCCAGGCGCGCGGCCAGGTCCGACACCGCCGTCGCCGCGGTCGTCGTCTGGTACGCAATGGCCGGGTGCTTGATGGACTCGCCGAACGCGCCGGGCCGCTGCGCCACGGCCGTGGCGAACGCGCCTGCCAGCAGCAGGGCCGGCGCGACAAGCAGAGACAATCGAGTCGTGCGCATCGATCCCACTCTAGCGCCGGAGACGGCGCCGCACAAAACGAGTGGGCGGTGGAGACGCTCGGTCCACCGCCCACCCTGCGCCGATCATCCCGCCGCGAGGCGGGGATGACGGTTCCGGACTAGTACCGGTAGTGCGCCGACTTGTACGGCCCTTCCACCGGCACGCCGATGTAGTCCGCCTGCTCCTGGCTGAGCGTCGTCAGCTTGACGCCGAGCTTGTCCAGGTGCAGCCGCGCGACCATCTCGTCCAGCTTCTTCGGCAGGATGTAGACGCGCTTCGCGTCGTAGGTCGTGCCGGAGAGCGTGGGCGTGCCGGTGTGGCTGAAGTGCAGGTCGAGCTGCGCCACGACCTGGTTGGTGAAGGAGGACGACATCACGAAGCTCGGGTGCCCGGTCGCGCAGCCGAGGTTGAGCAGGCGGCCTTCCGCCAGGACCAGGATGCTGTGCGCCGGCTTCCTGCCGTCGGCCGGGAAGACCCACTCGTCGTACTGCGGCTTGACGTTGACGCGCGTCGCGCCCGTCCTGGCCAGGCCGGCCATGTCGATCTCGTTGTCGAAGTGGCCGATGTTCCCGATGATGGCCTTGTCCTTCATCCGCTGCATCAGGTCCACGGTCAGGACGTTCT
>CAZUGF010000073.1:0-1227 GCA_964619705.1 uncultured Bifidobacteriaceae bacterium
GACGGTGCGGTTGGTCCGCAGGGTCCGATTGGCCCGGCGGGTGCGAACGGTGCGGACGGTGCGGTTGGTCCCCAGGGTCCGGCCGGCGCCACCGGTGCCACGGGCGCCACGGGTGCGACCGGCGCGATGGGGCTGACCGGGCCGGCTGGTCCGACCAACGCGTGGGTCTATCAGGCGACGGGAAACTCGGCCAACCTGAGCCAGACGACGCTGACGACGATTGCCACGCTCACGCTGCCTGCCGGCAGCTATCTGGTCACGGGCAAGGCACGCCTGATCCGGAGCAGCAACATCACGGCGACGTGCCGGCTGATGAGCGGGAACGACACGGTAGATCAGTCCGTCTTCCAAGTCGCCTCCGCCGGCGGCCTCCTGACTCTCCACGCGCCGGTCACGCTGGCGTCGACCACCACGGTGACGATGCGCTGCTCATCGAGCAACAGCACCACGACGGCCTCGTACCGCACGCTGAGCGCCCAGGCGTTCACGAACCTGACGGTTCAGTAGCCACCACCGCGGGCCCCGACACCTCGTCGGGGTCCGCATTCCTCGCAGTCGACCGGCCGGCGGTGCCCAGGTGAGCCCGCGGTGTGTCCGCTGCCCGGTCCGGAAGACGCCACCACGGTGGCACAACGACAGACGGAGATTGACGATGAGCGCAAGACAGATGCAGGGGTTGAGGAGGATGGCGGCCATCGTGGCGGTGTGCGCGGGAACGGTCCTCGCCACGTCGACGGCGGCGCGAGCCCAGGCCATCGACATGGCCGTGCCCACCGATGTGGTCGACGCCGGGGTCCCGGTCCCGGTCACGCTGAACGGGCCTCCGGGAACGTTCTTCGCGATTGGCGGCAGCACGACCGGCGCCGGGCTCGTCTACGGCGGCGTCGCCCTGCCCCTCGGCCGTGACGCGGTGGTCCTGGCGAGCGGCGTGTTCGACGGATCCGGGCAGGCGGTCGTGAACATCGTGCCGCCGTTCTACGGCACGCAGCTCGATCGTTACTATCTCGTCTCCGTGTGGTCCACGTCGCCGTCGTTCATCCCGACGAACCCCTCCGGCGGCCTGATCCTCCGGAACGGCGACCTGCTGCGCAACATCGTGACCACGCCCGGCCCGCAGGGCCCGCAGGGACCTGTGGGGCCGCTGGGCCCGGCGGGTCCGCAGGGGCCGATCGGCGCGCCCGGCGTGGCGGGGCCTGCTGGCCCGGCCGGTGCGGATGGCCTCCAGGG
>CAZUGF010000073.1:1327-20989 GCA_964619705.1 uncultured Bifidobacteriaceae bacterium
GCGGGTCCGGCTGGTCCGGTTGGACCGCAGGGTGAGGCGGGTCCGGCTGGTCAGAACGGTGCCGACGGCGCGCAGGGTCCCCAGGGCGAGGCCGGTCCGGCAGGCCCCCAGGGCCCGGCTGGCCAGAACGGTGCCGACGGTGCACAGGGGCCGCAGGGCGAGATGGGTCCCGTTGGTCCGCAGGGGCCGGCTGGTGCCGATGGTGCACAGGGTCCCGCCGGCGCACAGGGGCCGCAGGGTCCGGCTGGCCAGAACGGCGCCGACGGCGCACAGGGCCCCGCCGGTCCGATGGGTCCGCAGGGTCCCGCTGGCGGCGTCACCGGTTACCAGCGCGTGGCCGGGACCGTGAGCGCGTCGAACAGCAACACGAAGACGGCGACCGCCACGTGCCCGCAAGGCCAGGTTGTCGTGAGCGGCGGTCACGCGATCGGTGGCAGCGCCAACACGACGGTCACCAGCAGCCGCGCGACGAGCGATACGACGTGGAGCGTCACGGCCGCGGCGGTCACCTACCTCGGCGGCAACTTCACGATCCAGGCATTTGCCGTCTGCGTGACCGCGGTGCCGTAGGCACCCGGTCCGCACCAGATGCAGCAAGCCCCGGGCGGTTCTCCCCGCCCGGGGCTTTGTCTTTGCTGCAACGTGATCCGGCGCCCGGCCGGGGAACTAGCTGCCGGACGCGCCGCCCACCAGCGACTCCACCGCCTCGAGCGCCGCGTGGTCCGTCAGGTCCGCCTGCAGCGGCGTCACCGAGACGTAGCCCGCCATCACCGCCTCGTAGTCCGAGCGGCCGCCGTTGGTGTGCCACTCGTCGAGCGCCTCTTCAATCCAGTAGTAGGGTTGCCCGCGCGGATCGACGCGCGACGCGATCTGCGTCACGTGATTCCGCCGTGCCTGCGTCGTCACGCGGAAGCCCTTCGGCGCGCCGGTGTTCAGGTTCAGGTTGAGGAAGGTCCGGGCCGGCCAGTCCGCGGCGACCACCCGGCGGGCCACGGTGGCCGCGGCCTCGGCGGCGTGGGTAAAGTCGAACGTCCGCGTCCGCTTCAGCGAGACCGCGATGGACGGGATGCCGAGCAGCGCCCCTTCCATGGCGCCCGCCACGGTGCCCGAATAGGTCACATCATCACCCAGGTTCCAGCCCTTGTTGATGCCGGAGACGACCAGGTCCGGCCGGGACTTGAGGATGATGTCGACGCCCAGGTTGACGCAGTCCGTGGGCGTCCCGTCCACGGCATAGACGCGGGGCGCGTGCTCCTCGATGCGGAGCGGGCGCCGCAAGGTCAGGGCATGGCCGATGGCCGAGGCCTCCTGCGTCGGCGCGACGATGGTGACGTCGCCGATGTGCCGGAGGGCGGCCGCGAGCGCATGGATCCCGTCCGACGACACGCCGTCGTCGTTGGTCACGAGTATGGAAGGCATAGGAACTTCTGATCATACACGGCGTCCGGGAGGGTGACCGGCGCCGGCGCGCGCTTCCTGAGGCCTGTGGTACGGGTGTGCCCGTATAATGCGCGCATGGGCTGGTGGATGTGGATGGTCGGCGGCTTCGTGCTCCTGGTGCTGGAGATTGCGACACCCGGCGGCTTCTTCGTCATGTTCTTCGGCCTCGGCGCCCTGACCGTGGGCGTGTTGTCCGGGCTCGGCGTGGTGAACGCGGAGTGGATCCGGTGGCTGCTCTTCACGGTGTTCTCTCTCGGCTACCTGCTCGTCTTCCGCAGCAAGATCCAACGGCGCTTCCAGATGCCGCCGGGGCCCGCCATCGACTCGCTGGTCGGCGTCCTGGCTATCCCGCAGGACACCATCGAGCCCGGTGCCGTCGGCAAGGTGGAAGTGCGCGGCTCGAGCTGGAGCGCGCGGAACCTGGCGCCCGCCGCGATCGTTGCGGGCGAGCGCTGCACGGTCGTGGATGTGGACGAGGGCCTGCTGCTCGGCGTGCGGCCCGAGTGAGCGCCGGCCATCACGGCGACCCTGCACGAAGCTACGTGACGCGATCCCCGAACGACTTCCCCGCTGTCCCGGGCCACGCGCCGGCGGCGCGGGCCACTGAGAGGTAACCATGTTCGAAGGCGGCCTGTTCGTCATCATCCTGCTCGCGGTCCTCTCGCTCGTCATCCTGGCCAAGACCGCCATCGTGGTCCCCCAGCAGAGCGCGTTCGTCGTCGAGCGCCTGGGCCGCTATTCCGGCACGCTCAGCGCGGGCTTCCACATCCTGGTGCCGTTCATCGACGTGATTCGCTACAAGCACTCGCTGAAGGAGTCCGCGGTGGACATCCCGGCGCAGATCTGCATCACGCGCGACAACGTGCAGGTGCAGGTGGACGGCGTCCTGTATCTCAAGGTCCTCAACCCGGAGCGCGCCTCCTACGGCATCTCCGACTACCTGTTCGCCATCACGCAGCTCGCGCAGACGACGCTCAGGAGCGAGGTGGGCAAGATCGACCTGGACCGGACGTTCGAGGAGCGGACGAACATCAACACGTCGGTGGTCGCGGAGCTGGACAAGGCCACCGAGCCGTGGGGCGTCAAGGTGCTGCGCTACGAGATCAAGAACATCACGCCGCCGCAGGACGTGCTGGCCGCGATGGAGAAGCAGATGCGCGCGGAGCGCGAGAAGCGCGCCGTGATCCTGACGTCGGAAGGCGTGCGCGACGCCGCCATCAACACGGCCGAGGGCGACAAGCAGCAGACCATCAAGAACTCCGAGGCCCGCAAGACGCAGCAGATCAACGAGGCCGAGGGCGAGGCGGCGGCCATCATGGCGGTGGCCACGGCGACGGCGGAGGGCATCCGCCTCGTGGCCGAGGCGTCGCAGATGCCGGGCGGCGCGGACGCCATCCAGTTGCGCGTCGCCGAGCAGTACATCGGCGAGTTCGGCAAGGTCATCAACAACGCCGACACGATCATCCTGCCCTCCAACCTGGCCGACATCGCGTCGGTCATCACGACGGCGATGAACGTCGTGCAGCAGAACCGGAAGTAGCGCGCGGCCTACGGGACGTAGGCGATGGCATCGATCTCCACGCGGAGGCCCTCGCCGGGCAGGCCGGCGGCCTGGATGGTCGTGCGCGCGGGCCGATGCTCGCCGAACACGCGCGCGTAGACGCCGTTCATCTCCGCGAAGTCCTTCATGTCGATCAGGAACACGCCGCAGCGCAGGACGTGCTGCAGGTCCGACCCGGCGGCCTGCAGGATGGCCCGGAGATTCCTGAGGCACTGCTCGGTCTGTGCGGCGGCATCCGGCCCGGCCAGTTGTCCGGTGGCCGGGTCCGTCGCGCCCTGCCCGGAAACGAAGACGAGACGTTCGAAGCCCATGCCCGGCGCATAGGGCCCGACCGGCTTGGGAAGGTTGTCGGCGTGAACGGGTCTGTGCATGGAGGGATTGTAATGGCAGGCCCGCGGTTCCGCGGTCGATGCTGCCCGAACGCTCTATGATCGGTCGGTGGCCCGATTCAAGATCACGCTCGAATACGCCGGCACGCGCTACAGCGGCTGGCAGAAGCAGAAGAACGCGCGGACGGTGCAGGGGGAACTGGAGCGCGCCGTCGCCGACGCCACCGGGCAGCGGACGTTCGACCTCCAGGGTTCCGGCCGGACCGACGCCGGCGTCCATGCGCTGCACCAGGTGGCGCACCTCGACATCCACGCGGGGCTCCCGCCCCAGGCGCTGTGCCGCCAGGTGAACGATCACCTTCCGGCGGACATCAACGTGATTCGGATCGATCCGGTCCCCCACCGCTTCCACGCGCGCCACGCGGCCGTCGCCCGCAGCTACCTGTACCAGGTGGCACGGCGCCGCAGCGCGTTCGCCAAGCCGTATGTGTGGTGGGTGAAGGACGGCCTGGATCTCCCCCGCATGCAGGCGGCGGCCGCGCGTTTTGCGGGCATGCACGACTTCCGGACCTTCAGCGACGACGATCCGGACGCCAAGTCCACGACGGTGCTCGTCGAGGAGGTGACCGTCGGTGAGGACGGCGATCTCCTCCTGGTGCGCGTGGGCGGCTCGCACTTCATCTGGAAGATGGTGCGGCGCATGGTGGGCGTCCTGGTCGCCGTGGGCCGCGGGGATCTGGTGGCGGACGACGTGGATCGGCTGCTGGGCGGTCCGTCGGATCTCCCGGCGAAGCTGACGGCGCCCGCGTCCGGGTTGTTCCTCGAGCGCGTGTTCTACGCGGGGGACGCCCGGGATCTCCCGCTCGTTGCGGCGGTCCCGGTCCCGGGACCTCGAGGCTGAGGTGCTGCGACCAGACAATGCGGCGGGTCCGAAGACCCGCCCTGCGCTGACATGGCCACCGCCCTGCGCTGATGTGCCCGGCCGTCGTGCCAGGCCACCGCGTCAGGCCGCGGTGGAGGCCGGCTGCGCCGCCACGGAGGGATGCAGGCGCGGAGCGGCGCTGCCCGGCGCCGCCGCCAGGCGGACGGCCCGCATGCGATCGAGCTGGCGGCGGTAGCACTGGAAGCACAGCGTGTGATACCGGTCCCACTTGACGATGCCGTGGTACCGGAACAGCGCGCGGCGTGACTCGCACTCGCGGCAGACGTGGCGGGCGGCGGGAGCGTGACGGCGGCGGAGGCGGATGCGCATCAACATGAGGCGATGATCGCGCGGGCGCGTGACAGATGAGGTCAGGGGGGAGGTTCGGGAAGGTTCTGGGGAGGTTCGGGGAGGTTCGGGGGAGGTTCGGGGGGCTCATGCATGGAACGGCACGGTGAGATCGTTCGGCAGTGGCGCATCCTGCTGGCCCTGGAGGGGCGGGCGCGGGGCATGGTGCTGGGCGAGTTGCGGGAGGCGGCCGGGGACGGCGTGTCGGAGCGCACGGTCCGGCGGGACCTGGATGCGCTGTCGCAGGCCGGCTTCCCCATCGACATCGGCAAGCGCGAGGGGAAGACGTCCTACGCGCTCAATCGGGACGTCTTCGGGGGGATGGCGGCCGCGGGGTTCTCCCTCTCGGAGCTGTGCGCGCTCTACCTGAGCCGGACGATGCTCGTGGCGCTGGCGGGCGATTCGTTCCAGGACAGCCTGACGTCGGCGTTCGACAAGCTGGCGGATGCGCTGCCGCCGGCCCTGTGGCGCTTCATCGATTCCCTGCCCGGCGCGCTGGCCGCGAAGGGACCGGCGGCGCGGCCGCGCGCGAGCGGGGCCCCGCGCCTCGTCGACACCTTGATGACCGCCATCCTGGGGCATCGCCGCGTGCGCATGCGCTATCACTCGTTTGCCAGCCGGGAGGTCAAGGACTACCTGGTGGAGCCCTACCGGGTGGCCTACGCGCAGGGGACGCTCTACCTGTTCGCGTTCGTGCCGCTCTACGGGGAGATGCGCACGTTCGCCGTGCAGCGCATCCAGGAGGCCGCCGCGCTGGCGGAGACGTTCGACCCGCACGAGGCGAGCGCGGGCGTGTTCCCCGACTCGCTGACGGTGTTCTCCGGCACGCCGGAGCCGGTCGTCATCCGCTTCACGCAGGCCGAGGCACCCTACATCCGCGAGCGGGATTGGCACCCGAGCCAGGTGCTGGAAGACATGGCGGACGGCGGCGTCCAGTTGACCCTGGAAGTGGTGATCGACTGGGGGCTGGAGTCCTGGGTGCTGGGCTTCGGCGATGCGGCGCGCGTGCTGGCGCCGCCGGCGCTCGTCACGCGCCTGGCCGCCCGGCTCGACGCCGCCCGGCGGCAGTACGAGGACCCGATGCCCGCCGGTGACCCCTCTGCCGGTATGCTTACGGAACGGTGAACACGTCCCTCGGCATCCCGCCCGGTCCGCACCCGGAGTCGCCGGACCACGCGCTCGTCGCCGCGCTGCGCGCGGGCGAGCCCGCGGCCTACGAGCAACTGCTCCGCACCCATGGCGGCCGGATGCTCGCCGTCGCCCGCCGATTCCTCGGGAACGAGGAGGACGCCCGGGATGCCGTCCAGGAAGCCTTCCTGAACGCCTTCAAGAACATCCACCGCTTCGAGGGCAGCGCCCTCCTCTCGACCTGGCTTCACCGCATCGTCGTCAACGTGGCGCTGATGAAGCTGCGGACGCGCAAGCGCAAGCCCGAGGAGTCCCTGGACCACCTCCTCCCGGCCTTCCTGGACAACGGCCATTTCGCGGACCGGTTCGAGAGCGGCTCCGAGCCCGCCGATCAGCGGCTGACCCGGCTGGAGGAACAGGCGGCCGTCCGGCAGGCCATCGGCCAGCTTCCTGAACACTACCGAACCGTTCTGCTCCTGCGCGACATCGAAGGGATGGGGACTGCCGACGTGGCCGAGGAACTGGGAATCACCGCCAATGCCGTCAAGCTGCGGCTGCACCGGGCGCGACAGGCGCTCCGGACGCTGCTCGCGCCGCGGTTCGGAAGGACGGCCAGGTGAGCGGCCGGGTGAGCTGCCGCGAGTGCGCGGACTTCCTGGCGGACTACGTCGCCGGCGAACTGCCGGTGGAGGTCCGGGAGACCTTCGAGGTGCACCTCGCGAAGTGCGCGAATTGCCGCGTCTACCTGGAACAGTACTCCGCCGTGATCACGGCGGGACGGACCGCGTGCCAGCGCGAGGACGACCTGGCGGCGGACACCTTCCCCGAGGAGCTCGTGCAGGCCATCCTCGACGCGCGCAAGCGCTGATCGCAGCCCGCCCTACGGCTCGATCGGCGCCGGCTCCTCGTCGTCGGCCGGCCCCTGCCTCCGCGCATACAGGAACGCGAGCACGAAGATCACGACAATCAGGCCCAGCGACAGCCACTTGGGCATGACGAAGGCGATCCAGCCCAGGCCGTGGAAGTACTCCACGAGCAGCTTGATCCCCACCCACGCGATGATGATGAACGCGCCGTCCACGAGTGCCGGGTAGCGCCGGACCAGCGCGAGCAGCTGCCCGATCACCAGCCGCATCGCGATGATCCCGAGGATGCCGCCCGTGATGATCACCCACAGCTTCGGCGACATCGCGACGGCGACCAGGATGGAGTCGATGGCGAAGACGATGTCGGTGAGCTCCACGCGGACGACCGTCGCCCAGAAGGCGGACAATCCCAGCCACGGCGTTGCCGGCTTGGCGAGGCTCCCCGCCTGCTTGTGCTCGTGCCCGAAGAAGTGCTGGTACGGCAGGTACAGCAGGTAGAGGCCGCCGAGCAGCCGGATCCAGAGGAGCTGGATCATGTAGGCCGCGAGTGCCGTGGCAATGATCCGGAAGACGAAGGCGCCCAGGATGCCGTAGCGGAGCGCCTTGGTCTGCTGCGCACGCGGCAGGCCCAGTACCAGGATGGCCAGCACCATCGCGTTGTCCGCGCTCAGCAGTCCCTCGAGGGCGACGAGCAGGGCGATGGTGAACAGGTCCGAGGCGTGAAAGTCGATCACGAGAACGATCCAGTATATCCACAACGCCGGCTGCCCGGCGCGCGGCGCCGCCGCTCCGGGCGCCGGCGTTCAGAACTGGAAGTAGATGAAGTCCGCCGTCCCGGCGTAGAGCGTGATGATGGCGTAGACCATCAGCGCGGCGAGGACGGACCGGAAGGCGGGACCGGGCGGACGGACGAGCCGCCGCTCTTCCATCCACCGCCACGCGTGGACCGCGACAATCGGCGCCAGGAACAGCAGCCCGGCATACTCCATCGTCCCGAGCGCCCACTGATCGGACGCGAGGATGTTGCCGATGAAGCGCCACGCCTCGCCGATCGAGCGGCTCCGGAAGAAGATCCACGCCGCCAGCACCACGACCTGCACGACGACGAACCAGGCCGCGCGCACGGGGAGCCACCCGGCCCAGCCGCGGTCCTGGTGCAGGCGCAGCAGCCGCTCGACCGCCAGCGCCCCGCCGTGCAGGGCGCCCCACGCGATGAAGGTATAGGCCGCGCCGTGCCAGAGGCCGCCGAGCAGCATGACGAGCATCAGGTTGATGTAGGTCCGGACGCGGCCCCGCCGGTTGCCGCCCAGCGGCACGTAGAGGTAGTCGCGCAGCCAGCGCGAGAGCGTCATGTGCCATCGCTCCCAGAAGGCCTTGAACGAGGTGGCGATGTAGGGCGCGTTGAAGTTGATCGGCAGCCGGTACCCGAGCAGGTACGCGACGCCGCGCGCGATGTTCGAGTACCCCGCGAAGTCCGCGAAGATCTGGCCGGAGAACATGACGGCGAGCCACAGCGCCACGCCGCTCGTCGTCTCCGACCGCATGCCGCGCGGCCAGTGCTCGTCCACGTAGACGGCCAGGTTGTCCGCGCACACCATCTTGAGGAAGAAACCGCAGATGATGAGCCACGCCCCTTCGTAGAAGACCCTGGCGCGCAGTCCGCGCGGCCGCGGGATCTGCGGCAGGAACTCCATCGCCCGGACGATCGGGCCGGCCACGAGCTGCGGGAAGAAGATGACGAAGACGTAGAAGCGCAGGAAGCTGCGGCTGGGCCGCAGCTCCCCGCGGTAGACGTCGATGGTGTACGACATCGACTGGAACGTGTAGAAGCTGATGCCCATCGGGAGCGCCAGGGCCAGCTCCGGCGGCAGCGCCGACGCCGACGCCGGCACGACGTCGCGCAGCACGTCGAGCACGAAGTCGCCGTACTTGAAGAACCCCAGCAGGCCGAGGTTGCTCACGAGGGACAGGACGAGCACGGCGCGGCGGCGTCCCGTCTGCGCGGGCGGCAGGCGCTCGATCCACAGGGCGGCCACGTAGTCCACCGCACAACTGAACAGCAGGATGACGATGTAGATCGGGATGTGCCAGACGTAGAAGAGCGTGCTGGAGATCGCGAGCACCGCGAGGTACGCGGGTTCGGTCCCCCGCCGTCCGATCGTCAGGCGCGCCAGGAAGACGAGGAGGAAGAAGGCGACGAACGCCCACGACACGAAGTTCACGGGATGAAGCGCGCCAGCTCGCGCACGAAGGCCTCGGACCACGCGACGGCCGACGACTCGTCCAGATGGTCGCCGTCTTCGGTGAGCAGGCCTGTCGGTGCGGCGGTGATCAGGGGGACGCCGAGCACGTCGGCGAAGAGGGCCGGCCCGCCGCCGAGCGGACGCGGCGTGGGCACGTAGGTCAGGACCAGGCGGCTCCCCCGCCGTTCGAGGGCGGCCTTGAACCGCGCCGCAGCCGCTACCTCGTCCCGGCCGAGGCGCGGCTGCCGGAGATCCCGCGGCGGCACGGGCGTGTGGCCCGGAAGCCAGGGCGAGAGCTGCCACGCGCCGTTCACGCGCGATCGGTAGATGACCAGCTCCCGGCGCCAGGGAAACCCGGGCCGGCCGAACTGGTCCACCCAGTTCGGCACGATCTGGTGGACGACCTTCCGCACCTCGTGGCCGACCTCGGCTTCCGTGTGGAACTTCCACGCGCCAAAGCGGGTGTCCTTCATCACGACGCGCGCGAAGTCGGACAGGTCGTCCTCGAAGAACCCGTCGGCGTTGACGATGACGAGGCGCGGGCGGAGGTCGAACTTCTCGATGATGGCCAGGGGAAACCGATCCATCTCGCGGAAGCCGAACCCGAGCACGTAGTACCGGAGACCGGCGGACTCGAAGTACGCGTCGAGGACGCCCGGGCGCGCGGCGAACATGAGGCGGGAGTTGCCGAGCAGGAGCACGTCGGCCGCCCGGAGGTGCGCGATCGCCTCGGCGTCTGTACCGAAGTACAGGACGTGATGGTCGACGTGGCCGCCGTGATCGTGCGCCAGGTAGTAGTCGTCGGCCGGGCGCTCGGCCAGGGTGATGTTGTTGGGGCGGCCGAGGTCGGGATTGACCAGCCAGACGGCGGCGGTGATCGCCGCGAGCGGCCCGAGGACAATCGCGAACAGCAGTGCCGGCGACAGCGGGGCCTGTGCCCGGTATGGCTGAGCCGGTGTCAAGATTTTTAGATATTAATGGAGGCCGGGCATCGGCCGCCAGCGCGTTTCCCGATATTGACACACATCGTATCAAGGCTTAGACTCGTTGTGTGTCAACTTCAGAGCTGATCTTCATCTCGGTCGCGGCCCGGATGCTCGACATGCACCCGCAGACGCTGCGGAAGTACGAGCGGCTGGGGCTGGTACGCCCGGCGCGGACCCTCGGCAGCATGCGGCTCTACTCCGCCGGCGAGATCGAGCGGTTGCGGTTCATCAAGCGGCTCGTGGAAGAGGACGGCGTGAACCTGGCGGGTGTGCAGCACCTGCTGGCGATTGCCGAGGTGATGCAGCGCGTCCGCCCGCTGCTCGAGGAGAGCATCCTGCAGCGCGACGCGGTGCGGCGCCGGCGCCTGCTGCGGGAACTGGCCGGGCTCCACGATCGCCTGGGACTGGACGGGTAGCCCGGTGGACTTCAAGGACTACTACGCCACGCTCGGCGTGGCGAAGACGGCCACGGAGAAGGAGATCAAGCAGGCGTTCCGCAGGCTCGCGCGGAAGCTCCACCCGGACGTGAACCCCGGCGACGCGGCGGCGGAGGCGCGCTTCAAGGACGTCAACGAGGCGCACGAGGTGCTGGGCGATCCCGAGAAGCGCCGGAAGTACGACGAACTCGGCGCGAACTGGCGCCAGTACGAGTCGGCGCCAGGGTCGGGCGCGCACGGACCCGCAGGCGGGCCGGGACGCTGGGGCAGCGGCGCCGGAGGCGGCTTCCGGACGATGTCCGAGGAGGAGGTGTCGGAGATGTTCGGCGGCGGGGGCGACAACCCCTTCTCCGACTTCTTCAACACGTTCTTCGGCGGCGAGCCGGCCGGCACTCGCCGGGGCGGCCGCCAGGGGCGCCCGCGGGCGCGTAAGGGCCGCGACCTCGAGCACGAGATCGCGCTGGACCTGGAGTCCGCCGCGCGCGGCAGCGTCCAGCGGCTGTCACTCCGCCACGATGGCGAGGCGCGCAGCGTGGAAGTGCGGATTCCGGCCGGCGTCACGGAAGGCTCGCGCGTGCGCGTGCCCGGCGAGGGCGGACGCGGGACCGGCGGCGCGGCCAGCGGCGACCTCTACCTGCGGGTCCGGCTCACGCCGCACGGGCTCTACCAGGTCGCCGGACGCGACCTGTCGATGCGGTTGACGGTTCCGCTGCCGACGGCCGTCCTCGGCGGCGAGGCAGAGGTGGTGACGCTCATGGGCCGGACGCTCCGGCTCAAGGTCCCGCCGACGACGCAGCCCGGACAGCGGCTGCGCGTGCGTGGGCACGGCTTGCCCGCGCTCGGCACCGGGGAGGCGGGCGACCTGCTGGTGACGCTCGACGTCGCGCTCCCCCGCTCGCTGACGGACGAGGAGCGGGCGCTCTACGAGCAACTGGCGGCAATCGAGGCGGCGAAGGGCGCCGGGAAAGAAGCACGGTCATGAATCTGCAGAAGTTCACGGAGAAGGCACAGCAGGCTGTCCTGGGGACGGCCGACCTCGCGCGGGAGTACGGGCACGCCTCAGTGGAGCCCGAGCACCTGCTCGTCCTGCTCGTCGAGCAGGCGGACGGCGTGGTCCCGTCCGTCCTGCGCAAGCTCGGACAGGATCCCGCCGCGCTGGCGCACGACGTGCGCGAGTGGCTGGATCGGCAGCCGAAGGTCAGCGGCGGCGGCGCCGAACCTCACCTCTCGCCCCGCCTTCGCGTCGTCGTGGATGCGGCGACGGCGGATGCGAAGGCGATGCAGGACGACTACGTCAGCACGGAGCACCTGCTGCTCGGCCTGGCGAGCGAGCCGGGCCGGTCCCGTTCGGCCGAGGTGCTCCGCACGCTCGGCGTGACACGCGAGCGCGTGCTCGAGGCGCTGACGAGCGTGCGCGGCAGCCAGCGCGTGACGGATCCCAATCCGGAGAACAAGTACCAGGCGCTCGAGAAGTACGGCCGGGACCTGACGGACCTGGCCCGCCGCGGCAAGCTGGACCCGGTGATCGGCCGCGACGAGGAAGTGCGCCGCGTGATCCAGGTGCTCTCGCGCCGGACCAAGAACAATCCCGTGCTCATCGGCGAGCCGGGCGTCGGCAAGACGGCCATCGTCGAGGGACTGGCGCAGCGCATCATCCGCGGCGACGTGCCCGAGGGGCTCAAGGACAAGCGCATCGTCGCGCTGGACATGGGCGCGCTCGTGGCCGGGGCCAAGTACCGCGGCGAGTTCGAGGAGCGGCTGAAGGCGGTGCTCAAGGAGATCCTCGACGCCGAGGGCCGGTTCGTGCTCTTCATCGACGAGCTGCACACGGTGGTCGGTGCCGGCGCGGCGGAGGGATCCATCGATGCCTCCAACATGCTGAAGCCGATGCTCGCGCGCGGGGAACTGCACACCATCGGTGCGACCACGCTGGACGAGTATCGCAAGCACATCGAGAAGGACGCGGCGCTCGAGCGGCGCTTCCAGCCCGTGCTGGTCGGCGAGCCGACCGTGGAGGACACGATCTCGATCCTGCGCGGGCTGCGCGAGCGGTACGAGATTCATCACGGCGTCAAGCTCAAGGACGCGGCGCTCGTCGCCGCGGCGGTCCTCTCCAGCCGGTACATCACGGATCGGTTCCTGCCGGACAAGGCGATCGACCTCGTCGACGAGGCGGCCTCCCGGCTGCGCATGGAGATCGACTCGATGCCCGTCGAACTCGACGAGGTGCGCCGGCGCGTGATGCAGCTCGAGATCGAACGCGAGGCGCTGCGCAAGGAGACGGACAAGGCCTCGCAGGAGCGCCTGGCCAGGCTCGAGAAGGAGCTGGCGGACCTCAAGGAGCAGCAGACCCGCCTGCGCTCGCACTGGGAGCAGGAGAAGGAGGCCATCCAGGCGGTCCGGACCTTGCGCGAGCAGATGGAACAGGTGAAGCCCGAGGCGGAGCGCGCGCAGCGGGAAGGCGACTACGCACGGGCGTCGGAGCTGCAGTACGGCCGCATGCCCGAGCTGGAGCGGCAGATCGCCGAGAAGGAGTCGCAGCTCGCGACACTCCAGCGCGCGCAGCGGATGCTCAAGGAAGACGTGGACGAAGAGGACATCGCGGCCGTCGTCGGACGATGGACGGGTATTCCCGTCAGCCGGCTGGTGGAGGGTGAGGTCCAGAAGCTGCTGCGGATGGAGGCGCGGCTCCACGAGCGTGTCGTGGGCCAGGACGAGGCCATCTCCGCCGTGTCGAACGCCATCCGGCGCGCGCGGGCGGGGCTGCAGGATCCCGCGCGTCCGCTCGGGAGCTTCATCTTCCTGGGCCCGACCGGCGTCGGCAAGACGGAGGTCGCGCGCTCGCTCGCGGAGTTCCTCTTCGACGACGAGCACGCGATGATCCGCATCGACATGTCGGAGTACCAGGAGAAGCACACCGTGTCGCGCCTGATCGGGGCGCCTCCCGGATACGTGGGTTACGAGGAGGCCGGCCAGCTCACAGAGGCGGTGCGCCGGCGGCCGTACGCCGTCGTGCTCTTCGACGAGATCGAGAAGGCCCACCCCGACGTCCTCAACGTGCTGCTCCAGTTGCTCGATGACGGGCACCTGACGGACGGCAAGGGGCGCCGCGTGGACTTCAAGAACGCGGTGGTGGTGATGACGTCGAACCTGCCGAGCCTCGACGCGCTCCGGCAGCACTTCCGGCCGGAGTTCATCAACCGGATCGACGAGATCGTGTTCTTCAAGACGCTGACGCGCGAGGAGACGGCGGCCATCGTCGACATCCAGCTCCGCGGCCTGATGCGCCGCCTGGCGGATCGCAAGATCACGGTCGAGTTGACCGCGGCGGCACGGGATCTGCTTGTGCAGGAAGGGTATGATCCTGTCTATGGCGCCCGTCCGCTCAAGCGCGCCATCCAGCGCCGGGTGCTGGATCCGCTCGCCATGCGGGTGCTCGAAGGCGCGTTCGGCGAGGGCGACCAGGTGGTCGTCGATGCCGACGGGCACGAATTGACGTTCGACAGGCGGGAAACGGTCGGCTCGTAGGGCCGACCGCCCGCTCCGGCACCACTACAGGGAGACCTTATTTGGCCAGCTCGCCCGTTCCGCCGGGATCGTCGAAGGACAAGCGTCCCTCCATGCCGAAGCCCACCGCCCTCTGGTGGGTCCTGGGCGGCCTGTTCGTGCTGGCCATCGCCCAGGCGTACTTCATGACGCCGGGCGGACGGACCATCTCGTACAGCGAGTTCAAGTCGCTCGTCCGGAGCGGCCAGGTGGCCGAGGTCGCCGTGGGCGATACGCACATCCGCGGCGCGCTCAAGAAGGCGGACGAGAGCGGCGCCACGGCGTTCTCCACGACCCGCATCGAGGATCCGAAGCTCGTCGAGGAGCTGGACCAGGCCGGCGTCCAGTACAGCGGCGAACTCGTGAGCCGCTGGCTGCCGGAGATCCTGGGCTGGATGGTCCCCGTCCTGCTGCTCGTCGCCCTCTGGACGTTCTTCTTCCGCCGCATCGGCGGCGCCGAAGGCGGCGTGATGTCGTTCGCGCGGAGCAAGGCCAAGATCTTCGCCGAAGACGACGTGAAGGTGAGCTTCCAGGACGTGGCGGGCGTGGACGAGGCGGCGGACGAGCTGCGCGAGATCGTGGAGTTCCTCAAGACGCCGAAGAAGTACACGACCCTCGGGGGGAAGATCCCGAAGGGCGTGCTCCTGGTCGGGCCGCCGGGAACGGGCAAGACCTTGCTCGCGCGGGCGGTGGCCGGCGAGGCCAAGGTGCCCTTCTTCAGCCTGAGCGGATCGGAGTTCGTCGAGATGTTCGTCGGCGTCGGCGCCGCGCGCGTGCGGGACCTGTTCTCGCAGGCCGAGGCCAAGGCGCCGTGCATCGTCTTCATCGACGAGCTCGACGCGCTCGGCAAGGTCCGCGTGCAGAGCCCGATGGGCAGCCACGAGGAGCGTGAGCAGACGCTCAACCAGCTCCTGGCGGAGATGGACGGCTTCGACGCGCGGAAGGCCATCATCATCATGGCGGCGACCAACCGGCCGGAGGTCCTCGATCCTGCCCTGCTCCGCCCGGGCCGCTTCGATCGGCAGGTGCTGGTGGACAAGCCGGACGTCAAGGGCCGCGAGGCGGTGCTGCAGATCCACGTGCGCTCGGTGAAGCTCGCGCCGGAGGTGGACCTCCAGAAGGTGGCCGCGCGCACGGCCGGCTTTGCGGGCGCGGACCTGGCCAACCTCGTCAACGAGGCGGCGCTCCTGGCGGCGCGGCGCGACAAGGCCGCGGTGGACATGCGGGACTTCGACGAGGCGATCGACAGGCTGATTGCGGGGCTCGAGAAGAAGCGCGTGATGAGCAGCAAGGAGCGCGAGATCATCGCGTACCACGAGGCGGGTCACGCCATCGTCGCGACGGCGCTGCCCGGCATGGACGCCGTGCACAAGATCTCCATCGTCGCGCGGGGCTTCGGCGCGCTGGGTTACACGATGCAGCTCCCGACCGAGGACCGCTACCTGATGCAGAAGGGCGACCTCGTCAACCAGATGGCCGTGCTGCTCGGGGGGCGCTCGGCCGAGGAGGTCGCGCTCGGCGAGATCTCGACCGGGGCGCAGAACGATCTCCAGCGCGCTACGGACCTGGCGCGCGCGATGGTCACCGAGTGGGGCATGAGCGAGCGCGTGGGCGTCGTCCACTTCGACCAGGGCCGCCGGGCGCGGTTCCTGGACGTGCCGATGCCGGCGGAGCGCGGGCCCTACAGCGAGGACACGGCCCGCCTCATCGACGACGAGGTGAAGCAACTCGTGACCGGCGCGCACACCGAGGCCCGGCGTATCCTGGCCGAGCAGCGCGACACGCTCGAACGCGTCACGCGCGAGCTGCTCGAACGCGAGGTCCTCGAGGGGGACGAGTTCCGCGCGCTGCTCGAGCCGGAGGGCCGTCCCGCCGCCAGCGAGCCCACGCCGCTGGAGCCTGGCCGGGTAGCCGGCTGAACGCCGCGTTCGCTCCCATTGCCTCCTCCGTGGGGCCTATGCGCCGGCGACGGCCGAACCCATGCCTTTGGGCGTGTCGATCTGGCCTCATCCCACCTTGGGAAACGAACTCTCCGATAGACTTGAACCTGACAGCTGATGACGCAGTACGGGATCGAGATGATCGCGGCGAATCGTCGCGGCCGCGCGAAGACTCAAGACGGCCGGCCGCTGCGCCGTGCGAAGCGCCGCTGGAAGATCGAACGGCTCTTCGCCTGGCTCCACAACTGCCGCCGCGTCGTCACCCGCTGGGAACGGCACACCCAGAACGGTGTCAGTCTCGCCGACCAGAGCTGAACCTTCCGGGCCCCTCTCTCGTCCAACGATATGGTCTGCATTGCAGACATCGCCCCATCCGTGACGGGCCGTGCCGGAGACGGCAGGAACCAGGAGGCGCCAGTACGCGCAAGGACGGGACGGGGGACGGAGCATCGCCGGGAGTGTGAACATGCCGCCAAAGACGCCCTACCTCGGAGAGTTCGAGTACGCCGTGCTGCTGGCCGTGGTCCATCTGGGCCACGAGGCCTATGCCGTGCCGATGCGGGAGCTGATCGAGGACCGCACGGGACGGCCCGTCGCCCGCGGGGCGCTCTACACGGCCCTCGAGCGCCTCGAAACGAAAGGCTGCCTGCGCTCGCGCATGGGCGATCCCACGCCGGAGCGCGGCGGCCGCGCACGGCGCTATTTCTCCGTGACCCCGCTCGGCCTGCGCGCCGTCAAGAGCACGCACGCGGCGTTCGCGAAGCTGACGAAGGGGCTCGAGACCGTCCTGGAGCAGCCATGACTGCCCCACCGCCGGCACCGCCCGCCCTGGCCGAGCGCCTGCTGCGCGCCACCATCCGCGACGCCGAGTGGAGGGAGGCCGTCAGCGGCGACCTGCGTGAGGAGCTGGCCCACATCGCGCGGCGCGACGGCGCGGCCGCCGCGAGGCGCTGGTACTGGCGGCAGGCACTGGGCCTGGGCGCACGCTTCGTTGCGGGCCGCGTCGTTCCCGGCGCGGCGCCGCGGCGATGGCAGGTGCAGGACCGGGATCTGGAGCCTCGACGCTCGTGGACGGCCGCGCGCGATCTCACCTGCGCCTGGCGCGCGGTCACCCGCCGTCCGGGTGTCTCCGCCGTCATCGTCTCGACGCTGGCGCTGGCCCTGGCCGCCAACGCGACGGTGTTCAACCTCGTCGACGCGCTGTACCTGCGCCCCTTCCGGTTCCCCGGCGTGGACAGGCTGGTGGTCGTGTCGTCATCTCCGGACCACGGCGCGGAGACCAACTACAACTCCGTCGCGCCGGCCGATTTCCGCGACTGGCAGCGCGAGAGCACGACGATGCCGCTCCTTGCCGCGGCCACGTTCTGGGACCCAAACATGTCCGGCGTGGATGAACCGGAACAGGTGCCGGGGTTTCTCGTCAGCCCGGCGTTCTTCCGCGCCATCGGCGCCGAGCCGCTCATCGGGCGGACGTTCCTCGACGAGGAAGCCCTTCCCGGCAACGACCGGCGTGTCGTGGTGTCCCACGGCCTGTGGGCGCGCCGCTTCGGCGCGGACCCCTCGCTGGTTGGACGCACGATCCGCTTCGACGGCGAACCGTACGAGGTCGTCGGCATCATGCCGCCGGGCCTGGCGCTCCCGTACGGCGCCCAGGCCTGGGCGCCGCTGGCCTACACGGAGCCGCAGTGGGCCGAGCGCGGAAGGGGCGGGCTGCTCGTCGTCGGACGGCTGGCCGACGGCCAGACGCTCGGCGCCGCGCGCGCGGAGATGGCGTCGATCGTCGAGCGACAGCGCCAGGAGTACCCCGAGACCAACGCACGGCGGGACCTCACCGTCGTCACCTTCACGCGCGCCCTCGCGGACGGCTACGCGGCGCCGCTGCTCGCCATCTGGCAGGCGGCGGCCGTCCTCCTGCTCGCCATCGCGTGCGCCAACATCGCGAACCTCCTGCTGGCACGGGGTGCGGAGCGGACCCAGGAGTTTGCCGTCCGGCTGGCGCTCGGCGCGGGCCGCTGGCGCATCGCGCGGCTGCTGCTGTTCGAAGGCGCCTGGCTCGCCCTCCTGGCCATCCTGTTGACGATCCCGCTCGCGATGGCCGGGGCGGAGGCCACGCGGCGCGGCATGCCGCCGGGTATCCACCGCTGGGTCCCCGGCATCGACTTCATTCGCCTGGACCTCTCGGCGCTGGCCGTCATGGCCGGACTGGGCGTGCTCGCCACGCTCGTGTTCTCCTGGCTGCCCGCCGTCCAGGCCTCCAGGGCCGCCGTGTCCCAGGCGCTTCGCGACGGCGGCCGGACGATCGCCGCGGGCCGGTCACGCGGATGGATGGGCACGGGTCTCGTCGTCGGACAGGTCGCCCTGGCCGTCTGTCTCGTGGCCGGGGCCGGCCTCGTCCTCGGCGGGGTCGACAAGGCCGTCAACGGCGCGCTGGGGTTCGACAAGCAGCACGTGGTGACGGCCGAGATGCGCCTGGACGGGCCTGCCTACCAGGAGCCGGAACAGCGGCGGCAGTTCGTCGATCGCGTCTTCGATCGGCTCCGCGGCATGCCGGCCGTGGAATCCATGGCGGCGGCCTCCGCCCTGCCCTATTCGCCGGGCGGCGGCGTGCTCTCTCGGCCGATCTATCCGGAAGGCCTGGAGCTGACGGAGGCCGACGTCCGGCCGGCACGTGTCCACCGCGTCACGCCCGGATACTTCGAGGTGCTCCGCCTGCCGATCGTCGATGGACGGCGGTTCACCGAGGCCGATCGACCTGGCGCGCTCGCCGTCGCTATCGTGAGCAGGACCTTCGGGGAGCGGTACTGGCCGGGGCAGTCGCCCATCGGCCGGCGCTTCCGCACGGCGGCGGACGGGCCGTGGCTGGAGATCGTCGGCGTCGCCGGCGACATCGTGCAGGACATGCTGGTCGCCCGGGACTGGCCGGCGTTCTACATACCAGCGGCGCAGGAGCCGACGTTTGCGACGGCGTTTGCCATCCGGACCGGAACAACCGACCCGCTGGCCGTCAGCGGAGAGGTGCGCCGCGCCATCGCCGCCGTGGACCCCGACCTTCCGCTGCTGCAGCTCCGCAGCCTCGAACAGGTTGTCGCCGACCGCGCCGGCGGCATCACGCACCTGGCGCGCGTGCTTGCCGTGATGAGCGGCGTTGCGCTCGTCCTCGCGCTGATGGGCGTCTACAGCCTGATGGCCTACGCCGCGGCGCGGCGGACGCAGGAGTTCGGCGTCAGGATGGCGCTCGGGGCGACGCGGTGGCAGGTGGTCCGCCTGTCGCTCGGCCACGCTGCCATGGTGACAACGCTCGGGCTGGCGTTCGGCACCGTGCTGGCCATGGGGCTCAACCGCGTGATGTCCTCGACGCTCTTCGGGCTCGTGTCGTTCGACGTGCGCGCCGTGGCGTTGATGGCGGCGGCGATCGGGCTCACCGCCGTGCTTGCCGGCTGGCTGCCGGCGCGGCGCGCGGCGGAGACGGATCCGGCACTGTCGTTGAGGGGCTAAGAGGATCCGGGCGGGGCCGCGGCCTGCGCTCAACCCTGTGCGGGTGGGTCCCCCGACGGCGGAGCCGGCGGGACGGCGTTGGGGCCTGGGGCGCATTCTTCCGCCTGGAAGTTGCAGAGCCGGTGTGAGCCATCGCAGAACGGACGCCGCTTGGATTGCCCGCAGCGGCAGAGCGCGAACGGCTTCTTGCTGAGGATGTACTCCTCGCCGTTCCAGTCGATGAGCTTGACGTCTTCGCCCTCGACGAGGAGCGAACCGTTCTGGCGGACCTTGATTGTGACCATGGCGTGTACCTGGAGGTGATCGTTCAAGGCGACCCTGAAGGGTCGCCTCTACGTGAGTCTTGGGTAGAGCCTCTACGTGAGTCCTGGGTAGAGCGTCTACGTGAGTCCTGTAGAGGCGACCCCTCAGGGTCGCCTAC
>CAZUGF010000074.1:0-20611 GCA_964619705.1 uncultured Bifidobacteriaceae bacterium
GCGTCGGGGGAACGAGCGTGGCGGACCCTCGCCGGAGGCGCGTCCGCCGAACCCTCGGTGAGTCGGTTCAGCCGCCGCAGACGTACGGGGCGACGGCGTCCAGGTGCGGGTCGACCGCGATCGACAGGTTCGGGCGCCGCGTCGCCTCGGCCAGGGCCGGCGGCAGCTCGACGGGGCGGCCGATGATCGGCGCCACGGTCTCCGCGAACTTGGCCGGGTGCGCCGTGGCCAGGAAGAGGCCGCCGGACGGCCGCGCCCCGAGGTACGCGATCGCCGTGTGCGGATCCGCCACGTAGCCGTGGTCGCGATCGAGGGCGCGGATGGCGCCGGACAGGTCCGCGTCGGTGTGCACGGAGCTGGACACCACCGCGCGAATCGCCTCCACGTCGTCGTCGAACATCCAGCGGATGCGCTCCAGGTTGCTCGGGTGGCCGACGTCCATCGCGTTGGCCAGCGTCCGCACGGACGGGCGCGGCTCGACCTCCCCGCTCCGCAGGTAACGCGGCACCGTGTCGTTGATGGTCGTCGCCGCGACAAACCGGGAGATGGGCGCGCCCATCCGCCACGCCATCAGGCCCGCCGCAAGGTTACCGAAGTTGCCGCTCGGCACCGTCACGACCGGCCGGACGCCCGGATCCCACTGCGAGACCGCGTGCGCGTAGTAGATCATCTGCGGCAGCAGCCGGCCCAGGCTGATGGAGTTGGCCGACGTGAGCGAGGCGCCCGCGCGGAGCGCGGGGTCGGAGAAGGCCTGCTTCGCGAGGCGCTGGCAGTCGTCGAACGTGCCCGCCACGGCCAGGGCCGTCACGTTGCCGCCCAGCGTCGCGAACTGCGCCTCCTGCACGGGGCTCACCTGCCCGTGCGGATAGAGCACGACGACGCGCGTACGCGGGACGCCGTGGAAGGCGCGGGCGACGGCACCACCGGTATCGCCGGAGGTGGCCACCAGCACGGTGAGCGGTGCTGCGCCTGCATCGTGGAAGTACGAGAGCAGCCGTGCGAGCACGCGCGCGCCGACGTCCTTGAACGCGAACGTCGGGCCGTGAAACAGCTCCAGGACGGACAACGGCCCGTCCAGCGGCACGACGGGCATCGGGAAGTCCAGCGCGTCCTCGAGCAGCGCGCGCAGGTCGGCCGCCGGCACCTCGTCGCCCAGGAACGGCCGGAGCAGCTCCGCGCCGATCTCCGCGGGCGTCCGGCCGCGGAACCCGGTCCACGTGCCGCCATCCACAACCGGGATGCGCTCGGGCACGTAGAGCCCGCCGTCCGGCGCGAGCCCGGACAGCACCGCGTCCCGGAAAGGCACCCCCGGGCTTCCGCCGCGCGTGGAGACGAACGTCACGTGATGATCCTCGCGCCGGCGCGTCCGACGGCGGAGACGTAGAGATCGCTGCCCGCCGTGCTCGCGCGCGCGAACGCCTGCTGCATGGCCTCGCCCGCACGGGCCGCGGCCTCGACCGACTCGGCCAGCGCGAACACCGAAGGCCCGGACCCGGAGAGCGAGCAGCCGAGGGCGCCCGACGCCAGCGCGGCGGCCTTGACCTCGTAGAAGCCCGGCACCAGCGACGCGCGCCGCGGTTCCGCAATCACGTCCTCCAGCGAGCGTGCGAGCAGCGCACGGTCGCCCGTGAAGAGCGCCGCGACGAGCGCGCCCAGGTTGCCCCACTGCCGGACGGCATCGCCGAGCGGGACGGTGTCGCCGAGGAGGGCGCGGGCCGTGCCGGTGTTCACCGCCAGGTGCGGATGGAGCAGCGCACAGGCGAGGCCGTCAGGAACCGGCAGCCGCACGACGTCCGGCGGCCAGGCCTGCCGCGCGAGCACGAAGCCGCCGAAGAGCGCCGGCGCCACGTTGTCCGCGTGCGGGGAACCGCAGCCCGCCTGCTCGCCGGCCATGGCGCAGGTCAGGAGCACGTCGGTCGACACCGGGCGCCCGAGGAGCTCGTTGGCCGCCACGACGGCGGCCACGGCACTCGCGCCGCTCGATCCGATACCGCTCTCGAGCGGCAGTCCCTTGTGAATCGTGAGCGCCACGCCGCGCACGGTCTGCAGGTGCGCCAGGAGCGCGGCGACAGCCGCGCCGGCGGTGTTCCGCACCGGATCGACGGGCAGCCGGCCACCGTCGCCCTCGATCGCGCGCACGACGACGCCGGGCGCGTCCATCGGTTCGGCCATGACGATGTCGCCGGGCTCGTCGAGCGCGAAGCCGAGCACGTCGAAGCCACAGGCGACGTTCGAGACGGTCGCAGGGGCAAAAGCAGCAATCATGCGTTCACAAGTGTATCGTGCGCCGACAGCCCGTCCAGGCGCCGCGGCGGCGCGCGTGGCGACGCGCCCTTCTGCATCGCCAGCGATCCCCTGTAAAGTACCCGTGTGACCGAACGTCTACCTGCCATCAAGGTCCTGCTGCTCCCGAAGGACACCAACGCCCTCGGCACCATCTTCGGCGGCGTCATCCTCTCCCACATCGACCTCGCCTCCGCCGTCGAGGCGCGGAAGACGGCGCCGCACCGCTACGTCACGGCCGCGATGCGCGAGGTGGAGTTCCACGCCCCCGTCTTCGTCGGCGACCTGGTCAGCTTCTACACCAGCACGCGCCGCGTGGGCCGCACGTCGCTGACGATTCACGTCGAGGTGGAAGTGGAGCGCTGGAGCGCCAGCCACCGCGGCGAGCGCGTCAAGGTGACGGAGGCGGAGGTCGTACTGGTCGCGATCGACGGCGACGGCCGGCCGATCCCCGTGGCCGGCGAGCCCTGAGCCAAGATTGCGCTTTCGGAATCGGTCCGTGCCCGCTATTCTGTGAATCCGACGATGAGCACAGTGACAGGCGGTCGCCTGAGTGCCGGGACAGCTCCCGGAGCACCCACATGGTCGCTGCCCGAAGCCGCGGAGTTGTACGACGTGCCGCGCTGGGGGCAAGGCTACTTTTCGATCAACGAACTGGGCCACCTGCAGGTACACCCGAGCAAGGACGCCGCCCGCGGCGTGGATCTCAAGCGGCTCGTGGACCGGCTGCAGCTCCGCGGCCTCGCGGTGCCGATCCTGCTGCGCTTCAGCGACATCCTCAAGCACCGCCTCGGGGAGATCCACGGGGCATTCCAGAGCGCCATCACCCAGCACCAGTACCAGGGCCGCTACTGCTGCGTCTACCCGGTCAAGGTGAACCAGCAGCGCCAGGTGGTCGAGGAAGTGCTCCGTTTCGGCGCCGAGTACGGGTTCGGCCTCGAGGCGGGCAGCAAGCCGGAACTGCTGGCCGTGGCCGCGCTCGCGACCAACGACACGCCGATCATCTGCAACGGCTTCAAGGACTTCGAGTTCATCGAGATGGCCATGCTCGCCCAGAAGATGGGCCGGCAGATCATCCCCGTCGTCGAGAAGTACACCGAGCTGGAGCTGATCCTGGAGTACGCCGAGAAGGTGGGCGTCCGTCCCAACATCGGCATGCGCGTCAAGCTCGCGGCCCGCGGGTCCGGGCGCTGGCAGTCCTCCGGCGGCTTCCGCTCCAAGTTCGGCCTGACGGTCACGGAGATCCTCCGCGGCTTCGAGGAGCTCAAGCAGCGCGGGATGGAGGACTGCTTCAAGCTGCTGCACTTCCATCTCGGCAGCCAGATCACGCACATCCGGATCATCAAGAACGCCCTCAACGAGGCCGCCCGCGTCTACTGCGAGCTCGCCCGGCAGGGCGCCGGCCTCCAGTTCATGGACGTCGGGGGCGGACTCGGCGTGGACTACGACGGCTCGCAGACGAACTTCGAGTCGTCCATGAACTACACGCTCCAGGAGTACGCGAACGACGTCGTGTACCACATCCAGACCGTCTGTGACGAAGCGGGCGTGACCCACCCGACCATCGTGTCGGAGAGCGGACGCGCCGTCTCGGCCTACCACAGCATGCTGATCTTCAACGTGCTGGGCACGTCCGGGTTCGGCGAGGAGAAGATCCCCACCGTCGTCCGGGACGACTTCGAACAGCCGGTCATCGACCTGATCGAGACGTGGCACTCGGTGACGGCACGCAACGCCGTGGAGAGCTATCACGACGCGCAGCAGGCGCTGGACATGGCCATGAACCTGTTCAGCGGCGGCTACCTGACGCTGGAGCAGCGCGCGCACGCCGAGAACTTGTTCTGGGCCATCGCGGAGAAGATCCACAAGCTCACGCAGGGCATGGACGACGTGCCGGAGGACCTCCAGGCCCTCGAGGAGATGTTGTCCGACACCTACTTCTGCAACTTCTCGCTCTTCCAGTCCATCCCGGACAGCTGGGCCATCAAGCAGCTCTTCCCCGTCATGCCGATCCACCGGCTGGGCGAGAAGCCCGTCAACCATGCGGTGATCGGCGACATCAGCTGCGACTCCGACGGCAAGATCGAGCAGTTCATCGATCGACGAGACGTCAAGAAGACGCTGCTGCTCCACCCGTTCAACGGCGAGCCGTACTACCTGGGCGTCTTCCTCGTCGGGGCCTATCAGGAGATCCTGGGCGACCTGCACAACCTCTTCGGCGACACGCACGCCGTGCACATCACGCTCGCCGACACCGCGGATGGCGGGGTGGACGGCGCACGGGTGGACCACATCATCAAGGGCGATTCGGTCCACGAAGTGCTGAAGTACGTCGAGTTCGATCCGGAAGCGCTGATGGCCAAGCTCCGCCGGGACGTCGAGACCGCCGTGCACACGAACCGGATGGAAGACCAGCAGGCGGGACGCCTCCTCAAGTTCTACGAGGAAGCGCTGATGGGCTACACCTACCTGGAAGATCCGAACGCGGATTGACGGCGGGTACGCGCAGGCGACCCTGGGGTAGGCGACCCTGAGGCAGGGTAGGTAGGCGACCCTGAAGGGTCGCCTCTACGACGTATCCCTCTCTACCACGTACCTGCCGCCTGTAGAGGCGACCCTTCAGGGTCGCCTGAGGGCCACTCAGTCGCCTGAGGGCCACTCAGTCGCCTGGCGCCCCCTCAGCCTCGCGCGGCCGAACGGCGCTTCATCTCGAAGAACTTCCGCACGGCGCGATCGAAGCGCTCCTGGAACGGCTTGCGCTCCTCGACCGGAAGCGGGCCCAGGCGGTTCCACGCGGACTGCGCGCTGCGCACTTCCTGCTCCGCCGCGCGCTGGCGCGCGTCCTCGGCCTGACGGGCGGCGCCGGCGCCCATCGTGTTGGCGGCCAGCGCTTCGCGCCACTGGCGTGCCAGGAGCTCGGCCGGCGACAGGTTGGCCACCGGCTCCGCGCTCTCCTCCGGCAGCAGCTTCTCCACCTTCGCCACCAGCTTCTGCATCCGGTCGCGCGTGGCCGCGGGGTCCAGGTCCGTGCCGGTGAACGCATCCGGCCATCGCGTGACGAGGGCGAGCATCGCCTCGTTGACGCGATCGGCCAGCGGGGTCAGCGTATGCCGGGGCAGTTCCGGGCCCTGCACCCAGCGTGCGCGGGCCGCCTGCACCCTGGCGTAGAGGTCCTCCGGCACGGCGGCGTCCGCCGCGTCCGCGGCCGGCACGAGCGCCTCGAGCTCGGCGACGGCCGTCTCGCGATCCGCCACCTTGCCCTGCAGCGCGACCGAGTCGCGGTTCTTGAAACGCTCGAAGAACAGGTCGCACGCCGCGCGAAAGCGCTGCCAGATCGCCTCGGACTTGCTCCGCTTCACCGGCCCGATGGCCTTCCAGTCGGACTGGAGCGCCTTGATGCGCGCCGCCGCCTTCTCCCACTCAGAGGACTGCGCCAGCTGCTCCGCCTCGGCCACGAGGGCCTCCTTGCGGCGGAGGTTCTCCGTCCAGTCCTGCTTGCGCTGCTTGAGGTCGTCCTGCCGCCGCGTGAAGAAGGCGTCGCACGCCGCGCGGAACCGCTCCCAGATCGCGCGCTCGTGGCCGCGCGTCACGGTGCCGACGCCCTTCCACTCGGCCTGCAGCGCCTTGATCGCGTCCGCCGTGCGCACCCAGTCGGTCGAGTCCTTGAGCGCCTCGGCCTTCTCCGCCAGCACGGTCTTGAGCTCGAGGTTCCGCTGCCGCTCGGCGTTCTGCTGCGCGAAGAAGTCCTTGCACTTCTCGTAGACCTGGTCCTGCGCGGCCTTGAAGCGCGTCCACAGCGCGCTCGCCTGCGAGCGCGGCGCGGCGGCCACCGGCTTCCACCGCTCCTGCAGGACCTTCATCTCGTTGGCGGCCTTCTCCGGGTCCTCCTCCGCGATGGCAACCAGCGCTTCCATCTTCGTGCAGAGCTCTTCCTGCACCTGCACGTTGGCCCAGCGCTTCCACTCCTCGGACTCGCGCATCTCCTGGATGCGGGGAGCGAGGCTCGTGCGCACGGCCTGCAGGCGGACCGTCACGTCATCGCGGTCCTGCCGCGTGGGGAGCGGCCCCATGGTGCCGATGGCCAGCTTGACGTCCTTCATCAGACCGTCGGCGCCCTTGAGCGTCAGCGACTCGGCGCCCGCGCGTGTCTCCAGGTCCTGGACGAGCGCCTGCAGCCGCCGCAGGTTCTTCTGCTGGTCCTCCACCTTGGACTCGCGGACCGCCTGTTCCTTCACCTCCAGCGCCTGCGCCGCCTGCTCGTAGCGCGCCGTCAGGTCGGGATCGATCGCCACCTCCCGCGCGATGGCCTGCCACTGCTTCCGCAGCGCGAACCACTGGCTCCGCACCGCCGCGTAGTCCTCCGCCGCCGCCAGGGTCTCGATCTCCGGGACGATGAGCGGCAGCCGTTCGGCCATGGCGCGGGCGGCCAGCAGGCGCTCGTGCCGCCGTTCGGCGGCCCGGCCGGCCTCGGTAAAGCGGTGATCGAGCTCCTGCGCCCACGTGTCCGGCATCGGCGGCAGGCCTTCCCATGTCGCGCGCAGCTCGGCCAGCCCGTCGAGGATGGCCTCGCCCTGCAGGCCCTCGATCCGCCGGCAGACCTCCGCCCGCTCGGCCTGTTCGTGCGCCAGCGCCTGGCGCGCACGCTCCGCGTCGAGCCGCGCCCGATCGTCCTCCGCGAGACGCGTGCGCACGGTCTCCGATGCGGACTCGAAGCCCGTGACGAGATCCGGCCGGATGTCCGCGTCCGCCAGGAGCTCGACCCACGCCACGCGTGCCGCGCCGTACCCTTCCCTGACGACCGCCAGGTCCGTGGTCGTGCCGAGCGCGCTCATCTGCATGAACAGGTCCTGCGCGCGCTGCTGGTCCGCCTCCTTGTAGTCCACGGCCGGCGCCGTCTCGACGGGCGCCTGTGGTTCCGCAGCGCGGAGCAGCGCCCGCGCGCGCTTCTGCGCGGCCTTGGTGCGGGCCTTCTCGCTGATGGCCGTCAGTGTCTCGGTGGACGGCAACGGCAGGGCATCCACGGCGGCGACCGCCGCGTCGGCGAACTCGCCGCGGATCGCCACGCCCTCGATCTCACCGGCGTCGGTCAGCCGGCCGACGGCCAGCAGGCGCGGGCCGGGCTCGGCGCCGTGGCGCGCGATGCTCCCGAGGGCCTTCTGGTCCTTGACCGCCTCCACCGCCCGCCGCCGGAGTGCTTCCGGTCCGGCACTCTTCGCCAGCCCGGCCAGGTCGCGGTCGCGCCCGAGCGCGATGAGCGCCGCCACGGCCGGCTCGGCCTGCACGGTATCGTGCCGCGCGGCCCGATCGGCGAGCTGCGCCAGCGCGTGATCGCGGAGCGACGGATCGGACTCGTTGCGCGCGACATCCGCCAGCGAGGGCACGTCCGTCAGGCGCGCGATGGCCGCACGCCGGACGCGGGCATCGCGGTCGTCCTTGGCGAGCGCGGCCAACTGGGCCTGGTCGGCCGGGTCGGTTTCGTGGACCGCCTCGAGACGGACGGCGGGATCGGCGTGGGTGTGCTTGGACTGCGGACGAAGCTTGTCGAGAATGCCCATGGGTCGTTCAGACGCCGGCGGCCTCCCGATCGGGGACGGTCGGCGGCGCCTCTCCGTGAAAAGGCCCGGGGCCCGGGTCGGACCGGCGGGCACAGGCTCCAGGTTCAGGTGCGCGACAGAACGACGATTATCCTCTGCGGACTCCCGGGGCGCAATCGGGAATCGGGCCGGGCTTGCGTGAATCTATCCATTCATCTACGGTTCTGGATATGAAAGAGGCCTCTGCGCTCTACCGGATCCTCGGCGACGAGGCGCGGCTGCGCCTCCTCCGGGTGCTCGCGCGGGACCACTTCAACGTCAAGGAACTCACCGGCATCCTCGGCCTCGCGCAGTCCGGCGTGTCCCGCCACCTGGGCCTCCTCAAGGACGCCGGGCTCGTCGTCGAGGAGCGCACGGGGGCGTTCACCTACTACCGGCTGGCGCCCGCGGCGCCCGGCGACACAGCGGGGTCCATCTGGCCGCTGCTCCAGGCGCAGTTCGAGGCGGCCGCCGGCAGCGCCGGCCTCAAGGCCGACGAGGCCCGGCTGCAGGAAGTGCTGCGCCTCAGGCGCGAGAACTTCGATCGCGACGCCGGCCCGGACACGCGCGATGGCCGGCAACTGGTGCCCGGGCGGAGCTGGGCGGCGTGGTCCCGTGCCCTGGGCCTGCTGCTGCCGCCGCTGGACGTCGCGGACCTCGGGTGCGGCGAGGGATACCTGTCGATCGAGGCCGCCCAGTGGGCGCGCCGCGTCGTGGCCGTGGACCGCTCGCGCGCCGTGCTCACCCGGGCCCGCGCCCTGGCCGCGCGGCGCCACACGCGGAACATCACGTGGAAGCGCGGCGAACTCGAGCACCTGCCCATCGCGGACCAGACGATCGACGTGGCCCTGGTGTCGCAGGCCCTGCACCACGCCGCCGACCCCGCGGCGGCCATGGCGGAAGCCGTCCGTGTGCTGCGTGACGACGGCCGCGTGCTGGTGCTCGATCTCCGGCGTCATGACGAGGCATGGGTCCATGGCGCGCTGGGGGATCGCTGGCCCGGCTTCACCGACGATCAACTGCACGCCCTGATGACCGGCGCCGGGCTGTCCGACGTGCGCGTCCGCGTCGGCGCGCGCCATCACGGCGACCCGTTCGTCGTGCTCATCGCCGCAGGCACGCGCACGGCCCGCCGGCGGGCGCGGCCCTGACGGTCCAAGTCGTAGGGCGGGTCTTCAGACCCGCCCACGGCCGCTCGGCGATGGCTCGCACACCGACGCGACGTGAGCGCCGCGGGCGCTGGTCGCAGGGCGGGTCTTCAGACCCGCCCGGGGCCGCGGACCGGCCGTGGACCGCATCGGCAGACGCACACGCGAGCGCTGTCGTGGGACGCACGCTCACACGTGGCCGCGGACGCCGTGCGGCCTGTACGGCTCCTCGAGCGCCCGCACATCGTCATCCGTCAGCGTCACGTCCAGCGCGGCCACCAGCTGATCCAGCTGTTCCAGCCGCGAAGCGCCCACGATCGGCGCGGTGACGCCGGGCCGGCTGAGGACCCACGCGAGCGCCACCTGGATCGGCAGGACGCCGAGGCGTGCCGCCACCTCCACGACGCGCTCCGCCACGACGTAGTCGTCCTCCGCGTAGTAGAGCTCCTGTCCGAACGTGTCCGTACGCTCCCGCGCCGTCGCGTCCAGCCGCCCGCGCCGGCGGTTCCCGGCCAGGAAGCCGCGCGCCAGCGGGCTCCACGGGACGACGCCGATGCCTTCCTCGCGGCAGAGGGGCAGCATCTCGCGCTCTTCCTCGCGGTAGATCAGGTTGTAGTGGTTCTGCATCGACACGAAGCGCGTCCACCCGCGGAGCCGCTGCGTGTACAGCATCTTCGCGAACTGCCACGCGAACATGCTCGACGCGCCGATGTAGCGCGCCTTCCCCGCCTTCACGACATCGTGCAGGGCTTCCAGCGTCTCCTCGATGGGCGTGTCCGGGTCGAACCGGTGAATCTGGTACAGGTCGACGAAGTCCATGCCCAGCCGGCGAAGGGACCCATCGATCGCCTCCATGATGTGCTTGCGCGACAACCCCCGGCCGTTCGGATGGCCGGTGACCGGGTAGAACACCTTGGTGGCGACCACGACCTCGTGACGCGGCGCCATGTCCCGGAGCGCGCGGCCGAGGACCTCCTCGCTCGCGCCCAGCGAGTACATGTCCGCCGTATCGAAGAAGTTGATGCCGTGCTCGAGCGCCCGCGCGATGAACGGCCGGCCCGCCGCCTCGTCGAGGACCCAGGGCCGCCAGGACGGCGTGCCGTAGGTCATCGTGCCCAGGCAGAGGCGCGAGACCTTCAGCCCCGTCGTGCCGAGTCGGACGTAATCCATCGAAGCCTCCCCACGTAGTGGAAGTACGGGATCGAGACCGCGGCCAGGACCGCGGCCACCGCAAACGCACGGCCGAGGCCGTAGTGCTCGCCGATCCAGCCCATGACGATCGAGCCGGTGCCGATGCCGGTGTCGAAGGCGCCGATGAGGGCGCCGAACGTCGCGCCGCGGCGCTGGTTGTCCACGCGCGTCATCAGGTGCGCGACGAAGACCGGATACGCCGACCCGAAGCCCGTGCCGAACGCCAGGGCCGCCGCGACGAAGCCCGCGCGCGTCGTCGCGGCCGAGAGCAGCGCGACGCCGAGCACGACCAGGCCGAGGCACGGGATGATGACGCGCCGGTGCCCGATCTGGTCCGCGTAGCGGGCGATGAAGGGGCGCGTCAGGATGATGGCCGCGGCAAAGGCCGTGAAGAAGATCGCCCGGGGCGCCACGCCCTGCTGCTCCGCGTGCAGCGCCGCGAAGCTCGTGATGCCGCCGTAGCTGAACGAGTACAGGAACAGCGTGACGCCCAGTACGAGCACGCGCCACTCGACGATGTCGGAGGGACGGAGGGAGAGCGGCCGCGCTTCGCGCCGGATGTCCGGCGGGAGCCGCCAGGCGAGGATGGCCATGATCACGTTCAGGATCGCGGCCTCGATGCAGAGCGCGGTCCACCCGCCCCGGTCGAACACCCAGAGGCCGAGCGACGGCGCGACAGCCACGGCGAAGATGCTCGCGAAGCCCCAGTAGCTCAACCCCTCGGCCCGGCGCGCCGGGGGCACCATGTCCGTCACGTAGGCCCCGGACGCCGAGAGCAGCCCGGACCAGGCGACGCCGTGGACGAGCGCCAGGGCCAGCAGCATCTGGTACGACGGCGCCACGGCATAGAGGCCGGAGAACACCGCGATCAGCACGCTGCAGACGATGAGGATGCGCCGCTTGCCCAGCCGGTCCGCGACGGCGCCGGTGAAGGGAGCCGAGATGGCGGATGCGTACGTGAGAAAGCCGAGGAAGAGCCCGGCCTCGAGGTGCGATCCCCCGAGCGCCAGGATGTGGAACGGCGCGGTCGGCAGCAACTGGAAGGCCGACAGGAACACCGTGAAGGTGTAGCCGAACATCAGCGCGAAGCGCGCCGTGAAGAGGGACTCAACCACGGGCGTCGAGGACGATCTTGCCGATGTGCCCGCCGGCTTCCATGTGGCGGTGCGCACCCGCCGCGTCCGCGAGCGGGAACACGGCGTCGATGACCGGACGGACCGTGCCCTGCTCGATGAGCGGCCACACGCGCGCCTCGAGCGCGGCGGCAATCGCGCCCTTCTCCGCGGGCGAGCGCGGACGCAGCAACGAGCCGGTGATCCAGAGCCGCCGGCGCATCACCGCGGACAGGTCGATCTCGACCGTCGGGCTCCGGAGAAATGCAATCTGGACCAGGCGCCCGCCGGCGGCCAGCGCGGCGATATTCCTGGCCGTGTAGTCGCCGCCGACCATGTCCAGCACGACATCGGCGCCATCGCCTGTCGCCTCGCGGATCGCCTCCACCCAGTCCGTCGTGCGGTAGTTCCAGGCGTGCTGCGCGCCCAGGCGCCGGCACGCGTCGCACTTCTCCGCGGTGCCGGCCGTCACCGCCACCCGGGCGCCGAACGCTGCCGCAAGCTGGATGGCGGTCGTGCCGATACCACTCGATCCGCCATGGACGAGCAGCCACTCGCCCGCCGTCAGCCGGCCGCGCTCGAACACGTTGGTCCAGACCGTGAAGAACGTCTCCGGCACGGCGGCCGCTTCCACCATGGAGAGCCCCGCGGGCACGGGCAGGCATTGTTCCGCCGGCGCCGTGCAGCGATCCGCGTAGCCGCCCCCGGCGACGAGCGCCGTCACACGGTCCCCCACGCGCCAGCGCGCGACGCCGGAACCCACTGCCGCGACGATGCCGGCGACTTCCAGCCCGGGAATGTCCGTGGCGCCCGGCGGCGGCGCGTACTTGCCCCGCCGTTGGAGCACGTCCGGCCGGTTGACGCCCGCGGCGTGTACGTCGATCAGGACCTCGCCCGCGGCCGGCACGGGATCCGGGCGCTCGACGAGGCGCAGCACCTCCGGCGGGCCGAACGTCCCGGCCTCGATGCAGCGCACGTCAGATCACCCCCGCCCGGACGGCGGACGTACCGGCGCGCGCCCGGTCATCGCGCATACCGCGCTCGAATCGTCGGGATCAGGTACTCCTGGAACGCCCGCGCCATGTCGAAACGCGGGGCGAAGCCCCAGTCGCGGCGTGCCGCCGTGTCGTCCACGTCTTCGGGCCACGCGTCCACGATGCCCTGGCGCTTCTCGTCCACCTGCCACTCGATGACGGCATCCGGGAAGGCTCGCAGCACCTCCTCGCGAATCTCGCCGGCCGACGGGTTGAACGCCGACAGGTTGTAGGCGGTTCGCGTCAGGCGGCCGGCGGGCGCGGATGCCAGGGCGAGCAGCGCCTCCACGCCGTCGGGCATGGCCATGAAGGGAATGCGCGTGTCCGGCCGGACGAAGCAGGCATACCGCTCGTGGCGCGCGGCCGCATGGATCATCTCCGGCGCGTAGTCCGACGTGCCGCCGGAGGGGACGGTGACGGCGGAGATGAGCCCGGGGAACCGGACGCAGCGGAAGTCCACGCGCCCGGCCTGCGGCGTGGCCGAGAGCTGCTTGTAGAACTTCGCGTAGTACCGCCCCAACTGCTCGCAGTACAGCTTGTTGCACCCGTACATCGTCGAGGGCGTGTTGAAGTCGTCTTCCGCGACGCGGCCCGCGGCGCGCTTGGCCGCCTGGTCCGGCAAACCGTAGGCGGCAATCGAGGATGGGTAGATGAAGACGACGGGGCGGCCGTGCGACTCGGCCTCGCGCTGCGCGAACTCGAGCAGGCCCAGCGTGCCTTCGACGTTCACCTGGTGCGCGGTGACGGGCGTGAACTCGGAGCGCGTGGACAGCAGGGCGGCCAGGTGGAACACGCTGTCGATCTCGAACTCCGACATCATCCGCTCGAGGAGCGCGTGATCCAGGATGGACCCGGTGAACTCGCGCTGGACCTGTCGCGCCAGGCCCGCATCGAGCGGGTTGACGTCGAGCGTGATGACGGCGCGCTCGCCGGTGGCGGTGAGGCGCTCGATGAGGCCGTGGCCGATTTCGCCGCCGGCGCCGGTGATGAGGGTGACGGGCTTCCGAATCATGCAGGGGCTTCTCTCGGCCGGGGACCGCCGGCACGCCGTTCACATTCTACGCATCGCGGGCCGACGGCGGCAGGACGGCATCGGTCGTCCCCGTCGCGGACGCGCTCACCACAGCGCCGCCTTCATCTGGGCGATGGCGACCTCCACCTTCGCGAGATCACCCAGGACGCGCTCGGCCTCGTCGAGCGTCGCCTGCAGCGCCTCGGCGTCCGGCGTGCCGCCCCGCTTCACCTCCCACGCCAGATCGCGCGTCGTCTCCGCGCAGGCGCGGCAGAGGGCGAGCGTCTGCTCGTGGGCCTCGATGAGCCTCAGGACCTCGGTCGTCTCGTCAGGAGTCACGGTGATTCAGTCGGAAACGGCCCCGCGGACCTAGGTCCGCAGCGTGTCCGGGACCCAGGACGTGATGGCCTGCTTGATCGCGCGCGGCGAGAGCCGTTCCCGCACCGCACGATCGAGCAGGGCGCCGAGCTCGGCGTCCGAGGCAAACCGGAGCGCCGCGATCTGCTTCGGGGAAAGCTGCGCGAGCATCCGGGCCGCGTCCGCGCCCAGGATCTCCACGCACCGGACCTTCATCTCGAGCCGGATGATGCGGTCCTGCAGCCGCGTGGTGTAGACGCGGCCGATCGAGATGAGCACGGTCACGCACGCCAGCAGCCATCCGATGGCCACGTCCCGGGCATCCCAGTCGAGCAGGATCGTGCCGATGAACGCGATCGCGGACGCCAGCCACAGCCCCCCGGCAATATAGGAGGGGACGGGATGGTACGCGTGCGACGCGTAAGACTGCGGGCGTGGAGGCATGGCCGGACAGGCTCGGGCGGCACGCGCGCCTACTTCAGCGTCCCCGCGATCTCCTCGTAGACCTTGCGCACCGCGATGGGCCCCTGCTGTTCCCGCAGGAACCAGTCCGTGTACGGGCCCCAGTCCGCCTGTGCCGCGGCCGCCTCGGCGGACAGGCCCTGCGCGTGGAGCCGACGCACTTCCGCGATGACGGCCTGGAGCGCCCCTCGGAACGCGATCAGCTCCTCCCGCGAGACGGCCGGCTCCTCGATGAAGCCGTGGCCCGGCACATAGCGCGTCACGTCCATGGCCAGCGCCTTGTCGACCACGCCCACCCACTCGGTGGGGTACGCCGAGCGCATGGCCGGGAACACGCGGTTCAGGTACGCCTCGCTCATGAAGAGGATCTTCGTGGCCGGCAGGTAGACCATCAGGTCACCGCCCGTGTGCGCGCGGCCCAGGAACAGGGCCTGCACCTCGATGCCGCCGACGTCGATCGTCTGGCTGTCCCCGCTCATCGCCGCGGGCGGCACCACGACGGGGGCCGCCGTCGGGGATCGCTTCGGGTTGGCCGCGTCCCGCACCATCTGCTGGTGCGAGTTCCGGTGCACGACGTAGGTGATGCCGGCCGGGAGGACGGAGTTCCCCGCGGTGTGATCCCCGTGATCGGAGCCGACCACGTACCACTTGACGGGCAGGGGCGTGATGGCGCGGATGGCATCCAGCATCGCCTGCGTCGCGGCGGGGCTGCCCTGCCCGTCCGCGACCAGCACGCCGTCTCGGCCGACGACGAACAGGCTCACGGTGGTGAAGCCGGGCTGCCGGATCTCCTCGTAGCCGTAGATGTTCTCGGCGAGCGTGATCGTGCGCGGGAACGCCGACAGCGGAAGGCCGCGTGCCGCCGGATCCGCCGTGCGGACCTGGGCCGCCGGGCGGTCCGCCACCGAGACGCAGAGGAGCGCCGCCGTCAGCGCGGCCAGGGACAGATGACGCATCCGGCGATCGTAGCACGGGGCGGACGCGGCCCCGGCGTCAGCGGCCGTCGATCAGGTCGCCCAGGCCGAAGGCGCGGTCGAGCACCGAGCCCTCCTCCTTGCGCCCCTTGCCCCGCTGGGGTGCCGCCGCGTAGATGCGGTCCGCCATCCGGCTGAGCGGGAGCGACTGCAGCCACACCCGGCCGGGACCGGTGAGGGTCGCGAAGAAGATGCCCTCGCCGCCGAAGAGGGCCGTCTTGATCCGCCCGACGAACTGGATGTCGTAGTGGACGCTCGGCTGGAGCGCGACGAGGCAGCCCGTGTCCACGCGCAGGGTCTCGCCCGCCGCCAGCTCGATGTGCTGGATGGTGCCGCCCGCGTGGACGAAGCAGAGCCCGTCGCCCTCCAGCTTCTGCATGATGAAGCCCTCGCCGCCGAAGAGGCCGACGCCGAGGCGCTTCTGGAACGCGATGCCGATCGACACGCCGCGCGCGGCGCAGAGGAACGAGTCCTTCTGGCAGACCAGCTGCCCGCCGAGCGCCTTGAGGTCCATCGCCAGGATCTTCCCGGGGTACGGCGCGGCAAAGGCCACGCGCTCCTTCCCCTGGCCCTGGTTCTGGAAGACGGTCATGAAGAGGCTCTCCCCCGTCAGGATCCGCTTCCCGGCGCCGAGCAGTGCGTCGAAGACGCCGGTCGCCTGCTTGCTGCCGTCGCCGAAGATGGTCTCCATCTGGATGGCGGGCGTCATGTACATGAACACGCCGGCCTCGGCCACGGCCGCCTCGCCGGGGTCGAGCTCCACCTCGACGAACTGCATCTCGTTGCCGTGGATGACGAAGTCGATGTCGTGCGCCCGCCGCCCGGGCGGTACCGGCGGCGGCGTGCCCTGTCCGCCCGCGGGACCGGCGGTGACGAACGACGCAAACGCCGGCACCTCCCGCACCTTCTGCCAGCTCGTCATGCCCGCCGTGAACACCAGGGTCTCGGCATCGATGCTGCCGTTCCGCAGGTTGGCGGCAATCTCGTCACCCGTGACAGGCCCGACCTGGTGGCCGCCAATCGCCATGTACCACTGTTGTGCAGACATCGATGCGAGTCTCCCCGGTCAGACGGTTGGATCGGCAGCGTCGATACCGGCGGCCGTCTCCGCTTCGAGCGCGGAGGCCGTGGCCGGATCGAAGCCGAGCTGGTGTGCGAGCTGGGCCAGGTAGATGCGCTCACCGCCGGACACCGCCTCGTCGGCGCGGATGATCGCGAACGCCAGGCGATAGAGGTCCCGGCGCGCCTGATCGTCCGTCACGCCGCGCACGATGTCCGCGAGCGGGTGCGGGTGCGCCAGTTCGTCCTCGGCCGCGGCCTCGACGCCCGCCTGCCGCGCGTGCTCGAGGATGAGCGCGCGCTCGGGCGGCGTCAGGTGTCCGTCGGCCCGCGCGGCCGACACGGCCAGGCGGATGATCCGCAGCACCTCCATCGGCACCGGCGGCCGTGCCGCCGCGGCGTCCACGACGGCCTGCGGCAGCGGCGGAACCGCCGCGCCGGGCGGCAGGATCACCCCGGGCGGCACGACGCCGCCGCGCGACGCGGACACGCTGTCGTAGATGCCCCAGGCCACGCCGGCGGCCGCCAGGATGGTGCTGGCCGTGAGGAACCCGCGCTGGCCGGAGACGAAGCTCGCGGCCTTCCGCGCGCGTTTGCGCCCGGATCGACCGAGCGTGCCGCGAAGGAAGAGGCCCAGGATCTGCGCGGGATCGTTCACGGTGATCTCCGCCTACAGGATACGACGGGGAGACCGCCACGGTTCGGCGCGCGCCAGCGCCGCCCGCGGGGGGTGCTGCCGCGAGCGGCTAGAGCCGCGTCGAGACGGGGCTGGGCGCCGGCGGCTTCGGCGACTCCGGCGTCCAGTCCTCGCCGGGGTTGATGAACCGGTTCGTCTCCAGCTTGTACTGCTTGTCGTAGAGCTGACGGTAGCGCCCGTCCTTCGCCAGCAGGTCGTCGTGCGTGCCCCGCTCCACGATCGCGCCGCCCTCCAGGACCAGGATCTGGTCGGCGCTCCGGATCGTCGAGAGCCGATGGGCGATCACGAACGTCGTGCGGCCGGCCCGCAGCGTGCGGAGGCCGTCCTGGATCATCTCCTCGCTCTCGCTGTCGAGGCTCGACGTCGCCTCGTCCAGGATCAGGACCCTGGGCTGCGCGAGAATCGCGCGCGCGATCGACACACGCTGGCGCTGCCCGCCGGAGAGCTTGATCCCGCGCTCGCCGACCACGGTGTCATAGCCCTCGGGAAACTGGAGGATGAACTCCTCGCAGTGCGCCACCTGCGCGGCGTGCTTGATCTCGTCGAGTGTCGCGCCCGGGTGTGCGTACCCGATGTTCTCCGCGATGGTGCCGTCGAAGAGGAAGTTCTCCTGCAGCACCGACGCGAGCTGCTCCCGGTAGTCGCGCAGCGGGACCTCGTCGAGGTCCTTCCCATCGATGAGCACGCGGCCCGCGAGGGGGCGGTTGAATGCCATGACCAGGCTGATGAGCGTGCTCTTGCCCGACCCGCTCGATCCGACCAGCGCGGTGGTCGTGCCCGGCGCGGCGTGGAAGGTGATGTCCTGGAGCACCGGCCGCCCCGGGTTGTACTCGAAAGACACGCCCTCGAAGCGGATGTCACCGTGAATTTCGCCGAGCGGCGGCTTGTCGACGTCCGCCTCGTCCTCGGTTTCCATGTCGAGGATCTCCCGGATGCGGTCCAGCCCCGCGAAGGCCTCCGTGATCTGCGTGCCGATGCTGGCAATGGAGATCAGGGGCGCGGCCAGCAGGCCGATGAAGAAGATGTACATGATGAAGTCGCCGAGCGTCATCCGGCCGGCGAGGATGTCGTGCCCCCCGAGCCAGATCATCACGACACCCACCACGCCGATGATCACCGTGCTCCCCGACGTCGTCGCGGAGACGCCCGTCATCGACTGCGCGATGTTGCGGAAGAGCCGGTGCGCGCCCTTCGCGAAGACGATCTCCTCGCGCTTCTCCGCCGTGTAGCTCTTGACGACGCGGATGCCGCCGAGCGCTTCCGTCAGGCGCCCGCTCACCTCCGCCTGGATCCGCCCGCGCTCGCGGAACAGCGGCCTCAGGTGCTTGAACGCGAAGGCCATGCCGCCGCCGAAGAGCGCCAGGACGACGGCCGTCACCAGCGTCAGCCGCCAGTTGATGTAGAGCAGGACACCCAGGCTGATCGCGGCCGTGACGAGCCCGCCGACCAGCGACACGAGTCCCGTGCCGACCAGGTTCCGGATGCCGTCCGCGTCGCTCATGATCCGCGACAGGAGGACGCCCGTCTGCGTGGAGTCGAAGTACCGGACGGGCAGCCGCATCACCCGCGCCTGCACCCGCTTCCGCATGTCGGTGATGGCCCGCTGGGCCGCCACGCCGAGAATCTGCGACAGGCCGAAGCTCGTCACCGCCTGCACCAGGGTCGCGGCCCCCGCCGCGAGTGCGATCGGCAGGAGCAGCTCCGGGCGCGAGTTGCCCAGCACCTCGTCGATGACCACCTTGGACAGCGCCGGCAGGACGATGCCGGACAGGCGGGAGACCAGCATCAGCGTCAGGCCGATACCGAGGCGCTTCCGGTGCACGTACAGGAGCTGCCGGGCCTCCTTCCACGCGGCCGACGGATCGATCTTCTTCTTCGCCGCCGGGTCCGGCGCGATGGCGCCCGGCACGCCCCGCCCGACGCCGGTTCGCTCGGCCCTGGCCATCCGCGGTGCGCCGCTTCGGAGGAGCGCCATGTCAGTTCAACGCAAACGGCACGGCCAGGGTGAACGGCGCGATGCGGGCCTCGAACGCGTCGCCCTCCGGCGTGACCATCGTGTAGGCCCCGTGCATGGTCCCCACGTTGGTCTTGAGCGGACAGAAGCTCGTGTACTCGAAGTGCTCGCCGGGTCCCAGCACCGGCTGCTCCCCGACCACGCCGGGGCCGCGGACCTCTTCGGTCTCGCCGTCGGCGTTGGTAATCACCCAGTGCCGGCTGATGAGCTGCGCCCGTTGCTCGCCGACGTTGGAGATGGTGATGTGGTACGCGAACACGAACTGCGCCTCCTGCGGCGCGCTGCGATCGGGCAGGAACTGGCTCTGGACCTGCACGCGTATGCCGTTGGTCGTGGTGTCGCTCACAGCTTCATTATCTCAGGCCCGGACCCCGGCTCCGGGCCGGCCGTCCATTTCCACCGCGTTGACCGCGCGCCCACAACCGTGGTGGCGGTGCCCACGGCGTCCCCGGGGCGAGGGTCGCGCGACGCCCCGGGGCGTCGTCCGCCCTCAGTCGAGGTGCCCGCGCTCCGCATCGCCCATCTCCACGCGGTCGTGCGGGAAGTACTCGGCCCATCGCTCGGTGACGCGCCGCGCGATGTCCTCCCGGCACGACAACTCCGCGGGATACCAGGGCTTCATCCGCGCATCGATCAGCACCGGCGGCTCATACGCCAGGTGGTGCCGCACCACGCGGGCGGAGGCCGCGTGGATGTCCGCCGCCGGCTCGAAGCGGGTGAAGGTCGTCCAGAGAAAGTTCATGTCGCTCCGCACCGCCCGGGCCGCCGAGTCCGTCAGCACCACCAGGGGCCATCCGCTGAACGCCTCGTGCGCCGCCAGCCGCGCCGCCGCACCCGCGTCGTCCTCATACCGCGGGCCCTCCACCACGAGGCACCCGCCGCAGTACACGCGCACGTCGGTGACGTCCGACGGCACCGGCACGGGCGGATCGAAGCGCCGCGGCAGGCTGCGCACGGGATCGCCCAGCCCCAGCCACACGCCCTTCGACCCCTCGTTCACGCGCGGGCCCGTGTAGTCCAGCGTGTCCATCGACAGGTTCGAGAAGACATACAGGTCCGTCCGGGGGTCCGTGCGGGCCAGCACGTGCTCCAGCGTGGCACGGAAGTCCTTGAGATCCACTGCCCGATCGGTCAGGAGGAGGAACTTCGTGAGGGACAACTGGCCCTCGCCGAGAATGCGGAACGCGCTCGCCATCGCCTCGCGCCGGTACCGCTGCTTGACGACGGCAGCGGCCAGGGAGTGATAGCCGGTCTCGCCGTAGGACCAGAGCTGTTCGACGGCCGGCATCACCAGCGGGAACAGCGGCGACAGCAGTTCCTGCAGGAGGTCGCCGATGTAGAAGTCCTCCTGCCGGGGCTTGCCGACGATGGTCGCCGGGTAGATGGCGTCGTGGCGGTGCGCAATCTGCGCCACCTCGAAGACCGGGTAGTCGTGCTGCAGCGAGTAGTAGCCGTAGTGATCGCCGAACGGCCCTTCCGGCCGCCGTTGTGCCGGCGGCACGGTGCCCATCAGGGCGAACTCGGCGCTCGCCACCAGCGGGTGCGGGTGCCCGTTCGGGCCGGGCACCTGCGGCAGCTTCCGCCCGGCGATGAGCGACGCGAGCATCATCTCGGGAACGTTCTCCGGCAGCGGCGCGATGGCCGCGAGGATCATCGCGGGCGGACCGCCGACGAAGACCGTGGCCGGCAGCGCCT
>CAZUGF010000075.1:0-20532 GCA_964619705.1 uncultured Bifidobacteriaceae bacterium
GGATCTCGACATCGTCCCCGGTGAGGAAGCCGGGGTAGAACCACGCGTTCGCCAGCTTGAGCAGCAGCGAACCGCCGAGGATCAGCGTCGCGGCGAGCGTCGCTCGGGCGCGCAGCGGCCCGCCGTCAGAGACGATCGCCCGCAGGATGGCGCCCGCACGTGTGCCGAGGCGCTCCAGGGACAGCCTGCTGAGACCGAAGAGGGGGACCACGGAGAGGCGTCGCAGGCGGATGAGCGCCAGGACCGTCCACACCAGGGCCGGGTTGCCGATGGAGCGCGCGCTGACGCGGAATCCCGGCGTGCGCCACTCCCCACCACCGGTGACGAGGATGAGGATCATGATCGCCGCGAAGAAGGCCAGCACCCCATCGAGGGCGACCCAGGCGCGCCGCTGGGCCTGCGGCTCTCGTCCGATCATCGCCTATTCTCGCCCGAGGGCTGGATCTCCGTCTGAGGGCTTGCGCGCCTCCACCCTGCCCGCTACGCTTGCATCGCGTGTCCGCCCGTCCTCCGCTTCCGGCGAGCCTCGACCGATGGGCCGCCACCCACCCCAGGGAACTGCCCGTCGTTCTCAACCTGATTGCAGGCGCGGCCTACTGGATTGCGGCAGAGGTGGTCCTCTTCCCCGGCGCGGGCCGGGGGCTGAGCGCCACGCCGGTCTGGCCCTCGGCCGGCCTGGCGGTCGTCGTCCTCTGGTTCTGGGGACCGCGGGTACTCCCCGGCCTGATCCTCGGCGTCCTCGCCGTGCGCCTCGCGCGGCTCTCCCCGCTCGTCGCGCTCACGTCCGCCGCGGCGCCCGTCATCGAGGCCTGGCTCGCCGTCTACCTCCTCCGGACCTGGACGTTCAGCGACCGCCTGGAGCGGGTCCGGGATCACCTGATCCTGGCGCTCGGCGCCGCACCCGTCGCGTCGATCGCGGGCGCGACCCTCGCGACGGGCAGCCTGCTGCTGGCCGGTGCGCGTCCCGACACCGGCTATCTGTTCGGCTGGTATCTCTGGTGTCTCCAGGACTGGCTGGGCATCGTCATCGTCTCGGCGCTCGTCTTTGCGTGGGTGCGCCGTCCGCACGTGCCGTGGTCGCGGCCGCGCGTCCTCGAAGGGGCCGTCGTCCTGGCCACGTTCACGGCCAGTGCCGGCGCCATGGCGGCGCTGTGGCTGTTCCTCGGCCGTGACGTGCCGATCGCCTTCGTCTTCTTCCCGATCGTGAGCTGGGCCGGCCTCCGCTTCGGGCCTCTCGGCGCGGCCCTCGTCGTCGGGCTCCTGACGGCGTTCGCCATCGTGGTCGCGGACTTCGGCCTGGGGACGTTCAGCACCTTCTCCGTCTCCTTCATGCAGCTCGTGCTCTTCGCCTTCCTCATGCTGGCGTCGATCAGCGGCCACGTGATTGCCGCCGTCATCGCGGAGCGCGACGATGCGCTGCGGCGGCGGCTGCAACTCGAGGAGCAGCTGCAGCACTCGCAGAAGATGGAGGCCGTGGGCCGCCTGGCGGGCGGCATCGCGCACGACTTCAACAACCTGCTGACCGCCATCATCGGCTACGCCGAGCTCGTACTCACGGCGCTGGACCCCAGGGACCCGCGCCGCGCGGACGCGGAGGAGATTGGCCGCGCCGCCATGCGCGCCGCGGACCTGACCCGGCAGATGCTGGCCTTCAGCCGCCGGCAGTCGCTGCAGCCGAAGGTGGTCAACCTCAATACGGCCCTGACCAAGATCGAGCCGATGCTGCGGCGCCTGATTGGCGAGGACATCGCGTTGACGGTGCAGGCGCGCGCGGCGGATCCGCTGGTCCGGGTGGACCCGGGCCAGATCGAGCAGGTGATCGTCAACCTGGCCGTCAACGCGCGCGACGCGATGCCGCGCGGCGGACGCCTGACCGTCGACACGAGCGACATCGTCCTGGACGAGACGGCGGCTGCGGAGAATCCAGACGCGCGACCCGGGCCCTTCGTTGTCCTGTCGGTCTCGGATACCGGCACGGGCATGCCGGCCGATGTCCGCGCCCGCATCTTCGAGCCCTACTTCACGACCAAGGAAGCCGGCAAGGGGACCGGACTCGGCCTCTCGACGGCCTACGGCATCGTCCGGCAGAGCGACGGCCACATCAGCGTGGCGAGCGAGATCGGACAGGGGACGACGTTCCGCGTCCTGCTGCCGCGCGCGGAAGCGGAGGCCGTGGCCGACGTGGACCCCGCGGTCCAGAAGCTCCCGCAGGGCACCGAGCACATCCTGCTCGTGGAAGACGACGTGTCGGTCCGGCGGCTCACCAAGAACCTGCTCACGCGGCTGGGCTACAGCGTCACCGAGGCCGCGTCCGGACGGGCGGGGCTGGCGCTCGGCAGCGACGACACGCGGCAGTTCGACCTTGCCCTGTGCGACGTCATCCTCGGCGACATCAGCGGCCCCGCGGTGGCCGAGGCGCTGCAGGCGCTCCGGCCGTCCATCCGCGTGCTCTTCATGTCCGGCCACATGGACGATGCCATCGTGAGGACCGGCGTGCTGGATGAAGGCCGGCCCTTCCTGCAGAAGCCGTTCACGCCGATGCAGCTCGCCCGCAAGATCCGTGATGTGATCGATGACGATCGGGAAGCCGGCGTGGCGTGACATGAGGAAACGGGACAACGTGCGGAGGTCTGGTGTGATGAACGTCGTGATGCGTGCGGCCGTGCTCGCGGCCGCGGTCCTGATGGCGGCGTCCCCGGCATGGGCGCAGGCCACGCCGTTCGAGTACCGGTTCTCGTTTCCGTCGCCCGAGCACCGATGGGTGCAGGTCGAGGCGCGCTTCGGGGGCCTCCCGCCGGGGACGGCGGAGATCCGGATGGCCCGTACATCGCCAGGCCGCTACGCGCTCCACGAGTTCGCAAAGAACGTGTTCGACGTGCGCATCACGAACGGCGCAGGCCGGACCATCGAGGCCGCGCGTCCCAACCTCCACCAGTGGGACGTGGCCGGGCACGACGGCACCGTTGTCGTGACCTACCGGATCTATGGCGACCGCGTGGACGGCACCTACCTGGCCGTCGACACGTCGCACGCCCATCTCAACATGCCGGCGACGGCGGTGTTCGTCCGGGGGCACCTGGAGCGCCCGGCGCGCGTGACGTTCGTACAGCCGCCCGGACGGGAGTGGCGCGTGGCCACGCAGTTGCTTCCGACGCCGAATCCGCTGGTGTTCACGGCACCCAATATCCACTACCTGCTGGACAGCCCGGTCGAGTTCAGCGCGTTCACGCTCCGTACCTTCAGCGTCGACGACGGTGTGGCACGCGAGGGCGGGCCGCAGACGTTTCGCATCGCGCTCCATCACGACGGGACGGACGCCGACGCCGACAGGTTTGCAGCAGACGTGGAGAAGATCGTGCGGGAGATGCTCCAGGTGTTCGGCGAGCTGCCGCGCTTCGACGGCGGCGTCTTCACCTTCCTGGCCGACTACCTCCCGTGGGCCGACGGCGACGGCATGGAGCACCGCAACAGCACGGTGCTCACGAGCCGTGGGGCCCTGCGCAATCCCGGCCAGCGCACCGGTCTCCTGGGCACCGTGTCCCACGAGTTCTTCCATGTGTGGAACATGGAGCGGATCCGCTCACGAGCCCTCGAGCCGTTTGACTTCGAGCAGGCGGACGTGTCGGACGAGCTCTGGATGGGTGAGGGCTTCACCAGTTACTTCGACGACATCGTGCTCCAGCGTGCCGGGTTGATCACCAGGGACGCGCTCTTCACCAGCCTTGCCGGCGCCATCAACGCGGTGACGCTCGGCCCCGGCCGGCAGTTCCGGTCGCCCATCGAGATGAGCCGCCTTGCGCCGTTCGTGGATGCCGCGGCCGTCATCGATCGCACGGCCTGGCCGAACACCTTCATCTCCTACTACACGTGGGGCACGGCCATCGGGCTCGGTCTGGATCTGGACCTGCGGGTCCGGACGGATGGCCGCGTGACGCTCTCCGACTACATGCGGGCCCTGTGGCGCACCTTCGGCCGGAGCGCCGAGGCCGTGCCCGGGATGGTGGGCACCACCTACACGGTTCACGATCTCGAGACGACGCTGGCCGAGGTGTCCGGGGATGCGGCGTTCGCCCGGGACTTCTTCCGCCGGTTCATCGAGGGCCGCGAGGTCGTCGACTACGGCACGCTGCTGGCACATGCCGGCTTCATCATGCGCAAGGCCTCCGCGGGGCAGGCGTGGCTGGGCAGCGCGTCGCTGCAGGCCGGCGCCGGCGGCGCCCGCGTCACGTCGCTCGTGCCCTTCGACTCGCCGCTCTACACCGCCGGCGTCGCCCAGGACGATCACATCATCAGCCTCGACGGCGTGACGCTGACGGCCCAGGGGCAGATCGCGGAGGTACTGGGCCGGCATACGCCGGGCGACCGGATCCCGATTGCCTTCGTGCGGCGGAGCGGCGAGCGCGTGGACGCCACGCTGGTGCTCGAGGAGGACCCGCGCGTGGAGATCGTGCCGATGGAAGCGACCGGCGCCACGCCGTCTGCGGAGCAGATAGCGTTCAGGGCAGCCTGGCTGGACTCGCGCCTGAAGTGATCGGCCCGCGCGGCCGCGCCGGCCGAGCCGTGCGCGCCATCGCGCCACCCGAGTCAGCCGGACGCGACGCTACCGGAGCCGCGCGAGTTCGTCTGCTTCCCAGGCGGCCCAGTCCTCGCGCGTGAGCACGCGGTACTCCCCGCGCATCCGGTAGTGGCCCAGCCCGCACAACTGCGAGCAGAGGATCTCCCACGCGCCGACGCGCGTCGGCGTGAACCACGTCCGGAATGTCATGCCCGGCGTGACGTCCTGCTTGATCCGCATCTCCGGCAGCGTGAAGCTGTGTATCACGTCGCGGCTCGTCAGGTGGATCACCACCGTGCGATCGAGCGGGAGCGTCAGGATGTTCAGAAGGCCGATGTCGTCCGCCGCCGCCGGGTCCGCGCGATCGATGCCCACCGGGTTCGAGGCCGTGATGAACGCGGCATCCGTCCGTCCGAACCGGCCGTCGGGGCCGGCATAGTGGGTGTTCCAGGCAAACTGCTCGGAGGCGATGCGCACTTCGAGCGGCGCCAGGTCACCGGCCGCCGGCGGGGCCATGCGTGCGTGCCAGGCGGGCAGGGCGCGTGTGGTCAGGAGGACCACGTCGCCGAGGATGACCGCGAGGATCGCCAGCGCGGGCCACAACACCGGTGCGCCGGCCGCGCGCGGCTCGGGGTGGGCACCGGCGCGGAACCGCACGAGCGCCGTCACGAAGATCAGGCTCCAGACGACGAACACGGCCAGGATGTGCCAGTGCACGTCCACGAGCACGGCATCGAGGAGGGCGGCGTGCGCGGAGGCCGCTTCCGGAAGCCACCGCGCGATCACGGGACCTGCTCGCGCGTCATCTCGCGCCTCCAGAGGCGGAAGAACGCCCAGGCCAATGGGCAAAGGACGAGCGCCGCCACCACGATCAGCACCAGGGCGCCGGTGCGCGCGCCGGCGGCCATCATCGTGCCTTCCGGCGAGACGCAGATCGGACATGCCATCGCTACACGAGCCAGAACACGCATATCGTCACCAGCCACGCCAGGGCCACGAACCACCACAGCACGCGAAGGGCGCTGCCGCGGTCCCGGCCGGACGTCGGCCCACTCCGTGCCGACCACGCCGTGGCCAGGCTCATCCCCGCGGCGATGACCGCGATGACGCCTGCGAGCGTCACCCACGATGCCACGGCGAGATCCGCGGCCGGCGTGCGTCCGCCTGCCGCGCCGATCCGGCCGAGGGCGATCACCGTCCACGCGGCGAACGCGCCGCCGCACACGCTGGCGGCCAGCAGGCGGGCGCGCGTGGCGCCGGCGGCCATTGCCGCCGCCGTGAGCAGCACGGCGCCGCCGGCCATGTGCAGCCCGTCGAACGCGGCCGGCGCCCACGTCGTGGCGCCGGTCCGAATCAGCACGTAGCCGGACACCAACGAACCAACGAACATCGTCAGCGAGGCCACCAGGAGCCACGCCCCCAGGGTTCCGCGCCCCGCGATCTCCGTCTCCGGCACGGCCGGCGTCGAGGGCACCTCGAGGGGCTCGCCTTCCGTCGCCGGGCGCGCCAGCGTGCGCGCGATGTTCACGATCAGCGGGATCTGTGCCAGGCCCAGCGCGATGGCCGCCCACGTCATGTGCCGCTGCAGCGGCATCCACGGCTGGGCGAGCGCAAACTGCAGGCCGGCGTCATACAGCCGGCGGTTCACGCCCGCCAGGCCGACGAAGAACATCGGCAGGAAGATGTTGTTCATCAGGAAGAGCGAGAGCCAGAAGTGGACCTTGCCCAGTCTCTCCCCGAGCCGCCGTCCCGTGACGGCGGGAAACCAGTGGTAGATGCCGGCGAAGAGCGCGAAGAGCGTGCCCGGCCCGACCAGGTAGTGGAAGTGCCCGACGACGTAGTAGGTGTCGTGCAGCGAGATGTCGCTCGCGGCAAACCCGAGGGGCAGCCCGGTCAGGCCGCCGATGCCGAACATCGGCAGGAACGCGAGGGCGAAGAGCATCGCCGTCGGAAAACGGATGGCGCCGCCCCACAACGACATGACGAGCGCCGTGATCAGGATCACCGACGGCACGGACACGATGATCGTCGTCACCTGGAAGAACGTGCTGAGCGACGTGCCCATCCCCGTGAGGAACATGTGGTGCGCCCACACCAGCATCGACATGCCGCCGAGGAACAGGATCGCCGCCACCATCAGGCCGTAGCCCCACAACGGGCGGCCCGTGTTGGCGACAATCACCTCCGCGACGATGCCCATCGCGGGCAGGACCAGGACGTAGACCTCGGGGTGCGCGAGGAACCAGAAGAGGTGCTGCCACAGCAGCGGGTTGCCGCCGCCGGAGTAGTCCTGGAGCGCGATGCCGCCGATGACCAGGCCGCTCGGGAGGAAGAAGCTGCTGCCGGCCACGCGGTCCATCAACTGGAAGACCGCCGCCGCCTTGAGTGCGGGGAAGGCGAGCAGGAGGAGCAGCGCCGTCACGAGCTGCGCCCAGACGAAGAAGGGCAGCCTGGCAAGCGTGACGCCCGGCGCGCGGCACTGGACGATCGTCGCGATCATCGTGATGGCGCCGAGACCGGCGGAGACGCCGACCAGCAGGATCCCCACGAGCCAGAACGTCTGTCCCGACGTGGCGAGGATGGCCAGGGGCGGGTAGGAGGTCCAGCCGGAATTGGCGGCGCCGTCCTCGACGAAGAAGCTCGCCAGCATCACGAGGCCGCCGCCCGCGTACATCCAGAACGCGAGCGCGCTCGTCCGCGGGTACGCCATGCCGCCGGCGCCGATCATCGGCGGCACGAGCAGGGTGCCGAACGCGCCGGCCGCGAACGGGACCACGGCCAGGAAGATCATCACGCTGCCGTGCATGGCGACGAGCTGGTTGTAGAACTCCGGCAGCATGATGCCGCCGGGTGCATTGGACTCGCCGAGCATCGCCGTGAGCCACGGCGGCAGGGGCTGGCCCGGATAGGCCAGCTGCCACCGCATCAGCAGCATCAGGAGGAAGCCCGCAAGGAGGAAGAGGACCGACGTGACGGCATACTGCAGGCCCACGGTCCGATGTCCCGTCACGCCATTACAATACCCCGATGACCCGCGCGACACCGGCGCTGCTGGCCTGCGCCCTGCTTCTCATCATGCTGACGACACCCCTGAGCCAGGCGCAATCGCCGGAGGCCATTCGCTACACGCTCCGATTCCCGGCTCCGCAGACGCACTACGTGGAGGTCGAGGCCGTCTACCCGACGGGCGGCCAGGCGGCCATCGATCTCTACATGGCGGTGTGGACGCCGGGCTCCTACCTCGTACGCGAGTACGAGCGCCACGTGGAGGCCGTGACGGCCATCGCGGACGGCCGGCCAGCCGTGGTGGCGAAGACGCTCAAGAACCGCTGGCGCGTCACCACCGGCGGCGCGGCGTCCGTCACCGTGAGCTACCGTGTCTACGGCCGCGAGATGACGGTCCGGAACAACTGGATCGAGGCCGGCTTCGCCATGCTGAACGGCGCGCCGACCTTCCTGACGCTTGCCGACAAGGCCCCGCGCCCCCACGACGTGCGCATCGTCCCCGCGGCGGGGTGGGCGGGTTCGGCCACCGCGCTGATGCCCGTGGAGGGCCAGCCTCACACCTATCGCGCCGAGGACTTCGACACGCTCATCGACAGCCCCATCGTCGTCGGCAACCCCGTCACGCGCGAGTTCACCGTGGAGGGCATCCGCCACGTCCTCGTGCTCGAGGGCGACCCGTCGCTCTTCGACGTGGATCGGGCCGTCGTCGACGTGCAGAAGATCGTCGAAGCCAGCCGCGCCGTGATGGGCCCGCTCCTCTACCCGCACTACTTCTTCCTGAACATGGTCGTGGACACGGGCGGCGGGCTGGAGCACAAGAACAGCTTCCTCACGATGTCGAGCCGCTTCGCGACGAGGACGCACCAGCGCTACCTGGGGTGGCTCGGGTTGGTGGCGCACGAGTACTTCCACAACTGGAACGTCAAGCGCCTGCGCCCGATCGAGCTCGGTCCCTTCGACTACGAGACGGAGAACTACGTCAAGGCGCTCTGGGTGGCCGAGGGCTTCACGGACTACTACGCGGACGTCCTGGTCCGCCGCGCCGGGCTCTCGACGGTGGCGGAGTACCTCAACGGCCTGTCGGATCAGATCGAGGCGGTGCAGACCACGCCGGGACGCCTCGTGACGCCGCTCGAGATGGCGTCCTACGACACGTGGGTCAAGCAGTACCGCCCGGACGAGAACACGCCGAACACCACCATCAACTACTACCCCAAGGGCGCCGTCATCGCGTTCCTCCTGGATGCCCGGATTCGCCAGGCGACGAACGGCGCCAGGTCGCTGGACGACGGCATGCGCCTCGCGCTGCAGCGCTACGGCGGGCCCACGGGGTTCACGCAGGAGCAGTTCTACGCGACGATGAGCGAGGTGGCCGGGACCGATCTCGGTCCGTTCTTCCGGACGGCCGTTGCTTCCACGGACGAGCTCGACTACACCCAGGCGCTGGACTACTTCGGCCTGCGCTTCCGGCCCGTGGACGCCGCGAGGGCCGGAGCGTTCCTCGGCGCGACGACGCGGGTGGAGAACGGCCGCCTGATCGTGACGGGTGTCCGCCGGGACACGCCGGCGATGGCCGCCGGCCTCAACGTCGGTGACGAGATCCTCGCGATGGATGACGTGCGCGTGCCGCCCGACGGCCTGGCCGCACGTCTGGAACAGTACCGGGCGGGCGACACGGTGGCGCTGCTCGTCGCACGGCGTGATCGGCTGACGCGGCTGGACCTCAGGTTCGGCGCGGATCCGGGTCGGCCCTGGCGCCTGGAGGTGAGGACCGATGCGTCGCCGGAGCAGCAGGCGCGAATGGCTGCCTGGCTGGATCTCACCGTGAGGGAAGGCGCCTCTGGCCAACCTTTCCCATGACTCATGCGTCTATTGCAAGTGCATGAGCCGGATCGCGCACGTTCTTCTGCTGGCCAGCCTGCTCGTCGTCCTGGCCGGCCCCGGCGTTGCGGCCCGGCACGATCGGCTGGGCGGCGGCACCATCATCGTCTCCGAAGCGGTGGCGGTCTTCTCGTCGGCGCCGATGGTCATCGACGGCGATTTCAGCGAAGCGGCCTGGGAACAGGCACCGCGCATCACGGACTTCCTGCAGCGTGAGCCGGCCGAGGGCCGCGCACCGACGTTCGCGACCGAGGCCCGCGTCGTCTACGATGCATCCGCGCTCTACGTGGCCGTTCGCGCCTTCGACGCGGAGCCCGATCGCATCGTCGGCATCCTGACGAGGCGGGACCAGCCCTCGCCGTCGGACTGGTTGAGCGTGGTCGTGGATTCCTACTTCGACCGTCGATCCGCCTATGAGTTCGCGGTCAATCCGGTGGGCGTCAAGCGGGATCGGTACTACTTCAACGACGGCGCCAGCGACGACAGTTGGGATGCGGTGTGGGACGTACACGTCGAGCGCGACGCGGAAGGCTGGCGCGCCGAGTTCCGGATCCCGTTCTCGCAGCTGCGGTTCAACAACGACAGCGGCGGTCCGGTGGGTTTTGCGGTGATTCGCGAGCTGGCCCGGCTCAACGAGATCTCGACGTGGCCCCTGCTCTCGCGCAACGCCAACGGGTTCGTCTCCCAGTTCGGCCAGGTGAGCGGCGTCCGGACGGGCGGCACGCCCGAGCGGTTCGAGATCATGCCGTACGCGCTCGGCAAGGTGGACGCCAGGACCATCGAGGCCGGCAACACGCTGGCGCACTCGCCGAACCCCGGCGGCGCCATCGGCCTCGACGTCAAGTACGCCGTCACGCCCGGCCTGACGCTGACCGGGACGGTGAACCCGGACTTCGGTCAGGTGGAAGCCGACCCCGCCGTCGTCAACCTCGATGCGTTCGAGGTGTTGTTCCCCGAGCGCCGCCCGTTCTTCGTCGAGGGGTCCGGCACGTTCCGCTTCAACATGGACTGCAATGACGGCGCATGCACGGGCCTCTTCTACTCGCGGCGCATCGGACGGGCGCCGCAGGGCTCGACCGACGCGGGAGACGACGAGTTCGAGGAGATGCCGGACACGGCCACCATCCTCGGCGCGGCCAAGCTCACCGGCCGCGTCGGCGCCTTCTCCGTGGGCGCCCTCACGGCCGTGACGACGCGCGAGGATGCGCTCGTGGCCGGGCCCGGGGGCATCGACCGGCGCACCCAGGCGGTGGAGCCCATGACGGCGTACTCCGTGGCCCGCGTCCGTCGCGAGTACGCGAACCAGTCCTCGCTCGGCTTCATGATGACCTCGACCAACCGGCAGATCGTGGAGGACCTGGGCTTTCTGAGCGACAGCGCCTACACCGGCGGTGTCGACTACGACTGGCGCCTGTCACCGCGCTACAGCATCAACGGGTTCCTGGCTGGCAGCCGCATCGAGGGCAGCACGGAAGCCATCACGCGCCTCCAGGAGAACAACGTCCACAGCTTCCAGCGTCCCGACGCTTCCCATGTGGAGCTGGATCCCCTGGCGACGACGCTCGGCGGCCATGCCGGGTCGCTCTCCTTCAGCAAGATTGCCGGGGATCGCGTCCGCTTCTCCAGCTACGTCGGCTACAAGACGCCGGGCTTCGACAGCAACGACATCGGGTTCCAGCGCCGGGCCGACGAGCGCAACCAGAGCAACTGGTTTCAGTACCGCGACTTCGTACCCGGCCGCTTCGTCCGCACCTGGAACATCAACCTGAACCAGTACTCGGGCTGGAACTTCGACGGCGACCGGCTGTACTCGGGCGCCAACATCAACAGCCACTGGACGTTCACCAACAACTACTTCCTCGGCGGCGGCGTCAACGTCAACGCGGCGCCGTTCCGCGATCGCGTCACGCGCGGCGGGCCGGGCGTGCGCGGCAACCCGAACCGCAACCTCTGGTACTACGCCAACACCGACGACCGGCGCCTGCTCTCCTTCAGCTACAACGGGCAGCACGACGCCGACGCCTTCGGGACCGTGCGGCACAACATCAACCCGTGGATCACCTATCGCGCTTCGTCCGCGGTGTCGCTGTCGACGGGCATCCGCTACGGCATCAACCGCGATGACGCGCAGTGGGTGGAGAACGAGACGGACGAGGCGGACGTCTCGCACAACGTCTTCGGGCGGATCGACCAGAAGACCGTGGCCATGACGATCCGGTTCAACTACACGCTGACGCCCAACCTGTCGATCCAGTCCTATGCCGAGCCGTTCGTCTCGGCCGGCGACTACTCGAACTTCCGCGAGCTGGTCGACGGGCGTGCTGCCGCATACGCGGATCGGTACGCGTCCTATGCCTACACGGGGGCGGCCGATTTCAACGTCCGGTCGTTCCGCACCACCAATGTGCTTCGGTGGGAGTTCAAGCCGGGATCGACGCTCTTCGTTGTCTGGCAGCAGGGCCGGAACGAGCGGAACGAGGAGTTCGGCACCTTCCGTTTCCGCCGTGACGTCGGCGGTCTCTTCTCGACGCCCGCCAGGAACGTCTTCATCGTCAAGCTCTCCTACTGGCTGAACCGGTAGGCCCCAGCGGCTGGCGGGCCGGTGCCGCGATCCCTGTATGATCGCGGGATGTCGCTTCGCCAGAACATCCGCGACTTCGTCCACGGGATCGCCTACAGCCAGTACGAGCGCGAGCTGCGCGCGCGGGCCAACGACCTGAACGACCTGTTCCTCCTCCTGTGCTACATGGAGGTCGTCGGCCTGCCCAACCCGGCCACGCTCTACATGCTCGACATCTACCCGTACCTGCTCGACCAGTTCCACCTGTGGCACCGGCGGATGGGGATGGACCGCTCGCCGCTGGGCACGCTGCCGTGCTGCTGAGGCCGGAGGTCAGCCGCCTGCTGGACAGGCGCGTGCTGTTCCTCGGCGGGAAGGGCGGCGTGGGCAAGACGACCAGCGCGTCGGCCCTGGCCCTGCGGGCCAGCCAGAGCGGCAAGAAGGTGCTGCTCGTGTCCACCGACCCCGCGCATAACACCGCGGACATCCTGGACATGCCGATCGGCCCGGAGGCGGTGGACGTCGCGCCGAACCTCCGCGCGATGGAGATCGATGCCGGCCTCGAGAGCGGCCGCTACGTGGCGGAGGTCAAGGAGCGCATCCGATCGCTCTTCGGCCACCAGATCCTGAAGGAGGCCAACCGGCAGATCGACCTGGCCGCGAGCATGCCGGCGGCGGAGGAAGTGGCGCTCTTCGATCGTATCGGCGCCCTCATGCGCGAGCAGGACGGCGAGACGGACCTGATCGTGTTCGACACGGCGCCGACGGGGCACACGCTGCGCCTCATCCGCATGCCCGAGCTGATGGAGGCGTGGATCCGGGCACTCTCGCGGTCCCGCCGCGCGATGCTCGGCATCGAGAAGGAGGACGCGGACGACCCGATCATGACGTCCCTGGCCGAGCGGTTGGAGCACCTCCGTGAGTTCCGGGCGCGGCTCATCAGCCCGCGCGTCACGGCATTCGTCCTCGTGCTGGTGGCGGAGCGGCTGCCCATCGAGGAGACATCTCGCGCGATGGCGCAACTGGAGGAGGCCGGCGTCGGCGTGGCCGCGCTCATCGTCAACCGGATCCTGCCGGCCACGTCGCATGACCCGTTCCTGACAGCGCGCCGCGAGCAGCAGCGTGTATACCTCGACGAGATCGACAGGCGGTTCGCCGCCACCCCGCGCCTTTTCGTGCCCCAGCTCCCGCGGGACGTCCACGGCATCCAGACGCTGGAGACGATTGCCGCAAGCCTTGCCGGGGCCGGGAGCCTGGATGCCTGAACCCGAGACGGAGCCGACACGCGATGATGACCAGACCAGCCGCCGGTGAATACCTCCACTACTACGAGAAGTACATCGACCAGGTCCCGGACTCCGGGCCCGCCGCGGCCCTCGAGGCGCAGCGCCCCGCGATCGAGGCCCTGCGCACGCTGACCGACGCGCAGGCGAACCACCGCTACGCGGAAGGCAAGTGGAGCGTCAAGGAAGTGCTCGGCCACCTGGCGGACGCCGAACGCGTCTTCGCCTACCGCCTCCTCCGCATTGCCCGTGCGGATCGCACGCCGCTCTCCGGCTTCGACGAGAACGCCTGGGCCGTGGCGGCGCCCTACGCGCACCGAACCATGGACGACGTCGTGTCGGAGATGCTGGCGGTGCGAGCGGGCACGATCGCGCTCGTCGGATCCCTGGACGCCGCGGCGCTGGCGCGCGCCACGGAGTGCAACGGTGCCCCCATCAGCGGCCGCGCGCTCTGCTGGATCCTCGCCGGGCACACCGCGCACCACATGGCGATTCTCCACGAGCGCTACGGCGTCTAGCCCCCGGAACCGTGGGGACGCACGGGGACGCCCGTGCGGGGCATCCCGTCCGGCGGCGTGGCTTACGGCGCGGTTCCCTGTCCCGGGGACAGCCGCGTCACGCTCTCCGTCACCGATTCCACCTTCGACCGGGAGTAGGCGACGGTGAAGTAGCGGCCGCGGGACCACATCTCGAACAGGTCGCGGTAGTGGGGGCTGTCGGGATCGCCGGACTGCCCCGGCGTATTGAGGCCGATGGAGTTGTCCCAGTCCTCCGTATCGGCGATGAGCTTGAAGGAGCCGCCCGACGTCTGGTTATCGCCGTTCCCCGTCGCGCTCACGGTGGATCCGTCCCCGCCGCGGGGTGCCGGGCCGACGTTCAGCCGGGCGCGCGTCGCGTCGTTGACGACATCGGAGAGCGGGTGCCTGATGAGCGCGTGATGGTAGCGCTCCTGCCCGTACGTCCAGCCGCCCATGTCCGCGCCGAAGCGCCGCGTCAGTTCCGCCACCGCGTCCTCGAGGCTGCTGATCACCAGACGATCGCGGGCGGCCGAGGGGTCCGGGCCGAAGCGGCCGTCCGGCGCGTACAGCCAGTCGATGACCCGCTTGATGCCGATGAGGCCCGGGCTGACGGCTGCGCGTGCGTTCTCGGGCACCAGGGCATCGCGCACGTGGCTGAGCAGCCTCCGCTGGTACATCGCGTAGATCCCCGCCGCCACGGAGTCCTTGTCCATCACGAAGTCCCAGGCGAGCAGCCGATCGCGTGCGGCGGCGGCCGCGGCGCCGAGCGGAAGGTCCCGTGTCAGCGGTACGAGTGCCCGCGCGGGAATCGACAGGTCGTCGTTCTGCAGCCGCGCCATCTCGGCGACGCTGAACAGCCGGCCCGATCCCAGCACTTCCGTGATGCGCGAGGCCCGGTACGGGTCCGCCCACGTGTAGTGCAGGGCCTCCGCGTACGGGTAGTCGTTCGGGAACAGGTAGTGATTGGCCGTCACTACGAACCCGCGTGACGGGTTCACCTCGTGCGGGAGCGCCGTGATGGGCAGGTAGCCGTCCCACTCGTACCGTCCATCACCCGGTACCGGAAGGAGGCCGCTCCAGTTCCTGCGAAGCGGCTGGATCCCGGCGGCCTGCCAGCCGATGACGCCGCTCCTGTCGACCCAGACCATGTTCTCCGCCGGCATGCGGTTGTAGCCGCAGGCCTCGCGGAACTCCTCCCACGTCCGCGCCTGGTTCATGCGCAGGCTGGCCAGGTAGGGCGCGGACCCCGTCTCCATCCACGCCGCGCGGACGGCGTAGGCCGTACGCGCCGCGCGGTCCTCGAAGATCACGGGGCCGTGCCGCGTGTACTTCAACTCCACGGCCGCCGGCGCCTCGCCCTTCACCGGAATCGTGTCCGTGAGGACGCGCATCGGCTCCCAGCGGCCCTGATAGCGGTACTCGCCCGGGTTGTCGGGGTTCGTGTCGTAGACGTAGAGATCCTCGTTGTCGTTGCCGAAGATCGTCAGCCCCCAGGCGCCGTGCTCGTTGTGTCCGATGGAGACGCCGGGCAGGACCGGCTCACCGCCGCCGATCACATTCCACCCCGGGGCGACGAGGTGGACCCAGTAGCGCAGGGACGGCGCGCCCTGGGCGCGGTGCGGATCGTTGGCGAGGATCGGATGAGTGCTCTGCGTGAGGCGGCCGCTCACCACCCAGTTGTTGCTGCCGATGTCCCGCGGGTCCACGTAGTCGTCCGCGGTCCATGGCTCGGCCGGCGGGACGGCCGCGGCCGCGCGGCTGCCGCGGAACTCCGCCGCCACGTCCTCCGGCTGGAAGTCCACGCCGCCGCGGAACGCGCTGTAGACCTCCAGCACGTTGTCGGGAAACGTGGCCGGGTCGATCGACGGGTCCGGCGTGAACACCGGGTCGCCGCCCTGGAAGTACTGGAGGCTGCGCACCGCCTCGGGCCCCATCGCCTTCATGGCCCGCATGGCACTGACCTCGCTCGTCACGTTCGACGTCAGCGCCTGGTGGCGCGAGATCACGACGGCCGGCGTCCACCGGCCGGGCGTGATACCGAGCATGCGGAACTCCACCGGCAGGAGCGACGGCGTGCGTTCGGTCTCCGCGACGTAGGCGTTGATGCCGCGGACGAAGGCCTCGATGATGGCGCGGCCGCGCGGATGGTAGTGGGCGAGCTCCGCGTCCATGTCCCCGCGGAACATGTGCAGCCGGGCGCCGCGATCGCGCGCGAGTTCCCGCCGGCCGAGGATCTCCGCCACGGTGCCCGTCGCCTGACGCCGCCAGACCTCGAACTGGAACAGGCGGTCGCGTGCCGCGGCGTAGCCCTGGGCGAAGAACAGGTCCTGCTCGTGCTCCGCGTAGATGTGGTTGATGCCCCATCGGTCCCGGCGAATCTCCACCGGGCTCGTGAGTCCCTCGACCGCGAGGGTCGTCGCCGGGGTGCCGGGCTGCGCCCGGAGCGCCGAGCCCGCCGTCGGTCCCGCCACCAGCAGTGCCAGGACGAGCACCCGCGCCGCCGCCGTGCGCGGGCCGCCGGTGTGTCGTCCCTCATCCCCGAGCCGGATCCTGCCGCAGTCCCTGTGCATGTCCACGTGTCGTCCTCTGGCAGGAATATACTGCTGATAGATGCGTTTCGCCCCCGAGTACGTCCGGATTGTCCTCAACGAGAACTTCGAAGACGCCAAGGAGCTCCTGCTCACGCCGCTGATGGCGATTCATCACGCCCACCTCGTGATGCTCGCCGAACGGGGCATCGTCGCACCCGACGACGCCCGCGTCCTCCGCGGCGCGCTGGCCGGCATCTCGCTCGAGAGCGTTCGCGAGGTGACCTACGACGGCACCTACGAGGATCTCTTCTTCTTCATCGAGCGGTTGATCCGGGACACGGCGGGGGAGGACGTCGCCGGGCGGCTGCACACGGCGCGCAGCCGCAACGACATCGACATGACGATGTACCGCATGCGGCAGCGGGAGTGCGTGGCGGCGGTCGCGATGGGGGTCATCGAGCTGCGGGCCGCCCTGCTGGATCTGGCCGCACGCCACCGCGAGACGGTGTACGGCGCGCACACGCACACGCAGCCCGCCCAGCCGACCACGATGGCGCACTACCTGATGGCCGTCGTGGAGCAGCTGGAACGGGACACGACCCGCCTGGGTGCGGCGTACGATTCCACGAACCACAACCCCCTCGGCGCGTGCGCGATCACGGGCACGGGCTTCCCGATCGACCGCCATCGCACGAGCGAGCTGCTCGGCTTCTCCGGGCCCACGGGCAACACCTACGGCAGCATCGCCACGGTGGACTACCTGCTCGAGAGCGCGTCGGCGGTCGGCGTCATGCTTGTCGGCCTCGGCCGCGTGGTCCAGGACTTCCTGCTGTGGTGCACGATGGAGTTCGGGTACCTGCGCCTCGGCGAGGGCTTCGTCCAGTCCAGCAGCATCATGCCGCAGAAGCGCAACCCCGTGGCGCTCGAGCACGCGCGCGCGATCGGCAGCAAGGGACTCGGCCAGGCGCAGGCGATCATGACCGCCGTCCACAACACGCCGTTCGGCGACATCGTGGACACGGAGGACGACCTGCAGCCGCTCGTGGCGGCGATGTTCCGGGATGCCACGCGCGCGGTGACGCTCGTGGCGGCGGCCATGCGCGGCGCGGACTTCGACGTGGCGCGCCTGGCATCGCGCGCGGGTGAGGGCGGGACCACGCTCACGGAACTGGCGGATACGCTGGTCCGCGATCACGGGCTGGCGTTCCGCACGGCCCACGGCATTGCGGCCCTCCTGTTGAAGGCCCGCACGGAGGACCCCGACGCGTCCCTGTCGGAGGCCCTGTCGAGGGCCTCGGCGGCACTGCTCGGCAGCCCGATTGCCTACACGGAGGAGCAGCTGCGGACGATCATGAGCCCGCGGCACTTCGTCGAGGTCCGCACCACCTGGGGAGGGCCCGCGCCCGCGGAGACGGGCCGCGCGATTGCCGAGTCCCAGCGCGTGCTCGCCGGCGACCGGGCCGCCTGGCACGCGCGGCGCGACCACCTGTCGAAGGCCGAGACCACGCTTCGCGAACGGGTGGCCGCGCTGTGACACCCATGTCCCGCGCGTACGTCCGGGTGGTGGTCGTGTGGGTCGCGACGCTGCTCGCCCTGTACGCCTTCCAGCGGGTGTTCTCCTGATGGACTGACGCCGGATCGGTGGGCGCCCCGCCGTGCGGCGCGCCCGCGTCCGACGACCGCCGACATCCCCATATCCCTATGCACTGGATCGACTGGGCCATCATCGGTATCTACCTCGTGTGGATCGTCTGGGACGGCCTCCGGCTGACCAAGCGATCGAGCGAGATCGAAGGCTATTTCCTCGCGAGCCGGAGCATCCCGTGGTGGGCGGTGGGCCTCTCGGTGATGGCGACCCAGCTCTCCGCGATCACCATGATCGGGACGACGGGGCAGGGGTACGCGAGCGGGATGGGGCTGCTGCAGCAGTACTTCGCCCTGCCGATCGCGATGATCATCCTCGCGGTGACGTTCGTGCCGTTCTTCCACAACGCGCGCGTGTTCACCGCCTACGAGTACCTCGAACGGCGCTTCGACGCGAAGACCCGGAGCTTCACCGCGCTGCTGTTCCTGCTCTCCCGCGGCACGTCGTGCGGCGTGGTGATCTCCGCCCCCGCCGTGGTGCTCTCCGTGATGCTGGGCCTGGATGTGACGACCACGTGCCTGCTCATCGGGCTCCCGACCGCCGTGTACACGATGTTCGGCGGCGTGCAGGCCGTGACGTGGACGGACGTCAAGCAGATGTACCTGATCGTGTTCGGGCTGGTGGCGGCCGTCGTCGTGCTCATCGTCCACCTGCCCTCCAGCATCAGCATGGGCGAAGCCCTGACGCTTGCGGGGGCCACCGGCCGCCTGCAGGTCATGGACTTCAGCCTCGATCCGAACAAGACGTTCACGTTCTGGTCGGGCATGCTCGGCGGCCTGTTCCTGTTCCTGTCGTACTTCGGGACGGACCAGAGCCAGGTGCAGCGGTACCTGACCGCGCGGTCCGTGGACGAGGCCCGGACGTCGCTGCTGATGAGCGCGTACTGGAAGATTCCGCTGCAGGCGCTCGTGCTCATCATCGGCGTGCTGATGTTCGTGTTCTACGTGTTCACGCCGCCGCCCATGCTGTTCAATCCCGTGCACGATCAGGCGATCCGGGCGAGCACGCGGGCGGACGACTACGCCGTCCTCGAACGCCGGTTCACGGACGCCCTGGAGACACGGCGGCAGGCGGCGGAGGCCGCGGCCCGCATGGCCAGGGGCGGCGACGCCGGCGCGCGCGCCATGTCCCAGGCGGCCTTCCTGAACGCGGACGGCGCCGTCAACCGCGTGCGCGGGGAGGCCGTGGACCTGGTGCGCGCCGTGTCCGGCGACCGGAGCTACAACGACGTCAACTACGTGTTCCCGACGTTCGTCATTGACCACCTGCCCGTCGGCCTCGTCGGCCTCCTGATGGCCGCCATCTTCGCGGCGGCGATGTCCACGATCTCCGGGGAGCTGGCGTCGCTGTCGACCGCCACGGTCATCGACTTCTATCGCCGGTACGGCGGGGGGCGGACGGCCAGCGACAGGAAGCTGCTGAACGTCTCACGCGTGGCCACGGGCGCGTGGGCGATGTTCGCGTCGGTGGTGGCGGTGTGGGCGGTGGAACTCGGTTCGCTCATCGAGGTCGTCAACCGGTTCGGATCCTTCTTCTACGGCTCGATCCTCGGCGTGTTCCTGCTCGCCATCGGCTGGCGCCGCGCCAACGGGACGGGCGCGTTCGTCGGGCTGCTGAGCGGCATGGCGACGGTCGCCTACTTCGCGACGAGCACGAACATCTCCTTCCTCTGGCACAACCTGATCGGCGCCGCCGCCGTCTTCATCGTCGGCATCGTCGTCAGTGCCCTGACGGGGGGCCGCAAGACCGCGTAATGGGCCGCCCCCTGCTGCTGGCGCTCGTCGGCGTCATGGCCGTGCTCCTGGTCTCGTGGATGCTCGGCGAGCTGCTCCGCCAACGGCCGGGGAAGGGGCGGTCGCGCCGATGAGCGTCAGGATTCTGGTGACGGGCGGGACGTTCGACAAGGAGTACGACGAACTCCAGGGCCGCCTGTTCTTCAAGGACACGCACGTCGGCGAGATGCTCAGGCTCGGGCGCAGCCGCGTGGAGGTCAGCGTCCAGCGGCTCATGATGATCGACAGCCTGGACATGACCGACGCGGATCGGCAGGCCATCGTGGACGGCTGCCGGCAGGCGCCGGAGTCGCGCATCGTCGTTACGCACGGTACCGACACGATGGTGGAGACGGCGCGCGTGCTGGCCGCGGCGGCGATGGGGAAGACCATCGTCCTGACCGGCGCGATGGTGCCCTACGCGTTCGGCAGCTCCGACGGCCTGTTCAACCTCGGGAGCGCCCTGTCGTTCGCGCAGGTGCTGGAACCAGGGGTCTACGTCGCGATGAACGGTACCGCGTTCGGCTGGGACCGGGTCCGGAAGAACCGGCAGTCAGGGTTCTTCGAAGGCACCTGAGCGCGTCCCGAACCTCCGTTCCCCGGGCCGTCCCCCACGGATCGTCACGAAGCCACGAGGGGCACGAAGGAGATAGTCAAAGGTGGTCGCGCGATCAAATGGCCCCACGCGATCACGACGACGGATGGTCGCAGAGACGCAGAGACGCAGAGACAGCGAGAAGAGATTGGGGGGGACGCGCGTCGGCGCGGAGCGCCGACCGGC
>CAZUGF010000076.1:0-20433 GCA_964619705.1 uncultured Bifidobacteriaceae bacterium
ACGCTCTGACTATGCCACGGAAGGAATTATGCCGTAAAGGTTATTGTGGTGAGCCTAAATTCCGCGAGTTGGAACCTCATCCGCGGATGGCTGGCTCAAGTCGAGGGCCTGCGTTGTGTTGCGTAGCAGATCTTCTCGACCAGACTGGCGCCGATGCTTGCGGTGACGCCGCCGGCTCTTCATGCCTCCCTGAGGGCGTCGGACGGATTGATCCTGAGCGCGCGTCGCGCGGGCTCGACGCAGGCAAGCAGTCCCGCGCCCAGCATCACCGCAGATGTGATGCCGATCCACGCGGCGAACGACACGACGTCGTCCGCCGGCCGGCCGGTCGGTCCACCTCCCAGGGCAACGGAGAGCAGCACAAGACCGCCGCCCGCCGTGACTCCGCTCCCCATCAGCACCATGGCGTGGGCCACGATTCTGGCGAGCACACGGCGGGGGTTGGCGCCAAGCGCCATACGCAGCCCGATTTCGCGCGTCCGCCGTGACACGCTGATCGACATCAGCGAGAACAATCCCATGGCCGACAGAAACAACACCAGCGCGCTAACTCCTGCCGACGCTGCTACTGGCGCGACCATCCAATAGTCCCGGTCCCAGATCGATTCTTCGAGTGACCGAGCTTCGTGGACGGACAATCCCGCATCCACGTTCGCTGCAATCGCCGGCAGACGAGCCGTCAATGTTGCCGGATTGCCGCGCAGGCGCACAGTCATGACGAGCGGAGACACCGTGGCGGCCGACCCAGCGTGAAACACGTACGCGGCCTCGTCGCCCTGCTCGCCGGGGTCCAGGCCGAGATCCCGCACCACGCCGACGATTTCAAACGGCTGCTCCTCGGCTGAGACGGCAGATTCGCTGGCATACCGCAGGCGGGCGCCGAGCGGCGATGCGATCCCATGTTGCACCACGCCACGCATGAACGCTTCATTGACGATCACCGTTCGGGCAGCGGCGTTGAAGTCGCCACCATGGAAGCCGCGCCCGGCGATGATCGGGCGGTTGAAGGCCTCGAAGAAACCCGGGCCGACCGACGATGTCGCGAAGTCAGTCTGGAACGCGTGAGCGGCTCCGGCCTGGATTTCGACGGCGGCGGTTCGATAAATCGGAAGCGATCCTCCCGGCTGGCGATCGGTGAACGTGACCGCGACCACGTCGGGTTCCTCCGCGATCTGTTGCTCGAGCCTCGCGTACGTCCGCGCGAGCCGCTCCTCGAAGGCGGACGCCGTATCCTCTCCGGCGGGCCGATCGAGCTCGACGCGCGCGGTGAAATACTCGTGACTCGGAAACAGCGCGTGGATTCGGACTCTTCGAATCGCCTGGCTGGCGCCCTCGATGCCGATAGGGATGGCGATCGCTGTCAGCGCCACCTGCGCGATTATGGCGGTCGTCCAGACGCGGCCGAACCGGAGCGTGCTGCCGCCGGCACCCATGTTCGTCAAATGCGATTGTAGGCGCGTTCGCGTGACTCTCAGCGCCGGCAGGAGCGACAGCATGGCGGCGCCTGCGACCGCGAGGCCGCCGGCGTAGACCATCGTCGTGATGTCAAGGCCGGGCGCCATCCAGAACGGAACGCCTCCGTTGCCCTCGGCCACCGATTCAATTCCCCAGCGCAACGTGCGATCGGCGGCGATCAGGCCGACCGCAGCCGCGACGGACGCGAGCACCAGCGCCTCGACGAACAACTGACTGATGATTCGCGCGCGGCTCGCACCGAGCGCTGAACGCATCGCCATCTCTCCCTCGCGGATGGCCGTGCGAGCGTAGAAAAGCGTGCCGACCGTCGTGCATGCGAGGAGCAACACCAGCAACGACGGCAGGTATGTCAGCGCGAGTCCCGCGATGTCTGGAACAGTCTCCGTTCCTACTCCGAGCCACCCCACGAGCGGCCGAAGGTGCGCGTGTGTGGCCGGCTGTGCAGCCGCAGCCCGTTCCCCGAGCACGTTCAGTTCAGCGTTCGCCTGCTCCAGCGTGATTCCGGGTCTCAGCCTGCCGATGATGCCGAGCGGGTCGCCCTCGAGCGCGCCATATGACGCGCGGAGCTTCAGTGGCGTCCAGGCGTGGTAGCTGAGTGGATACCCGAACCCTTTCGGCATGACACCGACCACGGTGACCGGTGTGCTGCCCAGCTTCACCGTGGAGCCCACGACGTCGTTGCGCCCCTCGAACGAGCGCTGCCACACGTCGTATCCCAGCACGACGATGCCAGGCGAGCCCGGTGTCTCATCGGCGTCGAGGAGACCACGACCAATCAGTGGCGTCACACGCGCCGTGCGGAATGCGCTGGCCGTGAGTGCCGCCGTACGGATCAGCACGGGAGGTGTGTCGCCGACTATCAGATTCCGGAGCTCCGCGCGGTATGCCCCGAGGCCGTCGATCGACCGCACATCGCTCCGCCATTCGAGGAAGTCCCGAGCGACACGGAGCTCAGGCTGGTTCGTCAGGGCATTGTGCGTCTCGATGACGACGATGCGATCGCCGTCGGGCAGCGGGATCGTGGGCCACAGCAGCTTGCCCGCCAGGTCGTACCAGCCCGCGCCGATCCCGATGGCAATGGCGAGCGCCAGGCCTCCGGCAATCGTCAGGCCCGGGTATTTGAGAAGCATCCGGACGCCGAGCTTGTAATCCTGCAGCATGTGCCCTCGCCGTAACCCCGTGCGTCACCAGTTGTTGCCGGCCCGCAATCCAGAACTCGTGATGCCCGAATTGGACGTCGATCCTACGCCGAAGGTTTCCGGGTGACCAGCCAGTTGTGAACTCCGTCCCTGACACCAGCCGAACGACGATAAGAATCAAGTAATGGCTTGCCGTTGAGGAATCCCCAACGTTCCAAACGGAAACTGCGGGTACGTGTCTCCGCCAGATGGAACGAGCTGGACGGGCGGCTGCACAGACCGCGGGCTTCGGCGCGCGGCTTGAGGGCCGCTGGTGCAATCAGGCGATCAAGGCTCGAACGGTCGGGCGGTCAGCCGGTGTTGGCATACGCAGGGCGCTCGCCGGCAACGTGACCACGGCGACCGTAGTACCGGTCATGTCGAAAAACTCGACCGAGTACCCTTCCTCGGCGACACCGGGCACGGCGTGTCACTCAACGACTGTTCCGACATCGCCAGCACGGAGTCCGTGCTCAGTGACGTCGCGGGTCAGGATCACGTCGCCGTACATCACCAAGGGCATGTCCTATCTTGGATACATCGTAATAATCGCCGCTCCGGGCAGCTCCGTCCGAATGTCACTTCTGCTGCGGTGGCCATTGCTGCGCGCCATGCAGGATGCGCAGTACCCGCACCTCGTCTTGAGCATCAAGGATTTCGTAAATAGCAACGTACGGGAGGGGCGGGAAAGCAATCTCGCGTGTGCCTGCCACGCGGCCAGATCGCCCGATTCGCGGGAACGTCTTCAGTTCGCCGATGCGGTCGACCACCGATTTCGCGACTCGCTGTGCGGAATCAGGGCGCTCCAACGCAATGTAGTCGCAGATCCGTTCAAGGTCGTCCGCGGCGTCAGTCGTCCAGCGGACGCGCATCAGCCGCGATAGCGCCCGTCCATGCGAGCAGCGACGTCATCGTGCTCGAGTAGCTTGCCATCACGTGCAGCGGCACGGCCCTTTTCGACTTCGGCTCGAAACCACTCGTCGTGATCCACCGAGCTGGCCAACAGATCGAGAGCCACCTGGTCTGCCGAGCGGCCAGTCCCGGCGGCGAGCCGCGTCAGCTTCGCTTCGAGTTCGGGCGGAACTTGCAGGTTCATTGAACCAGCGTAGGGTGCCCCGACATTGGTGTCAACCGCTGCCTTTGTCTCCGCTTGCCGAATTCGGAAGTGCCGCGCAAATAATCCAATGCGCACTTGCTTTCCTAGAATCAGCGGCGTATACAGCAAGAAGCAGTTCTTGGTCGGTTGCCAGTCCATCGTAGTTCGGATGCTGGCCGAACCTGCGGCTCGATCGCCTCAGCGGCACCGAGCCGGGTTCCCTACAGACCACGCCCTGAACGTCGCGCGGCGCAACGCCCCGAACGCTCAGCGCCTTCCTGAATCGCCCTCGCGGCAACCGCCCGGGCGCCTTCACGGACAACCCAACGCAACGCCATGTCGGGAGGACAGCCATGTTCGATCCGCGAGATGACGCGCGCGACCGTGACAGGCGGGAGGACGGCCGCGCGCGCGTGTACGACGCACGGGACCGAGACGACGATCCACGTGAGGCCCTGATGCGAGACCTCGACCTGCCGCGTGGCGAGGAACGTGAGCTGGTCGTGGACCGTGACCATGTCTACGAGCTGGACGGCGAGGACAGCCGCACGCTGGCCGCCGTCGGCGCCTTCCGGGTCGTGCCCGAGCACGACCTGGACATCGACCACGAGACGCAGGAACACCTGCACGACGAGGGCCTCGTCGAGACGGTCGATCTCGGCGACGACGAGCGCGGCCTGACGCTCACGCGGGAGGGCCGGGAGCTGCTCGACTCGCATTCGCGGGACCGCGAGGACGAACCCTCACAGGCGTTCTACGCCGGTGTCAGCCGCGAGCGCGAAGTTGACCACGACTCGAACCTCTACGCCACGTACCGCCAGGAAGAAGCCCGGCTTCGCGATGAGCACGGCGGGCTTGAGATTCGGCGCGTGGTCCTCGACCACGACCTGAAGCGCGAGTATCAGGAGTTCCTGCAGGCGCACAACCGCGGCCGGTCGGACAGCGACGGGCGGCCGGACCGCGACGAGCACGAGATTAGCGAGTGGGCGCGCGAACACGACCTGCCGTACTTCGATGGCCAGGTTCACTTCCCGGACTACCGCATCGAGTACGAGATCGACGGCCGCGAGCACCACCAGGACGTCGAGCTGTTCACGGTGCATTACCGCGGCGCTCAGGCCGCCAGCCACGCCCAGACCGGCTTCCGTATCTATGTCGTGGGCTCGCGCGGCGGTGGGGGGCGCTCAGGCCCACGTCCGCGCGGGATGGAGGAGTTCCTGTGACGCACGAATACCCGGACAACTACACGTACGACAGCGTCACCGAGGGCCGCGTGAAGACGCTTGGCGGCTTCGGCTTCACGCCACGACAGCGAGAGTTCCTTGTGACCGTGATGGTCCACTCCGGCTGCTTTCTGGAGCGGCAGTACTGCGCCTTCACCGGGACTGTGCGCGGCCAGAACAGCCGCGAGTTCATGGCCCGTCTCGTGGCCCGAGGATTCGCTCGGGCCATCGAACCGGGCCCTGTTCGGCGAGGACGGCTCTACCACGTCCACCACAAGCCGCTCTACGAAGCGATCGGCCAGGCCGACAACCGAAATCGGCGGCTGCGCACGATCGGCCGTATGGTCGAGCGGGTGATGATTCTCGATGCGGTGCTCGGCGATCGGCGTCGCTGGTGGCTGAGCCCGGCCGATGACAAGTGGCGGTACTTCTGCTTGAAGCCTGACAACTACCTGCGCCCGGAGGACTACCCGCACATCGCCTTCGGATCCGGCCGGCAGCGGATCGTGCGCTGCTTTCCAGACAAGCTCCCGATCGGTGTCGAGAAGGACCGCACCGACCACCTGGTCTTCCTCTACCTCGTGAACCGACGCGTTCCGGTGGACTTCCGCCAGTTCCTGATCCGACACCTCGCCCTGTTGCGTTTCGTGCGCACGTGGACGGTGCGGCTGCTGGTCCCACGCCGCTTCAGAAAGGCCGTCGCGCTTTACAGAGCCGCCCTCCGTGAGGAGCTCTGGACACCGATGAATCCCAGCGTCAGCAAGATGCTTGAGACCTACTTTCCCGAACGGCAGGCACGGGGCGAACACCTCACCGATCCCGACGATCGCTACATCCGGGAAGAGTTCCGGAAGCAGGGGATGTTGAAGATCCAGGCGCTCTATCGAGCGTGGCGTCGAGACGGCGATGGTGTGCTCTGGCAGGCCCACTCGACCACCCTGCGGGACGATCACTCGCACGGCTGTTCGGCGATCGAAGTCGAACTGTTGAACCGCCAATACCTCCAGCTCACTGGAACGATGGACCGTGACGTGTGGGCCAAGCGGGGGGCCAAGCGAAAATCGCGTCAGGTTGGCCCCCCAGTTTCGACGCCCTCTTCGGACGCTCTCTCTCCTCTGGTTGCTCATGAGCACGAACCGCAGCCAACTGCTTGAAGCAGCGTACGTTGCCGCGTCCGCGACCAAGAGGCGGCGCTGTTTGCCGCCTCGTCCAAGAGTGCCCGCGCCGATGTCACTGCACCAACGATGGCGTGAACGACCCCGCTGTCGTGCCCTGCACCTGACCCCAGGGCGCCCTGACGGGGTCGTTCACGCCATCGTTGGTCGTGTCGCATATCGCTGTCTGCGAACCCAGTTCGTGCAGGAGAACCGCGCCGCCCGCGTGCACGTTCACGCGGCCAGAAGCGTGCCGATGTGTTCCGCAGGAATCGGTTCGCGCACGGGCGCCGTTCTCCTGAAAAACACAACCACGATCGGGACTTCGATCGAACTGCACACCATCGCGCCGATGATGCTGGCGCCGTGCTCGGCATCGTCAATGCTCTCCGCTTCGCTTCGACCCGGCCGGTGGCCGGGCCTTCGGGCATTGACGACGCCTGCGCGCGGCACCGGTCGGCAACTACGCGATGGTGGGCGATCTGATGAGGCTCACAACGATGTTGACGACGGCATCGCGTAGGCGTATGTTGGGCTCATTCCGTCAGTGCCGAACGGCACTCCTCCGGTTTCGCCACAAAGGCATCCGGAGCGCGCATTCCACCGACCGCCCCAAAGGGCACGGCTTGGAGCGCATCCCTCACCACATCGCAGCCTGTTGCGGGATCACCGACAACGGTTGATCTGCACACCGTAGGCCGCGAACATCATGGCTTCTCGCGGCGTCGCGTTCTCAGGATCACGCGCCGCAACAAGCCAGCGTTCACTTGGGCGTGATCGCGCCCAGGTCCGCCTGAACGCACGATCGACGGCCACGTCATCAACGTGGCCGTCGCCGCTCGGAGCACAGCTTCCGCGGACGATGCCGGCGCAACGCCGCATCCGCGCTCCTCGACAACGGCGCGTCGACCGCCACATCGACGCACCGGAGCGCGCCCACCCAATTCACACGACTCGCGTGCAATGGGGGACCGCCATGGACGTGCCCGAACCTGCGGAAGCCATTCCAGAACCGATCTCGATCGCACGATGCCGCGAACTGCTCGGCGATGAAGCCGACGCACTCGCCGACGACGATGTGTTGGAGATCGCGCGCCACGCGGAAGCCATGGCGCACATATTGATCGTCCTGGCGTTGCAGGACGGTCGCATTCACTGATTGCCATGCTGCGACGACGGATCTTGCCGACGGCGCGGGACGGGATTAAGCCGCCAGAGATGGTCGGCGCGGTGATCTACGTTCGCGTCAGCACGAAGGAACAGACCGAGAACCTCAGTCTGCCTACCCAACTCCGTGCGTGCGAGGAGTACTGCCGCCGGCACGGCTACGAGATCCGCGAACGCTTCCACGAAGAAGGCGAGAGCGCCAAGACTACGGACCGCAGTCAGCTCCAGGCGCTGCTGAAGTACTGCCGAACGCACAAGGGCAAGGTCCACTTCGTGATTGTCTACAACCTCACGCGCTTCGCGCGGGAGAAATACGATCACTTTGCGCTGCGTGCACTGCTGAAATCGCTCGGTATTTCGCTGCGGTCTGCCACCGAGCCGATCGACGACACCTCCACCGGCAAGCTGATGGAAGGTGTGCTGGCCGCGTTCGCGCAGTTCGACAACGACGTGCGCTCGGATCGAACGCGCGCCGGCATGAAGGCGGCGTTGGAGCTCGGACGCTGGACGTTCCCGGCGCCGCTCGGCTATCTCAATGCCCCGAAGTGGTCGAACACAAGCCTTGTGCACGACCCGGAACGCGGTCCACTCGTGCGACAGGCGTTCGAGGATCTGGCAACGGGGCAGTACTCGAAGCAGGAAGTGATCGCCCGCGCGACCGAAGCCGGTCTGCGCAGCCGCAAGGGGTTGAAGCTATCCCCACAGAGCTTCGGCCAGATGATGCGGAACCCGATCTACGTCGGGAAGGTGGAGAACCCGGATTACGACGTGTCGACGAAGGGCAACTTCGAGCCGCTTGTGGACGAAGCCACGTTCTACCGCGCCCAAGCGGTCCTCGATGGTCGCATCGTCGTCGGCGGTCCGCGCCAGCGGAACCATCCGGACTTCCCGCTGCGCGGCTTCGTGCGCTGCGAAACCTGCGGACGGCCGGTCACCGGGAGCTGGTCGAAAGGCCGCAACGGCCACTATGCGTACTACCACTGCCAGAAGCCGTGTCGTTCGCTGAATGTCAGCAAGGCCGCGCTCGAAGGCGCGTTTGTGGACGAACTCGCGCTCCTCCAGCCGACACCCGGTTACATGCGCCTGGTCAAGGACCGCATCCTCTACGTCTGGGAACAGCGGCGCGCCGAGGCGAAGGACCGGACCGCCGAGCAGGACCGGCGGGTCAAGGCCATCCAGCAAAAGCTCGATCGGCTCGACGAAGCATTTCTGTATTCGGAGTCGATCGACCTCACCAGCTACAGCCGTCAACGCGACAAGGTGCGCGAGGAGCTGACGTTCGCGCAGATCGACCACCACGCCGAGGCCGTCGATGAACTCGACGTAGAGGGCATCCTGGCCTTCGCAGAACGCATTCTGCCGCGGGCTTCAGATCTGTGGGTGCAGGCTTCGCTCGACTACAGACAACGGCTGCAAGCGCTGTTCTTTCCCGAGGGCATCGCGTACGACGGAATTCGATTCAATCGAACCGCCGTAACGGCACCACTTTTCAAGTACTTGGCGCCGTCTGAGAGTGCTGATGAAAGAGTGGTGAGCCCGGTAGGAATCGAACCTACAACCAACAGATTAAGAGTCTGCTGCTCTGCCAGTTGAGCTACGGGCCCACTCGGGAGTGGAGGCGCCCGCCCGGGACGAACCCGGGGGACGTGTCGCGAACGGCTGGCGCCGCCACGCGACTGGCAATCCGAAACTATAGCACGAGGTCCGGCCGGCAGACCAGTGCGACCCGCTGGCCGACGATGGTCCGAGTCGGCGAGGCTGACCGACAGACATTCTCGCGCCGCCCGCGCGGGGCCGGGCGCCTACCGGCGCAGCCGCGGCACGAACTTCGTCAGGCCCTGCACGGGACCCACTTCACCCGCGTAGACGTTGCCCGCCGCATCCACCGCGACGCCCTCACCCATCGAGCCGTAGCCGCCCATCCCCGACGCGTCCTTCGACACGTGCTCCGGCACGAAGTACCACACCTCGCCCGTGCTCGCGCTGCCCACGCGCAGCCCCTTCCGCCAGCCGGGGTTGTAGTTGTCATCCGACTCCGAGTCGATCGCGTAGAGCACGTCCTTCGCGTCGATGTAGAGGCCGCTGATGCGGCTGAACTGGTACCACGTGTCCAGGTAGCCGCCATCCTGATTGAAGATCTGGATCCGCCGATTGCCTCGATCCGCCACGAACAACCGGCCCGTCGAGTCCATCGCGAGCGAGTGCGGGCCGCGGAACTGGCCCTCGCCGTAGCCCCAGCTCCCCCAACTCCGGACAAACGTCCCGTCAGGCGCGAACTTCGAGATGCGGCCGACGGCACCCGGGCCATCCTGATCCAGGAACTGCGCGTTGTGCGACTCCGCGACGAAGATGCTCCCATCCGGCGCGATGAGCACGTCGTTCGGCTCGGTGAACCGCTCCGGCGGCGCCCCCGCCTGCCCCGGCGTGCCCAGCACGAGCAGCACCTTCCCCTCCGGGCTGAACTTCGTCACCGTGTGCCCCTTGCCCGCGGCATCGGGAAACGCCTTCAACTCCTCGGCGCTGGCCGCGCGCGCATCCACGACCCACACGTTGCCGTCACGGTCCACATCCATCCCGTGCGGCCACAGGATCTGCCCGGCACCGAAGCTCTGCACGACCTTCCCGTCCGGATCCAGCTTGACGATGGGATCCAGCGTGGAGCCGGCACAGGAGTTGGCGCCGCACCGATCCCCGGCCCAGATGTGACGGCCATCGACGTCCACGTGCACCGCACTGACCGAACCCCAGGTTCGCCCGCCGGGAAGCGTGCCCCAGTCGCGCACCGTCTCGTAGGGATTCGGCAGGTTGTTGATGGGCGCCACCTTCGCGTGCTCGGGCGGGCCGGAGGCCCCGCGCTGCGCGGACACCGTCGCGGTGAGAAGAGCCAGGAACGCCACGCCCATCACACGGGCCGATACGGGGGACATCATCATGAGGGCACCTCTGCCTGCGCGGCATTGTCGGCGGTTTCACCTGCCGAGTTCAAGCGCCGCGACGGGCACGCCACGGCAACACACGCCCGCCCGCGCACCGGACCGAAGCTCACACGGCGGATGGATCGCGGCCAGATCAACAGATCTACACTACGGACAGCATCCCTTCGGCGCGGCCATCACTGAACCACCATGCTCATCGCCATCCTGCTCGCAGTCGCCCTGCAGACGGCCTCACCGTTCCAGGAACGGGAACTCGCCGGCTACAGGCTGACGCAGCCCGTGTTCGAGCGGTTCGGCCATGCCAGCCGCCTCATCGCGGCCGCAACGCGGGATGACCCGCGCTTCGACGAGTCACCGCTGTTCACGCGCGACGTCGCGGTGCTGGGCGATGCCCCGGCCATGGCCGCGGAACTCGACGCCCGCCTGCGCGGCGAGCCCGCCCTGGCCGATGCACTCCGGACAGCCGGCCTGACATCCCGCGAGTACACGACCTTTGCCCTCGGCCTTGTCGCCGCGCGTCTCGCGCACGGCTTCGTCGCGGCCGGCGTCCTGCGCAGCGTGCCCGCCGGCGTGGCCGCCGACAACGTCGCGTTCGTCGAACGACATCAGGCCGAGATCGCCGGCGTCTTCAGGACCCTCGGCATCGTCGACTGAACCGGGCCTGCCCACGACCCCGCGGCCGAACGCCCGGGCTACTCCACCACGCGCGCCGTGGTGATGTAGTCGAGCCGCGGGAAGTGCGCCCTGAGATACGCGTTGCCGTCGCGGAACAGCGGATCCTGCTTCCCCGCACGGATGCCGCCCAGCGCCGATTCCCCATAGCCGTCGTGCAGCGACAGCACCACGTCCATCCCCTCTGTGATGCGGCCGAACGGGACGAACGGCTCGCGGTCGTGCGACGCACTGTTGTCGGCAAGGTTGATGAAGACCTGCGTGGTCCTCCCGTCCTTGACGGCATACGCAAACGCAACGGTCCCGAGCACGTTCGATTCGCGAAACGGGTCGTCAGGAATCGTGCGATCCCGCCACGCGCTCGCTACCGCCGGGCGGCCGCTGATCCCGAACTGCGCCCACTTCCCCGCCACGACCCGGAAGAACGCCGCATCGTCGTAGTAGCCGGCCCTGACGAGCGTGTAGAAGCGATCGGCACCGCGGGGCGCCCAGGCGCGCGTGCAGTCGATGACGATCGCGCCGCGCGTCGTGGCGAGGTGGACCTGAAACCGCTCCGGCGCACGCTCGTCGCCCGCCGGCTGCGCCAGCAGCGCAAGGACGGCCATCGCGGGAACGAGACTGACGACTCGCATGGCGAGACAGCGTATCGCAGATCGCCCGGTGTCCATCCGCGAGGTCCCCCTCCCGCCAACGCCCGCACCGGCCTCGTCCAACGGGCAGCGTGTATGCTTACCGCCTATGCCTCCCTGTCGACGTCACGGCTCCCGCCCGGCCGTGGCCGCGTCCCTCGTCATGCTTTCGTTGTGCCTCGGCAGCGGGCGCGCCTCGACTGTCGGGGCGTGGACGTCGACGACGGCAGTACAGGCGCAGGACTGGGCCAGGCCGGACGACGTCGAGCGCGGCGGACCGGATGCGGACCTCGTCGTGCGTGTCGGGGACATCGACAACCTCGGCTTCGGCTGGCCCGACGGGTTCGATCCCTTCTCGGGACGCTCCACCACTCCTCACCCGTATCCCTTCACGCCGAATGCCACGGACGCGCACAACCAGTCCCTGTCCGAGCGGCGCGCCGAAGCGGTGGTGGCCTGGCTCACGGCACGCAGCATCGGGGCGGGCCGCCTGCAGGCCGCCGGCTACGGAGAAGCGCAGCCGGTCGCCGACAATGGCACGGCCGAGGGCCGTGCGCTCAACCGGCGGGTGGAGATCCGCGACGCCGGGCGCTGACCGTGTTCCGATTCTCCGCCCGCCTCGTCCGGCCCTACTGGCGCTGGGTCACGCTCGTCCTGCTGGCCATGGTGATCGAGACGGCGATGAGCCTGGCCTCGCCCTGGCCGCTCAAGCTCGTCCTCGACTCGGTGTTCGACGCGGAACCGGTGCCGGCCGCGCTCGTCTGGCTGGTGGGCGACGGATCGGATCGGCTGGCCCTGCTCAACGCCGCCGTCGGGGCCACGGTCGTGATCGCCCTGCTCCAGGCCTCCAACGCGTACCTGAACGCGTACTACACGGTCAGCGTGGGCCAGTGGGTCGCGCACGATCTCCGCCAGGGGGTCTACGCGCACCTCCAGCGGCTGTCCATGTCCTACTACGACCGCCAGCAGATCGGGCCGCTCATCAGCACGATCACCGACGACATCAACTCGGTCCAGGACTTCGTCTCGACCTCCCTGCTGGACATCCTCATCGACAGCCTGACCATCGTCGGGATGCTGGCGATCATGCTCTCGCTCAACTGGCGCTTCACGCTCGTGGCGCTTGCCGTGACGCCGCTCGTCCTGGTGTTCGTCTATCGCCTGCGGACGGTGGTCAAGTCCGCCACGCACGACGTGCGCCGGCGGCAGAGCGAGCTCGTCACCATCGTGCAGGAGGGGCTCGGCGCCATCCGGGTGGTCAAGGCGTTCGGGCAGGGCGCGTTCGAGCGGGCGCGGCTGAGCGCCAAGAGCAAGGAGAGCGTCGAGGCGGCGCTCCACGCACGGCGTGTGCGCTCGCTGCTCGGGCCGGTCGTGACGTCCTTCGTCGCGCTCGGGACGGCCGCCGTGCTCTGGTTCGGCGCCCGGCAGGTCCTCGACGGCGCGATGACGGCCGGCTCGCTCGTGGTCTTCATGACCTACCTGGGCCGGCTGTTCCGGCCCATCCAGTCCCTGTCGCGGGCCAGCACGAACATCGCCCAGGCCGCCGTCGGGCTGGAGCGCGTGCGCGCCATCCTGGACGCGGACGAGCGGCTGCCCCGTTCGCCGAACGCGCAGCCCCTCGAAGTCTCCGGCGGGCGGGTCGCGTTCGATCGCGTGGACTTCGCCTATACGCCCGGACGGCTCGTCCTCGCCGACATCTCGTTCGCGGCGGAGCCGGGACAGCTCGTCGGGCTCGTGGGCCCGAGCGGCAGCGGGAAGTCGACGCTGGTGAGCCTCATCGCGCGGTTCTACGATCCGGTCTCCGGCACGGTCTCGATCGACGGGCAGGACGTGCGGCACGTCACCATGCGGTCGCTCCGCCGACAGATCGCGTTCGTCCTGCAGGAGACACAGCTCTTCTACGCGCCGGTGTGGCAGAACATCGCGTACGGCACGCCGGACGCCACGCGGGACGACATCGTCCGGGCGGCGGAACTCGCGCAGGCGCACGAGTTCATCGAGCGGCTGCCGGAGGGCTACGACACGATGCTCGGACAGGGCGGCCTGACGCTCTCCGGCGGACAACGCCAGCGGATCGGCATCGCCCGCGCCATCGCGCGCGACGCGCGGATCCTGATCATGGACGAGCCCAGCTCGGGCCTGGACTCCGAGTCCGAGCGCCTGGTCTTCGAGGGGCTGCGCAATCTCCAGCAGGGGAGGACGACGTTCGTCATCGCGCACCGCCTCTCCACGATTCGGAACGCGGATCAGATCCTGGTCCTGGATCAGGGCCGCATCGTCGAACGCGGGACGGCGCGGGAGCTGGTCGCGCTCGACGGGCTCTACGCGCGGATGCAGCACCTGCAGGAGATGGACGGCGCCGCGCCCGGCACGACGGCGCCGGAGCTCTGACGCGGGCGGCGCGGCCGCTAGCGCCGGTACTCCACCTGCACGGCCAGCGCCTCTTCCCCCTCCGGCGTGACGTTGAACATCGTCAGCGTCCACGCGTCCGGGTGGGGGTCGATGCGCGTGCGCCATCCCCAGTCCGGCGAGCCGGGACCGGCAGGGTAGGTGCCGCGCACATCGATGCCGCCATCGGGCGTGCCGGCGCCCGTGCACGTCATCATGCGCGGGCCGTTGTGCCACGAGTCCAGCCAGACGACGGTCACGACGCCTGTCTTCGGCTCCCCGCCAATCAGCAGCAGGCCTTCCTGCGCCGTGCCGCGGTCGCTCCACGTGTAGTCCACGCGGACGAAGCGTGCGCCCAGCACGGGCGTCACCTGCGCCGTGGAATCCGAGTCGCCGTCGAAGCTCGGGTCTCCGCGCAACTGGTAGCGGCCCTGCCAGGCGCCGGACAGGGCAAGCAGTGCATCGAGCATGGCTGTGTCGTCCAGGGCGTACCGGCGAACGGGATGCGTGAGCGTCAACGCTGCACCATCGCGCCGTCCGCCGGGAGACGCGTGGTCAGGGTAGCGGCTTCGGCTCCCGCGGTCAACGCGCGGCCACCTCAGTGCTCGCGCAGCGTCTCGACGGGGTCGATGCCGAGGGCACGCCGCGCCGGAATCCATGCCGCGACGGCCGAGACGACGATCAACACGGTGGCCGCGACGACGAGCACGGCGGCATCGCCCGGCTCGACGCCGAAGAGGAGGGACGCGACGAAGCGGGAGAGCCAGATCGAGAGGCCTGCACCAGCGAGCACGCCGACACCGACGAGGATGAAGACGCGCGACAGGACGAGGCGAACCACCGCCGCCGGCGTGGCGCCGAGCGCCATCCGCACGCCGATCTCCGTTTGCCGGCGCGTGACGCCGTAGCTCGCCACGCCGTAGAGGCCGAGGCCGGCGAGCAGCAGCGCCAGGACGCCGAAGAGCCCGGCGAGGCCGGCGACAAGCCGCTCCTGATGGATGGACTCGCGCACCTGTTCGTCGAGCGTGCGGAACGTCAGGGCCAGCCTCGGCTCGATGGCCGTGAGCGCATCGGCCACGCCGGATGACAGGGAGGCTGCGCCGCCAGCGACCGGGCGAATGCCGATCGCCACGGAGGCGTAGAGCGGAATCGGCAGGTTCCACTGCGCGATCGGAAAGTACATGACAGGCTGCGTCTCTTCCCTGAGCGATTGGTACACCGTATTGCCCACGATGCCGACGATGGTCCTCGTTCCGAGCGGGATCTCTCCACGGGGCCCCACGGACGTGCCTATCGATTCGCCGATCGCCGGGCGGTCCGGCAGGAACCTGTCCACAAACGCCTGGTTCACGACCGCGACGGCCGGAGCCGTGCCGATGTCCGCGGGACTCACGTCACGGCCCGCGAGCAGAGGCACGTCATAGGTAGCGAACCATTCCGGCGTCACGAACGTGTATTTTGCCCGGCCGGACTCGTCACCGGGCGCACGTGCATCGCCGACCACGTCCACGCGAAGGCTCATGTTCGTGCCGCTGACAGGGGTGGACGTCGACGCCGCAGCCATCGCAACGCCATGCACGGCGCCCGCGGCCTCCACAAGCCGTCCATAGAGCGCCAATCGGTCCGCGGGTGCGACAGGGACACGCGCGGCGTTGGTGGTGACCAGCAGGACGCGGTCACTGTCGAACCCGACTGGCACGTCGGTCAGCCGCACGAACGTGGCGGCGAATAGCCCGGCCCCGACAACCAGCGTCAGCGACAACGCCACCTGGACCACGAGGAGCGTGCTCGACAGGGTCACGCGCCGATCCCCGACAAGTCCGCGTCCTTGTTCCTTGAGCGCGTCGATCGGCGCCGCATGGCGTGTCCGCAGGACAGGCATCACGCCACACAGCACCGCCGTGATCATCGTCGCCACGACCGTGAACGCCATGACCCGCCAATCGATCGGCAGGTCGAGCGAGACGGTCCAGCTCGTGGTCGACAACCGTGTGACAAGTGCCCGCGAGGCCCACATGGCCAACACGAGGCCAGCCAGGGCACCGGACGCCGCCAGTACGACGCTTTCGATCAGCAACTGCCTCGCGATCCGCCATCGCGACGCGCCGAGCGCCAGGCGGACGCCCAACTCGTGGCCCCGGGCCGCCGCTCGCGCGGCCAGCAGGTTGGCGATGTTGACACAGGCGAGCACAAGCACGAGCGCGACAACCACGAGCAACACGGCGAGCGGACGCCGATAGGTCTGACGGAGGAGCGACATCCCCGTGCTGGCCGGGACGACGGAGAGCGGCTCCTTCAGGTAGCTGTCGGCAAACCCCGGAAGCTCGGGGGGCACGGAGGCGTCACGAAGCTGCGGCTGCAGGCCGCGCACCAGTGCCCCGGCACTCTCCATCGACTGGCCGGGCCGCAGGCGACACACGATTCGCAGCCAGTAATTCATGCGATCGAACGGCGGGTTGAGGAACGACGCTGAGCCGCGGACCAGCGGCTCGGCAGCGAGTGGCAGCGCGACGTCGAACGCCTGCCCGACCTCGAGCCCCGTAAAGCGGGGCTCGGTGACGCCCACAATCGTGTGGGCCCGGCCGTGGATGACGAGCGACTGCCCCACGATGTCAGGTGATCCGCCGAACCGGCCCTGCCACAGCCGATGACTGATCACGGCGACCGGGCCCTCCGGGCCACCGCCACGTTGATCGTCGGTGGCCGCGAGCGTGCGCCCCAGGATGGCCGACACGCCCAGCACGGTGAAAAAATCCCCGCTCACGAACACACCGCTGGCCGGGTCGGCTTCCCCGCCACTCGAGAGATCCAACGGCACGGTGGACCACGCAATCGCCCCGTCGAACGCGCTGAACCGCTGCTCGACCTCCCGCCAGAAGCCGTAGCTCCACCGCGATCCGTCGACCCGGCTGCTCTCGTGGTCAGCCAGCGACAGGGCGACCAGCCGCTCGGGCTCCTCAACCGGCAGCGCGCGCAGCATCAGCGCGTTGACGACGGAGAAGATAGCGGTGTTGGCCCCGATGCCGAGGGCGAGGGACAGCACGGCGACGGCCGTCACGCCGCGGCTGCGGCGCATCTCGCGGAACGCGTAGGCGACGTCCCGCAGCACGCCCTCGATCCAGGGAAAGGACGACACCTCGTGCACCGTCTCACCAAGCCTCGCCACGTTGCCGAACTCGCGATGCGCGCGCGACACGGCCTCCACGTCCGAGAGGCCCTGCTCGCGGTACTCGTCCGCCAGCATGTCGAGGTGGAGCCGCAGCTCGTCCCGCACCTCGCGGTCGTGCGCGCGCGACAGCAGGGCACGCAGGCGGAGCCGGAGTCGCGTGAGCCCGCGCGGCATGTCAGGCGTCCTGGAGCACGGCCGCGATGGCGCCCGCGATGGCCTGCCACCGCTCCGTCTCGCTCGCGAGCGCGCGGTGGCCCCGCCTGGTGAGCGTGTAGTACTTCGCCCGCCGATTGTTCTCCGTGGTATCCCAGTAGGACTCGATGACGCCGTCGAGCTCCATCCGGTGCAGGGCCGGATACAGCGATCCCTGCTCCACCTTGAGCACGGCGTTGGACACCTGCTGGATCCGCTTCGCGATGGCGAAGCCATGGTTCGGGCCCGGCTCGAGCGTGCGGAGAATGAGCAGCGGCAGCGTGCCCTGCAGCAGTTCGCCCCTGGAGGTGTCTCCCATAGATGCTTGAGATGAAGAGTAGACGCCGCCGCGGCTCCTGTCAAGTATCTAGATGAGCCGGCGATCTCCGTGCCCGGAACTGGTGATACCGTTGCTGACGCACGAACCGGCACCTGCCGCCCGGCCCGCGGCACGCAGCCCGGTCGCGCGGCTCTGCAGTCCTGCCGAGGACACGAGGCCATCCAGGAGGATGACGATGTCCGGACGATTCGCCTGCCTGCCTGCTCTTGCGTTCCTGGCCGCCGCCTGTGCGTCCAATCCGGGATCGCGCGTCCCGATTGATGCCGACGACATCGGCGGCGTCGTCAGCGGCCCCTCGGGCCCCGAGGCGGGTGTCTGGGTCATCGCGGAGACGCGGGACCTCGGCGTGCGCTTCATCAAGACCGTCGTCACCGATGATCAGGGGCGCTATGTCGTCCCGGATCTTCCGCCGGCACGATACGACGTCTGGGCACGCGGCTACGGCCTCGTGGACAGCGCCAGGAGCTCCGCCACACCTGGCACGCACGTCGATATCACGGCCATCCCTGCGCCGGACGAGGCCGCCGCAGCCGCCTACTATCCTGCCATCCACTGGTACTCGATGCTGCGAATCCCGCCAGCCGATGCGTTCGGCAGCCACCCGGGCATCGCACCCAACGTTTCCCGGACCCGCTGGCTCGACGGCATGAAGAGCAACGGCTGCGTCGGCTGCCACCAGCTCGGCCAGGCCTCGACGCGGACCATCCCCGATGCGCTTGGTGCGTTCCCGACGTCCGCCGACGCCTGGCGGCGCCGCGTGCAGTCCGGACAGTCCGGCCAGATGATGCTCAACCAGTTGAACGTGCTCGGGCCGCTATCGTTCGAGCTGTACGGCGAGTGGACGGACCGCATCGCGAAGGGCGAGCTGCCGCGGACGAAGCCCGAGCGACCGCAGGGCGTGGAGCGGAACATCGTGGTCACGCTGCGCGACTGGATGACGGACAAGCACTACCTCCACGACCTGATTGCCAGCGACCGCCGATTCCCGACGGTCAACGCGTATGGTCCGATCGTCGGCTCGCCCGAGTACAGCTCGGACGTGCTCCCGATCCTCGATCCCGTGAACAACGTGGCGCGGTCGTTCCACGCACCCGTGCGGGACCCGGACATGCCGCTCAGCCTGGGCCCGGGCCACGCCGCCGGCCTCGACCCGACCGAACCCTCTCCCTACTGGGGCACCGAGCGCATCTGGGACACGCGCGTCAACAACCACAACTCCATGTTCGGACGCGACGGGCGTCTGTGGCTGGCGGCCGCCGTTCGCGGCCCCGAGAACCCGGCGTTCTGCAAGGCGGGCTCGGACCACCCGTCCGCACGGCTCTTCCCGATGGAGCGCACGAACCGGCATCTCGCGGTGTTCAACCCGCGGACCGAGGAGTACACGTTCATCGACACGTGCTTCGGCACGCACCATCTGCAGTTCGGCTACGACGAGAACGACACGCTGTGGACCAGCGGGGGCGGGCCCGTCGTCGGCTGGCTCAACACGAAGCTCTTCGACGAGACGGGCGACGCGGCCAGGTCGCAGGGCTGGACGGCGCTCGTGCTGGACACCAACGGTAATGGCCGGCGGGACGAGTACGTCGAGCCGAATCAGCCGCCCGACCCGGCCAGGGACACACGGATCGTCGCCGGGTTCTACGCCGTGATGCCCAGCCCGGTGGACGGATCCGTCTGGGGATCGTTCCGCGGCGCGACGAGCGGCATCGTCCGTCTGGCGCCCGGCGCCAACCCGCCGGCGACGACGATCGCCGAGGTCTATCACGTGCCGCAGCCGGGTTTCGGCGTCCGCGGCGCGGACATCGACAAGCAGGGCGTGGTCTGGGTGTCACTCGCGAGCGGTCACATGGGCAGCTTCGACCGCCGGAAGTGCACCGGCCCGCTGAACGGTCCCACGGCCACGGGCGATCACTGTCCGGAAGGCTGGACGTTCCACCGGTATCCCGGGCCGGGCTTCGACGGTCTCGGCGAGAACAGCGCCGAGTCGAGCTATTACACGTGGGTCGACCAGCACAACACGTTCGGGCTCGGCGAGGACGTGCCGATGTCCACGGGCAACCTGAACGACGGCCTCATCGCGTTCGCAGGCGGCCGGATGGTCGTGCTGCGGGTCCCGTATCCGCTGGGCTTCTACTCGAAGGGCTTCGATGGCCGCATCGACGACGCGGACGCGGGGTGGAAGGGACGCGGTCTGTGGGCGGCCAATGGTGATCGCACGCCGTGGCTCATCGAGGGCGGGAAGGGGTCGAGGCCGCTGGCCGCGCACTTCCAGTTGCGGCCGGATCCGCTGGCGAAGTAAGGGGCGGCAAGGCCGAGCCGCCTGCCGGCAATGGCGAACCGGATGCGCCCGTCCAGCGAGCGCGCCGGATCACGATCGCAACCCATGCCGCCATTCTGCCGCCTGTTCCCTCCCGTCGCGCGGGCACCTGACCGCAACGCGACTCGCGCGCATCCCCTCGCAGGTTCTGCACTCCCTCACCGCCTCGAAGCGCGCATTTTCTGCGCCCTGTCGGTCGAGCTCGGCGCTGTCTGGCCGGCATTCCGCGACGTTTCGCCTGGCACACCACTCGCAGTCATCCTCCGGGAGGACGATGCTACGATGATCGACGACGTCATGATGCTCGACGAGAGAATCAGTCGCCTCGAGAAGACGGTGGCCGAGGGGTTCTTTGAGCTGAACGGCCGGATGACAGGCGGCGAGGGCCGCGCGACCCGCCTCGAAGACCGGATGACGTCGCTCGAAGGCCGGATGACGGCCCTCGAAGGCCGGATGACGGCACTCGAGGACCGGATGACGTCGCTCGAAGCGCGGA
>CAZUGF010000077.1:0-17493 GCA_964619705.1 uncultured Bifidobacteriaceae bacterium
CCCCACCGAGCCGCGGAGCGGCGAGGCCGCAACTGAGGCCCACGCCCCGAAGGGGCGCCCACGGAGCCGCATCAGCGGCGACGCCTTCCGCGGCGCCAGCCGCGGCCTACGCCCGCAGGGCGCCTGGAACACGTCGTACAATTCCCCGGTGTCGACCACGGCGGCCATGCGCGTCCTTCGCCAGCACGCGGTCGCGTTCACGGAACATCCCTATCGGTACGAGGCACGTGGGGGCACGCGCGTGTCGTCGCGCGAACTCGGCGTCGAGGAGCACGCCATCGTCAAGACGCTCGTCATGCAGGACGACAAGGCGCAGCCCTTCATCGTCCTGATGCACGGCGATCGCGAGGTGTCCACGCGCAACCTGGCGCGGCAGATTGGCGCGCGGTCCGTGGAACCGTGTGAGCCGGCCGCCGCCGAGCGGCACACCGGGTACCAGGTCGGCGGGACCTCGCCCTTCGGCACGCGCAAGCCGCTGCCCGTGTTCATCGAGCGGACGATCCTGGACCTGCCGCGGATCTACATCAACGGCGGACGACGCGGCCTCCTGGTGTCCCTGGCGCCGGCCGATCTCGCGCGAGTACTGTCGCCCACGCCCGTGGACGTGGCGATCGGACCGGATCCGGCGGGGTAGTCGTGCGCGCTGGGCGGCGGGCGTCAGTCCTGGTCCGCGGCGGCGTCCGGACGCGGGCGCCAGAGCACCAGCACCTTCCCGACGGACTGGACCCGCGCGGCATCCGCGCGCGCGCCGATGGCCTCGGCGAGCGCCGCCCGCTCCCGGCGATCGGGGACCTCGAGCCGGACCTTGATCAGCTCGTGCGCCGTCAGCGCGCGGTCGACTTCCGCCGCGACGGGATCGGTCAGCCCGGCCTGACCCACGTGGACGAACGGATCGAGCGCGTGCGCGCGGGCCTTGAGCCTGGCGCGTTCACGGGACGTGAGGGCAGGAGGCATGGGTGTCCCGTTATCCCCGCGCGGCAATGCGCGCCCACGTGTCCTTGAGGGACACGGTCCGGTTGAAGACCGGCGCGCCGGGCCGTGAGTCCGGGTCCGCGCAGAAGTAGCCCAGCCGCTCGAACTGGTAACGCGCGCCGGGCGCCACCGCGCCGAGCATCGGCTCGAGGCGGCACGCGTCGAGCACCTCGAGCGATGCCGGGTTCAACAGGGAAGTGAACGCCTCCCCGGCCCTGGCACTCGCGCCGTCCGGGTCCTCCACGGTGAAGAGGCGATCGTAGAGACGCACCGTACCCGTTACCGCGTGCGCGGCGGACACCCAGTGGAGCGTCGCCTTCACCTTGCGGCCGTCCGGCGCGTTGCCGCCGCGCGTGTCGGGGTCGTAGGTCGCGCGCAGCTCGACGACGGCGCCGGCATCGTCCTTGATGACGTCGGTGCAGGTGATCAGGTACGCGTTCCGCAGCCGCACCTCGCGGCCGGGCGCCAGCCGGAAGAACTTCTTCGGCGGGTCTTCCATGAAGTCCTCGTGCTCGATGAACAGCTCACGGCTGAACGGCACCTTGCGCGTGCCGGCCGACGGGTCCTCCGGGTTGTTGACGACGTCCATCTCCTCCACGCGGTCGTCCGGGTAGTTGGTGAGGACCACCTTCAGCGGACGGAGGACGGCCATCGCCCGCGGCGCACGGCGGTTGAGGTCCTCGCGCACGCAGTGCTCGAGGAGCCCGATGTCGATCACGTTCTCCTTCTTCGCCACGCCGACACGGGCGCAGAATTCGCGGATGGACTCCGGCGTGTACCCGCGCCGCCGCAGGCCGCTGATCGTGGGCATCCGCGGATCGTCCCAGCCGCCGACATGGTCCTGCTGCACGAGTTGGAGCAGCTTCCGCTTGCTCATGACCGTGTAGTTCAGGTTGAGGCGCGCGAACTCGTACTGCCGCGGCCGGGACGCCGTGCCGGCCTGCTCGATGCACCAGTCGTACAGCGGCCGGTGGTCCGTGTACTCCAGCGTGCAGAGGGAGTGCGTGATGCCCTCGATCGCATCCGACAGCGGGTGCGCGAAGTCGTACATCGGGTAGATGCACCAGGTGTCGCCCGTCCGGTGGTGCGAGGCGTGGCGGATGCGGTACAGCACGGGGTCCCGCATCGTGATGTTCGAGGACGCCATGTCGATCTTCGCGCGCAGCACGTGCGCGCCGTCGGCAAACTCCCCGGCCCGCATGCGCCGGAAGAGATCCAGGTTCTCCTCCACGGAACGGGTGCGCCAGGGGGAGTCGATGCCGGGCTCCGTCAGCGTGCCCCGGTGCGCGCGGATCTCGTCCGCGGAGAGCGAGTCCACGTACGCGACGCCCTTCTCGATCAGGCGCTCGGCAAAGCCGTACAACTGCTCGTAGTAGTCCGAGGCGTAGTACTCGCGGTCCGCCCAGTCGAAGCCGAGCCACCGCACATCGTCCTTGATGGAGTCGACGTACTCGATCTCCTCCTTGACGGGGTTCGTGTCGTCGAAGCGCAGGTTGCAGCGGCCGCCGAACTCGGCGGCGACGCCGAAGTCCAGGCTGATGGCCTTGGCGTGCCCGATGTGCAGGTAGCCGTTGGGTTCCGGCGGGAAGCGCGTGACGATGCCGTCCGCGTGCGTGCCGGCTGCGACGTCCGCGGCGACGATCTCCCGGATGAAGTCCCGCGATGGCTCGGAGTCGTCGTCCACGGCGGCGGGGGTGGGTCTCGTATCGGTCGTATCGGCCATCGCGAATGGGGTCCGGGAATCTGCGTGAGTCAGTCGGCCGCGCAGGGGGCGCCGGCGAGGAACGACAGGACGATCAACGGGTTGCGTCCCCGCCGCGCGAGCGAGTAGGTCGTGCCGCGCGGGACGACGGCAAAGCTGCCGGCCCCCACCGTGATGTCGCGGCCGTCGAGACGGATGCTGCCCTCGCCGCCGATGACGTAGAGCATGGCATCGGCGGAGGGGTGCTCGCGATCGGTCCACGGCTCGCGGATCTGCCAGACGTTGGCCTGGCCGAGGCCGCTGCAGCCGACCAGATCCTCCTTGTGCGCGTCGCGCGGGCCGATGAAGTTGCGCTCGATGTAGTCCGGCAGCGTCATCGACTTCGGTGAGGACGGCGGCGGCAGCTCGATGCTGTTGGCCGGCTCGGGCGCGGGCGGCGGCTCGGGCGGCGGCGGCGGTTCCGGCGCCGGTGTCAGCGCCACGTCGAGCGGCGCCGGCTGGCCCGTGCGCCAGCTCACTTCCTTCTCGAAGGTGTGGAAGCCCTCGTGCTCGAAGCGCAGCCGATAGGTGCCCGCCCGCAGGCCGGGCAGGCGCACGGTGCCGTTGGCAATCGTCGTCGCCTGGCGCTCGACGGGACCGAGTGCCGTCACCGTCACGCCCGGCAGGGCCTCACCGGCCAGGGACGTCACCGTGATCGTGAGGACGATGGTGGGCGCGGCCCGCGGCTGCGCGGGCTTGGCCGTCGCCGGCTTGGCCGTGGAAGGCTTGGCCGTGGAGGGCGCCGTCTGCGCCATCAGATGAGCTGGGGCGGCCAGGAGCAACGTGAGCAAGAGCAAGGTGCCCATGAGGAATTATCACACGGACGTTACCCGCCGGCGGCACCGGCGGGGCGTCGTCGGCGGCGGGCGGCGCGCTCAGTAGCGCCAGGAGGTCAGGTCCGCGCCCGGCGGCGCCGTTCGCAGCAGGCGCTCCACGGCCTTCGGGATGAACATCTGGTGATACCGGAGACGCGAGAGCGCGTTCGGCCGCGTCTGGTCGCCGTTCCAGCAGTGCTCCGCGCGATCGCCGTAGTCCACTTCGCCGCCGTAGTAGGGGCTCGTCGTGGACTCCAGGAAGGCCTCCGCGAGGTACACCGCGTTGTTCAGGTAGTAGTTGTCCATGTCGCCGACGTAGATGTGGAGCTTGCCCTCGAGCTTCTGGCCGAGGCCCTTGGCCCAATCGCGCTGGAGGATGTGGACCAGGTCGTAATGCTCGCGCCAGTACTCGGCCACCTTCCTGTCGATGACGCCGGTCACCTTGTCCCAGATGCGCGCGGGGTAGCCGTCGGGTCCGACGGGGGAGTAGGTGGCTTCCCACACGTCCCACTGCTGGCCGGACCGCGTCTTCGTCCCGAGCACGAGCTCCAGGCGGTTCATCTCCTCGAGCGTGGTGCCGACGTGGCCCAGGTAGTTGCGCAGCCCCGGCCGCGGCGTCTTCTTCCAGTCGCTCTTCAGGAAGTACGCGTTCTCGTCCTCGTAGAGGTTGACGACCGTATAGGCGCGGAAGTCGATCGGATCCGGGCACGCGATGTAGGCGCCGTTGAAGTCGTCGGGATAGAACACCTGCGCGGCCATGGCTTCCCAGCCGCCGGTCGACCCGCCGTACATGAACCGCGCCCAGCCCTCGCCGATGCCCCGGTACTTCTGCTCGAGGTACGGCAGCAGTTCCCGGACGATGGCGTCGCCGTAGGGGCCGCTGTTGGCGGAGTTGACCGCATAGCTGTCATCGTAGAACGGCGTCGCGTGCTGGATCTCGATGACGATGGCGCGCGGGAAGCCGGGGCCGGTCCAGTCCTTGTAGAACTGGTGCGCGTACTCCTGCTGGATCCGGTTGTAGCCGGCGAGCTGGAACCGTGCGGCGAAGTCCGGCTTCAGGTCCGGATCCGGCGGCTCCGGCCGGAACCCGGTGAACGTGTACGGGAAGTGCCCGTGGTAGATGAAGAGCGGATAGCGCGCGTCGGGGTGCGTGTCCCAGCCCTCCGGGAGCAGCACGTTGGCGCCCAGGTGCATCGGCCGTCCCCAGAACTTCGTCAGCAGCGCGCTCTGGATGCGCTCGTGCCTGATGTACTTCGTGTCGGCCGGCGCCGGGATCGGGTCGATGACCTTGTCGAGCGTGAGCGTGACGGGCCCTCCGGCCGGATCGACCCGTACCTCGATCGGCGTGCTGTACAGGTTGCCCGGCGCGCGCGCCCATTGCTGTCCTTCGCCGCGGTCCATCGGCATCCTGACCGTGAAGCCATCCCCGCGGCGGAACGTCTCGTACCGGTGCAGCAGCGCCTGCACGGTGTAGGTGCCCGCGGGAATGTCCGTGATGGACGCGAGCGGGAAGCCGGAGGCCGACGCGTCCACGACCGCGGGCGTGCCCGCGGCCCAGCCGTCCACGTCGATGCCGAAGATGAGCTGTCCGGTGGGGCCGTCGTTGATCTGGAACCGCGGCTCGCCGGCCTTGCCGTCACGCGCGATCATCACGAGCAGGCGCCCGTCGACGGGGCCGGCCTGGCCGGCCGGCAGCGCGACACGGAACTGGAACGGCCCGGACTGCGCCGCCGGCGCGTCCATCCATGTTGCGGCCGCCGCGCACGCCGCGGCGAGGCCGATCATGGCCGCCAGGCGGCGCGGGGCGGCCCGGCGCCGGGCCGCGAGAGCCATGGGATCAACCGGTGCGCTTGACATGCGGGGGAGTGTAGCAGGCTGCACGCCATCCGGATCGACAGGGCCGGACCCGTCGCCGAGCCGCCGGCGGGCGGGTGGATGCGGACGGCGCGCGGTGCGCTACTGGCCGCGGGCGCGGTCGCGCAGGATCTCCGCCGCACGGCCGACGAGCGTGGCCACGCTGAACGGCTTCTGGAGGAATGCGACGCCCGGATCGAGCAGCCCCTCGCGGGTGATCACATCCGCCGGGTACCCCGACATGTAGAGCACCGGCGCGTCGGGCCAGCGCGCATGGACCTCGCGGACAAGCTCCCGGCCGGTCATGCCCGGCATCATCACGTCGGTGACGACCAGGTCCGGCCGGGCGGCCGCCTCGTCGAGGAACCGGACCGCGTCGGCCGGCGTGGAGAACGCGTGGACGTGGTACCCGTGCTGCCGCAGGACGGTCTCGGTCAGCGTGAGCACGGCGGGCTCGTCCTCGACGAGCAGCACGCGGCGGGTGTCCCCCGGCGCGTCGGGCTCCGCGTCCGTACCGCCGTGCATCGGTTCATCGGTGCGGGGAATGCACACCGTGAACGTGGCGCCCTCGCCGAGCACGCTGTCCACCAGCACGAAGCCGCCGTTCTGCCGGACGCTTCCGTACACGGCGGCCAGGCCGAGGCCCTTGCCGACCTGATCGCCCTTCGTCGTGAAGAACGGCTCGAAGACGCGATCGAGCATGGCCCGCGGAATGCCCTCGCCGGTGTCCTGCACGACGAGCGAGACGAAGTCGCCGGCGCGCGCCTGCGGGTGGCGGGCACAGAACGCCTCGTCCACGTGCCGGTTGGACGTGGTCACGGTGACGACGCCCCGATCGGTGATGGCGTCGCGCGCGTTGGCGAGCAGGCTCGTGAGGATCTGATCGAGCTGGGAGGGATCCACCTTGACGCCCCACAGGCGCGGGGCCGGGTTCCACACGAGCTCGATGTCGTCGCCGACCAGGCGGTGCATCATGCCCAGGAGGCCGGAGACGACCGCGTTGAAGTCCACGACGCGCGGCTGCGCCGTCTCCCGCCGCGCGAAGGCCAGCAGCTGCCGCGTGAGCTCGGCGGAGCGGTTGGCGGCCTTCTGGATTTCCAGGAGGCGCTCGCGCACGGGCGCCCCCTCCGGGCTCTCGATGAGGGCGAGTTCCGTGAATCCGAGGATCGCGCTCAGCATGTTGTTGAAGTCGTGCGCGACGCCGCCGGCCAGGCGGCCGATGGACTCCAGCTTCTTCAGCTCGAGGGCGGCCGCTTCGGCCCGGCGCCGGGCTGTGACGTCCCGGGCGAGCTGCAGGATGGAGGTCACCTGCCCGCCGGCATTCGTCAGCGGCACGACGTGGGCCTCCACGGACCGGCGGGATCCCGTGAGGCCGATGAGATCGAACTCGAGCGTGCCCGTCCACCCGCCGATGGCCCGGCTCTCCAGGTCGGTATAGGGCATCCGGTGTTCCGCCGCGACCAGGGACAGGAACTCCCGTCCCGAGGCCCGCGGCCAGTCCGCGCCGATCAGGCGGAGCCCCGCGGGGTTCATCTGCTGGATGCGGCCGTCGAGGTCCAGCACCGTCACCGACTCCGGTTCGTTGTCCACGATGGCCCGGAGCCGCGCCTCACGGTCCCGCAGGCGTTCCGTGTCCCGGTGCCGCTCGACGAGGATCCCCGCGACCGACGCGGCCAGCTCGATGACGCTCCCTTCCACCTCGCTCGGCCCGCGCGGCGCGGCGTAGTACATCGCCAGCGTGCCGAGGATGTCGCCGCGGCTGTCGGCAAAGGGCGCCGACCAGCAGGCCCGGAGGCCGTGCGGCAGCGCCAGCGTGCGGTAGCCGACCCACAGCGGATCGGTGGCGATGTCGGTGACGACGACGCGCGTCCCGCGGGCGATGGCCGTGCCGCACGAGCCGGCGCCCTCGCCGAAAGGCAGGCCGTCGATGGCGCGGTTGTAGGCGTCGGGCAGGCTCGGCGCGGCGCCGAGGCGGAGCACGCCCTGCTCGCGGTCCACGAGCAGCACGGACGCGCGCATGTCGGGCTCCAGGTCCTCGATGAAACGGACGAGCTCGGTCAACACCTGGCCGATCGAGCCCTGCGCGGACGACCAGGTGATGAGGCGCGCGAGACCGTGGAGGACGGCAGCCGAGCTCGTCGTGGCCGAACGGAGAGGACTGTTCACGCGAACCTGCTCCTGTCTGGCCGCGCCTCGTCGGGGGAACGCGGTGCGACCCGGCGGGAGAGGTCCTCCCGCCGGCGCCTAGGATACACCGCCCGCGGCTACGGCAGCGGCGGCGTCTCCAGCAGCGCGAGCAGGGCCCACGCCGTCGTGGAGATCCGCTCGGCGTAGCTTTCGCGACGCGGCTGGCCGTTGGACTCCGGCCAGCTGCCATCGGCACGCTGCTCGGCGATCAGCCACTCCCGCGCCCGCGATCGGGCGGTGCGGAGGTTCTCATCCCCGAAGGCGGCACGCACCAGGCGCGGATCGCGCGCGAGCTGGCCGAGGCCGAGCAGGGCCACCGCGGTGTCGAACACGTCCGGGTCCGCGCCGGGCGCCGGCATGAACCCGCCGTTCGCGGCCTGATGGCTGCGGAGGAAGTCCAGGCTCGTGCCCCGCTGGCGCATGGCCATCACGTCCATGTCCGTACCAAGGCCCAGGACGACGGCCGACGCGTCCAGGAGGCGCGTGACCTCGACCGTCCGGAGCCAGCGGTCGATCTGCGCGACGGCAAAGTGATCGGGCTCCCGCCCGGCGGCAATCAGCGTGGCCCGTGCCGAGACGGTCGCGAGCGCGGTGCCGTAGGTGGCCGGCGTGCCCGGCTCGTCCGGCGTGCCGATGTTCCAGGATCCGTCCGCCAGTTGATCGGCCTCGATGAGGCCGGCCGCCGCAACCAGCGCGTCGCTGGGATTGGTCTCCGCGGCGCTGGCGGCGGCGAGCGCACTCGCGAACTGGAGGCGGGCCAGCGGCTTGTCGGCGTCGCCGTTCCGCGTCGCGTTCGCGTCCCAGCCCGCGGGCGTACGGAGGAACGCCAGCGAGCTGTCGAGGGCGGTCGCGATGTCGTACCCGCGGCCGCGCGCGGCGGCCAGCGCGCGCACGGCATCGCCGTTGCCGTCGCACGAGGAGCAGTCCGGCTCGAGATGCCAGCGCGGCGCCTCGGCCACCAGATAGGCCACGGCCCGCGCTTCGGGCGAGCCGGCGGCTTGCGAGCCGGCCCCGCCGGATGCGGCTCCGGCGGCAGTGAATCCCCAGGTGATGGCGGCGAGCAGTATCAGGTGGCGCATCTGGACCTATTGTGCCTGTTGCAGGTGTGCCCGTGGTGCTGCCGCGCGTGGGCGGGCCCTCACGGCCGCAGGACCTCGTCGATGGTGCCCCGGAGCGGATCGAGGTCCGGTGGCGGATCGTTCCGCGGCAGGGACAGGAAATATTCGATGACCGGCCTGTCGTCGGTCAGCAGCGGGCCGTCACCGACGAACGCGCGGAGCGCGTCCGGTCCGGCGATGTAGAGGCGGCGCAGTGTGTCCAGGTCCCAGTCGAAGAGGTCCGTGAACCCCGGTGACCGGCGGTGCGCCTCGTAGGTGCTCCGGCTGAGCTCGAACGGCTGCAGGCTGCCGAGCATGAGGCTGCCGTCGCCCCACAGCGTCGTGTAGGGGAAGACAGACAGGAACGTGCGCATGAGCATCTTGTACTCGGTGTCTGTCTCTCCTCCGTTCCACTGGAGGACGAGCCCGCCGGGGGCCAGTGCCTGCCGCACGAGCTGGTAGTACTCGCGCGAATAGAGCGCGCCGGCGCCGGCGTGACGCGGCAGGATGATGTCCGCCGTGATGACGTCGTACTTCTTGCGCGTCATCATCAGGAAGTTGCGGCCGTCGTCTACGCGCAGGTGCACATTGGGGCGCTCGAGCAGGTCGAAGTTGATCCGCGTGAAGAAGCTGGAGCCCTCGACCACCGCGCCGGAAAGCTCCACCACGTCGACGTCCACATCGAAGCGCGCGACGGCGCCCGGCGTCGCGCCGCCGCCCATCCCGACGACGAGCGCCGTGGTGGGCCGCGGGTGGAGCATCACCGGCAGGGCCCCGATCCGGTGGTGGACGAATGCCGTGGCCTCCGAGTCGTTGGCCTGGTGCATGCCGTCCAGGTACATCACGCGCATGGGGCGCGGCGCGCCCGGGCGCTCGTGAACGGCCACCGTCGTCTGGACGCCTTCCTGGCGCCACAGCAGGCGCTCGCCCCGGTGGAAGCGCTCGAAGGCGACGTCGAACGGGTTGACGGTGTTGAGGGCCGTCATCACGAACAGCACCGGTCCCACGATGCCGACGAAGCCCGCGAAATTGGGACGCGTCCGGCGCTGCACGGCCGCCAGGCCCACGCTCGACAGGACGGCCAGGGCCGCGGCCGCGATGAGGCTGCCGTGGCTGCCGAGGGCCGGGAGGAGGACAAAGCCCGCCAGCAGGGATCCCGCAATCGCGCCGACGACGTTGAGGGAGTAGAAGGCGCCGACGCGCCGGCTGGTGTCCGCGTGCGTGTCCTCGCCGGCCCACAGGGACAGGCCCATCGGGAACGCCACGCCCAGCAGGATCGTCGTCGGCAGCATCGCGAGGAGGCTGGAGACGACGATGGGCGCGAGGTAGGCGTTCAGCCCGAGGCGCTCGAAGAACGCCGCCTGGCCGCCCATGGCCTCGAGGACGGCCTGGCTGCGCGCGAGGGCGTTGAAGCTGAGCACCGCGGTCAGGCCGATCAGCAGCTGGATGACGGTGAGCACGGGCAGCCACGCGCGCCGCCGCCGGAGGAGCGGCGTGGCCACGGCGCTCCCGAGCGCGATGCCGGCCAGCACGGCCGCCAGCATGATGGTGAACGCATAGGCCGTCGGCCGCAGGTACACGACGAGCATGCGGAACCAGATGATCTCCAGTGCCAGCGACAGCAGCCCGGACAGGAAGAAGGTCCACAGCACGGCCTGCCGCTGGCGCGGGCCGAGGATCTCGACGCGCGCGCGGGCCTCGCTGTCGGGCGCGGCCGCGGCCTCGACGGCCTCCGGCGCCGGCGCCGGTGCGGCACGGGGCAGGCGCAGGCCGGCGATCAGCGCGACGGACCCGATGGCCACGTTCGTCGCCGCGGCGTAGAAGAACGAGCGCTCGACGCCCACTTCCGAGATCAGGTAGAAGCCGGCGACGAGCGCCCCGATGATGGCGCCTGTCGTGTTCACCGCGTAGAGCGCGCCGACGCGCGATCCGATCCGCGCCTCCTGCGCCACGGCGGACTTGACCACGAGCGGAAGCGTGGCACCCATCAGCGATGTGGGGACGATCAGGACGAGGAACGCGCAGAGGAAGCGGATGGCCGTGATGGCCAGCATCGAGTCCGGGAGGGATGGGTGCACCGTCACCCAGAGCCGCGTCAGCGCGTCCAGCACGACGGGCGAGGCCAGGGCCGTGAGCCCGACGAGGACCTCGACGATGCCGAAGGCCACGAGCGGCCGCGCGGTGCGCCGGGACCAGCGCCCCGCGAGGAGGCTGCCGACCGCGAGTCCCGCCATGAAGCCCGCGAGCACGGTGCTGGCCGCGTACACGGTGACGCCGAAGACCAGTGCCAGCAGCCGCAGCCACATGACCTGGTAGACGAGCGCGCACGCGCCCGAGAAGAAGAACAGGATCGCGAGGAGCGGCAGCAGCCAGCCCGGCGATCGCCCCTGCGGCGCGGTCGTCGTCACTGCTGTACGGGGAACGATGCGGCCAGGAAGTCCACGAGCGCGCCCTTGTCCGCGTCGCTCACCGCCGCGCCCCAGCGGATCATCTTGTCGACCTCGCGCGTCCAGCCGGTGTGCGACAGCCGCTGTCCCGCCACCATGTCCCGTCCGTGGCAGCCGAGGCAGGCGCGCGTGAACACGGCTTCCCCTTCGGCCGCACGGCTGTGGGAGACGGCCGGCGCGGGCCCGAAGCGCGAGAGGTAGGCCGTCAGCGGCGTGTGCTCGTCCGCCGTCACCGCGGCGCCCCATCGGATCATCTTGTCCACCTCGCGTGCCCAGCCCGCGGCCGACAGCCGCTGTCCCACGATCATGTCCGCGCCGTGACACGTGAGGCACCGCGCGCGGGCAATCTCCACACCCGGCGCATCGGGCAGCGCGTCCGGCGGATGCTGCGCCGCCGCGGCCGGCGCCAGGAGGATCACCATGACGGCGCCCACGCACCAGCGGCCCACGGCCGGCGCCTTCATCCCTTCACCTCCACGCGGACCTGATCGTACTGGTTCCAGAGGTACCCGGACGGGTTCCAGTGCGACACGGCGGGCTGCACCGCGCCGCGCGAGTCCGTGGCCCGCGACAGGATCAGCCGCGACTCCGGCGTGGCGGCCTCGAACGCGGCTTCGAAGCGCCGCCATGCATACCGCGGCGCCTCGCCGACGAGGCGCGCCGGCTGCCACGAGGCGCCATGGTCGACGGAGATGTCCACCGAGGCGACGTCGTCGTTCCCCGCCCAGGCAAACCCGGCGACGTTGACGGTGCCCGGCGGGACGACGGCGCCCTCGAGCGGCGCGGTGATCAGGGACTTGACGGCCAGGCCGGTCAGCGGCGCCATGTCCTTCGGGTCCACGGCGGCGCCGGGCGCCACGCGCTTTGTCGGGTACCGGTAACCGGTGGCCACCCAGAAGCTGTCGGACTCCTGGACCGACACGTGGAGGCCGGTCAGCCACTTGAGAGAGTAGGCGCCCTCCCACCCGGGGATGATGGACCGCAGCGGGAAGCCGTGCACCGGCGGGATGGGCTGGCCGTTCATCTCGTAGGCGACGATCGTCGCGGGGTCCATGGCCTTGTCCATCGGCACCTGCCGGACGAAGTCCGGCATCGTTCCGAGCGGCCGATCGGCGCCGTGCATGTGGACGAACCGGCCGGCCTTCCGCACCCCGGCGCGTTCCAGGATGTCCGCCATGCGCGCCCCGGTCCAGCGCGCGGTGCCGACCGCGCCCTTCGTCCACTGCAGCCCGGCGACGGGAGGATCGAAGAGGCCGCGGCCGTTGCCCGCGCACTCGAGCGTCATGGTGGTGGTGACGGCAGGCAGCGCGCGCACGTCGGCCAGCGACAGCGTCACCGGGGCGTCCACTTCGCCGTCGACCTGCAGCGTCCACGCGTCCGCGTCGAGGCGTGCCGGCACGGGCACGTGCGACCGCACGTAGAAGTGCTCGATGGGCGTGATGAAGCTGTCGAGGAGCGCGACGGGCGTCTCGAAGTCCGGCGGCTGCGCGGAGAGGACGATGAGCCCCTTCTTGCCCCATCGCTCCAGCGCCGGCACCGGCGCCGGCACCGGCGCCTGGGCGAAGAGCGAGGGTGGCGGGACGAGCGGAGCGACGGCCGCGGCGGCGCCCAGCCGTCCGGCCAGCGCGAGCAGGTCGCGTCGGGTCATCCGTAGAGTATAGCTGCGGGATCGCGCGCCCCGGCGGCGCGTCCGGCCTCAGTCCTCCAGCCGATCCATCAGGACGCGCCAGCGGCGGCGCGCGACGGCCAGCGTCTGGCCGTTGGCGAGGACGATGTCGCCGGTGCCGTCGGGGTAGGGGCGCGCTTCGCGCACGGCCTCGAGGTGCACGATGACGGTGCGCGAGATCTGGACGAAGCTGCCGGGGTCGAGGCGGCGGGCCAGGGCGGCGAGCGTGGGCTGCATCGTGAAGGACTCGGTGGCCGTCACGAGGTGGGTGACGCCGGCGTCGAAGGTGAAGGCCACGACGTCCGCGCGCGGCACGATGCGGACGCGTGCGCCGCGCCGTGCCAGGAAGCGCGCCGGACTGAGGCCGTCGCGGCGCGTGGCGGCGTCGACGGCGCGATCGTGTTCGGCCGGAGCCCGGTGCTGGCGCAGGCGATTCAGCGAGGCAGCCAGGCGCGCGCGGTTGACGGGCTTGAGGAGGTAGTCCGTCGCCGACAACTCGAAGGCGTCCACGGCGTACTGATCGAACGCCGTGCAGAAGACGATCGCCGGACGCGGGCGCCCGAGCGACGCGGCGACGTCCAGTCCGGACGCGCCGGGCATCTGGATGTCGAGGAAGACGACGTCGGGCCGGTCCTCGGCGATGCGCTCCACCGCCTGCACGCCGTCCTCCGCTTCGCCGACGACCTCCACGTCCGCGTGCGCCGCCAGCAACTGGCGCAGCCGCGCGCGCGCCGGTTGCTCGTCGTCGACCAGCAGGGCGCGGATCATGAGAGGGCTCCGGTGGCGCGGGTCATGCCGTCACCCGTGCCAGCGGCAGCGTCATCCGCGCGATGGTGATGCCGGCCGCGGCATCGCGCGTCAGCGTCAGCGTCGCGCGGTCCCCGAAGTGGCCGGCCAGGCGCTCCCGCACGCTCCGGAGGCCGAAGCCTTCGCCATCCCGCCGCCTCGCGGCCGGGAGGGCGCCGGCTGGTGCGGGTCCCGGGCCGTTGTCCCGCACTTCCACGATGACCGTCTCGTTCGCGGTGCGCACCATCACCTCGATGCGCCCGTGGCCGCGCGTCTGGGACACGCCGTGCTTGACGGCGTTCTCGATGAGGGTCTGGAGGAGCATCGACGGGATGGGCGGCGCCGGGGAGGCGTGGTCCGCGTCGATGGTACACGTGAGGCGATCGCCGAAGCGCGCCTGCTCCACGTCCAGGTACGCGCGTGCGAACGCGATTTCCTGATCGAGCGGCGCCCAGTCGGAGTCCGATCGGCGCAGCGTGTAGCGGAAGACCTCCGCCAGTTGCTCGACGGCCGCGTCCGCGCGCTCGGGGTTGGAGTGGATGAGCGATGCGATGGCGTTCAGCGCGTTGAAAAGGAAGTGCGGGTTGATCTGCGCCCGGAGCGCCGTCAGCGCGGACCGGCTGGTCTGGAGCCGCAGGTCGTGCGCGACAAGTTCCTGCTCCTGCCGCTTCTGCTGCAGGCGCAGCGTCTCCAGCATGAAGCCGAACACGCCCGCGAGCGACCGCAGCATCGCGATGTCCTCGCTGAGGAGCAGGCGGGCACCCGGCGTGCGGACGGGCACGAAGCGCACGCGGCCGCCGGAGGGCGTGAACGCCTCCACGTCCAGCACCGGCCCCGGCGGCCCGGGGGCATCGTCCACGCGGACGGCAATGGGTGTCCCGAAGATGGCGGCCAGCCGCGACTCGGTCTCGTCCGTGAGCGCCGCCTCGCTCGATGCGGTCTGCATCGCGCCGAGCACGTGCTTCACCGCGTCGACCGCCGTGAACGTCCGGCCGAACCACAGCCGGTCGAGCCCCGCCGAGAGCTTCCCGTATCCCCATGGCATCAGCATCACGGCGGGCACCAGGACCATGGCCGCGAGCCACGGGCGCACGGGCCCGGCCGGCAGCGTCTCGATGAACGGCGCCACGAGCGTGAACGCCGTGCCGAGGAGGACCAGCGTCACGACGAGCAGCACCGCGCGCTTGATCACGAGGTCGTAGAACTCGAAGCGGTTCTCGAAGTAGATGGCCGTGACGAGGAACAGGATCGGCGTGCTGCGCGAGACCCGGTCCACGACCGGCATGAGCAGGGACCGCTCGCTCACGAGTGTCAGCGCCAGGAAGAGCCCCACGAGGCTGCCGTAGAGGATCAGCATGGCGCTGTCCCCGCGGCGGCCCGCCGCGCCCTTGTTGCGCCGCGCGCGGAGGGTCAGGGTGGCGGCATAGAGGCTCGTCACGGTGAAGAGGACGCCGAAGGTGCCGCCGATGAAGACGCCGAAGGGCTCCGGACGCGGGACCCACCCGAAGATGGCGGCCACGACGCCCGCGCACGCGATCGGGCTCAGTCCGTACATCGCCGCCACCGGCCATCCCCACGGCCCCGGCAGCGCGGACCCGCCGCAGGGCGTCTCCCGCCAGACGACGTGCATGACAATGGGCGGGAACGCGAAGGCGAGCACGAGCACCAGGAGATCGAGGTAGCCCTCGCGCGGATGGCCGCCGAGCCGGCGGAGCTCCGACAGGGCATTCAGGACGAACCACACCGTGCAGAGCGCGAACATCGCCAGGCTCACGCGATCGACGGCGACGCGCGCGAGCCCCGGCGCCGGATGGCCGATCGCCCAGACAGGCGACGCCTGCCGGAGCGCCATGACGGTGGAGGACCCGTACGCGAAGGCGCCGAAGATGCAGGCGACGAGGAACGCGAGGCTGACCGCGGTCATCGGTACAGGCAGTGTACGCGCCGGTGCCCGGCCGCGGACCCGGTGGGGGCCGAGCGGTCGGGTCCGGCGGTCGAGCGGTGGATCAGGGCCGGGCGGCGGCGATGCGCTTCGTGATGGCGGCGGCCGTGATCCCGGCCCGGTAGGCCACCAGCTTCCGGCCGTTCTCCACCGTGCGGGACGGCGGGTTCATGTCCACGCCGTAGACGCTGAACGCGCCGGCCTTGATGCGCTGGTCCGTCCGGATCAGCGCCGGATCGATGGTGGCGACGATCGACTCGTAGTGGTAGTCCGTGTGGACGCCGTCGCGGCTCGCGGACTTGACGTCCGGCTGCTGGACGATGCCCATGCGCTTGAGCTCGTCGTAGCTCCAGAGGTCTTCCTCGTAGTACTCGGCCACGTGGTGCACGCGCACCGGCGTGTCGGCCCAGGCGGCGTTCAGGGCGTCGGCCACGGCCTGCATGCCGCGCAGGTTCCCGCCGCTGTCGCCGATGAGGACGATGTCGCGGAAGCCGTTGGTCTTGAGGCTGCTGCAGATGTCGGTCAGCAGGGCCTGGAAGGTTTCCTCCCGGAGGCTGATGGTGCCGGGGTACCACATGTGGCCGCTCGGCGGGTCGATGCGACCCTCGGGCACGAACGGCACGATGGGCGCGACAAGCGCGTTGCCCAGGCGGCGCGCGATGGCCTCCGTCGTGGCGCGGAGGACGAAGTTGTGCTTGCCGGTCGCCACGTGGGGCCCGTTCTGTTCCAGCCCGCCCGTGCCCACGATGACCGTCGTCTTGCCCGCCGCGATGGCGTCGCGGACTTCCATCCAGGGCATTTCTTCCGTGAAGACCGTATCTCCGGCCTCGATGGTCCGGGCCTGGGTCAGCGCCGCCGGAGGCCCCTGCTGTCTCTGGGGCGCCTGTCCCGCCCCTGTAGTGGCAAGTCCTGCAGCAACAACCAAGGTCATGGTGGCGGTCCCGGTTACAAATCGCATCATCTGCCTCCGTGGCGCGTAGGGTAGCATTCCAGACCACCAACCCATCGTGCGCACGCGGTTTGCCCCGGCCCCGACCGGATTCCTGCACCTCGGACACGTCGTCAACGCCTTGACCGTCTGGGGACTTGCCGGCGCGCTCGGCGGGCGCGTCCTCCTGCGCATCGAGGATCACGACCGGCAGCGGAGCCGCCCGGAGTACGAACACGCGATCCTCGAGGACCTGGCGTGGCTCGGGTTTGCCGCGGACGAGCCCGTGGTCCGGCAGAGCGATCGGAATGCCCTGTACCGCGACGCCGCCGAGCGCCTTCGGGCTCAGGACCTGCTCTATGGCTGCACGTGTACGCGCAGGCTGGCCGGGGCGCGGGGGACCGACGGCGCGCACGCCGGTGGACAGGCGGAGTGGCGCCATGCCAATACCTGCCGCACCCGCGGCATCGCGCCCGGCGACGGGGTCGGGTGGCGCGTGCGCATGGACGCGGGGGTGGAGTCCTTCGAGGATCGGCTCTGCGGCGCGCAGCAACAGGATCCCGCCTCACAATGCGGCGACGTCCTCATCCGCGATCGCCTCGGCAACTGGACCTATCAGTTTGCCGTCGTCGTCGACGACCTGGCGCAGGCGATCACGGACGTCGTCCGCGGCGTGGACCTGCTGGCATCGACCGGCCGTCAGATCCGCCTGGCGCGCCTGCTGGGCCGCGCGGAGCCGCCGCGCTTTGCCCATCATCCGCTGGTGATGCGGTCCGAGACCGAGAAGCTGAGCAAGTCCGATCGCGCCACGGGCGTGCGGGACCTGCGGGCGGCCGGATGGACCGCCGCCGCGGTGCGCGATCACGCGCGCGCGCTGGTCGGCCCGGCGGTCGAGCAGCTCACGCGCATGGTGGAGCCGTAGGGCGAGGTCGTAGGGCGGAGTCGTAGGGCGGAGCTTTAGCTCCGCCCCTCCGCCCCTCCGCCTCTCCGCGCGCGACGGAGCTGAAGCTCCGTCCTACGGTCCGCCTTCCGTGACGGAGCTGAAGCTCCGTCCTACG
>CAZUGF010000077.1:17593-20132 GCA_964619705.1 uncultured Bifidobacteriaceae bacterium
GGAACTGAAGTTCCGCCCTGCAACGGTCAGCGCGGGACGTGCCTGATCACCTGTCCCGGGCGCGCCTCCGTCTGCGTACCCTCCTGCACCACGGGCACGCCGTTGACGAGCACCCACGCGATGCCGGCCGCGTACTGATGGGGCTCCTCGTAGGTGGCGCGATCGCCGACGGTGGCCGGGTCGAAGATGACGATGTCCGCGGCCTGGCCGGGGGCGAGGCGCCCGCGGCCCGCGAGGCCGAAGTGATCGGCGGGGAGCGACGTCATCTTGCGGACGGCCTCCTCCAGCGAGATCACGTGCTTCTCCCGCACGTAGAGGCCGAGCGCCCGCACGGCGTTGCCGTAGCCGCGCGGGTGGGGGACCCCTTCTCCGAACGTGTTGAGGCCGCCGTCCGAGGCGATGCCGACCATCGGGTGCCGCAGGATGCGGTCGATGTCCGTGTCGGCCATGAAGTGGTAGACCATCGACGCGCCGCCGGCGCGGAGCATGCGCCGCATCATCTCCTGCTGCGTGGCCAGGTCCGCCGCGCCCAGCACCTTCTGCGCGGCCTCGGGCAGCGTGAGGCCGTTGAGCGATCGATCCGCCCGGTACTCCGCGATCCGCGCGAAGCCGTAGTCCTCGAGGCCGCGCTCCCGGATCAGCTCCCGCATCTCCGCCCGGATCTTCGCCCACGTCGCGTCGTCGTCCAGGCGCTCGTTGATGCGGTCCTGGCCCCCTTCGAGGACCCACGAGGGGAATCGGATGCCGAGGTTGGAACTGGCGGCGTCGTACAGGTACTGGTCCGCGTGTACGCGGAGCCCGCGGCCGCGCGCGGCGTCGATCATCTCGAGCGCCTTCGCGCTCGCGCCCCACCGGCTCGGCGCGTCCACCTTGAGATGGGAGATCTCCAGCGGACACTGCGCCTGTTCGGCAATGTTGATGGCTTCGCCCACCGACTCCTCCAGCGTCGTCCCCTCGTTGCGCATGTGCGTGGCGTAGACGCCGCCGCGGGCAGCGGCGACGCGGGCCAGGGCGACGATCTCGGCGGTCTCCGCGTAGGTGCCCGGCACATACTGCAGGCCCGTCGAGAAGCCGACGGCGCCGTCGGCCATGGCCCTGGCGACGAGTGCCTCCATGCGTGCCAGTTCCTCCGGCGTGGCCTGGCGATTCTCCGTGCCCATCACCTGGCGGCGAACCGTGTTGTGCCCGATGAGCGTCGCGTAGTTGATCGCGGGCCGCGCCGCTTCGATGACGGCAAATGCCTCCACGAGATCCGGTGCCGATCCGCCGCAGTTGCCGGCGATGACCGTGGTCACGCCCATGCGCGCGAACTGGGGGATGGACGGCTGCGTGGCGATCTCGTCGACGTGCGTGTGCACGTCGATGAACCCCGGCGCCACGGCAAGGCCGCGCGTCTCGATGACCTGCCCGGCGGAGGCGCCGCCCAGGTCGCCCACGGCCTCGATCCGGCCGTTCCGGATGCCGACGTCCGCGGTGCGCGTCGGCGTGCCCGTGCCGTCCACGACCCGGCCGCCGCGGATGAGGAGGTCGAAGGTGGCCGGCGCCGGCTGCGCCATCAGCCCGACGCCCGAGAGCAGCGCGAGGAGGAGGAGATGTCTCGACACCCCGACATTGTAGCCACAGCCCCGGTGCCGGAACCTGACGTCGTGGCGTATGCTGGTTGGAGTGGCCGTGACCCCTCCAGCTCGACGGGGATACGCCGTCTCCGTGGCCGATCCGCCCGTCGAGCACGACGACCTGTCCGTGCTGGAGCGCGCGTGGCGCGGGACGGGCGAGACGGGGCCTCCGCATGCGATCGCCCGTGCCGAGGCCAGGCTCACGGTGTCCCGCCAGGAGCCGGACGACGTGCAGGACCGGCAGATCTTCCTGTTCGTGGACGGCCGGCCGTGGGGCAAGATCCGCTACGGCCAGTCGGTGACGCGCGAGATCACGCCGGGTCGCCACCAGGTGCGTGCCTTCAACACGTTGTACTCCCGGACGCTCGACGTGGACGTGCGGCCCGCAGGGCACACGCGTCTGCGGTGCGCGAACGGCTTTCCGAAGAGCGGCTACCTGATGTTCATGTTCTTCCACGTCACCTTCCTGCGCGTCCGCCTCGAGCCGGATTCCTCCGGGTCATGAGCGCACGGCTGACGCTGATCCGCAATCATCCCGAAGATGTGCAGGACCGGCCCGTCCACGTGTGGGTGGACGGCGAGCGCTGGGAGAACCTGCGATACGGGAGGCCGCTCACGCGGGACATCACCCCCGGCCGTCACCGCATCAAGGCGCACAACACGCTCTTCGGCACGACGCTGGAGATCGATGTCGTGGAGGGGGAGGACGTGCGCATCCGCTGCAGGAACGGCCTGCCCGGCGGCGCCAAGCTGATGGTGCTGATGATGGGCGTGGCCTACCTGCGCGTGACCCTCGAGCGGGAACCGCCGGACGCGAGCACAGGTGCCGCGTGAGGCGAACCTCACAGGCGACCCTGAAGGGTCGCCTCTACGGAACCGTCGCGGGGGCCTCCGCAAGCGACCCCCAAACCTGGATTCTTTGT
>CAZUGF010000078.1:0-15349 GCA_964619705.1 uncultured Bifidobacteriaceae bacterium
CGGACCTGAAGGTCCGCCCTGCAACCGGCGTTGCGATCGACGTCAGAGATCCGCGCGTGCCAGCCGGCGGACGGCGACCCAGGCGGGGAGCACGGTCCACGCGATGAGCGACAACGCGATGAGCACGCCCGTGGCGGCCATCCCTCCGGCAAAGCGGAGCAGCGCGAGCGATGCGCCCCCGAAGGCCGACGTGCCCTCGATCGCCAGGTAGGCGCCGGTGCGCGCCGCACTCACCGGGTTGATCAGCGTCGCCGACACGAGCAGCCGCGACGCCGTCCCCGAGCGGAGGAGCGACGCCGCCCCGAGGGCCGCCAGGTCGAAGAGGATCACCAGGACGAACCACGCCACAAGCGCCAGCGCCAGCGTCCGCGCACGCCGCCCGGGCGTGCCGCTCGCGAGCGCGGCCGCGATGGCCAGGAAGACGGCGGTCAGCGCCATCGACAGGACCATGACCGCCGCGAAGGGCGCGACGCCGCTCGAGCCGCCGTACCACTGGACGACCAGGCCCGCGGCGCCGAAGCCGAGGCACTGTGCCGCGACGAGCGCCAGGCCCAGGCCGAGGACACGCCCCGTGAGGATGGCCGCCCGCGGCACCGGCTGCGCGTACAGCAGTTCGGCGGCGCCCCGATCCGGTGAGAGCACGACCGAACCGAAGACGAGCGCCGCGAGCGGGACGAGCAGGAGCACGAGCTGCACGAGCGAGACGGCCGTCCGCGCGAAGTCCTGCAGGCCGTGCCCGCCCGACAGGACGTAGCCGGACGAGGCGACGAGCAGGGACAACCCCGCGAAGACCGCCGCGAACACCTGCAGCCATCGCGACCGCGTGGCGAGCAGCAGCTCGTGGCGCGCGCACAACCAGATGGTCGCCATCACGGCAGGACCCTCCCGAGCGCGTCGGACGTGCCGATAGCCCTGCCGCCCGCCGCGGCCGGGTCGGCATCCCGCTCGTCCCGATTCGCGTGCGCGATGAGGCCGGAGCCCATCGGCGTCTGCAGTCCGGTCATCTCGGTGAACACCGCGTCGCCGGCGCGCACCCAGGCGCCCGTCAGGTGGCTGGCCACGAAGACCGCGGCGCGGGGCGGCAGCGCCGTGGCGGCCAGATACTCGCGGAGGCAGCCGAGGTCGTCGAAGAGCAGGGGCTCCTCGCCCGGGGCGACGACCTGGGCCGCCGTGGATCGGGAGGAGATGACCATCCGGCAGTGGCTGCACGTGTCGGTGGCGGTGTCGATGGCCACCGGTACAGGCGGACCCGCCGCACACGCGACGGCGATGGCGGCGATGGCGCCCGCGAGCACGCGCGCGGTCACGACGCGCCTCCGGCCAGCTCCCGGTAGAGCACGTCGAGCCGTCCCTCCTCGGTCGTCAGGCTGTCGATGTCGCCGCCGGCCGCCCGGATGACGTCGAGGGCGCGCAGCCGCGTGGCCGCGGGGCCTGGCACGAGCAGCGCGCCGCCGGACCAGGCCGCTTCCGGCGAGACCTCGCGGACACGCGCGAGCATGTCCGGCGTCGAGTGCGCGAGGCCCACGCGCAGGACGCCGCGGTTGGCCAGTCGCGCGGCGAGCTCCGCGCCGGTCAGCGAGGCCGCCAGCCGCCCGTCGACGAGGACGAGAATCCGATCGGCCAGGCGCTCCACGTCCCCGAGCTGGTGCGAGCTGAAGAACACGCATCGCCCGGCACGCCGCCGCGCCTCCACCATGTCGTAGAACGCCGCCAGGCCCGCCGGGTCGAGGGCCGCGGTCGGCTCGTCGAGGAGCAGCACGTCGGCATCGGGAATCATGGCGACCGCCAGGCCGAGGCGCTGCACCATGCCGCCGGAATACGTGGAGACGGCGCGGCTGCCGGCGCCGTTCAGCGACGCAAACCGCAGCACGCGCGCTGTGGCATCGGCCGGCGCGCCGCGCAGGCGCCTGTAGAACTCCACCACTTCGCGGCCTGTCAGCGCATCCGGAAACGCGACGCGCTGCGGCAGGAACGAGCACACGCGCCGGGCCGCGGCGGTGGTCGCGTCCAGGCCGGGCCGGCCCAGCCGCACCTCGCCTGACGTGGGCCTGACCAGGCCGGCTGCGGCCTTGATCGACGTGGTCTTGCCGGACCCATTGGGCCCGAGCAGCGCGACTGTCGCACCGGCGGGCACCTCGGCGGTGAGCGCGTCCACCGCACGATGCCGGCCGTACAGCTTCGTGAACGCGGTATAGCGAATCATGCCGGCCCCCGCCATCCGCCGGCGCGGGCCCGTGCCGGCGACCGGCCGCCCGCCGCGAGCACGCCGCCGCCGAGCAGCAGCAACCCCATGGGCCACGCCGTTGCGGCCGCGCGTGAGCGGGCGGTGGGCGCATGATCGTCGACGGGCACGTCGTGCAGGCGCGGCATGCGCGCCAGCGGGCGTTCGTCCACCACCGGCACGGGATTGAGGACGGGGAACGCGCGCTCGGCTGCGCCCAGCGCGCGCGCGCCGAGACCCTGCGCCAGCAGGTCTGCCGCCATCAGGTTGCCGCGGAGGTGGTCGAAGACGTTGGAGAGCCGATACGGCCGCTCGGCAATGCCGTCGCCGTCGAGATCCGGTTCCCCGTGGTCGGACCAGTAGTTGCCCGCGAAGCGCGTGTCCGTGCGGCGGCCGACGAGCGAGAGCGGCGTCAGATTCCCGAGGAAGGCGTTGCCCTCGAAGACGTTCTCCCCGCTCGAGTCGTAGAGGACGACGGCCTGATCGGACATGGCGATGATGTTGCGGCGGAACGTGTTCCGGTAGGACCCTTCCACGAAGATCCCGCGCGCGTTGTCGGCAATCAGGTTGTCCTCGGCGAGGACGTCGTCGCAGGCCTTGAGCAGGAGGCCGACGGACGCAAACCCCCGATTGCGCACGAAGCGGTTGCGGCGGAAGGTGATCCGCCTGGAGAACATGAGGGCCGTGCCCGCGGCGCCCGTCTCGAACGCGTTGTCCTCGAACAGGTTGTCGTCGGAGAACATGTAGTGCAGCCCATAGCGCAGGTCGTACGCGCGGTTGTGCCGGACCGTGCCGCCGGAGGACGACTGGATGTACATGCCGTCGCGGACGTTGGAGATGGTGTTGCCTTCCAGGCGGAACCGCTGGCTGTTCCACACGTGGATGCCGCTGCCGATCTCTCCCGGCTCGCGCCCGGGAATGCCGGCAATCACGCTGTGCTCCACGGTGGCATCGTTGGACTCGCGCAGGTAGATGCCGAAAAGCGACCGGCGCACGCGGCAGTCGCGGACGGTGGCGTTCGGCGCGGAGATGTGGATGCCGGAGGTATCGCGCCCGAGGTCGCCGCCTCCGCGGCCGTCGATGTCGAACCCCTCGATTGTGACGCCGGCGGCGCGGATGCGCACCACGCTGCCGCTTCCCGATCCGAGCAGGGTCGGGCGTCCGCGTCCGGCGAGCGTGATGGCCTTGTCGATGAGGAGGTCGCCTCCGTAGACGCCCGGTCCGATCTCGATGCGATCGCCGGGCGCCGCGCGGTCCACGAGCGCCTGGAGGGACGACACCTCGCCGGCCGCGGGACGTCCTTCGATGCCGCCGGTCGCCGGCGGGAGCGCATCGTCCTGGCCTCCGCCTGCCGCGGGCGCCGGGACGAGGCCCGCCGCCAGCAGCAGGATCGCGAAGGCGCGCAGCCGATGTGTCATGACGGCGTCCCGGCGGCCGCCCCGGACGGCGCGCGGCGCCACTGCCACCAGGTCCGCGCGATGGCGGCCAGGAGGAGCAGGACGACGCCGGCCATGGCGTAGGAGGCGAGGCGCGGGTACGAGTACACCTCGAAGTTGGCGATCTGCTGGTAGCCGAACATCGGCGGCATGAACGGGTCCACCGTGACCGCGGCGTTCGGGGCGAGGTCGTGCCCGTACCGGTAGAGCTTGTGTCCGAAGGACCAGAGCGAGAACGCCCCGAAGTAGACGAAGAGCATCGTCACGTCCAGGAGCGCGACGGACGTGGCGTGGACGGCTGTGCGGAGGAGCAGCAGCCCGAGCGCGCCGATGACGAACGGCATCCACTTGAACTCGGTGAAGTCCTCGGCCGCGAGGTCGCGCATGCCGATGTAGTGGTTGAGGACGTTGATCTCCGTGATGTCCTGGCCGTTGTTACCGCCGTCCAGGGACGAGGAGTAGATGTCGAGCCGCAGGCCCTCCGGGTACTGCGGCGCGAACATCGTCAGGTTCCAGAGCGGGAAGAAGAAGGTGGTCGTCAGGAGCACTGCCGCCAGGAGCACGACCGCGCGCGTCCGCACGTCGATCGGAAACTCCAGGAACCGCCCGTGCCCCTCGTGCCCGCGCTGCATCTCGTCCGCCTTTCGCAATGGGTCATGCGCCGTGCGTCCCCTCGACGCCGGCGATGCGCGCAGCCTCGATGCCGCGCGCACCGATGTGCGTGCGCCCGCCAGTCAGCGCACGATCATGTAGCCCTGCATCTCCTGGTGGAGCGCCGAGCAGAAGTTCGTGCAGTAGTAGGCGAAGACGCCGGCCTTCTTCGCGGTGAACGTCACCGTCTTCGTCTCCCCCGGATCGACGACGATGTTGATGTTGTAGTCGAGGAGGCCGAAGCCGTGGAGCTCGTCGGTGGTCTGCTCGATGTTGGTGATGGCCACCGTCACCTCGTCACCCGCGCGCACCTCGAAGTCGGTGGGCGTCAGCGTCGAGCGCACGGCAATCATCTTCACCAGCACCTTGTTGCCCGTCCTGGTCACGCCCGTGTCCGCGATGTCCCAGACGGCGTGCGGATGGTGATTCTCCTCCCGTGGGTACACCTCGATCGGCTTCAGCTTGTCGGCCTTGATGATCTGGGCGTAGTGCGGCTCCGGCTCGGTGAACGCGTCGTAGAGCAGCTTCATGCGCTCCTCCGTGATGTCCAGGAGCTGCGAGGACTCCGGCTGCGACGGTCCGACGGACAGGTGCCGCCCGTGCGACAGCTTGTTGAGGCCGACGAGGTAGTTGCCGTCCGGTGACACGGTGTCCCCCTCGGCCGCGGCCAGGTGGCCGATCGAATAGGACATCGGCGCCTTGTCCACGACTTCCCACGTGCCCAGCTTCCACTTGGCGATGGCGGAGTCGACGAAGAGTGAGGTGTAGGCCCAGCCGTCGGTGCCGAACTGCGTGTGGAGCGGGCCGAGACCGACAGGCACCTCGGCGTCCTTGATGGACTCGTAGGTGAGGACCGGGATGCCGTCCTCCTCCCCGCTGAAGTCCTTGTTGCGGATGGCCGTCTGGATCTTCTCGAAGTTGAACGCGGTGGTGACGCCCTGCAGCTTGCCGGAGCCGATGATCCAGCGGCCGTCCGGGCTCACGTCCACGCCGTGCGGCGACTTGCCGCAGGGCAGCAGGTAGACGATCCCCGGCACCTTCTGCGGATCGAGCACGCGGACGCCGTCGATGATCTCGCCCTGGCCCGCCTCGATCGCCCGATCGACGGCGCGCCAGTCCACGGCGGCAATGTAGTCGCGGTCACGCTGCGAGGCGGTGACCTCCAGCTTGCCGGTGGCGCGCTCCGTGTTGTACGAGGTGAGGAACAGCCAGCCGTCGGAGGCCAGCTTCCCCGCATCGCCGATGTCGTAGTCGAACGGCGGCATGAGGATCTGCCACGCCAGCGACATCTCGCCGGACACCGGGTCGATCTTGATCCCGGCAATGATGCCCTTGTAGTCGGTGGCGTACCGGTCCACGCCGACCGGGCGTCGCGGCACCGGGACCGAGAAGCGGGACGCCATCATGGCGTACTCCGTGTTCGGCGTGACGAACGACGAGGCATGGTTGCCGTGCAGGTTCGGGACGGGGCCGAGGATCTGCTTCGTCTTGAAGTCGCGCAGGTCGATGCGCGCGATGCGGCCGTTCATCTCGTTGATGAAGAGCCAGCGCCCGTCGTAGTCGCCCTCGGTCTCCGAAAGCGCGGGGTGGTGCGCATCGCCCCAGGTCAGCTCGCCGAGCATCGCCTTGCTCTCGTCGTCGAACCCGTAACCCGTCGCGGGGTACGGCGTGAAGACCGGGATGGTGGACAGGTGGCGCATCGACGGCAGGCCGTAGACGTAGATCTGGCCGGAATGCCCGCCCGACGCGAACATGTAGTACTCGTCGAGGTCCCCCGGCGCCACGTAGGTCTTCAACGCGGCGACCGCCAGGTCCGATTGGGCGCCGCCGGATGCCCGCCGCGATTGTGGGGCGCTGGGCGTGCACTGGCTCGCCGCGGCGGCCAGGATCGTGAGGGTCAGGACGCGCCCCCACGCGAGACGATGACGTGGCTTCATATGATGCCTCCTGCTACTGACTGCCGGCCCCCGGGGCCGTGGCGGCACGCTGCCGCTGGTACTCCGCGAACGCCTCGCGCAGCTTCTCGACCGCGGTCGCTTTCTGCTCCGGTGTGAGCACGATCTGCCGGGACAACACCACGCTCATCGTGCCGGTGGGGTTGTCCAGGAACTGGTCCACGGTCACGCCGAACCGGCTCTGCGTGTCCTCGACGGCCGTGGACAGGTCCGGGCCGATCTGCGCCGGGCTCCTGACGCCGAGCGACGACACCGAGTGGCAGACGAAGCAGCCCGTATCGACGAACCAGCGCCCGGGACCGGTCTTCATGGCCAGCTCCGCCGCGAGCTCCTCCTCCGTGCGGTGGTCCGTCCGCGGGGCGCCGGAGAGATAGCGCGCCGGCACGTGCGCGGGCTTCCACGACAGCATCAGCATCGACAGCGCCTGGGCCTGCTCGGTGGAGAAGTTGAAGTTGGGCATCACCGTGTCCTGCGAGAGGGCGCGGGGATCCTTGAAGTGCGCGACGTGCCAGGCGAAGGTCGTCCGCTGGCCCATGAGGCGGCTGAAGTCGTACTGCTCCGGCGGCTTCTCGCCGACGGCGTTCAGGTCCGGCCCGATCGTGCCGCCGAACCCGTTGATCACGTGGCACGCACGGCAGCCCTTCTCGTTCACCAGGGACTTGGCCAGGTTGATCGCCGACGCGCCCGCGGTCTCGCGATCGTACCGATGGCAGGTGTTGCAGTTCATCTGCATCAGCGCCGACGTCTCGGTGGCCAGCGTGTACTCCTGGCCGAGCGTCCGGCTGAGCAGCGGCTCCTCCCAGTGCGCCACCTCGCCGTGCGCGGCCTCGGTGTCGATGGCCCAGCCCTGTCCGCCGTGGCACGACGTGCACCCGTACTGCTCCACCGGGTGCGTCCGGAGCGGCTGTTCGGGGTGCGTGCGATACGGGTGCTCGGCGTTCTCGAAGCCCTTGTACGCCGTCGCCTGGTGGCACGTGATGCAGCGGTCCGCGCGCCCGAGCTCGCTGACCCAGATCTGCTGGATGCCGGACGGCAGCGCCTGGACCCGGTCCTCGCCGAACCGGCCGGCCACCATCGACCGGAACTCCATCTGGTAGTAGCGCCAGTCGCGCGCGCGGTCGCTCCACACGAAGAGCACGGTGCCCGCGACGAGGAGCACGCCGACCACGGCCATCACGGCGCGGTCGAGGTGCGGGTAGGGAGAGTTGGTCCGCTTCTCCATGTCAGATCCGTCCCGGAATGTCCGGCCAGGTCTCCCACGGCCAGTAGAGGTTCCAGTAGGGGCCGCGCATCTCCATGCCGATGTAGGTCAGCACGAGGATCGCCAGGACGATGAGGAGGAACGCCGCGTTCTGCCGCCGGCGCTCGCGCGGCAGCCACACGCCGGCCGCCATGCGCGTGGACCTGTCGATCCACGGCCAGAACAGCAGCGCCGCGACCAGGAGGCCCGGCAGGATCACGCCGCCGATGAACGCGCCGTTCAGCGTGAAGGATCCGATCGTGACCGTCGTGTCGGTGACGATCTCCTGCAGCCACAGGAAGTACCACGGCGCCTTCGCCGGGTTCGGCGTCACCAGCGGGTTCGCCGGTTCCTCGAGCGGCGACGGGATGAAGACCGCCATGATGCCCACGACAGCGACCGTGCCGAGCGTGGCGATGGCCGCGCGCCGCACGAGGTCCGGCACGGCATTGACCGTGGCTTCCGGCGCGTCGAGGCTGCTGGCCTTCACGAGCGGAGAGGTGCCGCGTGCCACGCCGAGCAGCGTGTACGTCTTGGTGGGCACCGGCGCCGTCGTGCGCGGCCGCTCGAGCAGGGTCTCCGTGTCCGCCCGCGCCAGCCCGCCGTCCTTGCGCACGCGCCACATGTGGTAGCCGAACAGCACGCCGAGCAGCAGCGGCAGGAAGACGATGTGCAGGACGTAGAAGCGGATGAGCGTCGCCTGCTCGATCTCCCGGCCGCCGATCAGCAGTTCCCGCACGGTGGGGCCGATCCAGGGGATGGACGAGGCGATGTTCGTCCCGACCGTCACCGCCCAGAACGCCAGCTGATCCCACGGCAGCAGGTAGCCGGTAAACGACAGGAAGAGCGTCGTCAGCAGCATCACGACGCCGAGGACCCAGTTCCACTCGCGGCGCTGGCCGCGGCCGATGCCGTTCTTGTACGCGCCGGTGAGGAACACGCGGACCAGGTGGAGGAAGACCGCGATGACCATCAGGTGCGCGGAGATGCGGTGCACCGCGCGGATCCACGACCCGAAGGTGACGACGAACTCGATGTCCTTGACCGACTGGTACGCGCGCTCGACCGAGGGGACGTAGAGGAAGAGCAGCGGCAGGCCGGAGATGATCAGCAGCAGGAAGAGTGCGGCGGAGATCGTGCCCAGCCAGAAGGAGTAGCTCCAGGCCATCGAGGCCTTGCTGATCTTGGCCGGGAACCAGTGGAGCAGGAAGTTGGAGACGATGGCGTCGCCCGCCTCGCGGTCGGACTGCGGCCGGAAACTCCAGAAGGGCTCCGTGTGGACGCCCGGCGCGTCCGGCTTCGTGCGGGTCAGGGATGGCAGGCGCATGAGGTCACCCGACGGTCAGGCGGAAGTCGTGCCCGACTTCCGAGGCCAGATCCACGACCAGTTGTCCATCGTCGACGGCAAGGGAGAGGTGGTACCACGCGAGCGGCCGCGGGGCCGGGCCGGCGATGTTCGTGCCGTCGCCCGTGTACTCCGAACCGTGGCACGGGCACAGGAAGCGGTGGGTCAGCCGGAGCGGCGATCCCCCGACGTCCGTCGTCTGCGGGTTCGCGAGCGCCTCGGCGCGGACCGTGCAGCCGAGGTGCGTGCAGACCGCGGAGATGGCGTGGAACGTGTTCCCGTGCCGGAAGACGAGGAGGCGCATGTCCGGCAGGAACTTGAGGCCGTCCGGGAACTCGTCCGGCAAGCCCAGCTTGACCGTGGTCGGCGCGTCGTACGACACGTTCGGCACGAGCGAGCGCAGGGACGCGACGCCCTGCGCCGTCAACGCGGCGACGCCGGCGCCCGTGCCCAGCTTGAGGAGGAAGTCCCGTCGATCGCGCCCGGCAGGCGAGTCAGGCTTCGTCATGGCTCCAGCGCTCCGTGATCGTGAACCGTTCCATCGTCATCGCATCGGTGGGGCATCGGATGGCGCAGAGACCGCAGCGGATGCAGCGGTCGTCGTCCTTGACCATGGCGGCCAGCGGGAAGCCCTCCGCCTCGGCGCGCTCGGCCAGCGCCGCGCGGACGTCGGGCTCGAGGTCGAGATCCTCGAAGGGCACGATGGCCAGGCAGTACTCGGGGCAGACGTCCACGCAGCGGTTGCAGAGGACGCAGAGCTCGGGGTCGTAGATCGTCTGCACGTGGCAGACGAGGCAGCGGGCCGCCTGCTCGCGCGCGGCCTGATCCCCGTAGCCGGTCTCCACCTCCGCGATGCCCGTCCGGCGGCCGATGTCGAGCGTCGGCGGCGCCTCCCGGTCCAGCACCTCGAAGCCCGCGAGCATCTGGTAGCGGGCCGTGGGCAGCGTCTCGATGTCGAGCGTGGCCTGGAGCCTGGGCGTCTCGCTGGCCAGGTACTCGTGGATCGAGCGGGCCGCGCGCTTGCCGTTGGCCACCGCCTCGATCAGGTTGCGCGGGCCGAAGGCCACGTCGCCGCCGGCGAAGATGCCGGGCGCGGAGGTGGCCAGCGTCACCGGATCGACGGCGATCGTGCCGCCCGGCCGCAGCGTGATGCCGTCGGCGGGCGTGAGGAAGGAGAGATCCGCCTGCTGGCCGATGGCCAGCACGCACGCGTCGGCCTCGATCGTCAGCAGGTCCCCGTCGTCGTACTCGGGTGCGAATCGGCCTTCGGCGTCGAACACGCGGTTCACGCGGCGCAGTTCCAGGGACTCCAGCCGGCCGTTCCCGACGAAGCGGAGCGGCCCCCGGCGCGTGATGAAGCGGATCCCCTCCTTCGAGGCTTCCTCGAACTCCTCCTTGCCCTGCTGCGTGCGCAGGACCGGCATTTCGTCCAGGCTCTCGAGGGAGACGACCGTGACCTCCGCCGCGCCGCCGCGCATGGCCGCGCGCGCCGAGTCCATGGCCTCCTTCAGGCGTGCGTCCGTCTCGGCACCCATGGCCGCGGAGTCGTCCGCCTCGCGCCCGGCCCGGATCGCGGACCGCGCAGCGTCGAAGGCCACGAACCCGCCGCCGATGACGACGACGCGCCGCCCGAGGTCCATCCGGTACCCGCGATTCACGTTCAGGAGGTAGTCCACGGCCTTGACCACGCCGTCGAGCTCGACGCCCGGCACGCGCAGGTCCCGGCCGCGAGAGACGCCGACCGACAGGAACACGGCCTCGAAGCCCGCCTCGCGGAGGTGGCCGAGGCCAAAGGCAGGCCCGAGGGCCACGCCGAGCCGGAGGTCCACGCCGAGCGCGACAATCCGATCGATCTCGGCGCGGAGGAGCGCGCGCGGCAGGCGGTACTCCGGGATCCCGAAGCGCATCATGCCGCCGGGTTCGGTGGCCGCCTCGAAGACGGTCACGTCGTAATGGAGGAGCGCCAGGTCGTGCGCCGCGGCCATGCCTGCCGGTCCGGCGCCGATGATGGCGACGCGGTGGCGGGGGCCGGCCGGGATGGCGGGAGGGGCCGTGCGGTGGAAGGCCATCGGGAGATGGCCGGTGTAGCGGTTGCCTTCTTCGATGGGTGCGGTGAGGAGGCGCTCCTGTGTGTCGGGGTGGACGGACTCGACGCCGTACTGCTCGGTGACGTAGCGCTTGAGCGCACGGATCGCGACAGGCTGGTCGATGGTCCCGCGCCGGCAGGCGTCCTCGCAGGGCGCTGCGCAGACGCGTCCGCAGACGGACGCGAAGGGGTTCGGCGCGCGGGCGACGAGGTAGGCGTCTTCCGCCCGGCCCTCGGCGATCAGCTGCACGTACCGCCCGGCATCGGTCGAGACCGGACAACCGACCTGACACTTGACCTGTGCCTTCCAGTGCTCGAGCACCGGCAGTGCCGCGCGTATGCCCATGTCCACCCCCACATGGAGGGTCTGCGGTTTCCGGCGCCGGGGGTATGACGGCGGTCATACGGGCGGGACGAGGTGCCGGATGGGCCGGGCGAAGTGAGGTATCGTGAGGATGGTCATCCGAGGCCGCACGCCCGCGGCCGACATGCCATCCCCGTCCGCCGCATGCCGCTCAATCCAGACCGCCACACGCTCCCGAACGGCGTCACGCTGATCGTCAAGGAGAACGCCACGACTCCCGCGGTGTCGATCCTGGCCGGCGTGTGCGCGGGCGGCTACGAGGACCCGGCGGGACGCGAGGGCACGGCGGCCCTCCTGGCGCGCGTGCTCGATCGCGGCACGACCACGCGCACGGCGGATGCGATTGCGGACGATCTCGACGGCCGCGGCGCCTCCCTGACGGTCTCGGCCGGCCGCCACATGATGGGAGTCTCCGCCACCTGCCTGGCCGACGACTTCGCGCCGGTCCTCGCCACCCTGGCGGACATCGTCCGGACGCCGGCGTTGCCGGCGGACGACATCGAGACGCGCAGGGCCGAACTCCTCACGACCATCCTGCAGGACGAGGACGATCCGGCATCGGTGGCCGTCGACGCGCTGATGGACGCGCTCTACGCGGGCCATCCGTACGCGCGGCGCGTCCGCGGCACCGCCCGGTCCGTCAAGGGCCTCTCGCGCGAGGACCTCGTGGCGTTTCACCGCGCGCGCGTCGTACCCCCGGCCCTGACCATCGTCATCGTGGGCAGTGTGGCCTCGTCCATGGCCGTGGATCGCGTCCGCGCGGGGTTTGCGGAGTGGACGGGCGGCGGCGGATGGATCCGGGCCGAGGTGCCCGACGCCGCGGCGGCGGGCGCCAGGCGGGCGGTCTCCATGCCGATGCGCGACAAGGCGCAGGCCGATGTGGCCTACGGGTTCGTCGGCGTGCGCCGCGCGGATCCCGATTACCTGGCAAGCGCCGTGATGAACAACGCCCTCGGCCAGTACGCGCTCGGCGGACGCCTGGGCGACAGCATCCGCGAGCGTCAGGGCATGGCCTACTACGTGTTCAGCACGCTGGACGCGGGCCTCGGACCCGGGCCGCTGATGATCCGCGCCGGGGTATCGGCCGCCAACATCGACCCGACCATCCGCTCGATCGACACCGAGCTCGCGGCTATCCGGAGCGAGGGCTTCACCGAGAAGGAAGTGGCCGAATCCCGGCAGTACATGATCGGCGCCCTGCCCCGGCAGCTCGAGACCAACGGCGGCATCGCCTCGTTCCTGCTCAACGCCGAGATGCTGGGGCTCGGCCTGGACTACGACGCGCGCCTGCCGGGCCTGCTGGCCGCTGTCGGCCGGGACGCCGTGGTGGACGCGGCCCGGCGGTTGATGGACCCCGCGCGAGCCACGGTGGCCGTGGCGGGACCGGTGCCGGAGCCGTGATCCGATCCGTCTTCTTCGACGTCGACTTCACGCTCATCTACCCCGGGCCGGCGTTCCAGGGCGAGGGCTATCGGCGCTTCTGCGCCGGCCACGGCATCGACGTGGACCCCGCGCGCTTCGACGGCGCCGTCAAGGCCTCGTCCGCCATGCTGGACGAGATCGAGGAGCCGCTCTACGATGCCGCGCCCTTCATCCACTACACGGCGTCGATCATCGAGGGGATGGGCGGCCGCGGTCCCGCCGTCATCGCCGCGGCGACGGAGATCTACGAGCAGTGGGCGGCGAACCACCACTTCGAGATGTATGACGATGTGGCGCCCGTGCTGAAGGCGCTGGCGGAGCGGGGCCTGACGGTGGGCGTCATCTCGAACAGCCACCGCAGCCTCGACGCCTTTCGCGAGCACTTCGCGCTGAACGGCCTCATCCACGCCACCGTGTCGTCGGCCGAGCACGGGTACCTCAAGCCGCACCGGAGCATCTTCGACGAGGCGCTGGCCAGGGCGGGTGCGGAGGCCCGGACGTCGTTGATGGTCGGCGACAGCCTGAACTCGGACGTGCTCGGTGCGGTCCGTGCGGGCCTGGGCGCCGTCCTGCTGCGCCGTTCGGGGGAAACGCCTCCCGGCCTCCCGGATGACATCCCGGTGATCCGGACGCTCACCGAGGTCCTCCGGTTCGTGTAGACACGCCGATGCCGGACCGGCGATGCACGCGGAAGGGGCGCGGCAGCCGCTTGCCCCATCTCCGGGCAACCTGCTAGGCTTCGGCGTCGTTTCCTGAGCTCAGGCGCGGCCACCCCTCATGTCATCGATCAGCATCCGCCACCTGCACACGCACGCGGAGTTCCAGCAGGTCCTCGAGCTCGAGCGCACCGTCTGGGGCTTCAGCGATCCCTTCGACATGGTCCCGCCCGTCGTGTTCACCATTACCGTCAAGCGCGGCGCCATCCTGCTCGGCGCCTTCGACGAGCGCGATCGCATGATTGGTTTCTGTTACTCCCTGGTCGGGATGAAGGACGGCAAGCCGCTGCAGTGGTCGCACATGACGGGCGTGCTCCCCGAGTATCGCGGCGGGCTCGGCCTGCGGCTCAAGCTCGCGCAGCGCGAGCGCGCCCTGGAGCTGGGGTACGACCTCATCGAGTGGACGTTCGATCCGCTCCAGGCGATGAATGCGCACTTCAACATGACGAAGCTGGGGTGCATCGCGGAGGAGTATCACCGCAACGTCTACGGCGAGTCGACGAGCGCGCTCCACAAGGGGACGCCCACGGATCGCCTCGTGTCGCAGTGGCACATCGCGGCGCCGCACGTGGAGCGGCGTCTCACGGTCCCGCCGGCGCTGCGCGCCCGGTCCGCGGAGGTCGCCGACGCGCCGCTCGTCAATCGGACGGCACGGGCGGGCGAGTGGCAGACGTCAGCCAGCATCGACCTGGACCTGGAGGCCCGGCGCCTCTGGCTGGAGATTCCCGGCGGGTTCACCGAGATGCAGGCGAGGGCGCCCGAGCTCGCGCTCCAGTGGCGCCTGCACACGCGCGAGATCTTCGAGACCTACTTCAGGCGCGGCTACCGCGTGGTCGACTTCGTGCTCAGCCGCGAGGATGGGTTCGGGCGCTATCTCCTTGCCCTGCGCGATCCCGCATAGGTGCATTCGTACATCTGTCGGCCGGAGACAGGCGAAGGTGTCCCGGAGGACTTACCCTGGTGGCCACGCCATCGGCCGGCCGCCGAGGACGTGCAGGTGCAGGTGAAACACCGTCTGCCCGGCCTGCTCGTTGCAGTTGAACACCGTCCGGTAGCCGTCCTGCGCGTACCCGCGCGCGGCCGCGATCGCGGCGGCCTGCCGGATCATCCGGCCGAGCAGCGCCTCGTGCGTCTCGGTCAGGTCGTTGAGCGTCGGGATGTGCACCCTGGGGACGATGAGGACGTGCATCGGGGCCTGCGGCGCGATGTCGTCGAAGGCGATCAGCTCGTCGTCTTCGTGAACCCGGGCCGCGGGGATCTCGCCCGCGACGATCTTGCAGAAGAGGCATGGCATGGGGGACATGGTACTTGGGCTTTGGGCTCTGGGCTCTGGGCTCTGGGCTTTGGGTTTCGGACGTCGGGCTCGAGGCTTCAGGCTCTAAGAGTCCAGAGCCCGTCTCTCGACCACCATCACGCGCGGGATGCCCTGCAGGTCCTCGCGGATGCGCACGAGGTGCAGGCGCGGGTCGGCGGCGATGGCGGCTGTCACCGCCTCCGCCTGATCGTGGCCGATCTCCATCAGCAGCCGACCGTTCGCGGTCAGGCGCGCGGGGGCGATGTCCAGGATGCCGCGAATCACCTGCAGGCCATCGTCTCCGCCGACGAGTGCGAGGGCCGGTTCGTGCACGCGGACCTCGGGTTCGAGGACGGCGTACTCCGCCGCCGTGACGTACGGCGGGTTCGACACGATGAGATCGAATGGCCCCTCGACGCCGGCCGCGTCGGCGCCCTGCACGAGTGTCAGGCGATCGGCATGGGCGGGACCGAGCAGCCTCGTCGCGTTCCGCCGGGCCAGTTCCAGGGCTGCGGCAGAGGGATCCGTGCCGATGACCAGGAGATTGTGGTGCGGAGTGCCAACCAGGCGACCCTGAAGGGTCGCCTCTACACGGTCCTGGTCCTGTAGAGGCGACCCT
>CAZUGF010000078.1:15449-20023 GCA_964619705.1 uncultured Bifidobacteriaceae bacterium
CAGGATCGCCTACCGGCCCTCCAGCCTCGCCTGCCACTGCCAGCTCGATCGCCAGCGTGATCGCGAGGCACCCGGACCCGGTGCCGATGTCGAGGACCCGCTCCGGGCGCGGGCCGGCCAGCGCCTCCTCGATGATCAGCTCGGTCTCGGGCCTCGGGATGAGCACGCCGGGACCCACGACGAAGTCGCGTCCCCAGAACTCCTGCACCCCGCGGATGTAGGCCACCGGCTCGCGCGCGGCCCGGCGCTCGATCCAGTCGGCGTACGCGGCCGCGAACCCGGCCGGTGCGGTCTCGCGCAGGTTCGCGACGAACGCCGCGCGATCCTGCCCGAGCAGGTGCCGGGCGAGCAGCTCCGCGTCGAGGGCCGCCTCCGCGGCCGGCACGCCCGCGGCCGCGAGACGCGTGCGCGCCAGGTGGAGGTGCTCGCGGAACGTCATGTCGGAGGGCCGTCGGTCACGTCCTTCAGCTTCTCCGCGGTGTAATGCGTCGTCAGCGGCTCGATGAGTTCGGCCAGGTTCCCGTCGAGGACGGCCGTCAACTGGTGCGTGGTGAAGTTGATGCGATGGTCGGTGATGCGGCTCTGCGGGAAGTTGTACGTGCGGATCTTCTCCGAGCGGTCCCCGGACCCGACCTGCCCCCGCCGCTCCTTCGCGATGGCGTCCTGCTGCTTCTGCATCTCCATCTCGTAGAGGCGGGACCTCAGCACCTTGAGCGCCTTCGCGCGGTTCTTGATCTGCGACTTCTCGTCCTGCTGGGAGACGACGATGCCCGTCGGGATGTGCGTGACGCGCACGGCGGAGTACGTGGTGTTGACACTCTGCCCGCCGGGCCCGCTCGAGCAGAACGTGTCGATGCGCAGGTCCTTGTCCTGGATCTGGATGTCGATCTCGTCAGCTTCCGGCAGCACGGCCACGGTCGCCGTGGAGGTGTGGATGCGGCCGCTGGCCTCGGTGGCCGGCACGCGCTGCACGCGGTGCACGCCGCTCTCGTACTTCAGCTTCGAGTAGGCGCCCTTGCCGGTGATGCTGACGATCACCTCCTTGAGGCCGCCCTGGCCCGCCTCGCTGAGGTTCAGGATCTCCAGCTTCCATCCCTGCCGCTCCGCGTAGCGCGTGTACATCCGGTAGAGCTCGCCGCCGAAGAGCGCCGCTTCCTCGCCGCCCGTGCCCGCCCGGATCTCGACGAGCACGTTCTTGTCGTCGTTCGGGTCCTTCGGGATGAGGAGAATCTTGAGCGCCTCGCTGATGCGCGCCTGCTGGTCGGTGAGGCCGGCCAGCTCCTCGTGCGCGAGCTCGCGCATCTCCGCGTCCGATCCGCGGGCCAGCTCCTGGGCCTGCGCCATCTGCGCGGCCACGGCCTTGTACTCGCGGTACTTCTCCACGAGCGGCTCGATGTCGCTGAGGGCCTTGGCCTGCCGGCGGTACTCCGCCGGGTCGTTCTGTACGGTCGCGGTGCCGAGAGACGAGGTCAGCTCCTCGTAGCGGATCTCGACGGCCGCCAGCTTGTCGAACACGTCAACTCCTCACGATCGAATGATGCCAGGATGCCGGGATGATGCCGGGTGCGGGATGCCGCGGCGCCGGCCCATCAGCCGCCGGACACCGGCGGCAGGAACGCCACTTCGTCGCCGTCGGCGACAGCGGCGGAGGGCCGTGCGTAGTCCGCGTTCACGGCACACGAGATGGACCGCTCGTAGTCGGCGAAGGCCGGGAACTCAGCGACAAGCCCCGACCAGACGGCGGCGACCGTGGCCGGCGGGGGCACGTCGCGACTGAGCTCGCCGGCGCCGGCGATGTCGCGGAGCCTGGCGAACAGGCGCACCGTCACGCGCATGCCGTCCTCATCGCGGCCGCACGGGCGTCCGCATCGTCCGGGTTGGCCGTGGCGCCTTCGATCCAGGCGTCGCCGCCCTCGAAGTACTCGTGCTTCCAGATGGGCACGATCTGCTTGATGCGCTCGATGGCGTAGCGGCTGGCGGCGAAGGCGTCGGCGCGGTGCGCGGAGGCGACGGCGATGGCGACGCTCGCCTCGCCAATCTCGAGCCGGCCGATGCGGTGCTGGATGGACAGCGCCGCGGCGGGCCAGCGTTCACCGGCTTCGGCGAGGATGCGGTCGAGGGCCTTGAGCGCCAGGGGTTCGTACGCCTCGTAGACCAGGTGCGTCACCCGCCGTCCCTGGTTGTGATCGCGCACGAGGCCGAGGAAGGTGACCACGGCACCCCGGCCGGGCCCCTCGACGAGCCGGGCGATCCGCGTGACGTCGAGCGGGTCGGCGGTAATGGCGGTCAGCGCGGACATGACACCCACTGAGTATACGAAAGCGGGGTCGGATCCGGCCCCGGTCACTCCCGGCGGCGGGGCTGGGCGCCGTCCCAGAAGTGATCCATCGGCTTGTGCCCCTGGCCGACGGCAATCCCGGCCCGGATCGCGCCGGCGACATACGCCCGCGCTTCTCGGACCGCGTCCGCCAGCCGCAGGCCGTGCGCCAGGCCGGCCGCCACCGCCGCGGCAAACGTGCAGCCCGTCCCGTGCGTGTGCGGGCCCGGCACGCGCACGCCCACCATCTCCACCACGTGTCCGCCCTCGATCAGCACGTCCACAATCTCCGGCCCCGGCAGGTGCCCGCCCTTGACGACCACCGCCGCGGCGCCGAGCCCGGCAATGCGCCTGGCCGCCTCAATCATGTCCGCACGCGACCGGATCGTCAGGCCCGTCAGGACCTCGGCCTCCGGCAGGTTGGGCGTGACCACGCGCGCCACCCGCAGGAGCGAGGCCCGCACCGCGTGGACCGCATCCTCGTCCAGCAGGCGATCGCCGCTCTTGGCCACCATCACCGGGTCTACGACCAGGTTCGGCAGCTCCAGCGACTTCACCGCCGCGACCACCGCCTCGACGATCGCCGCGGTGGCCAGCATGCCGGTCTTGACGGCATCACAGCCGATATCGGCGGTGACGGCCTCGATCTGCGCCGTGACGAACTCGACCGGCACGACGTGCACGCCGGTGACGCCCAGCGTGTTCTGTGCGGTGATGGCCGTGATGGCCGACGTCCCGTACACGCCGAAGGCGGCGAACGTCTTGAGGTCCGCCTGGATGCCCGCCCCGGCCCCGGAATCCGAGCCCGCGATTGTCAGCGCCCTCGGCGTGCCGGTAGAATCGTTCGTCATGACCTCTCGCGCCTCGTCCATCACCCACGTGTCCACGCTGATCGACCGGATTGCCCCGGGGTCGGCTTCGTCGACCACCTGGGGTATCCGGGCCCTGGCGGTCTTGTTCGTCACGGCCCTCACGGCGGCCCTGTCGCAGGTGAGCTTCCCGCTGCCGTTCACGCCCGTGCCGTTCACGCTGCAGCCGATGGTGGTGCTCGTCGGCGCCGCTGCCCTTGGTGCGCGGCTGGGCGCCGCCAGCCAGATCCTTTATCTCATGCTCGGCATTGCCGGGCTGCCGGTCTTTGCCCACGCGCCGGACCTGCCGCAGGGTGCCCTGCGCCTGCTCGGGCCGACGGGCGGCTACCTGATGGCCTACCCGCTCGCGGCGTTCGTCACGGGATGGCTGGCCGAGCGCGGGCTGGACCGCCGGTTCCGCACCTCGCTCCTGGCCATGACCGCGGGGCTCGGCACCGTGTTCGCCGGCGGCGTCCTGTGGCTGGCCCAGGGCCTCGGCCTCCAGGCGGCGCTGGCCGTCGGCCTGTACCCGTTCGTCCTGGTCGACATCATCAAGATTGCCGCGTCCGCCACCGTGCTGCCCGGCGTGTGGCGGCTGCTCGGCCGGGCCTGATCGTCGCCCGGCGCCGGACCCGCGCGGGCCGGCGTCAGCGTGTCCCGGCCTGCGCGAAGATCAGGAAGTACTGATACGGCAGGAACGTCTCGTGGCGCACGAGCTGCAGGCCCGCCCGGGCCGCATCGCGCGTCACCACGTCCGGGCTCACCCGTTCCTCGGGATCAGGTCCGGGGCCGCCGCCCTCGAGCTTGAAGTCGACGACGCCAATCCGCCCGTGCGGCTTGAGGGAGCGGGCGATGTTGGTGAGCAGGGTCACGCGGTCCTCGATCTCGTGATACGCGTCGACGACGAGCACCGCGTCCAGCGCCCCGGCCGGCAGCCGCGGGTCCGCCCCCCGGCCGAGCACCGGCCGCACGTTCCCCAGGCCCTCCCGCTGCACGCGCCGGGAGATGGCGTTCAGCATCTCCTGCTGCACGTCCTGCGCATAGACCAGTCCCTGCGGCCCCACGCGCCGCGCCAGGCGAATCGTGAACCAGCCGCTGCCCGCGCCCACGTCGGCCACCACGGAGGCATCCGCCACGCCGAGCGCATCCATGACCCGATCGGGCCGCTGCCACTGATCCCGATCCGGCGCCTCGAGCAGGCCGAGGTCCTGCGGCGGGAACAGCCGCCCGTGCGTGCGCGACGGCTGCTGCGCGCTGGCGGGCCAGAGGACCGCGCCAGCCATCAGCAGCGTCAGCGCGACGCGTGCCGGCGTGCGGAATGGCGTGGACGGAGTCGTGACCATGGAGATGCTTCGATTATACGAGGTGCACGTCGCACGGGGGTTCAAAGCACGGGGGTTCAAAGCACG
>CAZUGF010000079.1:0-6352 GCA_964619705.1 uncultured Bifidobacteriaceae bacterium
TCCACCTCGTCGAAGTAGTTGCGATCGACGAGTACTTCGCGGGGCTTGCCGCCGGTGGCCGGCGACACAATCCCTTCCGCCTCCATCATGTCGACCAGCCGCGCCGCGCGGCTGAACCCGATCCGCATCTTCCGCTGCAGGTAGGAGATGGACACCTGTCCGCTCTGCACGACAATCCGGGCGGCCTCGTCGTACAGGTCGTCCTTGTCGTACTGCAGGTCGTCCGGCCCGCCCTTCTTGTCCTCGGCCGTGATCGTCTCGTCGAACGTCGGCTTGCCCTGCTTCCGCAGGAAGCTGGCGAGCCGCGCGGACTCCTGCTCGGAGATATACGGTCCGTGCAGGCGCACGTGGCGGGACGAGGCGGGCGGGAGAAAGAGCATGTCGCCCTTGCCGAGCAGCTGTTCGGCGCCGTTGCTGTCGAGAATCGTCCGCGAGTCGATCTTCGACGAGACCCGGAACGAGATGCGCGCCGGCAGGTTGGCCTTGATGAGCCCGGTGATGACGTCCACCGACGGCCGCTGCGTCGCGAGAATCAGGTGGATGCCCACCGCGCGCGCCATCTGCGCGAGCCGGCAGATGGATTCCTCCACCTCGTTGCCGGCCACCATCATCAGGTCCGCGAGCTCGTCGACGACGACGACGATGAAGGGGAGCGGACGCGCGGGCTCTCCACTCTCCGGCGCCTCGCCGGCCTCGATCATCGCCCGCACGTTGCGATTGAACTGCTCGATGTTGCGCACGCCGAACGCGGCCAGCGTCTTGTAGCGCTCCTCCATCTCGCGGACCGCCCACCGCAGCGCGTTGGCCGCCTTCTTCGGATCCACGACGACGGGGGAGAGCAGGTGGGGGATGTCCTCGTACATCCCCAGCTCCAGCCGCTTCGGGTCGATCATGATCATCCGGACGTCGTCCGGCGTCGCGCGGTAGAGGATGCTGGTGAGCATCGCGTTCAGGCCGACGGACTTGCCCGTGCCGGTGGACCCCGCAATCAGCAGGTGCGGCATCGCCGCCAGGTCCGCCATGAAGGGCTCGCCGTGGATGGTCTTCCCGAGCGCGAAGGTCAGCCGCGACGTGGTGCGCGTGTACGCGTCCGACTGCAGCAGCTCGCGCAGCGAGATGGCCTCGCGATTCGGGTTCGGGATCTGGATGCCCACGGTGGACTTGCCGGGAATCCGATCGATGAGCACGGACTCCGCCTGCATCGCCAGGCACAGGTCGTCGGAGAGCCCGGTGACCTTGGAGTACTTGACGCCGGCGTCCGGCTTGAACTCGAACGTGGTGACGACGGGCCCGGGGTGGATCTGCACGACCGAGCCCTCGACCGAGAACTCGTGACACTTCTCCTCGAGGAGGCGCGCCGAGTCCATCAGCTCGCGCTCGTCGATCTTGCGCTCGGCCCGCGCGGGATCGAGCAGGGTGAGCGGTGGCAGCGTGAACCCGCCCATCCGCCGTTCGACGGGCGTGCGGTCGGGCTCGGGGAGCGGCAGCGGCTGCAGGGAGGGCTGGCGCACCGCGGGCCGTTTCTGCACGACGGGCGCGGCCGCCTCGGGGTCCGGGCGCGGCGCCAGGCGCTCGCGCGACGGCGGCGGCTCCGGGGCTCGCGCCTCCGCGCGGGGATCGGGCGTCCGTGCCAGCTTCGGCGTCCGGACCACGGGCTCCGCGGCTTCCGCCTTGCCGTGCTTGGCCAGGACCTCGCGCCGCTGCTGTGCCTTGCGGCGCTCCTCGCGCCAGGTGCGCACGCGGACGCCCGCCTCGCGCACGGCGCCCTGCAGGCCCTGGAAGAGGAGGCTGAACAGCCGGCCGAACGAGAACTGCGTGGCGAGGATCACCGCGCCGGCCATGATCGCCATCAGCACGATGATCGAGCCCGTGCGGCTGAGGACGTCGGCCATCCAGCCGCCGAGCCACTCGCCCACGTAGCCGCCGGCGCGGAACGCCCGGGGCCCCAGGTCCACGCGGCCGAGGGCGATGGCCATGAACGCGCTCGAGCACGCGAAGAGCAGGAGGGCGCCGGTGACCTTGGTGTAGACCGCGTCGAGCGCACGGCACCAGAAGTAGCGCCAGCCGATCACGGCAATCGTCGCGGGAATCAGGAACGACGCGTACCCGAGGAGCTGGAACGACAGCTCGGCCATGAACGCCCCGACGCGGCCGGCGAAGTTGACCGGCGCATCGTGGCTGCCCGTGCTGAAGAACCAGGCCGGATCGTTCGGATCGTAGCTGGCGAGCGCCACGAGCCAGATCAGGGCCGCGGCAAACAGGCCGACGCCCACGACCTCGCTCACGCGTCTCGACAGGGCGGATCCCGAAGCAGTCACTGCACGCACGTCAGATCTCCATCACCACCGGCAGCACCAGCGGGCGCCGGCCGGTCCGTTTCCGCAGGAACCGGCGCACCTCGGCACGCACGCGCTCCTGCATCAGCCCGGGGTCGGTGCGCTCTTCCACACCACACCCGTTGATCACCTCGGCCAGCATCGAGGCCCCCTCCGCCAGCACATCGGCGTCGAGCGGCGTGACGAAGCCGCGCGCCGCCAGTTCCGGCACGCCCTCGATCATTCCCGTCTGCCGGTTGATGGCCACGACGGGAACCACGAGCCCGTCCGACGCCAGGTGCCGGCGGTCCCGCAGCACCTCGTCGCCCACCTCGCCGACGCCGCTGCCGTCGATCAGGACGCGCCCCGCCGGCGCCTTGCCCGCGATCCGGCCGCCGTCCGCATCGAACCGCACGATGTCGCCGTCCTCGGCCATCAGGACGGCCACGCGCGTCGGCAGGCCACCTGTGACGACCTCGGCCACGCGCGCGTGACGCGCGAGCTGGCGGAACTCGCCGTGCACCGGCATGAAGTAGCGCGGCCGCACGAGCGAGAGCACCAGCTTCAGCTCCTCGACCGCGCCGTGGCCCGAGACATGGACGTGCTTGTCCGACTCGGTCACCACGTCCACGCCGCGCCGGGCCAGGTTGTTGAGCACGCGGCCGATCGGCTTCTCGTTCCCGGGAATCGCGCGCGCGGACAGGACCACCCGGTCCCGCTCGCCGAGCTTGACGTGCCGGTGATCGTTGATGGCAATCCGCGACAGCGCCGCGTTGGCCTCCCCCTGCGACCCCGTCGCCAGGCAGAGCACATCCTGGGCGGGGAAGCCGGACACGTCGCTGTCCTTGATCGCCACGCCCGACTGGATGTGCAGGTGGCCCAGCCGCTGCGCGATCTGCGAGTTCTCGATCATGCCCCGGCCGACGAACGCCACCTTGCGGTCGAACTCGGCGGCCAGATCCACGAGCAGCTGCAGCCGGTAGAGGCTCGAGGAAAACGTGGCGACGATCAGCTTGCCCTCGGTCGTCGTGAAGATCTCCTCGAAGGCGTTCTCGACCTGCCGCTCGGAGCCCGTGAAGCCCGGCCGGTCCACGTTCGTGCTGTCGCACATCAGCAGCAGCACGCCCTCCGCCCCGAGCTGGGCCAGGCGGGGCAGGTCCATGGCCTCGCCGTCCAGGGGCGTCTGGTCGATCTTGAAGTCGCCGGTGTGCAGCAGGATCCCCTGCGGCGTCCGGACGGCCACGGCCACACAGTCCGGCATGCTGTGCGTGACGCGGATGAACTCCAGCGTGAACGGCCCGACGGTCACCGTGTCGCGCGGCTTGACGGGCACCAACCCGGGGCCGTGGTCCACGCCGTGCTCGTCCAGCTTCGGCGCCACGAACGCGAGCGCCAGCGGTGTCCCGTAGACAGGCCCATCCACGTAGGGCAGGACGTAGGGCACCCCGCCGATGTGGTCCTCGTGCCCGTGCGTCAGTACAAGCGCCTTCACCTGGCCGCGGCGCGACTCCAGGTACGTCAGGTCCGGCACAATCAGGTCCACGCCCGGCAGGTCGGCGTCGGGGAACATTCCCCCGGCGTCGATGACGATGGTCGTCTCCCCACACGAGATGGCCATCATGTTCAGGCCGAACTCGCCGAGGCCGCCGAGCGGCACCACTTCTACCGGTAGCGCGCCCACGGAACCAGCCGCGGGTGCAGAGCCAAGCATGGACAGAATCCCAGCCAGCGCGGGGCCCTGGAGGGCGCCGACACGACGGCAAAATCAGGCGCTGGGAGTGCCTGAGAACGAGGCGGGTTTTCGGTCGAAACTATAGCACGGCACGGCGATCCGCCGAAGCGAAAACGTCCGCAAGTCTTGCCAGTTCAACAAGCTGCAGCGTTTCCGCCCTCCGGCGGCCATCGATGCCGGCCTCCGCGAGCGCCCACGCGGCCGCAACCCCCAGCCCGTCCGCGAACGGCTTGAGCGCGTTGTTGAGCGTCTTCCGGCGCTGCGTGAACATGCTGCGGACCATCCGCGTGAACAGCGCCTCGTCAAGAAGCGAGACGGCCGGTGGCCTGAACGCCAGCCGGACGACGGCCGACGAGACCTTCGGCGGCGGCCGGAACGCCCCCGGCGGCAGCGCCAGCAGCCGGGTCGTGTCCGCGTGGAGTCGCGTCAGCACGGAGAGCACGCCGTACTCCTTCGTGCCGGGCGCGGCCGTGAGCCGGTCCGCGACCTCCCGCTGCAGCATCAGCGTGGCGTCCGTCACGCCCCGGGTTGTGGACGCAAACGCCAGGACGCGGAAGAGGATGGGCGAGGAGATGTTGTAGGGCAGGTTGCCGACCAGGCGCACCGGATGGTCCGGTCCCGGCGGCGTGCCCAGCCAGTCCCCGACGACGTCCGCCAGGTCCACTGCGAGCACGTCGCGTTCGACAACGGTCAGGGACGGCAGGCCCTCGGCGGCCAGGGCGGCCGCGAGATCGCGGTCCACCTCGATCGCCAGGCACCGCTTGACGCGCGCCGCCAGCGGCCGCGTGATGGCCCCCCGTCCCGGCCCGATCTCCACGAAGGCATCGTCCGGCCCGGCGCGGAGGGCGTTCACCAGCTTGGTGACCCACGCGGCCTCGAGAAAGTGCTGGCCGAACCGCTTACGAGCCGTCACCACGCCAGTAGCGCTCCTCGATTTCCATGATCTCGTCCTCGCTCATCCCGAAGTAGTGGCCGAGCTCGTGGATGAGGGTCTCGCCGATGGCCACGACGATCTCGTCCTCGTCCTCGCAGTCGTCCTCGATCGCACGCTGGAAGAGCGTGATCTTGTCCGGCACGGCGTTGCCGTGGTCCCACCGGCGCTCGGGGAGCGGCGTGCCCTGATAGAGGCCGAGCAGCACGTCCTCCGGCCCCATGTCCATCTCGTCGAGCAGATCCTCGGGTGCATCGTCCTCGATGACGATGGCCACGTTCCGGATCTCGCGCGCGAAGCGCGGCGGGATGGAGTCGATGGCCTCGGCGACGAGCGCGCGGAACCTGTCGCGTGTCATCGGTGGACGTAGTCGCAGTCCCGGCGCGCGTGGCAGATCTGGCACTGCGGCTTCGGCTTGCAGATGCGCCGGCCGTGCAGGATGAAGGTGTCCGACGCCTGCGTCCACTTCTTCTTCGGGTACAGCGCGCCGAGCGCGGCTTCGACCGTGACGGGATCGTCCGAGTGTACGAGCCCGAGGCGGTTCGTCACGCGCAGCACGTGGCGATCGACGGGCAGGCCGGGCACGCCCAGCGCGTGTCCGAGCACCACGTTGGCGGTCTTGCGTCCGACGCCGGGCAGCGCGGTCAGGGCGTCCATCGAGGCCGGCACCTCGCCGCCGTGCTCGGCCACGAGGGTCGCCGCCATGCCCAGCAGGGCCCGCGCCTTCTGCCGGAAGAAGCCCGTCGCGTGGATCAGGGCCTCGAGCTCCGCGGCGTCCGCCCGCGCCAGCGCGCGCGCGTCCGCATAGCGCGCGAAGAGCGCCGGCGTCACGAGGTTCACGCGCTGATCGGTGGACTGCGCGGAGAGCATCGTGGCCACGAGCAGCTCGAACGCGTTGCGGTACGCCAGCTCCGTGTCGGCGTTCGGATGGTGCTTCTCGAGCGCGGCCAGGATGCGCCGTGCGACGGCAGGGGTCTTCATCGCGGCGTGTTCAGTGCACGGGTCCCTTGCCCGGAGGCGTCGCGGGAGCAGGCTGCGGCGCCGCGTGCGACTCCGAGAAGACCCGCAGGTTCTCCTGGAGCGCGGCAATCAGCGTCGGCACGAACTGCACGGGAATGACGATGCGGGCCCGGACCGGCGCACGCACGATGTGCTCCGACGCGGCGTCCCGGATCTCGCGCTCGGAGAGCGGCTGTACTTCGCAGAACGACAGCGTGAAGTCGAACGGCGTGTGGTTGACGGCGCAGAAGTTCGCGTAGGTCCGCGGCTCCTTGCTCTCGTCGTCGGGAACGATGGTGAAGTTGATCTGCTTGCGGTCGGTCATGCGGGTTAGGGTTCAGGGTATCACCGGGGAGGTTCTGGGGAGGTGCTGGG
>CAZUGF010000079.1:6452-8063 GCA_964619705.1 uncultured Bifidobacteriaceae bacterium
GGGGAGGTTCTGGGGAGGTGCTGGGAAGGTTCGGGGGAGGTGCTGGAAGGTGCGGGGAAGGTGCGGGGAGGGTTCGGGGGAGGTGCGGGGAAGATGCGGGGAAGGTGCGGGGAGGTTCGGGGAAGGTTCGGGAAACGCGCCTGCCAATCACGGTCGCGCCGCCCGGCGGTGGCCGGACGGCGCGCGGGCACGCCGACGCACGCGGCCGACGGCGGGCGGTCAGTACTTGCGCATCACCCCGACGACGACGCCCTGGATCTGGACGCCGTCCGGATCCACGAAGATCGGCGCCATGGACGGGTTGGCCGGCTGGAGGCGGATGCGGCCGGGCTCGCGGTAGAACTTCTTGAGCGTGACGTCCTGGCCCGCGACGAGGGCGATGACCATCTCGCCGTTGTCGGCCGACTTGCGGTCCTCCACGACAACCCAGTCGCCGTCGCGAATCTGCTCGTCGATCATCGACTCCCCCCGGACGCGGAGCACGTAGGTGTCCCGCCGGCCGGCGACGAGGGACTCCGGGACCGAGATGGACTCGCCCGAGGCGACGGCCTCGATGGGCATGCCGGCGGCGACGTAGCCGAGCATCGGCAGTTCCAGCGCGCGCCCGCCCGTCCGGCCGGGCAACAGCTCGACGGACCGGCTGCGGTTCCAGCTCCGGCGGATGAAGCCCTTCTCCTGCAGGTTGGTGAGGTGCTTGTGCACCGTGGCCAGCGACGACAGGTTGAAGCGCCCCCCGATCTCTTCCAGGCTCGGGGCATAGCCGTGCTGCTGGATGAACTCGTTGAGATAGTCCAGAATCTCACGCTGGCGTCTGGTGAGCGGCTGCACGCGTCCTCCTTGTGATGCCCGGGCGAAGATACGGCCAAGGTCTGGAGGGAGAATACACAAACAAAAGGCGAAGGTCAAACGCCCGGCGTTGGCGCTACACTCGGTTCATGCGACTGAGTCAGGCGACCCTGAAGGGTCGCCTCTACAGGCAGCGTGTCCTCAGGCAGGGCGTCCTCAGGCAGGGTGTCCTCGTCGGCTCGTGCCTGGCGGGTGCCGTCGCCCTCGCCGCGGCTGCCGGCATGGCCGGACGCGCGATGACGCCCCAGCAGGCTGACGCCTTCGATCGCAAGCTGGACGCCGTGATCGAGCGGGGCGAACTCGCGCCGAGCGGCCACCGGACCGAATTCGCCGGCGACGAGTTGAACGCCTACCTGCAACTGCGGCTCACGAGCCAGTTTCCGACAGGCGTTGCCGATCCATCGGTGACGCTCGTCGGCCAGGGCCGCCTCAGCGGACGCGCGATTGTGGACCTCGACGGCATACGCCAGAAGAGCAGCGGCGGCTGGTTCGACCCGGCGGCGTATCTCTCCGGGAAGCTCCCGGTCACCGCCACCGGCACGCTGCAGACGAGCGGCGGCAGCGGCCGCTTCGTCCTCGAGCGCGCGGACGTGAGCGGCGTGCCGATTCCCAAGACGCTGCTGCAGGAAGTCGTCACGTTCTACACGAGGACCGCCGTCACGCCCAACGGCGTGAACCTCGACCAGCCGTTCGACCTCCCGCTGCAGATTCAGCGGATCGACGTCAACCCGGGCCGCGCGGTCGTCGTGCAGTAGCCGCACCTCC
>CAZUGF010000079.1:8163-19642 GCA_964619705.1 uncultured Bifidobacteriaceae bacterium
CCCCGAACCTTCCCTTACAATCTCCTCCATGCCTGACGCTGCGCTGCAGGAGCCGCTGCAGTTCCTCAAGGGCGTCGGTCCGCGCAAGGCGGCTGATCTCCGGAAGGCGGGCCTGACGACAGTCGAGGACCTGCTCTTCCGCTTTCCGATGCGCTACGAGGATCGGAGCCGCCTCCAGTCGATCGTCAGCCTGCGGCCGGGACAGATGGCCGCGATCAGCGGGGAGGTGCTGCACAGCCATCTCCAGCAGACACGCCGCGCCGGGTTCCGGCTGTTCACCGCCCTCGTGCAGGACGCGAGCGGGCAGATCCAGGTCGTGTGGCCCAACCAGTCATTCCTCAAGGACGTCATCCGCCCGCGCCAGCGCATCGTCCTCTTCGGCAAGGTGGAGCTCTGGGGATCGCGCGGCCTGCAGGTGACGGATCCCGAATTCGAGATCGTCAGGGACGACGGCCAGGCGCCGGAGGCGGCCGGGGACGAGCCCTTGCACACGGGGCGCATCGTGCCGGTCTACGAGCGCACGGGCAGCGTGACGACAAACATGCAGCGGCGGTTCGTGTGGCAGGCGCTGCAGGGGCTCCCGTCGGATCTCTTCGACCCCGTGCCGCCGGACGTTCTGGCGCGCGAGCGCTGGCCGCACCGTGCCGAGGCCCTCCGCCACGTGCACTTCCCCGAGGCCGGCGCGAACGTGGACGCGCTCAACCGGTTCCGGACGCCCGCGCAGCGGCGTCTGATCTTCGAGGACTTCTTCGTCTTCCAGGCGGGGCTGGCGCTGCGCCGCCACGAGAACGCGCAGGTGCGCAAGGCCCGCGTGTGCACGGTGACCGACGAGGTGCGGGACGCGGCGCGGCGGGTGCTGCCGTTCAAGCTGACCGCGGGTCAGCGGGCGGCGCTCGCGGACATCGTGGCGGACATGCAGCGGCCGTACCCCATGCAGCGGCTGCTGCAGGGCGATGTCGGGGCGGGCAAGACCATCGTGGCCGTGCTCGCGGCCGTCGTGGCCATGGAGAACGGCTTCCAGGCCGCGGTGATGGCGCCGACCGAGATCCTCGCGGAGCAGCACTACCGCACGATCATGCGGTGGCTCGACGGGACGCGGTACCGGGTCCGGCTGCTCACGGGCCGCGTGACGGCCGGCCAGCGCCGCACGCTCCTGCCGGCCATCGCGCGCGGGGAGATCGACCTGGTCATCGGCACGCACGCGCTGGTGCAGGCGCACGTCGCCTTCCGCGCGCTGGCCCTCGTCATCGTCGACGAGCAGCATCGCTTCGGCGTGATCCAGCGGGGCACGCTGGCCGCCAAGGGCGACCATCCGGACGTGCTCGTCATGACGGCGACGCCCATCCCGCGCACGCTGGCGCTCACCGCGTGCGGGGACATGGAGGTGTCCGTCATCCGCGGCCTGCCACCGGGACGTCAGCCCATTCGGACGGTGATCAAGCCGGACTCGCGCCGCGACGAGGTCTACACGCTCATCCGGCAGGAGGTCGCGCAGGGCCGGCAGGCGTATGTCGTGTACCCGCTCGTCGACGAATCGGAGAAGGTCGACCTGCGCGCGGCCACCGCGATGGCGAAGGAGCTGACCGGCGTCTTCCCGGAGTACCGCGTCGCGCTCCTGCACGGCCGGATGAAGGCGGACGAGAAGGATGCCGTCATGCGCGCCTTCGGCGCGGGGGACCTGCACGTGCTGGTCTCCACCTCGGTTGTCGAGGTCGGCGTGGACGTCCCGAACGCCACCATCATGGTCATCGAACACGCGGAGCGGTTCGGCCTCTCGCAGCTGCACCAGTTGCGCGGGCGGATCGGGCGCGGCGCGCACGCGTCCACCTGCGTGCTCGTCTACCAGGCGCCGTGGTCCGATGACGGACGCGACCGCCTGAAGGCGATGGCGGACACGAGCGACGGGTTCGTGATCGCGGAGCGCGACCTGGAGATTCGCGGCCCCGGCGACTTCTTCGGGACGCGGCAGTCGGGCCTGCCGCAGCTCAGGGCCGGCGACCTCGGGCGCGATGCAGACCTGCTCGAACTGGCCTTCGAGGAGGCCCGTACCCGCGTCGACGAGGGACGCCTCTCCGCGGAGCAGCAGGCGTACGTGCGCCGCGTCTGGGAGCGGCAGTTCGGGCTGATCGCCGTCGGCTGACGGCGCCGTCGTTCGCGCGTCACGTATTCACGCTCAGACATCCACCTTACGCATGCGCATCATCTCCGGAACGCACAAGGGCCGCACGCTGAAGGCGCCGGCATGGGACGGCCTCCGTCCCACGTCGGACAAGCTGCGCGAGACGCTGTTCAACGTGCTGGCGCCGCGCGTGCGCGGCGCGCGCGTGCTGGACGTGTTCGCCGGCACGGGCGCCGTGGCGCTCGAGGCACTCAGCCGTGGCGCGGCGCACGCCGTCTGCGTCGAGCAGGACCGGCGCGCGCGGGCGCTCATCGAGGAGAACCGCGCGCGGCTCGGTGAAGACGCCCGGTGTATGATCGTCCGCGATGGAGCGGCACGCGCGCTTCGCGCCCCAATCACCGGCGGACCGTTCGAGATCGTCTTCCTCGATCCGCCGTACGACGTCCCGGATCTGGCCGCGCTCGTCGATGCCGCGCTGGCGCAGCGGGCCGAGGGCGGCGTCCTCGTGCTCGAGCACGCGTCACGTCGTGTGCCGCCCGCCGTCGAGGGCGAGCCGGTGCGCACCCTGCGATCGGGCGACAGCGCCCTGAGCTTCTACGGATGACTGCCATGCCTGCCACGCGGATTGCCGTCTGCCCGGGGTCGTTCGATCCGTTGACGATGGGGCATGTGGACATCATCGAGCGCGCCTCACGCCTCTTCGACCAGGTGGTCGTGGCCGTGCTCGTCAACCAGGAGAAGGCGCCCCTCTTCAGTATCGAGGAGCGCGTCGCGATCATCGGCGAGGTCTTCGAGGGCCGGCCGAACGTGACGGTGGACACGTTCCAGGGCCTGCTCGTCGAGTACGCGCAACACCTCGGCGCGTCGGTCATCATCCGGGGGCTGCGCGCGGTCTCCGACTTCGAGTACGAGTTCCAGATGGCGCTCATGAACCGCCACCAGGCCCCGGGCATCGAGACGACGTTCATGATGCCCGCCGAGCAGTACACCTACATCAGCTCGCGGTTGATCAAGGAAGTGTTCGCGCTCGGGGGCCGTATCCACGGGCTCGTCCCGCCGGTCGTCGAGGATCGCCTCCGGTCCAAGGCGCGCGGGCGGTCCCTTCCAGGCGCGAGAACGACATGACCTTTTCCGCACGCATGCAGCAGATTGCCCCGTCCCCGACGCTCAAGGTCACCGCGGAGGCGGACCGCCTCCGCCGCCAGGGCGTCGACGTCGTCGACCTCGGCGCCGGAGAGCCGGACTTCCCGACGCCGGAGCACGTCAAGGCGGCGGCGCACCTGGCGCTCGACCAGAACTTCACCAAGTACACGCCGTCGGCCGGCATCGTGGAACTGCGGCAGGCCGTGTGCGACAGGTACGAGGCCGACTACGGCGTCGCGTTCAAGCCGGGTGAGGTGATTGTCACGGCGGGCGGGAAGCAGGCGCTCTACAACACCGCGATGGTGCTCTTCGATCCCGGCGACGAGGTCATCACGCACGCACCGTACTGGCCGACCATCCCGGAGCAGGTCAAGCTGACGGGCGCCACGCCCGTCGTCGTGCAGACCTCGCCCGAGGACGCCTTTGCCATTCACCCGGAGCCCATCCTCGCGGCGATGACGCCACGGACGAAGGCCATCATCATCAACTCGCCGAGCAACCCCGCGGGCGCACTCATTGCCGAGGACGCGCTCGCCGCCATCGCGGACGAGGCCGCCCGTCGCGGGGTGTGGGTCATCCTGGACCTGACCTACGAGAAGCTCATCTACGATCCCGTCCCGCACAACCTCGTGCGCGTGCTCACGGAGCGGATGCGGGATCGGGCGATCATCTGCAGTGCGGCGTCCAAGGCGTACGCGATGACGGGATGGCGCTGCGGCTGGGCGATCGGCCCGGCAGCCTTCGTCGGGCAGTGCAACGCCCTGCAGGGCCACTCGACGTCCAACGTGGCGTCGCTGACGCAGAAGGCGGCGCTCGCCGCCCTGACGGGCCCGCAGGACAGCGTCACGGACATGCTGGAGGAGTACCGGCGCCGGCGCGACGCCGTGTGGGGCTGGCTGACCACCGACGCGCGCATCACCTGCGTCAAGCCGCGCGGCGCGTTCTACCTGTTCCCCTACGTGGCCGACGTGCTCGAAGCCACCGGCTTCCGCACGACCAGCGAGTTTGCCGAGGCGCTCCTCGCCGACGTGCACGTCGCGGTCACGGCGGGGGAGGGCTTCGACGCGCCGGGGTTCTTCCGCCTGTCCTATGCGACGTCCATGGAACGGCTGGAGGAAGGCGTGGCCCGCATCCACGCGTTCATCGCGACGCGGGCCCGGCAGTCCCACGGGGCCGCGGCCCGCGGCTGAGGCCGGACCGTGCCCATCGCCCCGGACCAGCGCGCGGCCCTGATCGCCTGCGTCGGGCCCGAGTGGGCGCGCGAGGACGACGAGTCCCGCCTGCGCTACGGAACCGATGCGCTCCAGCGCGGCCGCCCGGCCGACCTGGTCCTCATCCCCGGCACGCCGGCGGACATCGCCGCCATCCTGCGGCTCTGCGACGCGCACCGGATCCCGCTCGTCGTGCGCGGCGCGGGCACGGGCTACACGGGCGGATCGGTGCCCGTGCGCGGCGGCGTCCTCCTCTCGATGGAACGCTTCAACCGCATCCTCGAGATCGACGAGGAGAACCTCCTCGCCATCGTGCAGCCGAACGTCCTGACCTACGACCTGCAGGAAGCCGTCGAGGCCCGCGGCCTGTTCTACCCGCCGGATCCCGCCAGCCTGCGCATCTCCGCGCTCGGCGGCAACGTGGCGGAGTGCGCGGGCGGCCCGCGCGCCGTCAAGTACGGCACGACGCGACGCTACGTCCTCGCACTCGAGGCCGTCCTGCCCACCGGCGAGATCGTGCGCACGGGCTCGAAGGCCGTGAAGAACGTGGTGGGCTACGACCTCACGCAACTGCTCGTCGGGTCGGAGGGCACGCTCGCGGTCCTGACCGAGATCACGCTGCGCCTCGTGCCCAGGCCGGCCGCCAGCGCCACCGTACAGGCCACCTTCGCGACCATTGCGGGCGCCGTGCAGGGCGTGACCGCGCTCCTGGCCGCCCGCGTGGTGCCGGCAACGATCGAGATCATCGACCAACCCTCGCTCGAGGCCGTCTCACGCCACGTCGGACGGCCCATCGGCGCGGGGGCCGGCGCGATGCTCATCATCGACGTGGACGGCGTGCCGGCAGGCGTGGAGGAGGAGGCCGCGCGTGTCGCCGAGGCGTGCCGATCGGCCTCGGCGCTCTCGGTCCAGCGGGCGGCGACCGAGGCGGAGCGTGACCGGCTCTGGGAAGCCCGCCGGGAGCTGTCGTTCGCGCTGCGCGCGCTCGCCCCGCGCAAGATCAACCACGATGTCGTCGTGCCCCGGGGCCGCGTGCCGCAGCTCTTCGATCTCGTGGCGCGCCTCCGGCAGCAGTACGGCCTGCTCATCCCCTGCTTCGGCCACGCCGGCGACGGCAACATCCACGTCAACATCATGGTGGACCCGGACGCGCCCGGGGAGATGGACCGGGCAGACGCGGCCGCACGCGCGCTCTTCGAGGGTGTCGTCGCGCTCGACGGGTCCATCAGCGGCGAGCACGGCATCGGGTTCTCCAAGGCGCCGTACCTGGACATCGAGCTCTCGCCCGACGTGATTGCCCTGATGCGCCGCGTCAAGGCCGCCTTCGATCCCCACGGCATCCTGAACCCCGGCAAGATCTGGGACGAGCCGGGAGGCCCGGGGCCGGGCGTGTAGGCGCGGACCGCCGCCTGTAGTAGGCTGACGGCGTTCACGTCCCCACAACCCGGAGGACAGCCGTGAGGCCCGCACCTATCTCCCGCCGCCGCGCCCTGCTGACCGGATCGGCCGGCCTCGCCGGCCTGGCCGCGTCCGCCGCCGCGCAGGCACCGGCCGACCCCACGAAGGTCCAGGGCCCGACGGGCACCGAGGTCGGCACCCGATCGCCCTTCGAGAAGCCGGTGCGCCTCTCCCTGAGCCCCAGGCGCACGGCCACCTTCACGCCGCTGCAGGATCTCGACGGGATCATCACGCCGTCCGACCTCCACTTCGAACGGCATCATGCCGGGGTGCCGGCCATCGACCCCGCGCACTACTCGCTGCTCGTGCACGGGATAGTGGAGCGGCCCCTCGTGTTCACGCTCGATGATCTCAAGCGCTTCCCGGGCCGTTCGGTCATCCGCTTCATCGAGTGCTCCGGCAACGGCGGCCGCGCGTACCGCGGCGAGTCGCCGACGGGCGAGGTGAGCCCGCAGCAGGTGGACGGCCTGACGAGCACGAGCGAGTGGACGGGCGTGCCCCTGGCCACGCTGCTTCGCGAGGCCGGCGCCTCGCCGGACGCCAGGTGGCTGCTCGCGGAAGGCATGGACGCCGCGGTGATGACGCGGAGCGTGCCCATCGACATGGCGTACGACGACGCCCTGATCGCGTACGGGCAGAATGGCGAGGCCCTGCGGCCGGAGCAGGGCTATCCGGCGCGCCTCTTCCTGCCCGGCGTCGAAGGGAACGCGAGCGTCAAGTGGATCCGGCGGATCGAAGTGGCGGACCAGCCGTTCATGACGCGCGAGGAGACGTCGAAATACACGGACCCCCTGCCCGATGGCACGGCGCGCATGTTCAGCCTGGTCATGGACGCGAAGTCGCTCATCACGGAACCCGCGTTTCCGGATCGCCTGACGGCACGCGGCTGGCGGGAGATCCGCGGGCTGGCCTGGAGCGGGCGCGGCCGCATCACGCGCGTCGAGGTGAGCACCGACGATGGCGCGAGTTGGCAGGCCGCCACGCTCGATGAGCCCGTACTGCCGAAGTGCCACACGCGCTTCCGCCTGCCCTGGCAGTGGACCGGCACGGATGCCGTGCTGCTCAGCCGCGCCACGGACGAGACCGGCTACGTGCAGCCGACGACGGCAGTCCTCAAGGCCGCGCGCGGACCGAACACCCAGTACCACTTCAACGACATCCGCGGCTGGCGCGTCGGCGCCGACGGCGCGGTGCGCTTTGCCGGAGGGCGCGGGTGAAGGCCGCGGCCCTGGCGCTCGCGCTCATGGCGACGGCGACCGCGGCCGCCCAGTCCCCGGCGCCTCCGCGGTTTGCGATCGGACGCGCGGCCACGCCGGAAGAGATCCGCGCGCTCGACATCGACGTGATGCCCGATGGCCGCGGACTGCCGGAAGGACGCGGCACGGCCCGGGACGGACGCGCCGTCTACGCCAGCCGGTGTGCGTCGTGCCACGGGGCGGCGGGCGAGGGCGGGAGCGCGGACCGCCTGGTGGGACGCAACGACGGCGACAGCTTCGCCTTCGCGACGAACCCGAAACTGGTGCGGACCGTCGGCAGCTACTGGCCCTACGCGACCACGCTCTACGATTACACGCGCCGCGCCATGCCGTTCCAGCAGCCGGGAACCCTGTCCGCTCCGGACACCTACGCCGTGGTGGCCTACGTCCTCTTCCTGAACGGGATCGTCGACGAGGATGCCGTGCTCGATCGGTCGTCGCTCCCGCGCGTGCGCATGCCGGCACGGGATCACTTTGTGCCCGACAACCGGACGGGCGGCCGGATCGTCAAGTAGCCGGAGAGAGAGGAGGCAGGGAACCGACATGCCGACATTCCTGGTCAAGGCGTCGTACAACGCGGACGGGGTGCGCGGGCTGCTCAAGGACGGCGGCACCGTCCGGCGCGCCGCCATCCAGAAGCTGGTCGAGAGCCTCGGCGGCACCATCGAGGCGTTCTACTTCGTCCACGGCGAGCACGACGTGATCGTCGTGGCGACATTCCCGGATCAGTCCACCGGACTGGCGCTCAGCCTGGCGGTCAACGCGTCCGGCGCCGTCCGCTGCTCGACCGTCCCGTTGATCACGCCCGAGGAGATGGACGCCGCCTGCAAGCGCACGGTGGCGTACCGCGCGCCCGGCGGATAGCCCTCGGAATCCGGCGGCGTGAACGCTCCGCCTCGGGCCGGGTCACCATGTGCCGCGGCCCCGGTCCGTGGGCGTGGCGCGCCCACGACGACACCCCCACGACGACACGGGCTATCGGTTGGCGACGAGAATCGCGCGCGTGATGTCGCGCGCGGGGTCGGGCCAGAGCATCGTCCGCAGGCGGATGCCGGCTTCGTTGAAGTAGGGGATCTCCGCGATCCGGCGGAGCGGCACGCCACGCTCTCGCTCCAGCCGCTCGATCGCGTCCACCGGGGCGACCATCAGCACGCGATCCGCCCGGTCCAGGAATTCGACCGCGTCGTCGTCGTCGATCAGGTCCACGGTCGGGACGCCGGTGTAGAAGACCAGGTTGCGGACGAGCACGCGATACGTCCCGACGGGCTCCGCGCCCTGCCGCGCCTCCACGACCTGCCGCGCCACCTGCTCCACCGTATCGTCGCCGACCGGCGACAGCGCCCCGTACTGCAGCGCCGGGAACGTGACGGCGGCGGCCAGGGCCAGCGCCACCGGAACCTGCCGCCAGTGCCGGGACAGTCCGACGATCAGGACGCCGGTCCCGGCGAGGGCAATCACGATGGCCGCGGCCCTTGCGAAGGTGGGCGGCACGTCGATGAGGAGTGGCTGCGCCCGCCACAGCAGCCCGCCAAGGGCAACAAGGCAGCCGCCCGCGCCGAGCGCGCCAAGCGTCATGCTGAGGGGACGGCGCGGCCGCACGCGCGAGCCGTCCAGGCTGCGCCAGTCCCGCGTGCGTTCCAGGATGGACGAGGCGAGCAGGATGGCCAGGGGCGGCAGCACCGGCAGGATGTAGCGGGGCTGCTTGCCGACGGAGAGCGAGTAGAAGACGAGCGGCAGGCCGGCCCAGAGCAGCAGTCGGAGGTCCAGCGTCCCGATATCGCGGCGCCGCGTGACGAACTCCCACACCGGGGCGGTCCACGTGAGCGCGAGCGGCGTCCACGGCAACAGGCCGCCGAGCACGACGGGCAGGTAGAACCACCAGGCGCGCGGCTCGTTGAAGCGATCGGTCGCGAACCGCTCCAGGTTGTCCCCGACGAAGAACCCCGCGAGGTAGTCGGTGCCGTGCCGCGCGTACATCGCGCCATACCAGGGCAGGGCGATGACGGCGAACACGAGGGCGCCGAGCAGGACGTCGGCCGGGCGGAGGTTGAGCGAGCGGCGCTCCACGAGCGCCACGGGCACGACGACCAGGGCCGGGATGATGACGCCCACCGGTCCCTTGGTGAGGAAGCCGAGTGCCATCGCGACGGCGGCAAGCAGGACCCAGGGCCGCGGTTCCCGCACCTGTTCCAGGATGGCGACGGCGGCGGCCCAGATCGCGAGCGTGATGCAGAAGGTCAGGGGCAGGTCGGGAATCGCCATCCGGCCGATCGCGTAGTAGCCGAAGCTCGTCGCGGCGATGGCGCCCGCCAGCAGGGCCGTCCCGTCGTCGAACCAGCGGCGCGCGCAGGCGGCCGTGATGAGCACGAGGCCGATCCCCGAGAATGCCGCCCAGGCCCGCGCGGCGGCCTCCGTCGGGCCGGTGACCAGGTAGGTGCCCGCCGTCAGCCAGTAGTACAGGATGGGCTTCTGGAAGCGCGGCTCGTAGTTGAAGTGGGGCGTGAGCCAGTCGCCGGACGCGACCATTTCCCGGGCCGCCTCCGCATAGAAGGCCTCGTCAGCATCGGTGATGGCGCCGCGGCCCAGCCCCACCAGGAAGGTGAGGGCGGCCAGTAGCACCAGTGGCAAGGTGAGCCCACGCACGGCTCCCCATTCTAGTCTCCGCAGTTCTGCTATACTCGTCGGGTAATCGAATCGCCTCCCTGGACACGCCTGCGGGGTTCCCGGCCGAACCTTCGAACCCCGGATCGCCAAACCCCGAACGTCCGAACCAACCGACCGCAACAACCCGCGAAGCCGACAACCTGAGAACCACAGAGCTATGCCCAGTCATAAGCGCCAAGGATCCCACCGCGGCGGCCACAACCCGCCCCCCCAGCCCGATGTCGCCAACGAGGTGATTGAGCTCCCGGCCGACGGCAAGAAGGGCCTCAATATCACCGAGCTCAAGGAGATGAGCATCCAGAAGCTCACGCAGGTGGCCAAGGACCTCGCGGTCGCGGGCGCCACCGGCATGCGCAAGCAGGAGCTGATCTTCCAGATCCTCAAGGCGCAGACCGAGCAGAGCGGCTTCATCTTCTCGGAGGGCGTGCTCGAGGTGCTCCCCGACGGCTTCGGCTTCCTTCGCGCTCCCGACTACAACTACCTCCCCGGCCCGGACGACATCTACGTCTCGCCCTCGCAGATCCGCAAGTTCGACCTGCAGACCGGCGACACGGTGTCCGGACAGATCCGGCCGCCGAAGGAAGGGGAGCGCTACTTCGCGCTCATCAAGGTCGAGGCCGTCAACTTCGAGGCGCCGGACCAGGCGCGCGAGAAGCTCTTCTTCGAGAACCTGACGCCGCTCTACCCGCAGGAGCGCCTCCGCCTCGAGACGGAGACCGAGAACCTCTCGGCCCGCGTCATGGACCTGATGACGCCCATCGGCAAGGGCCAGCGCGGCCTCATCGTCGCGCCGCCGCGCACGGGGAAGACGATGCTGCTGCAGAACATCGCGCAGTCGGTCGCGAAGAACCACCCGGAGGTGTACCTCATCGTCCTGCTCATCGACGAGCGGCCGGAAGAGGTGACCGACATGCAGCGGTCGGTGGACGGGGAGGTCATCTCCTCCACGTTCGACGAGCCCGCGCAGCGGCACGTGCAGGTCGCGGAGATGGTCATCGAGAAGGCCAAGCGCCTCGTCGAGCACAAGAAGGACGTGCTCATCCTGCTCGACTCGATCACGCGCCTCGCGCGCGCCTACAACACGGTCATCCCGCCCTCGGGCAAGGTGCTCTCCGGCGGCCTCGACAGCAACGCGCTGCAGAAGCCCAAGCGCTTCTTCGGCGCGGCGCGCAACATCGAGGAAGGCGGCTCGCTGACGATCATCGCCACCGCGCTGATCGACACGGGCTCCCGCATGGACGACGTGATCTTCGAGGAGTTCAAGGGCACGGGCAACATGGAGATCAACCTGGACCGCAAGCTCTCGGACAAGCGCGTGTTCCCGGCCATCGACATCCTCAAGAGCGGCACGCGCAAGGAAGAGCTCCTCATCGCGAAGGAAGACCTGCAGCGCGTCTACGTGCTGCGGCGCGTCCTCAACCCGCTGTCGCCCGTCGAGGCCATGGAACTGCTCCTCGACAAGATGGGCAAGACGAAGACGAACGCGGACTTCCTCTCTGCGATGCAGAAGGGATAGCTCCCGCAGACGTCGTCTTGTCGAGGATGGCAGGCGACCCTGAAGGGTCGCCTCTACGAGACTCACGTCGAGGTTTGCAGGCGACCCTGAAGGGTCGCCTCTACAAGAGGCT
>CAZUGF010000080.1:0-19561 GCA_964619705.1 uncultured Bifidobacteriaceae bacterium
GGTCGCAGACCGGCCGGCGCGTCCTCTCTGACAGCTCGACGCCCGCTCGCTCGGCGTCTCTGCGTCTCTGTGTCTCTGTGTCCATCTTTCGTGCCGCGCAGCCTGTCGTGTCGCGCGGCAAGGCCCCACGGCGTGGATGTCCACCACGCTCCGCCGTTCAAGAGACCACGCGCTCGAAGGCACCGTCGATCGCCCTCCCTCGCTGCTCTCGTAGAGGCGACCCTTCAGGGTCGCCTGCGCTCGTCGGGACCAGTCAGAACGGCAGCGGGTACATCAGCCAGCCGAGGATCAGGCCGGCCCCGACGAAGCCCCCGAAGAACCGCGCGCCGAGCTTCGCCTGTTCGGCCGGCGTGTCGCGTGCGATCACCGCGAAGACCAGCGCCACGAAGAAGGCGAACAGGATCATCAGGCCGAGGTGGCTCGTCATCGCACGCTCACTTCCGTCCCAGCCGGACGTCGTACGCATCCAGCACCACGAGCATGTTGAGCAGGCCCGCGACGATCAGGAACGCGTTGCCGTACTCGTAGGACACGGCGGTGACCAGGCCCCGTCCCCAGCCCAGGGCCGACGCCAGGAAGTAGAGCGCGCCCATGCCGAGATTGGCGAGCGCCGCGAGGCCGACCAGCGGCTGGGAGAACTCGAACGGGAACAGCCGGCCGTCGAGCGCGAGCCCGACCGCGAACATCGCCGGCAGTGCCGCGAGGAAGATCAGGCCCTTCTGTCGGCGGCCGAGCAGCAGGTGGCCGGCCCCGGGCACGAGCCACGAGACCAGGCAGACGACAACGGGCGGCACCCGCTGATCTTACTTCAGCCGTGACGCGCGCTTCAGCCGCGAGCCTCACCGCAGCTGCCCGCCCGCGGCCGCGTCCACCACGAGGCCCACGGCCACACCGAGCGGCACGCCGCAGGCCGCGCGCCAGATGTTGGGCGGGTCCAATACCCCGATCATGGCCGTCCCGACCGTCAACGCGGTCGGCACGGCAGCCACGGCCAGCCACGCAAGCGCACGCGTACGCGACAGCCGGGTCCGGCGTCGCGTCAACAGCAACCAGGCCGATGCCCCCAGGGCCGCCCCGGCGTAGATCCCGGTGCACCGCGCGCACACGGGCAGGCGTGCCCCCGCGACGTGGAAGGAGCGCTCCGGGCGCTGGTGACAGACGATCGAGCCGACGGCGTACAGCGTGGTCGCGGCCGCGGCACTCACCCTGGACACGTACGGCGCCCCGACAACACCGCCCGCCCAGACCAGGGCCATGAGGGCAAAGGCGATTGCCATAACGCCTTTTGATTCAGCTACTTCTGGCACTGCTACCCGTCCGCCCCTGCGGGCTCCTCCCGTGCGGGAACCCCGACGCACGGCCATTCGTCCAATGGTGTTAGCTCGTTGAACACTGTTAAATTGTCCAGATGGGTATCAAGGAACGACACGACAGGGAGCGCCAGGCGGTCTTCCAGTCCATTCTCGACGCCGCGGGCGAGCTCTTCATGGCCGAGGGCTATCGTAACGTCTCCATCCGCAAGATTGCCGAGCGGATCGAATACAGCCCCGCCGCCATCTACAGCTACTTCGCGTCCAAGGACGACATCTACTTCGCGCTCGCCGAGGACGGGTTCCATCGGCTGCACGAGCAGGTGACGGCTGCGCTCGGGCACGAGGATCCCATGACGGACGTGCGCGCCGGCTGGATGGCGTTCTACCAGTTCTCCAAGGAGCACCCCGCCTTCTTCGAGCTGATGTTCATCGACCGCACGGTGCCGAAGATCTCCGAACAGTGGGAGGGCTTCGACGTCATGCAGCAGCTGCTGGACCGCGCGACGGCTTCGCTCCAGCGCGCGATCGATGCGGGCGCCCTGCCGCAGACGCTGAACCCGGTCGTGGCGATGCACGTGCTGTGGGGCGCGCTGACCGGCCCCAGCGTCATCGGCCTCAGCCAGCGCCTGGCGCCCGGGGAAGACCCCGACGCGATGGCCCGTGACGTGTTCGAGACGATGATCGCCGGCTTCCAGGCCGGCACCCCCCTGACGTTCCTGCCCTGTGAGTGTATGAGCGGCCATGCGGGCGCGGTGGCGCCTGCCGGAGAGACCTCCCATGAATCGTAGTGTCGTTGTCCCTGCCCTGCTCGTCGTGCTCGGCGCTGCCGTGGCAGGGTGCCAGTCGTCGTCGGAGGCCGCGCCTGCCGACGCCGCCCCTGTCCCGGCCATCGACGTGCCGGTGGTGACCGTCGAGACCGGCGCCATCGAAGCGGCGCTCGAGATCTCCGGGACCCTGGCGCCGTTGAGCCGGGTCCCCGTCAAGCCGCGCCTGTCGGGGACGCTCGAGCGCGTGCTGGTGGACATCGGCGATGCGGTCAGGGCCGGGCAGGTGATCGCCACCGTGGACCGGCGCGAGATCGACGCGCAGGCGGATGCGGCAGCGGCCTCCGTGGCTGTCGCGCGGGCCGGGCTTGCCAATGCCGAGGCCGCGCTGGCCAACGCCGTGCTCGAACTGGATCGGTCGCAGACCCTCTTCGACAAGGGCGCGCTCCCCCGCCAGCGCCTGGACGGCGCCGACACCGCGCGGCGCGCCGCGGCGGCCCAGCGTGATCTGGCCGACGCCAGCCTGGCGCAGGCGGAGGCCACCCATCGCCGCTCCCGCGAGATCCAGCGTGACGCCACCATTACCTCGCCCGTCACCGGCTTCATCGTCGAGCGGAACTACGACGCGGGCGCCACGCCGGGCGATCTCCCCGTGGTGGTCGTGGCCGACATGCGGCAGATGAAGCTGGAGGCCGGGGTCTCGGAACTCGAAGCGGGCCGGCTGCGCGTGGGGATGGCGGCACGGGTCACCGTGCAGGCCCGGCCGGGCGAGTCCTTCGAGGGGCGGCTCGCGGCCATCGCGCCGGAGGTGAACGAGCGCAACCGCCACTTCAAGATCGACGTGCGTGTGCCCAACGAGGCGCGTGCGCTGCTGTCAGGGATGTACGCGTCGGCGCGGATCGTGGAGGCCACGGAGGCCACGGCCATCCTGATCCCCCGGGATGCCGTCACCACGCGCGACGGCGTCAGCACCGTCCTCCGGGTTGAGGGCGACGTGGCCACGCCCGTCGTCGTGACGCAGGGGCTGAGCGACGGCGCGTCCGTGCAGGTGCTCACCGGTCTCGCGGCCGGCGACACCGTGGTCGCCGACGCCCGGCGCCAGGTGCCCGCCGGCGCGAAGGTGCGCGCCGTGCCCGTCAGGTAGGCCCACCAGGACTCCCGCGTTCCGGCTCCCGAAAGTTCTCATATGTGGATCTCCGACGTCTCCATCAAGCGCCCCGTCTTCGCGACGATGGTCATCACCAGTTTCGTGGTGCTGGGCCTGGTCTCGATGACGCGGCTCGGGATTGACCTCTTCCCCGAGGTCAACTTCCCGTTCATCAACGTCTCCGTCGTCTATCCGGGCGCCGCGCCCGAGGAAGTGGAGACGCTGGTCACCAAGCCCGTCGAGGACGCCATTGCCGGCATCAACGGCGTGAAGCGCGTCATCTCGACGTCGACGGAAGGGTTCTCCCGCGTCGGGGTCGAGCTGCGGCTCGAGGTCGATCCGCAGAACGCCGCGGCGGAGGTGCGCGAGAAGGTGGCGGCCATCCGGTCGCGGCTCCCCGTGCAGATCGAGGACCCGACCATCGAACGGTTCGACGTCGCGGCGCTGCCGATCATGGTGTACGCCGTCGGCTCCGGGCAGCCCTCGGACGTCACGCGCCGGCAGGTCGAGGACGACCTCAAGCCGCTCCTCGAGCAGATTGACGGCGTGGCTGCGGTGGAGGTCAACGGCGGGGCCCTCCGCGAGATCCAGGTGGACCTCGATCCGCGGCGGCTGGAGGCGCTGAACCTGCCGCTGGCCGAGGTGGCGGCCCGGCTCTCCGCCGAAAACCTCGACGTGCCCGGCGGCCAGGTCAGGCGCGACGGCCGATCGGTCTCGCTGCGCACGAAGGGCGAGTTCCAGTCCGTCGACGAGATTGCCAACGTGATCCTCCGCTCCACCGGCGGGTCCACGATCCGCGTGCGTGACGTCGGGGCGGTGGTCGACGGCTACGAGGACCGCACCTCGACGACGCGGCTCGACGGCGTGGACGCGGTGTCCTTCTCCGTGCGCAAGCAGTCCGGCGCCAACACGGTGGACATCGCGAACAAGGTGGAGGCGGCGGTCGCCCGGCTGGCCACCAGCTTCCCGCAGCTCCAGATCCGGCCGGTGCACAGCGATGCCGACGGCATCCGCGAGAACGTCGAGGACGTGCGCGGCCACATCTTCTTCGGCGGCCTGATGGCCGTGCTGATCATCTTCGTCTTCATGCGCGACTGGCGCTCGACGCTCATCTCGGCCCTCGCGCTGCCGACCTCGGTCATCGCCACGTTCTTCTTCATGTATGTGGTCGGCTTCACCATCAACATGATGACGCTGATGGCGCTCTCGCTCGTCATCGGCATCCTCATCGACGATGCCGTCGTGGTGCGGGAGAACATCTACCGCCACATGGAGATGGGCGAGGATCCGATGACCGCGGCGCGGCGCGGCACCTCCGAGATCGGCCTCGCCGTCATGGCGACCACGTTCACGATCCTCGCGGTGTTTCTCCCCGTGGGCTTCATGACGGGCATCGTCGGGCAGTTCTTCAAGTCCTTCGCCCTGACCATTGCGTTCGCCGTCGCCATGTCCCTGCTCGTGGCGTTCACGCTGGACCCGATGCTCTCCTCCCGGTTCGTGCGGTTCGTGCCGCCCGAGGAGCGCACCCGCACGCGCATGGGACGCCTGCTGGAACGGTGGGGTGCGTTCTACGATCGTGTCGACCAGAAGTACCACACGGTGCTCGGCTGGAGCCTGCGCCGCCCCTGGGCGGTCGTCACGCTGGCCGCGGTGATTTTTGTCGGCAGCCTGTCGACGCTCGGCGTGATGGGCACGGAGTTCGTGCCCGTGGAGGACCGCGGCGAGTTCGTGGTCAACGTCGAGGCGCCGGCGGGCACGGACTTCGAGCAGGCCGTCGCCTATGTGGCGGGGATCGAGTCCCTCGTGCAGCGCCTGCCCGAGCTCCGCCAGATCTTCACGACCGTCGGCCTCGAGGGCGATCCGCTGCGCTCGAGCCTGCGCATCAAGACGAGCAAGAAGCACGCGCGCGCGCGCGGGCTCCAGGCCATCAAGGCGGACATCCGTGCGCAGCTCGCGGAGGTGCCCCTGCTCAAGATCACGGTGGCCGACCCCGAGTTCATCCAGGGGGCCCCGTCCGAGGCCCCGCTCAACATCTATGTCCGCGGCGACGACATGGAGGAGCTGCAGCGCCTCAACGACGAGATCGTCAACCGCGTCCAGACCGTGCGCGGCGCCGTGGACGTGGACAGCTCGCTCGAGAGCGGGCAGCCCGAGATGATGGCCAACGTCAACCGCGCGCTGGCCGCCGACCTGGGCTTCGACGTCGCCTCGATCGCCTCGCAGCTCCGCGGGATGGTCGAGGGCGTGGTACCGACGCGGCTGCGCGAGGCCGACAAGGAGTACGACATCCGGGTGCGCCTGGCCGACACGTTCCGGAACGACTTCCAGGCCATTGCCCGGACGCCGCTCTACTCGCCGTCCGGCGCCGTGGTCCGGACGTCGGACATCGTCCGCATGGAGCCGGGCGTCGGGCCCACGAACATCCAGCGCGAGGCGCGCCGCCGGCAGGCGAAGATCGGCATCCAGCTCGCGGACCGTCCGCTGGGCGACGTCACGAACGACGTGTCGCGCGTGATGGCGGGGATCACGATGCCGGAGCACTTCGAGTGGGGATTCGCGGGCGACGTCGAGCTGATGCAGGAGTCGGCCGCGGCCATGGGGCTGGCCCTGCTGCTGGCGGTGGCGTTCATCTACATCGTCCTGGCGTCGCAGTTCGAGTCGTTCCTCGAACCGTTCCTCATCATGCTGTCGCTGCCGCTCGCCATCGTCGGTGCCCTGCTGGGCATCCTCGTGACGGGGAACAACCTGGGCATGCCGGCCATGATCGGCATGGTGATGCTGATGGGGCTGGTCACCAAGAACGCGATCCTGCTCATCGACCTCACCAACCAGTACGTGCGCGAGGGCATGCCGGTGGAGGCCGCCATCCTCAAGGCGGGCCCCATCCGCCTCCGGCCGATCCTGATGACGACGCTCGCGATGATCCTGGGCATGCTCCCCTCGGCGCTCGGCCGGGGCGAGGGCGGCGAGTTCCGGTCGCCCATCTCCATCGCGACGATCGGCGGGCTGATCACCTCGACCGCGCTGACGCTCGTCGTCGTGCCCGTCGCGTACCTGCTGCTCGCGCGGCTGCTCGCGCGCGTGCGGAGCTGGCGCGCGGAGCCGGGCACGGGCCTGCACCCTGCCGCGCGGATCGCCGGCATCGTGCTGGTGCTGGCGCTCGTCGGGTGGTTCCTCTCGACGTCCACGGCGTTCGCGCAGTCCATCACGGCCGCGGCCCCCCGGCAGGTGGCGGCGGCCATGGCCACCACCGGGCAGGCGGCCGAAGGCGGCACGCTGCGCCTGGACTTCGCGCAGGCGCTCGAGCGGGCGCTGACGGCGAACGAGGGGCTCAAGGTGGAAACGGAGCGCGTGCGCGAGAGCCAGGCGCGCGTGGCCGAGGCGAAGACGGGCTACCTGCCCGCCGTCAACTTCAGCTACCTGTACACGCCGGCGCAGAAGTTCCCGCTCATCCGCATCCCGGGCGGCATCTTCGGGCCCGACGAGACGACGTTCGAGGCCAACCTGACACGGGAGAACGTGGTGCAGTTCGACCTCTCGCAGCCGCTCTACGCGGGCGGGCGTATCCGCAACGCGCACGCGATCCAGGAGGCGGGCCTCGACGCCACGCGGCTGGACCTGGCGCGCGCGCGGCAGGACCTGCAGTACCGCGTCGTCGAGGTGTTCTACAACGCGATCCTCACCCGGCAGGCGCTCGACGTGGCCGAGGAGCAGATCCGCCTCGCGGAGGTGCAGCTCGGCCTGGCCAACGTCCGGTATGACGCCGGCACCGTGGCCCGCCTGGACGTGCTCCAGGCGGAAGTGCAGCTGGCCAACGCACACGCCCGGCGCATCCAGGTCCGTGCAGAGGTGGACACCGCCACCCAGGCGGTCCGCACTGTGCTGTCGCTGCCCCAGAGCCAGCGGCTCGAGCTGGTCGGGACACTGGACGAGGGCCAGGAGATCCCCGGGCGCGAGGCGCTCGATCTGGCGCTGCCGTCGCGGCCGGACCTCCGCGCCTTCGACGCGCGGCGGGATCAGGCGGAGTACTCGGCGCGTCTCGCGAACGGCGAATGGAAGCCGAGCCTGGCGCTTCGCGGCAACATGACCTATCAGGAGGATGCCTTCGACCGCGTCCTCAGCCAGGACAACCAGAGCTACACGCTCGGCCTCGCCGTGCAGATCCCGCTGATGGCGTCACCGGGCGCGGGCGCCCGCCGGGCCGTGGCCGAGGCACAGAAGCGGCAGGCCGAGCACGGCCTCAACGCCTCCACCGACCAGGCACGCCTCGATCTCGAGACGGCCTGGACGACGCTGCAGGCGGCGGCGGAGGTGGTCACGATGCAGCAGAAGGCGCTCGAGCTCGCGCGGGAGAGCGTGCAGATTGCGCAAGTCTCCTACGAGAGCGGCGTCATCACGTCCGCCGAGCTGAACGATGCGCAGGTCGGCCAGCTCGAGACCGAGTGGAACCTGCTGCGGGCGAAGTACGCGAAGATCGTCGCCGCGGCCCGGGCCCGCGTGGCCGCCGGCGTGGAGTAGCGGCGCTAGTAGTCCCGGCCGAAGTGCTGCTCGTAGCGGGCGGCGAACTCGCTCCACATGTAGGCGTGATACGTGCCGCCGAGGTGCTCCAGCGCATAGGTCGCCGCCACGCTGCCGAACTGGGCGCACACCTTGTAGCTCGCGCCCATCGCCAGGCCCTTCAGGAAGCCGCCGCGGAAGGCATCGCCCACCCCCGTCGGGTCCTCGATCCGCGTCGGCGGCACCGCCGGCACGTCGACGGACTCGGCCGCCGTCATCACCGTGCAGCCCTTCTCGCCCTTCGTCACCACGAGCAGCGGGACCTCCGCCAGGACGTCCTGCTCGCTCATGCCGGTCTTCTGCCGGATCAGCTCGAACTCGTAGTCGTTGCAGATCACCATGAAGGCGCCGATGATGCCGTCCTTCAGCTGATCGCCGCCCATGCGCGCGCACTGCTGGCCGGGATCCCAGATGTACTTGATCCCGAGCGTGCTGCACTCCTCCGCGTACTGCACCATCGCGTCCGGATCGTTCGGCGAGATGATCACGATCGCCCCCTTGCCGAGGTCCCCGACCGTGCGGAACGACAACTCGGCCGCGTTGGCCATCGCGCCGGTGTAGAACGACGCGATCTGGTTGTTGTGCTGGTCCGTGCTGCAGAAGAACGACGCGCAGAACTTGCCGTCGACCACCTTGACGAGGGACGTGTCGATGCCGGCCGCCTCCATCCACCGCCCGTAGTCGGTGAAGTCCTGGCCGGCCGTGGCCATCAGCCTCGGCTTCTCGCCGAGCAGCGCCAGCGTGTAGGCGATGTTCGGCGCGCAGCCGCCGCGGCGCTTGTCCATCGAGTCCACGAGGAAGCTGAGCGAGAGGCGCTCCATGTGCTCCGGCAGGAAGTGCTCGGTGAACCGGCCGGGAAAGGACATGAGGTAATCGAACGCGATGGATCCGGTGACGATGGTGGTCTGGGCCATGGAAGTGGGAATCTACGGCACGTACTTGCCGATGAGGGGCGCGAGATCGCGCTTGACCTGTTCCGGAATGGCGTCCGGCCGCGTGATGATGGCCGTGGCCAGCGCCGTGTGCGCCGCCACGCGCCGATCGACGTCGAGCCGCTCGACGGTCCCGGCAATCACCTGCTGGGCCGTCCGGGCGTTCCGCGTGAGGTTCTCGATGATCATCTCGACCGTGACCGCATCGTGGTCCGGGTGCCAGCAGTCGTAATCGGTGACGAGCGCCATCGTCGCGTAGGCGATCTCGGCCTCGCGCGCGAGCTTGGCTTCCTGCAGGTTCGTCATGCCGATGACGTCCGCGCCCCACGTGCGGTAGAGCCGCGACTCGGCCAGCGTCGAGAACTGCGGCCCTTCCATGCACACGTAGGTCCCGCCCCGGTGCACGCGCGCCCCCGCGGCGTCGGCCGCGTCCGCCGCGACGGCCGCCAGCTCCCCGCAGAGCGGGTGGGCGAACCCCACGTGCGCGACCAGCCCGTTCCCGAAGAACGTGCTGACGCGCCGGCTCGTGCGATCGATGAACTGATCGGGAAAGACGATGTCCAGCGGGCGGTACTGTTCCTGCAGGGACCCGACGGCGCTCGCGGAGATGATCCACTCGGCGCCGAGCACCTTGAACCCGTAGATGTTCGCCCGGTAGTTGAGTTCCGTCGGCGTCAGGCGATGGCCGGCGCCGTGCCGCGCCAGGAAGGCGACCCGCCGGCCGCGCAGCGTGCCCACGACGTACGGGCCCGACGGGTCGCCGAAGGGCGTGGTGATGATCCGCTCGTCCCGATCCGTCAGCTCCGCCATGTCGTACAGGCCGGAGCCGCCGATGATGCCGATGCGCACAGACACGTCGTCTCCTCAGCCGCGCGGGGACGCGGACGCCGGGGCCTGCCCGACCGGTTCCACACGGCGCTTGCCGTTCGATTCCCGCAGGATGCCCGCCGCCAGCGACGGGTCGTGCTCGAAGAAGATCACGTACTCGCCGTCGATGGCCTCGCGCGAGAAGGTCCGCTTGAACGCGAGTGTCTCCATCGGATAGAGGTCGTAGCCCATGACCCACGGATCGGGCACGTGCACGTGCGTCGGGAGCATGTCGGCCGCGAACACCGCGGTCTTCCCGCCCGACGCGATCATCACCACCTGGTGGTGCGCGGTGTGCCCGCCGGACCGCCGGTACCGGACCCCGGGCATGATCTCCGCCCCATCGCCGACGAGCGTCAGGACGCCCGCCTCCTGCAGCGGCACGAAGTTCTCCGCCAGGTAGCTGGCCCGGCTCCGCTCGTGCGGGTGGATGGCGTCCTCCCACTCCTGGGCGTGCGCCACGTAGCGCGCGTTCGGAAAGCGCGGCACCAGCCGCCCGTCCGGCGTCCGCGCCGTAAAGCCGCCCACGTGGTCGAAGTGCAGGTGGCTCGCCACGACGATGTCGATGTCCTCCGGCGCGAGCCCGGCCTCCGCCAGCGAGTGATCCAGGTGGTAGGCGCGATCGAGCCCGTAGATGTCCGCGCTCCTGGCGTCCATCTTGTCCCCGCACCCCGCGTCGATGATCATCGTCTCGGCGCCGCGCACCACGAGCGGCCGCATCCCGAGCGGTATGCGGTTGCGGTCGTCCGCCGGCAGGCGCGTGTCCCACAGGGCCTTGGGCACCGTACCGAACATCGCCCCGCCGTCGAGCGCAAAGAACCCGTCGGAGAGGGAGATGAGTTCCAGGTCGCCGAGCACGTGGCGGACGGGCGTGCGGAAGCGCGGCACGCGCGGCGCCGGCTGCTTCAGCTCCACCAGGACGCCGTGCGTGGAGGCCGGGTGAACGAACGCCACGAGGGCGCCCTCCGCGCCGGGACGCGCGGCCTCGTCGATCAGCCGCACCCCGCGCGCCTGCAACTGCGCGATGGCCGCGTGGATGTCCTCCACCCGCAGCGTCACGTGATGGATGCCGGGCCCGCGCTTCTCGATGAACCGGGCGATCGGCGAGTCCGGCGACGTCGCCTCGAGCAGTTCGATCGAGGACGGGCCGAGCGGCAGGAAGTGCGCGCGGACGCGCTGCGAGGCCACGTCTTCGGGCGGCTCCACGTGCAGCCCGAGGGCATCGCGATAGAACGCCAGCGCCTGCGGGAGATCCCGCACGGCAATACCCAGGTGATCGATCCAGGCGCGCATGGATCAGCGGACCGCGGGAACCGGAGACGGCCTCACGTCACGCGGCCAGCAGCTGCCGGGCGATGACCAGCCGCTGCACTTCGCTCGTGCCCTCGCCAATCGTGGTGAGCTTGACGTCCCGGAAGAACTTCTCCGCCGGGTAGTCCTTGACGAAGCCGTAGCCGCCGAAGATCTGCACGCCGTCCTCGGACGCCCGCACCGCGATCTCGCTGGCGTAGAGCTTGGCCATCGAGGACTCCAGCGTCATGCGCCGGCCCTGATCCTTGAGCCACGCCGCGCGGTACGTCAGGAGGCGTGCCGCCTCGACACGCGACCGGTTGTCCACGATCTTCCAGCGAATCGACTGGAACGAGTCGATCGACTTGCCGAACTGCTTCCGCTGGGCGGCGTAATCGCGCGCGGCCTCGTAGGCGCCCTGCGCCAGGCCCACGGCGAGCGCGGCAATCCCGATGCGGCCGGCGTCGAGCACCTGCAGCGTCTGGATGAACCCCTGCCCGGCCTCGCCGATCAGCTGGTCCGCCGGCACACGGCAGTTCTGCAGGATGACCTCGCAGGTCTCGCTCGCCCGCATCCCGAGCTTGTCTTCCTTCTTCCCGGCCAGCAGCCCCGGCGTGCCGCGCTCGACGATGAACGCCGAGATGCCCTTGCTGCCGAGGCTCCGGTCGGTGACGGCCATCACGACCATCGTGTCCGCCGAGTGGCCGTGCGTGATGAAGGCCTTCGATCCGTTCAGGACCCACGCATCCCCGTCGCGGACCGCCGTCGTGCGCATGGCCGCGGCATCGCTGCCCGAGCCCGGCTCGGTGAGGCCCCAGGCCGCCAGCCGTTCACCGCGTGCGAGCGGCCCCAGGTAGCGGGCCTTCTGGGCCTCGCTGGCAAAGAGCGCGATGTGCGCCGCGCCGAGGCCGTTGTGCGCGGCGACGGACAGCGACACGCTCGGGTCCACGCGCGCAATCTCCTCGATGCAGATGCAGTAGTCCACGGCGCTCATGGCCGCGCCGCCGTACGTCTCGGGAAACTGGATGCCCATCAGCCCGAGCGCGGCCAGCTTCGGCAGCAGCTCGCGCGGAAAGTGCTGCGCGTTGTCCCACTCCATGACATGCGGACGAATTTCGGTCTCCGCGAACTCGCGCACGCTCTTCCTGAGCAGGTCCTGCTCCTCCGACAACCGGACATTCATGACCCATTAGCCTATCATGCAGCCCCGCGTTCGAGACCGCATGCGGGCGCGCGACGCGTCGTGGGAAGCGCTCTGACAGATGGTACGAGACGGTCCATCGCAGGCCGTCGGCGGAGGTGCGGGCAGGAGGAGAGGCGCGGCCGGGCCCCGTTCGACAGGGCCCGGCGGCGATGGGGTCAGCGGCGTATCAGTAGAACACCGTCACGCGGAAGCTGCCGGCGTTGTCCTGGAGGTAGTCGTCGTTGACGCCGAGCAGCAGGCGGCCGCCTGCGCGCACGCGGATCGCACCGGTCTCGGCGCCGATGAAGAACAGGTCGTTGCCGATCCGGCCGATGAGCGCGCCGCCCGGACGGTTCGGCAGCGGACGCCCCTGGTTGAACGGCGAGTTCTTCTCCCCCTGGGGACCGTCGCGCCGATCGCGGCCCCAGCGCACCTCGCCGCGCGCGTCGACGTAGATGGTCTGGCCGGCCCGCAGGTCCACGCCGGTGTCGTTCCATGGCTGCGTCGCCGCGACGTTGATCTGCCGCTCGCGCAGCCCCGACGGACGCCCGCCGCCGATCCAGTTGTTACCGCCGCTCGAGCCGCCCCCGAAGCGGCCGAAGTCGATGCGGTCCACGTCGCCGCGATTGACGCGGATGACGCGCGAGCCGCTGCGCTGATCGCGGAACTGGACCGTGTTGCCGCGGATCTCGACGAGCTCGCCATCAATGCGCGTGCCGTTCCGGAGGTAGAGCGTATCGGCAGCCAGCGTCAGTGGCAGTGCGGCCACCAGCGCGGCCGTGGTCACCCAGCGTTGGATCGAAGCCATGTGCGTCCTCCTGGACGGGCATCAGCGTGGTCATCCGAGGTCAACCATGCGATCATAGCCCGGTGACCCGTTCCCACTGCATCTCGCGTGCCAGCCTCATCGGTGCGATGGCGCTGCTCGGCGTGCTGGCCGCACCGCGCCCCGCCGCGGCGGACCTCACCGCGTTCCTCGGCCTCACGACGACGCCGGAGGTGCGCGCCGCGCGCGGCTTCTCCGGCGGCCTGGGCCTGCTCATCGTCGGCTTCGAGTTCGAGTACGCGCACACGCCGGAGGACGAAGACGACGGGCTCCCGGGCCTGCGCACCTACTCGGGCAACGTGCTCGTGCAGACGCCGACACCCCGCGTGCAGCTTTACGCAACGGCGGGCGCCGGCGGGTACCGCGAGACCCTGCGCGAGACCAGTGAGACCAGCGTCGCCGTGAACCTCGGAGGCGGCGCGAAGATCCGGCTGGCGGGCCCGCTGCGCCTGCGGCTGGACTACCGGGTGTTCCGGCTCCAGGGCTCGCCGCGTCACGACAACTACCAGCGGTTCTACGCGGGCGCCAACCTGGCGTTCTGAGCGCGGCCGGCGCGCGTCACGGCTCCTTGCGGATCGGCGCCAGGGCCATGTTCGCCAGCTCCGTCAGGGACAGCATCGACGGCGGGGCCGCGAACGTGTCGCGGTAGCGCTCCAGCGCATCGGCCGGCAGGCCCTGCACCATCTCCTCGAGCAGCCGCGACAGCCGGTAGTCCGCGCCCGGCACCACGGGGAGCAGGGCGTGGACGTAGAGCACGTTGCCCTTGGCATCCACCTCGCTGGCCTTGTAGACGCGCCATCCCTGCGCCATGCGCCGGCGCTCGGGGTCCGTCGCGGCCGACAGCGCGTGCTGCAGCGCGGCCACCGCCTCTTCGTAGTCCGCGGTCTTGTCCGGCTTGATGGCAACGAGCAGCAGGCCGACGTCCGTGGCAAAGCTGACGGTGGCGGGATCGACGACGGGAGCGGGGGGCTGCGGCGCGTCCGCGGGAGCGGGCGCCTGGACGAGGACGGCGAGGAGCGTGAGCGCGACGATCACCCGGACAGGATACCGCGTGATCGGCACACCCGGGACGAACCGTCCCGGGCGTGCGATAGGTTGGACGTCAGGGGATCTTCGCGAGCGGCGCGATGCCGCGGCCGGCGAAGGCTTCCTTGTACAGGTTGAAGATCTCCTGCACTTCGGACGGGAACACTTCGTTGATGACGCGGGTGAAGTCGTACTCCTCGTTCGGCACGACGGGATCCACGACCATGAAGTAGACGGCGTTGCCGTTGGGCCCTGGCTGCGTGCTCTTGTAGAACTTGATGCCGGCCAGCTGCTCCTTGCGGGCCGCCTTCTCGCTCTTCTCGAGGGCTTCCCTGTACTTGGCGAGCACGCTCTCGAAGTCCGCCGTCTTGTCGGGCTTGATGAGAATCGTGATCTGCGACGCCGAGCCTTCCAGGGGCAGCACGGGCTTCTCCGGCTCCGGCGCCTGTGCCTCCGCCGGCTGAGCGGCGGCTTCCGGTTCCTGCGCGTGCGCGACGTTGGCCCCCGCCAGCACGAACGCGGCCAGCGCCATTCCCCCAAAGACCTGAACACCTCGAAGCATTGAGCAGCCTCCTTAAAAGGCGGTTACTTTACCGTACTGCGCGGCCGATGAAAACCATCATGATTTCGTTCGCCACCAGCATTCCATCGCGCGTCAGCGCCAGGCGATCCGCGTCCCGGCTGAGCAGCCCCGCCTCGACGAACGGGGTCAGTTCGTCGCCGTATCGCTCCCAGACATCGAGACCATGCCGCCGGCGCATCTCGCCCATGTCGACGCCGTCCGACAGCCGAAGCCCCATGAACAGCGCCTCCTCCACACGCTCCTCGTCCGTCAGTGTTCGGACGTCGAGCCGCGTGCTCCGGCCGGCCAGGACCCTCTCGATGTAGTCCGCCGTGCCAGCCAGATTCCGCCATCGTACACCGTCTGCGGTCGAATGCGCCCCACAACCGAACCCGATCCAGTCGCCCCCCTCCCAATACTTCAGGTTGTGCCGGGACCGCCGGCCGGCGCGCGCCACGTTCGAGATCTCGTACTGCGCGTACCCCGCCCCATCCAGGCGCGCCAGCCCGTCCAGGTACATCGCCGCCGCCGCGTCGTCCGGGGCGACCGACCAGCCGGCGCGGGCCATCTCGTCGCGGAGCGGTGCGTTGGGGTAGATCTCCAGGAGGTACATCGAGGCGTGCTCGGGCCCCACCTCGATCAGGGCGTCGACCGACGCCAGCCAGGTGTCGAGCCCCTGTTCGGGCAGCCAGAGCATGAGATCGAGGCTGATGTTGTCGAACCCGGAGGCCCGTGCGGTGCGGACGGCGGCCCGCGCGGTCCCGGCGGAGTGCAGACGCCCGAGCCGGGCCAGCTCCTCGTCGTTGAACGACTGCACGCCGAAGCTGAGCCGGTTGACGCCCGCCGCCCGGTAGGCGGCCAGGGATGCAGCGGTGACGGACTCCGGGTTGGCCTCGAGCGTGATCTCGGCGTCAGGGGACACCGCGAACGCGCGCCGGCATGCCTCGATGATCCGCGCCACCTCCCCGCCGTCGAGAAGGGACGGCGTGCCGCCGCCGAAGAAGAGCGTGTCGGCCGGACGGCCGCGCTCGGGCGCGTCCAGGATCTCGGCGACCAGGGCGTCCACGTAGCGCCGCTTGACCGCCTCGTCGAGCAGGCCGCGATTGAAGTTGCAGTAGTGGCAGATGGCCGCGCAGAACGGGATGTGGAGATAGAGCCCCACTGCGGTCGACGCCCGGCTCCCCGCCGCGCCGTGGAACCCTTCGGTCATGGGCGCGCTAACGCTTCATGCCCCCGGTGCCCGCACGGCCGCCGGGCCAGTTGAGCTCGGCCGGCGCCTGCTCGCGCAGGCGCGCGCGCGCCATGTTCTTGATCTTCGGCGGCAGGCCCGCGGACTTGCGCAGGTTGTCGGGCGAGGCCGGCGATTCCTTCTGCCACCGCTGGATGGCGTCCGGCGTGGCGTGCGGTCCCACCTCGCGCACGTCGACGCCCTGGATCTCGACGAAGTCGCACATCTCCATCAGGCGCGAGCGCGTGCGCGCGCCGAGCTGGTAGATGAACGATCGCGGATCGGTGCTGTCCGCGGCATCGATCAGGTTGCTCGTGAACACCGTGGGGCGCCGCTCGTTGTAGCGCGTGTTGACCACGAGGCCCAGCGTCTCCTGCACCCAGTCCGACGTGCGCTCCGCACCCAGGTCGTCCAGGACGAGCAGGTCCGCGTGCAGCACGGGCTCGAGGACGTCCATCTCGGTCTCGGCGACGGATCGGTTGTAGGTGTCGCGCACGAGGCGCAGCAGCTCCCGCGTCTCGAAGAAGTAGCCGCGCGCGCCCTTGACGCGCACGATCTCCTTGAGCATGCCGACCGCGAGGTGCGTCTTGCCGACGCCGTGCGGCCCGTAGAGCACCAGGCCGCGATCCACGACGGGGAAGGCGTCCACGAACGCCGTCGCCCGCCGGTACGCCTCCCGCTGGGAGTTCATGTCGTGCTCGAAAGTCGACAGCTCGCACCGGTGATAGCGCTGCGGGATCCGCGCCTCGGTCATCAGGCGCTCGACGAACGCCGACCGCCAGCAGTCGCAGCGGACGACGCGCTCGGCGCCATCGACGGTGACGCTCTTCCAGCGGGTGTCGTTGCAGATCGGACAGGACATGGCAGCTACGGGAACGGGAACCGGCCGGCCTCAGTTGAGCGAACTGCGGACCGCCCGCTGGCGGCGCAGCTTGCGCACGCCGGCGGCCGCGAGCCGCTCGGCGCGATCCTGCGACACGCCGAGGCGCCGTCCGACATAGGCGGTGTTGCGCGGCTCGCCGTCACGCAGGCCCAGCCGCAATTCCAGCGCGCGCCGCTCCTTGGGGTCCAGCTCGAGCAGCGACGTCTCCAGGTCCGCGAGCAGCGCCGTGCGCACGTCGTCTTCCGCGGCGTCCTCGTCCGCGGCCACGACGCCCTCGACGAAGTCGTCCATGTCCAGCGCGGGCCCGTCGGCATCGCCGCGGGCGGCGGGACGCGTGTCCGCCTGATCGAGCACGCGTACGTCGTCCTCGCTGAGGTCCGTGGCCTCGATGCCGGTCGGGGCGAGCGAGTGCTCGAGCGCGGCCTGCAGCGCCTCGACCTGCCGCCCGGTGTGCAGGTCCCCGATGCCGCCCGGCCAGTCGGCGGGCGCGGACTCGGAGAGGCGGTGCATGATGCCCTGCCGCACCCACCACGCCGCGTACACGTTGAACGGCCCGTGATGACCGGGATCGAACCGGCGCGCCGCGTCGATGAGGGCCAGGTTGCCGTCGTGAATCAGGTCCAGCAGCGGCACGCCCAGGTGCCGATACCGCCGCGCGTAGCGGACGACGCCGCCCAGGTGCGCGCCGACGAGCTGCGAGAGCGCGGCATCGTCGCGTGTGCCCTGGATGCGTTCGGCCAGGAGCCGCTCCTGGTCGCCGTCGACCGGGGGGAACTGCGCGATCTCCTGCAGGTAAGCCTTGAGTGTGGTGGAATCCGATGCGAGCGACTCGAGCCTGCGCACGACACGATTGTATCGGATCTGTCGCGCGGGCCGATCGCCCTAACTGATGCTTGTCACGTGCCGGGCTTGGACCGCGGCGGAGGCGCCGTGCCGGTGACGACCGCGTCGGCGCCGCGCGCCTTGACCAGGTCGCTCGGCGAGGACTTGACGAGTGCCGTGCCGAGGCGCTGCTCCCAGTCGTCCAGGCCGCGCGCGAGCTCCCGCTTGACGTACTCCATGAACTCGTTGACCTCACCCTGCATCTGCTCCATCTTCCGGCGCATGTTCAGGATGATCTCGACGCCCGCCAGGTTGACGCCGAGGTCGCGCGTCAGCGACAGGATGGTCTCGAGCTGCTCGAGGTCCTCCTCGGAGTAGAGGCGCGTGTTGCCCTCCGTGCGGGACGGCTTCAGCAGCCCTTCCCGCTCGTACAGGCGCAGCGTCTGCGGGTGGATCTTGTACCGCTCCGCCACCACGCTGATCATGAAGTAGGCCTTGCCGGGGGTCTTCGCCATTCAGTCCCGCACACTCTCGCCGTTGATCCGGCCGAACTCGCGCAAGAGCTCCTTCGATCGCTCGTCGAGCACGCGCGGCAGCGCGAGCCGCACCTCGACGACCAGGTCGCCGCGCCCGCCTGCGGGCGTCGGCACGCCGCGCTCCCTCAGGCGGAAGCGCTGTCCCGACTGCGTCCCGGGCGGGATGCGCACGCGGGCGGGGCCTTCCGGCGTCTCCACCTCCAGCCGCGTGCCCAGGCCCGCCTCGTGGACCGCAATCCGCAGCAGCATGTGCACATCGTCGCCTTCCCGGCGCAGCGTCGGGTGCGGCTGCACGGCGATGGCCAGGTAGAGATCCCCCGGCGGCCCGCCGCGGACGCCCGCATGCCCCTTGCCCGGAACGCGGACGCGCCCGCCGTCCGGCACGCCGCCCGGCACGTGGATCCGCACGACCTCCGCGCGCGGCGTCACGCCCTGTCCGTGACATCCGCCGCACAGCTCCTGCCGCAGCCGTCCGGTCCCGGCGCAGCGCGGGCAGTTCTTGCTGAACACCATGTGCCCGCGCACGGAGCGCACGGTGCCCGAGCCCTCGCACGACACGCAGCGCGTCTCCGCGACCCGGTGATACCCGGAGCCGGCGCAGACGCGGCACGCCTCCTGCCGCGTGACAGCGACGGACCGCTCGGCGCCGTGCCACGCCTCCTCGAAGGTGAACGACGTCTCGGCGTGAATGTCCGCGCCCCGCTCGGTGCGCGCGCGCGCATCCGCGCGGCGCGCGAACACATCCTCGAACAGGTCGCCGAACGTCGTGGCGCGGCCATCCTGCGCCCCCGGCGAGAAGTCGAAGCCGGAGAACCCGAACGCGGCCGCCTCGCCCACCGGCGCGGCGACGAACTGCCCCGCGTCGTACCGGCGGCGCCGGTCGGGATCCATCAGCGTCTCGTACGCCTCCAGCACCTGCTGGAAGCGCACCGCGGCCGTCCGGTCGCCCGGGTTGATGTCCGGGTGCCACCGCCGCGCGAGCCGGCGATACGCCCGCTTGATGTCGCCGGCCGTCGCCTCCCGCTCCACGCCGAGGACGATGTAGAGGTCCATCGGATTCGGCTACGGCCGACCCTTCCCCTTACTTCTTGTCATCGACCACTTCCGCGTCGATCACCTCGCCCTCGGCCGCATCACCGCCGCTCGACGGCGCCTCCGGCTCCGCGCCGCCGGCCGCCGACGGATCGCCCGCGGGGGGCTGCTGCCGGTACAGCGCCTCGGCCGCCTTGTGCTGTGCCGCGACCAGCTTCTCCATCCCGCTCGCGATCGCCGCGGTGTCGTTGGCCTCGATCGCCTTCCGCACGTCGGCCATGGCCGTCTCGACGTCCGTGCGCTCCTGGCCGGACAGCTTGTCCCCGGCGTCCTTCAGCATGCGCTCGGAGGCATAGACCGCCTGGTCCGCCTGGTTGCGCGTCTCGATTTCCTCGCGGCGCTTCTTGTCCTCGTCCGCGTGGGCCTCGGCGTCCTTCATCATCCGCTCGACCTCGTCCTTGCTCAGGCCGGAGGACGCGGTGATCGTGATCTTCTGCTCCTTGCCGGTGGCGCGATCCTTCGCGGACACGTTGACCATGCCGTTGGCGTCGATGTCGAAGGTCACCTCGATCTGCGGCACGCCGCGCGGCGCG
>CAZUGF010000081.1:0-12848 GCA_964619705.1 uncultured Bifidobacteriaceae bacterium
CGTCTCTTGGGAGAGATCGTCTCTTGGGATGTGCTCGGCGGGCGGCTCATGACGAGTCGGCGGGTCGGTCCCACTGCGGTCCCACTTGGGGGCCGGTCACCGACAGGCCCCGCGCGTCCGCTCCTTTACCGTCAACACGCCTCTGTGCCTCTGCGTCTCCCCCTGCCTTGCGTGGGCACGAAGGCAACGCGGCGCGCGCGGGTGAGAGGAAGCCTAGGTCCGACGGTCGCCGCCGGGTGCCGCCGGCGCCGCGGCCGCCGCGCGCAGGGCCGTCCTGTCCAGCTTGCCTGCCCCCGTCAGCCTGGGCATCTCCGGCAGGACGACCACGCGCTGCGGGACCTTGTACACGGCCAGGCGCCCGGCACAGAACGCACGGACCGCCTGTGACGGGTCGTCGAGCTCGCCGCGGAGCACGACGAACGCGACGGGGACTTCCCCGAGCAGATCGTGCGGCGCGGGGACCACGGCGGCCTCGAGAATCGCGGGGTGCTCGTGCAGGACGTCCTCGATCTCCCGCGCACCGACACGATTGGCGCCGACCTTCATCATGTCGTGCGCACGGCCGACGAGATGGAGCCGGCCCTCGGCGTCCGCGTATCCCAGGTCGCCCGTCCGATAGCCCTCAGGGCCGAAACGCGCGCGCGTCTCTTCCGGGTTGTTCCAGTATCCCGCCGAGATGTTCGAGCCGCGCGCGACGAGTTCTCCCACCTCGCCCGGAGCGGCGACGACGCCGTCGGCCGTCAGGACCCGGACCTCGACGTTGGGAATCGGTCGGCCGATGGATCCGAGGTGCTCGCGGAGTTCGTCCGGCGGCAGGTAGGTCAGGCGGGCCGCGGCCTCGGTGGCGCCGTACATGACGAAGAACGGGACGGCCGGGCCGCGCTCGAGCCACTCCGCGATCCGGGCGGGCGGCATCCCTCCGCCTGCCTGCGTGACGTAGCGCAGGCGCGGCAGCGGGGTCTGGGCCAGGTCCGATCGGTGAAGGAGGATGGCAAAGGTCGACGGCACGCCGGCAAACCCGGTGACGTCGTGTTCCTTCATCGCCGCCAGGACCACGTTGGGGAACGCGAAGCGGTTGTCGATCACCAGCGAGGCGCCGGCGAGCAGGTGCGTGTGCAGGAGGGACAGGCCGTACACGTAGTGGAACGGCAGCACGCACATCACGCGGTCCGCAGACGTCAGCCCGAGGTAGGCCACGATGGACCGCGCGTTGGCGACGAAGTTCTGGTGGGTCAGCATCACGCCGCGCGGCTCACCGGTGCTGCCGGAGGTGTAGATGATCGCGGCGAGGTCCAGGTCGATCACGCGCACGGACACGGGCGTGTCGGGACAGTCCTGCAGCGCCGCACCCATGTCGCGGAAGGCCGCCGCGCCGGCGGGGAGGCTGCGCGGCGCCTTGTGGACGAAGACGGCCGGGACACCGGCCAGCGGGCTCTCCGCCGTCACCGCTCGCGCCGTGGCGGCGTCGATGAGGCACAGGCGCGGCGCGCAATCCTTGATGGCCGCGGGCAGGCGATCGCTCCGCGGGCCCGCCGGCAGCGGCACCGCGACGCCGCCGGCCTTCATGGCCCCGAAGTAGGCGCCCACCATCTCCGCGCTGTTGTCGAGCGCGATGACCACGCGGTCGCCCCGCGTCACGCCGCTCGAAAGGAACAGGTGCGCGTACCGGTTGGCGAGCCGGTCCAGTTCGGCGTACGAGGTACGGCGGACCGGCTCGATGAGCGCGATCGCATCCGGCGTCCTCGCCGCGGCGTCCGCGAGAAACTGGTGCAGCAGCATCCGCTATCCGTGGCGTCCGTCGATCACCGTGGGCCCGACGTCCCGATCATGCGCGGGCGCCGTCATGTCGCGCTCTCGTCCGCCTGGAGCATGACCTTGAGCGCGGCACGGCTGCGGAACGCGCCCCAGGCTTCCTCGAATTTCCTGAGCGGAAACGAGGCCTGGAGGAAGGACGTCGTGTCGATGAGCGGCAGCGTCCGCAGCGCCTCCTCGAAGTCCGCGCCGCTGCTGCCCACGGATCCGACAATCGATCGATCGTAGGCCACGATGGACTCGAAGCTGAAGGTGTGGTCGGAGTAGGGCAGGCCCAGCAGCAGGAGCGTGGCGCCGGTGCCGGAGCGCTCGAGGAGCGTGGACAGGACCGACTGGTTGCCTGTCGCTTCCACCACCCAGTCGAACCGCTCGATCTCGTCCAGGGACTGCTGCGTCGAGACCAGTCCGTCCAGCAGGGACAGGCGCGGGCGTTCCCGGTCGAAGACGGTGACCGCGTGCCCCCTGAGGGCGAGGACACGCGCCGCGAGCTGCCCGATGGTCCCGGCGCCCACGACGGCGCACTGCCGCGGCCTGTCGCCCTCGGGAGCGGACCCGAGCCGCCGGAGCCCCTTGATGACGACGGCGAGCGGCTCCGTCAGTGCCGCCTGTGCCTGCGTCACGTCCGCCGCGACGCGGTGCACGTAGCGCGCACGCGTGACGAGGTAGGACGCGTAGGCGCCGTCCTGTCCGATGACGCCCACCTCACGCCGCTCGCGGCACCGAATGGCCTCGTCCCGCGCGCACTCGGCACACTCGCCGCACCCCTGGATGCACTCGACGACAACCCGGTCACCCTCGCTGAAGGCCGTGACCCTGGGGCCGACCGCCACGATGGTGCCGGAGGACTCGTGGCCCGGCACGATCGGGTACTTGGCCATGCCGGACCGGTAGTACCCGAGCGTGCCTTCCAGGATCTCGAGGTCCGTGCCGCAGATGCCGACGAAGGACACGCGGACGAGCACCTCACCGGGCTTCAACGTGGGCACGGTCCGCTCTTCCAGCCGCGCGCGGTTGGGCCCGTGCACGACGACGGCCGGGAACCCCGTCTGGAAGAAGATCTCGGCGCGCCGGGCGGGGTTGCTGATCCCGCGGCTGTCGACGATGCCGCCGACGGTGCCGGTCAGCTTCTCGTAGCGGAACCGCAGGATCTCGCCGGCGAGCGCCCCGAGGCGTCCTTCGCGGGACGCGAGCCACAGGTCGTGCGCCCCCCACCGCAGTTCGCGCAGGATCTCGCCGGGAATGTGCCGCAGCAGCCGGATGCCCACCCACCGCGCGGCCATGGCCTCGCGGTGGTACCGCCGCCGCACCTGGGGCCATGACTCCGTATGGACGTGAATGATGGACGCCGTCGGCTCGTAGAGCACGCGCTGCCCGTGCTTCATCCAGTACTTCGCCCACTCGATGTCCTCCAGGCCCGGCAGGCCTTCGTCGAACGGGTGTACCTCCCAGAGCGCCCGGCGCACGGCGGAGTTGGCGTTGTTGGCGAACGGGTCGTCCGGACGGACCTCGTGGCGATGCTCGGGGAACATGCGCAGGAAGTCCCGGGTCTCGGAGAACTTGGAGATCGCATGGCCGCGCTGGCCGCCGTAGACCATGGCCGTGTCGTCGCGCCGGAGCGGTGCCACCAGGCGCTCGAGCCAGTCCTCGTCCGCGGGGATGGCGTGCGCGGACAGGATGGCCATCAGGGATCCGCGGGCTTCCTTGATGCCGGCGTTCAGGGAGTGGCCGAACGTGAAGTCCTCGGACCGCAGGCGCACGATGCGCGCGCCGTTCGCGGCGGCAATGTCGCGTGTGCGGTCCACGGAGCCGGAGTCCACGAGGAGCCATTCGAAGTCGCGGTACCGCTGGCGCGCGAGCGCCGCGCACACCTCGGGCAGCCAGCGCTCCTCGTTGAACGCGCGGATGATGATACTGGTTTCGGGTACGGAGTGGCTCGTCATGATGTCACCGGGCCCAGGAACTCGATCACGTTCCGGATGGTATTGGCGTGGACGCGCTCCGCCGCCAACGGGCTGCTGTTGGCGTTGTGCGGCGCGAGGTGGACGTTCGGGAGATCGCGCAGCGGGCTTGTGCCCGGCAGCGGCTCATCCTCGAACACGTCAAGGGCCGCGCCCGCGATGACGCCGGCGCCCAGGGCCTCCGCGAGCGCGGGCTCGTCGATCAGGGCGCCGCGGGCCGTGTTGATGAGCACGGCCGATCGCCGCATGCGCGCCAGTTGTTCCGCGCCCATGAGGTGACGGTTCGCCGGCCGGAGGTCGGCGTGCAGCGTCACGAAGTCACTGTCCGCGAGCACGGCCTCCATCGGGACCAGGCGCACGCCCAGGCGATCGGCGGCCGCCTGCACGGGACCGTCATCGCACGCCAGCACGCGGAGCCCGAATGCGGCCGCGCGCCGCGCGACCGCCTGGCCGATGTGGCCGAAGCCGACAATGCCGAGCGTGCACTCGCCGAGCGCGACGAGCGGCACGCGCTCCCACTTCCCGGCCCGCACGTCGGCGGTCATGCGATCGAGCCCGCGCGCGGCGAGCAGGATGTAGCCGAGCACGGTATCCGCAACCGGCTCGCTGAAGGCATCCGGCGTGTTCCGGACCGGCACGCCGCGCACGGCAGCGTGGTCGAGGTCGATCGCGTCGATGCCGGTGCCCCACTTGGCGATGACCTTCAACCCGGGCGCGGCATCGATGACGCGCGCCGTGATCCGATCGTCGCCGCACACGAGCGCATCCATCCCGGGCACGAGCGCGAGCATCGCCGCTTCCTCGTGCCGCTCGACCGGTGGACGCACGACCAGCGTGCAGCCGATGCCGCCCAGTTCGCGCCGGTACCGGTCGATGGCCTCGCACGCCCGGGGCGCCGTCACGAGCACCGTCCACCGCGTCATGCCCGGATCCCCCGCTCTCCGTCGGCAGGCCCGCCCATCAACGACGCCACGCGTTCCAGGTCTTCCGGCGTGTCCACCGCGTGGGTGACGACGTCGGTCATGACCATCCGCACGTCGATGCCGTTCTCGAGGAACCGGAGCATGTCCACGGACTCGCGTGCCTCGAGGGGACCGCGCGGCAGCGCCGCAAACCCGCGCAGGGCATCGCGGCGGAACGCAATCACGCACACCTGCTTGACGGCATCCCCGGCGGCGAAGGGGCGTGAGCCGATCACGGGGATCGGCGACCGCGAGAAGTAGAGCGCACGTCCATCGAGCGCCATGACGACCTTGATCGTGTTCGGATCGCGCGCGTCCTCGTCGGACGGGATCGGCGCGGCCAGGTTGACGCAGGACACGGACGGATCCTCGAGGAGGGCCGTCACCGCGGCCGTGATCATGGCGGGCCGCACCATCGGCTCGTCGCCCTGCACCATGACCACGACGTCCGCCGCATCGCGCGCGCTCGCTTCGGCCACGCGATCGGTCGCGCGTTCGTGACGCCTCGACGTCATGACCGCGCGCGCGCCGAACCCGGTGGCCGCCCGGGCGATGGCCTCGTCACACGTCGCGATGATGACCTCGCTCAGCATCGGGCAGGCCGCGGTCCGGTTGTAGACGTGTTCGACCATCGGCCGGCCGCACAGGTTCGCCAGCGGCTTGCCGGGAAACCGCGAGGACCCCATCCGGGCAGGGATCACGCCGAGGATGCGCGTCACGGTGCCGGCTCCACGAGACCGCCGAGGCTGACCGACACGGTCGTCGCCCACTCCTCCCCGGGAAGGAGCCGCGCCGCGCGGCCGAGACGGACGGCTTCGTGCAGGTCCTTCGGCATGTTGGTGCAGGGCTCGAGGACCGCCGTGTTAATGCCCCGCCACCCGCCGTACGAGAGGAAGAGCCAGAGATACGGGAACGCCGCGCCGTCGAAGGTCATGCGCAGCGACGCCTCACGCTCCCGGTCCTCCACGCCGCACCAGGGCTCGGGCAGGTCCGTCACGTAGACAAACTCCCGGGCACCCGCAGCCGCATCCGGGATGACCCCGAGGTCTGCAACCGGAGGGGCCGTGCCGCCGCGGGCAGGCCAGGCGTAGGGTCCCGGCCCCGTCAACAACGTGCCGAACGACGTGTCCACGGGGTGCACGATCCCGCCGGGCACCAGGAGCCGGCACGCCGGCGTCACCTGGATCGGCAGGTGCTGCTTGAACAGGAAGTGGTACGGCGCCGGCTCGGCGCTCCGGATGCGATAAGCGATCGACACCGCGTCGTCGTCGCGACCCAGGTGAAACTCCTTGACGCACGCCGCCCGCACGATCGCCGTGGTCATGCTCAGGCGCACATGTGCGGCGTCCCCGTCCGAGATGTCGTCCACGGACCACGACCGTGCCCACCACTCACCGTGGTCGGGAAGGTCACGCCCCTCGAAGGGACCCGGGGCGTCGTTCGGGAAGAGCTCCTCCCATCCTCCCGCCCACACGTCGTCGTACGACGCGCCCACGGGAGAGGCGGCCAGCGGCACGTCCCCGCGGTGCCAGATCCACTGGCGGCCGCGCACCTTGTCGTGGAGCTCCCAGACCCGGCCGCCGAGCGCGGGAATGACGACGACGCGCAGTCTGGCGTTCTCGAGCACGAGCGACTCGAACCCGCCGACATGTCCCTTGTGTACCGCCGCCGTCGTCATGAACGCCTCCGGAGCAGGATACCGGCACCCAGGGCGCGCGCGGTGGCGTAGAGCGTCCGTGCGGAGTAGCGCCAGTCGCGCCGGTCGAGATCGAAGAAGGCGAGCGGCGGCCGGTACGACCGGGCGATGCCGGCGAGCGACAGCCTTCCCGCACGCCAGTAGGCGGGGACCGCGTGGCCATCCGCCCGCAGCACGATGTGCCGGAAGTCCCCGGTGCGCGGCGCCACCGCGGCCACGGGCTTGCCGATCAGGTCGAGGTAATGGAGCCAGGGCAGGTCCACACCCGCATACGGCGCCGCATCGCCGCCGCCCGAAAGCCGCGGGTTGGCTTCGATGAGCTTGATGCGCCCGTCGCGCGTATCCCGCTTCATCTCGATCTCGCAGATGCCGACGTACCCGATGGCGCGCAGGAACCGATCGCACACCTCGTCGGTCTCCTCGTCGGCTACCGGTTCGGTGACGCTGGCCGGCCCGAAGCCGATCGGGTCGCAGCGCAACTCCTTGAACATCGCGTGCCCGATGCGATGCCCGTCCCTGTCGTAGCAGGACAGGTAGACGCGCTTGGCCGTGTCCGGCCCTTCGATGATCTCCTGCAGGATGACGCGCGGGTTGACGGCGGCCGCGAGCGTGTAGAGATCGAGCAGCTCCGGCCTGCTGGCCGCGATCGCGACCTTCTCGTGATAGAGCCGGTGGCCCGGCGGCACGCGCTGCCACTCGCGGAAGTGCGTGGGCTTGATCAGGCACGGGTAGGCCGCGATCTCCGCGAACGCCGCGACCTCGTCCGCCGTGCCCGCGGAGCGGGTCAGCGGCATCGGCATGCCGTGGGTGGCCGCCAGGGCGTACTGCGTCTGCTTGTCGGCGAGCAGCCCTTGCAGGGCGGCGCCCGGGGACAGGATGTAGTGCCCGGCCAGCGCCTCGGCGTGCCTGGCGATGGCCGAGACGAACTGATCCGAACTGGCGATCAGCGCGGCCCTTTCGCCGAGTGACGCGGCCAGGTCCAGCATGAACGCCAGCCACCCGTCATCGTCTGCGTCGGGGTTGGGACAGAGACGGGCCGGGCCGTAGACGGACTGGAAGCCGGGGTTGCGGGGATTGCTGTCGAAGCAGACCGCCCGCACGCCGCGCCGCTGCAGGCTGCGGACGCCGAGCACGCCCGTCTGGTACGCGCCCGCAATCACGGCCGGCGGCCAACTCGAGTCGGCCCTGGCCTGGTGCGGGTCGAGGCGATCGCGTGTACCGGCGTCCATGGTCATCGTCCGGCAGGCTGCGCCCGATGGCCCAGCACATCGAGATAGAGGGCCTCGTAGGCCCGCGTCATGTGGTCCAGCGTGAAGCGCCCGGTGAACTTCCGCGCGGCCGCCTCGCCCAGCGACTGCCGCAGCGCGCTGTCGGCGTCCAGCCGGGTCAGGGCCCCGGCCATGCCGGCGTGGTCGCCGGGATCGACGAGGATGCCGTCCTGCCCGTCGCTGATGACGTGCGGGTTGTCGCCCACGCGCGTGGCGACGATGGGCTTGCCGGCCGACATGGCCTCGAGGACCGCAATCGACATCGCTTCCCAGAGCGACGGCTGAAAGAAGACGTCGAACGCGGGCAGGACGCGTTCCGCGGCGTTCTGGACCCATCCGGCGAAGACCACCGTGTCGTCGAGCCCGAGATCGTGGCGGCGCCGTTCGAGCTCCGCGCGCATGTGTCCTTCGCCCACGACGACGAAGCGGATGCGATCGCCGGCATCGCGGGCCAGGCGCGCAACGGCGAGCAGGTCGTAGAGCCCCTTCTGCTCGATGAGCGTGGCCAGTGTCCCGACGAGCAGGCGCCCCTCGCCGCCCACGCGGGCGCGGAACGACGGATCGATGTCCGGGACCACGGGCTGGACGCCGTTCCAGATCATGCCGATGCGATCCGCCCGCAGGCGGTAGGCGGCGGCAATCTGCTGCCGCTGGGCCTCGCCGACGGCAATCAACCGGTCCGCGACGCGGGCGAAGGTGCCCTCCATCAGGCGCGTGCTCCGTCCGACGTGCGGGTAGTTGCCGAAGTGGAACGTGTGGATGACCTTGAGGCGCGGCATCATCAGCCGGCACAGGCCGCCGTCGACGAACGCGTGCGTGGTGTGGCTGTGGACCACGTCGATCTGCTTGTCGCGAATGACGCGCCGCAGCTTGAGGGCCGTGAGGTAGTCGACGGAGCCGTCGGCCGGCTGCGGGACCACGCTGATGTCGATGCCCTCGCGCGCGAGCGCCTCCCCAACGGACCCGATCACCTTGAGGCAGCAGATGGCGAGGTTGAAGCGGCGGCGATCGATCGAGTGGGCGAGATCGCGGACGACCGTCTCGGCGCCGCCGATGCCCAGGCCGGTCGTGACGATCAGCAGGTTCACGTTCCGGTCCGGGCCGGAGGGTTCGATGGCCATAGCTCTCACGACGTCGTCCGGCCTCCGCGCCGTCCCGCCACGACGGGGCCGCACGTCAGCCCGTGACCGCGGTCGCGTGCACGCGGTCGATCACCGTCCGGATTTCCTGCGGCGCTCGGGCCTCGGGGCGCTGACGGATGAACTGATCGTGCACGAGCTGCGTCGAGAGGACCCCGGCGATCATCATGTTGTCGGCGTTCGAGAACTGCCGCCCTTCGGCCTGTGCCGCGCACTTGGCGAGGAGCGCGGCGACGGCTGCCGGATCGAAGCACCCCGCGTCCGCGACGGCCGCCGGGCTCGCCACCTCCGCCATCCACCCCTGCGCCTCCGGGGTCGTGAAGGCGAGGGCATCCGGGGCGCGGAACGGCTGCTTGGGCCGGTTGACCACGGCTGCCGGCACGAGGTCCGCGGCCACGCGCTTGAGGACGTGCTTCTCGTCGAGCACGCGGAGCTTGCAGGCCGGCGGGAGGGATTCGGCCAGCGCCGCCACGCGGCGATCGAGAAAGGGGAACCGGCCCTCGACCGAGTGCGCCATCAGCATCCGGTCGCCCTGCGACGACAGCAGGTAGCCGGCGAGCAGCGTCCGGACTTCGATGTACTGATCCTGGGCGAGCGGCGTCCATCGCGTGAAGTCCGCGGGCAGGCCGGCGAGGAACGCGCCGCGCGCGTCTGTCGCGCCGAGCCGTGCCTTGACGTCCGCGGAGAAGACGCGCTTGAGCGCCGCGGTCCCGCTCCACCGCGGATCGTGGCCGAAGCCCGGGTCGCGCCACGTGTCCAGGCCGCGCCCGAAGAACTGCCGCGCGACGGCGCGCTGCGCCACGGGCGATCGCTCGAGATAGGGGTACAGGCGCTCCAGCAGGCGCGGCCGCCACGTGGAGGACGGCTGCGCGCCCCAGAAGCGGCGGATGCGCGCCTCGCGGAAGATGTCGTAGCCGGCGAACATCTCGTCCGCACCCTCGCCGGTGAGGACGACCTTGATGCCGTGCTGGTGCACGAGCCGCGACAGCAGGAACATCGGCGCGGGCGCCGTCCGCAGGATGGGCCGTTCCGCGTGACGGATGACGTCGGGGAACACGGCCGCGATGTCCCCGCGCGAGACGAGGACCTCGTGGTGCTCGCTGCCGAGGTGCGCCGACATCGCACGCTGGTAGCCGGTCTCGTCGTACTCCGCGTCCTCGAAGCGGAGCGAGAACGTCGAGAAGTTCGCGCCCTTGGCCCGGAGCCCCATCGCGGCGATCAGCGAGCTGTCGAGCCCGCCCGACAGGTAGCTGCCGACAGGCACGTCGGCGCGCAGCATCCGGAGGCGCGTGGCCTCGGCCAGCGCCGCGCGCACTTCCTCTACGGCCTCGTCCAGCGTGCCGGGAAACCGCGTGGCCTCGTCCACGGGGAACGCGGGGACATAGCTGCTGCTCTCCCGAACCGCCGATGCCGAGTAGACGCGTACGGTGCCGGGCGGGACCTCCTCGATGCCTTCGAAGACCGTTTGCGGCGCCACGGGCGCCCAGAAGGTGAAGACCTGGTCGAGGCCCACAGGGTCCAGGCGGCGCGGGAGCGACGGGTCCGCCGCGAAGAGTGCCTTGACCTCGCTCGCGAACGCCAGGCGGCCGTCGTGTTCGGCCACGTAGAGCGGACGCACGCCGAACGGGTCGCGCGCCAGGACGAGTTCGCCGCGCTCCGCATCCCACAGCGCCACGGCCCACTGGCCGTTCAGGCGCGTGAACGCCGCCTCGCCCCACTGCTCGTACGCGTGGACGATGACCTCGGTGTCGCTGCGGGTGCGGAACTGGTGGCCGTGTGCGACGAGCTCGTCGCGGAGCTCGACGTAGTTGAAGATCTCGCCGTTGAACGCGATCCAGATCGTGCCGCGCTCGTTGGTCAGCGGCTGCTGTCCGGTCGCCAGGTCGATGATCGACAGGCGCGCGTGTGCGAGACCGGCCTGGCGATCACGGTAGATCCCGAACTCGTCGGGACCACGATGATTGAGCGCCCCGGCCATGGTGCCGAGTTCGTCAAGCGCCGGCGGCTCGAGGCCGGCACGCCGATTCATCACGCCAGCAATGCCGCACATGTCAGTCGTGGACTTCGGCCACCGCCTCGACCAGCCGCGGCCCGGCGTGGAGATACCGCGTGGTCCGCCGCTTCTGCTCGATGTCCTTGTAGACGCGCGCCACCTGCTCGGCCGTCAGCCCCGTCGCGGCCGCGACGTCCGCCGCCGGCACGCCGTGATTGTGGCCGTAGAGGCACAGGTCCATCTGCCCGTACGGCAGGGCAAAGTAGAACTCCTCCTGCGTCTGCGGGAGCGAGAAGGTGTCCGTCGTCGGGGGCCGGCGGCGGATCTCCTCCGGGACACCGACGTACTCGGCCAGCGCGTAGACCTGCGACTTGTAGAGGTGCGCAATCGGCTTGACGTCCGCGGAGCCGTCCCCGAGCTTGACGAAGAAGCCCTGGTCGTACTCCAGCCGGTTCGGCGTGCCCGCCACGGCGTAGTTCAGCCGATCCGCGTGGTAGTACTCCATCATCTTCCGCACGCGCTGCTTGAAGTTGGTCGCCGCCACCATCTGCAGGTAGGCCGCGAGCGGCATGCGCGCCGTCCGCCGCGTGCCGTCCGGCAACTCGACGGTGAGCTCCGAGACGTTCAGCCGGTCGCCGTCCAGGATGGACGGCAGGACGATCTTGTTGCGCCAGCCCTCGGCGTAATCGGGGAAGACCATGCGCACGGCTTCCGCCTGCCGCGCGTAACAGCCCGCGGCCTCCAGCGTCGGCGCGATGTCCTCGACCAGGGTCGGCGTCCCGAGTTTCGTGGCCAGCAGGCGGCCGAGCGCCAGCGATTCCGGGGACGAGGCGCGTTCCGGCATCAGCAGCACCTGCACGCGGTCCGGTCCGAGCGCGCGCGCGCACAGGCTCGTCACGACGGAACTGTCGATGCCCCCCGACAGGCCGACCACGATGCCGCGGCGCTTGAGATCGGCCACCTGCCGTCGAATCGCCTGCTCGATCGTCTGAGCGGTCTTCTCGAGGTCGATCGTGAGCGCGTCGGCGGAGAACGAGGACATAGTCAGCACAATCCTTCGGAAGTGATCATAACGGCCGGAGCGCTCCGGAGTATGACGGGGTTGCGGCTGTCATGCCGCAGGTACACGCCCATCCGGAGCAAAGATCGTTCCCGGTTCAGCCATACGCGTGTCCACGTCCCGCGATGCCCGATCGACAGGGACACGACCCGCTGACTCTTATCGACCCCGGCGGAAACGCGCATCAGCCCCGTTCCCGCGTTCGACGAGCGACACGTATGCCCGGTACAAGACGGCAGCGCGGGGGGGATGGTCATGGACGGGCTGGTGCGGCCCGGACGCGGATGAGGGCCCGACCCGTGCCATGACCGGATGGCTCCAGCCCGGCGCGAATCGAGGGAGAGAAACCGCCTACGGGCGCTCGACGCTCTCGCGCCGGCGGGCCAGCGCGGCAAAACCGAAGAACACGATACCCATCAGGAAGAGCGTCGACGGCTCACCGAAGATCGAGCGGCCAGGCGCCGGCGCCGACGCGCTCTCGCCAAAGTCCGCGTGCACGGTCATCGCGGCCGGCACGTCCGTCGGCACGACACTGACAAGCTCGGTATCGCTCATGCGAGCATCGGATATCGCGTTCACGGGCTGCCCGAAAATCGCGAACGCCAAAAACAAACCCGCAAGCACAAACCCGGCGATGGAGCGAATCACAGTAAAACCTCCGCAACGAGCCCTTGTCCAACTGACAGGAGTTTCCGTTGCACTTACTCAGATAGCAAAAACTGGTCCCGTTCCCGACCGAACTGTATCCGAACGTAAGTCCTTTATGGACAAGACGTTAACAACAGTAGTCGCCCGGAGTCCGGATAGAAAGGTCCCCTGAGACAAGACTTTTGTCAGGGTGACGGCCCCCGGATGAACAATCCACATGACGAAAATACCACATGGAGTCCGTTACTGTCACTGTGTGTGCCAAAACGGTCCTTCGGGCCACGGAAAGAAACCGTGAAAGGCTGTGAACTG
>CAZUGF010000081.1:12948-15948 GCA_964619705.1 uncultured Bifidobacteriaceae bacterium
ATGGCGGCGCCCCTGGCGATGTTTCTGGCAGCCCGCGGCCGAACGCCCGGGCTGCCCGTCGGTGTCCCCGGTGCTACGGCGCCGAGGGCAGGAGGCACTGGCCGTTGGCCACGACGCCAATCGTGCCCAGCGCCTCGGTGAAGCTCGCTCCCGCCGGTGCAGGGAGCGCGCCGGCGTTGTTCACCTGGAGGACGGTTGACGCCGGGTCCGAGATGCCGGACTCACCCTGTTCCAGGTTGAAGGTGCCGCTCACCTGCTCGGCGCGAATGCCGGCGTCCACAAGCACCGCGGGTGGCGGGAACAGGTGGCTGCTGTTGCTGCGGACGTTGGCGCACAGGTTCGCGCCCGCGGCCGTCGTCTGCAAGGCAATGCCGACCAGGCCGGGCTGCTGCTCCTCCGGCGGCACGCCTCGCTGCAGGTCCACATGGTTGTTCGTGAGGGTCACGCTTGCCACCGGGCTGCCCAGGGCATGCGGCGTGGTGATGGCAATGCCCGGCTGCGTGCCGACGGACTCCACGAGCACGTTGTTCACCAGGAGCCGCGCGTTCGAGGCCGTGCCCGCGAACCGGGCAAGGATCGCGGGGCTGACCGCGCCCACGGGGGCGTAGACGCGGAACGACGGCGTCTCCTGCTGCGTGTCCTGCGCGACGCCCTGAATCGTCACGCGGAGCAGCGACACGCTCGTGGCGTTCTCCGCCTGGTCCACGCGGATGGCGGGGCCGGGGAAGTCCGACATCGTGTTGTCGGTCAGCGTCGCTGTCAGCGCCGCGCTTCCGGCATTGGCCAGCACGACGCCTTCATCGCCCCGGGCCGCGTGGACGAACTCCGACCGCGTCAGGTTGACCGTCAGGTTGGAGGTGTCTGCCGCCGTGACGAGCACCGCCTGATCGGGGTTGTCCCGGATCCGGCACCGCTCCACATTGAGGGTCCCCGTCGCGGTTCCCTCGAACTGGACGACGAGGCCGTTCCGCCCGGTGCCGCCTTCCCTGCCTGTGACGATGCACGACGGCGTCTCTCCGGCCGCGGTGCCGTTGATCGTCAGGGTGAGGGCACCCGACCGGTTGTAGAACGCGAGGTTGTGGTCGACGCCGCCGCTGATCAGCGTGTCGGAAATCTGCACCGTGCCCGTCGCACCGTTGGCACCCGCCGGACCAGGCTCCCCGAAGACCACAGGCCCTTCGAAGATACCGGGCGTCGTGCCGACGAACCCTTCGATGACGCTGTTCGTCAGCGTGAACCCGGCCACGCCGCGCCCGGCGATGGCGGCGTTCTGGAACTCGAACAGGTACATCCAGTGGAAGGCCGGCGCCTTGGTATTGACGAGGAGGATGCCGAAACCTCCCGTCAATGAACCGTCGGCGCCCTGCTTGCGGCGGAGCTGACCGCCGGAGCCGGGGACGTTGTTCCCGGCGACTGTCAGGCCGCCGTTGCCCGCCGCCACGCCGGTGTTGCTCAGCACGATGCCGTTACCCAGGCTGGGCGTCTGCTCCCCGGCCGAGATGCTGCGGAAGGTCAGGCCCGCGCTTCCGATCTCCGTGTCCGACACGTTCAGGGCCACGCCCTGGATCGTCTCGATGGTGTTCACCACGGTCACGTTGTCCTGCGTCACGGTCACGATGCCGCCGCCGGTCGCGGTGAACGCGTTGTTCGCGCCGGTGGTGAGCGCCATCCCGCCCGTGAACGCGATGCTCGCGCCCGTGTTGGCGTTGAGCAGGATCCCGCCACCGGCACCGCCCGTGATGGCGCCGGAGAAGGTCACCGTGCCGGCGGTCTTGTTCTGGACGTCGACCGAGCGAACCGTCGTGCCGGCAATGGTCGCATCGATGGTCATCGTGGCCGTGCCGCCGTTGATCTGGACGCCGGTCGACCCGCCCGTGATGGCCACATGGTTGAGCGCCACGGCGCCGGTGACGCCGTTGGCGACAATCGCCGCGCCCGCCCCGCCGTTGACGGACAACCCGCCCACCGTGACGCCGTTCGCGAGCGTCACCGTGCCCGCAAGCGTGGGCGCTGTCGCCGCCGGGATCGTGAGCCCCCCAACCGTGAACACCGCGCCCGCGCCCCACAACGTCTGGCTCGCCTTGAGCGCCGTGCTGCCCGCCGGGCTGCCCGCGTGCACGTAGATGGCCTGCCCGGCCTGCGCCGACGTCGACGCGGAGACCATGTCGTTGAACGGGTTGCTCGAGCGGCCGTCACCCGCGCCCAGGGCCGCGTTGACATACCAGACCATGCCGCTCACGCCGACCGTCACCGTGGCCGTGTCCGACACGCCGTTGCCGTCCGTCAGGGTGTAGACGAAGGTGTCCGACCCGGCAAACCCCGGCGCCGGCGTATAGACGAAGCTGCCGTTCGCGGCCATCGCCACGCTCCCACCGGCCGTCGTCGAGATGCCCGCGGGACCCGCCGTGAGCGGCCCCGGGCCGCCGTCGTTGGTGAGGACGCTGCCCGCGATCACGACAGCCGGCGTCGAGGGAACGCCGGCGCCCACGCTCAATTGGGTGTTACCCACGCCGACCGGGAACGATTCGTCCACCGCGTTCGGCGCGATCTGCAGCGAGTAGGTCGCGGCACCCGAGCAACCGGTCGAGGGCTGGGCCGTGACGGTGAAGCCGAACGACCCCGTCCCCGTCGGCGTGCCCGACAGCAGGCCGCTGGTGCTCAGGGACAGGCCGGGAGGCAGCACTCCTGATGACACGGTGAACACGTGGCCCGAGCCACCGGTGGCGATGAAGGCCTGGCTATAGGCCACGCCGAACGTGCCGGCCGCCAGCGGCCCGGCGGGAGGCGTCAGCGTGACGCCTGAACACTCCGAGACGGTCAAGGTGAACGCCTGGACTGCCGGCGCTCCGACGCCGTTCGTGGCCGTGAACGACAGGCTGTAGGGCCCCGCCGTCCCCGGCGCCGGCGTGCCCGCCAGCGTTGCCGTGCCGTTGGCGCCGGGCGTAAAGGTGACGCCCGCGGGCAGCGCACCCGTGCTGGCCAGGGTGGCCGCCGGGAACC
>CAZUGF010000081.1:16048-17671 GCA_964619705.1 uncultured Bifidobacteriaceae bacterium
TCACCGCGAAGCTCCCCGCGGCGCCGATGCTGAACGTCGTGGACGCCGCGCTGGTAATCGCGGGCGCCTGCTGCACGGTGAGCACGAAGTTCTGCGTGGCCACCGGCGAGACGCCATTGGACGCCGTGAGCGTCAGCGGGTAGACGCCACCGGATGTGGGAGCGGGCGTACCGCCGAGAGTGGCCGTGCCGTCCCCGTTGCTCGCGAACGTGACGCCGGCCGGCAGCGCGCCCGTGGGAACGATGGTGGCCGCCGGCGGCCCGCCGGCAGACTGGACGGTGAAGGTGCCCGCCTGGCCCGCGGTGAACGTGACGGCCGGAGCGCTGGTGATCCGGAGGCTCGTGGCCGCCGGGGCCGTGATGAAGACGCCGCCGTTGAACCCGGGCGCATAGGCCGGGAACGACATGTACGGCGCGAAGGTGCCGCCGCTGAACACGTTGACCGTGGACCCGCCGCCGGGGCCGGGCGCGGTGATGATCTCCGCCATCCCGTCGCCGTTGAGGTCCGTGGACGCCACGCGCACGCCGGCGGAGAACCCGGCGGGATACGCCAGGAACGCCGCGAGCGGCGTCAGCGTCTGGACGTCGTAGACCAGCACGGGCCCGTTGCCGGCGCCGGGCGCCATGATGGCATCCGCGCGGCCGTCGCCGTTCACGTCGCCGAGGGCCACGAACACACCGCCGCCGCCAAAGACGCCCGCGCTCGCAATGGGACTGCGCGTCGCGCCGTCCAGCAGCGCGACGGCGCCGCCGGACGCCTGGCCGACGAAGACATCCGCAAAGCCGTCACCGTTCACGTCGCCCGCGGCCACCGTCACGCCGCCCGTGTAGCCGGGACCGAAGGGCGTCACCGCCATCAGCAGGCTGATGTCCGTCCCGCTGAACACGAGCACGCCGCCGCCGCCGTTGCCCTGGCCGACGACGATGTCCGTGCGTCCGTCGCCGTTGACGTCGCCCGTGGCGACGTAGACGCCGCCGGTGAACCCGGCGCCGAACGGGTAGCCGCTCCCGAGGTTGGCCGCGTCCACGCCGCTCAGCAACTGCACCAGGCTCCCGCCCGGCCCCATGCCCGCGATGATGTCCGCCACGCCGTCGCCGTTCACGTCGCCCGCAGCCAGGCGGACGCCGCCGCCGAAGCCGCCGAATACGAGGCCGCTGGCCAGCTCGCTCCCGTCCAGGCCGTTGAGGGCACGCGCGGGCACGACGCCGGTCCCCGGTCCGACGATGAAGTCGGGAACCGCATCGCCGCCCAGCACGGCCGGCGTGTTGGCCTCGAAGACCTGCTGCGCCGCCGCCCACTGGCTGCCGCCCTGGGCCGACAGGGCAATCGAGCACACTGCCGCAGCCAGCAGTCCGGAAATCAGGACCGCGCGTACCGATCGCCTCGTATTCACTTGATGTCTCTCCTGCTGGGTGCGTGCGCCAGGATGGTATGCCGAACGACTGTTATGGCGCTCAAGGTCGTGCACGGCTATGGTGCAATTCGCGCACCATGCGGGCCGATGGCCGTAGTGTGCAGTCCTGTCAGCAGTTAGCGCCGGCAGCCCTCGCGGAGGCACTGCCAGATTTGTCAGAAGGTTGCGAAGAGCGCGACTAATGTCAATGAGAAGGCCTGCGGTGGGCG
>CAZUGF010000081.1:17771-19230 GCA_964619705.1 uncultured Bifidobacteriaceae bacterium
GGCCTGCGGTGGGCGACGCCTGTCGGCGTCGTGGGAGTCCCGCGACAGATCACCAGATCAACAGGTAGACCCCACCGCACCACCTCGATCGATCAGATCACCACGTCACCAGGTCACGACTGCAACAGATGAAGCCGCCCCGCCCCTCCCCTACTTCCCAATCGTCATCCCCGCAAGCTCCGCCACCGCGCCCGCCGTCGTCTGCGCCGCGTTCAGCCCCAGCCGGAAATCCTTGTCCGAGTAGGTGGCAAAGACGTCCGTCGGCTGGTGCCAGTGCGGGTTCCAGCCGGAGCCGGTGTGGACGCCCCGTTCGTTCTCCCGCAGGCTGATCGCCGGGACGATGTCCATGAAGGGCGTCGAGTCCGTGTTGGTCATGTGCGGACCGACCTGCGCCGGGTAGTCGGTGGCGTACTTCCCGTTGGCGGCGTGGAAGTGCCAGGCCAGCTTCTGCGCGCCGTCCGCCATCTTCGCCGTGGACTGGAACTCGATGTTGACGTCGGCTTCCGGCCGCTGCTCCGGTGCCAGCGTCCCGTCGGCGCGCGGCATGCCGTGGTCCCACATCATCATGTCGTGCTGGATCATCCCCAGCCACGTCGGCTCCGGATACCTGCCGGATCCCGGCGGGTCTTCCTTGCCCTGCAGCGCCTGCCGCTGCTCGACGTAGGCGCGCGCGCCGTTCAGGCCGGTCTCCTCGTTGTTCCAGAGCGCGAAGCGGATGGTCCGCTCGGTGACGACGTCCGGCATGCTGAAGATGCGCGCCAGTTCCATCACGAGCGCGGTGCCCGATCCGTTGTCGTTGGCCGCCTCGCCCCACCCGTGCCCGTCCATGTGCGCGCCGACGATGTACATCTCGTTCGGGAACCTGGAGCCGACCTTGGTGCAGTAGACCTCTTCGCGCGGGCCGTTGGTGGCCGGCTCCTGGTTGAGGGCGCGGAGCTTCTCGTCCGGCTGCTTCATCGGGTCCGTGTTGACGCCCGTCGCCGCGCGCACGCCGCGCGGGCGGCCGCCGCCGACGGTGCGCGGGACATTGCCGGGTGCCACCTGCGGCGGGCCTCCGCCGGCCGGGGCACCGGCCGGCCGCGGTGCGGGCGGCGGCGGATCGTAGACGTACGTGATGCGCCCCGTCTCACAGCCGTAACTCTTGAGCTGCGCCTCGATCCAGTCCACGGCCTTCCGGTTGCGCTCCGTCCCCTGCCGTCTGTCGCCGAACGCCGTCAGGCCCTTGATGGTGGCCTTGTAGCGCTCGAGGTCCAGCCGCGAGACCAGGGTGGTGACATCCGCCACCGGCACGGGCGGCGGCACCGAGGGCCCGGACTGCGCCAGGAGCGGCGCCGGCAGCAGGCAGACGAGACCGGCCAGGGAGACAACAAGCGCGCGCGTGTGCATAACTCCTCCGCGCCGGAGTCTATAACAGGAGGCGGCGCCTTCGGCGCCGTGGGCCTGCGGTGGGCGGCGAGCG
>CAZUGF010000082.1:0-18924 GCA_964619705.1 uncultured Bifidobacteriaceae bacterium
GAAGAACACGCCGAGGAAGATGTTGAACATCCCCTTCTGCGCGTACTGCGTGCAGATCTCGACGACCTTCCGGCTGTCCTCGACCGACGCCTTCGTCACCCCTTCCAGCCGGATGTTCGCCTTGATGAACTCCACCGCCCGGTACGCGCCCGTCGTCACCGCCTGCATCGAGGCGCCCGTGAACCAGTAGATGACCGCGCCGCCCGTGATGAGCCCCAGCAGGAACGGCGGGTGCAGGATGGAGAGCTTCGCAATCGCACTCTGATCCGACAGGCCCTGCGTGAGCGCCATGATGATCGCGAAGATCATCGTCGTCGCGCCGACGACCGCCGTGCCGATGAGCACGGGCTTGGCCGTCGCCTTGAAGGTGTTGCCCGCGCCGTCGTTCTCCTCGAGCAGGTCCTTCGCGACGCCGAAGTTCGGCGTGAACCCGAACGTCCGCTTGATGTCGCCCTCGATGTTCGGCAGCGACTCGATCATCGACAGCTCGTAGACCGACTGCGCGTTGTCGGTGACCGGACCGTAGGAGTCGACGGCAATCGTGACCGGCCCCATGCCGAGGAAGCCGAAGGCGACCAGGCCGAAGGCAAAGATCGCCGGCGCCTGCATCACGTCGCCGAGGCCCCACTGCGACACGATGGACGCGACGGCCATCAGGCCCATGATGGTCAGGCCGAGCCAGTAGGCGCTGAAGTTGCCCGCGACGAGCCCGGACAGGATGTTCAGCGACGCGCCGCCCTCGCGCGACGAACTGACCACCTCGCGGACGTGCGCGGAATTGGTGGACGTGAACACCTTCACGAACTCCGGGATGATCGCGCCGGCCAGCGTCCCGCACGTGATGACCGTCGAGAGCTGCCACCAGAGCCCGGTGTTGCCGCCGAGCGAGGGAATCAGCAGGTACGACAGGACGTAGGTGAGGATGACGGAGACGATCGACGTGAGCCAGACCAGCGAGGTCAGCGGCGCCTCGAAGTCCATTTTCTCCTGCAGGCCGTACCGCCCGCGCGCCACGGCGTTGTTCACCAGGTAGGAGCCGGCCGAGGCCAGCACCATCATCACGCGCATCATGAAGATCCAGACGAGCAGCTGGACCTGGACCGCCGTCTCCGGCACGGCGAGCACGATGAAGGAGATGAGCGCGACGCCCGTGACGCCGTAGGTCTCGAAACCGTCCGCCGTCGGGCCCACCGAGTCGCCCGCGTTGTCCCCCGTGCAGTCCGCAATGACCCCCGGGTTCCTGGCGTCGTCTTCCTTGATCTTGAAGACGACCTTCATCAGGTCGGATCCGATATCGGCAATCTTGGTGAAGATGCCGCCCGCGATGCGCAGCGCCGCGGCGCCGAGCGACTCGCCGATGGCGAAGCCCAGGAAGCAGACGCCCGCGTACTCGCCCGGAATGAACAGCAGGATGGCGAGCATGAAGAGGAGCTCCACCGAGATGAGCATCATGCCGACGCTCATGCCGGACCGGAGCGGGATGTCGCACACCGGGAACGCCTTGCCGCCGAGGCTGGCGAACGCCGTGCGCGAGTTGGCGAGCGTGTTGATCCGGATGCCGTACCAGGCGACGCCGAAGCTGCCGCCGATGCCGATGAGGCTGAAGAGCAAGATGATCGCGATGCGCGAAGCCGGGAAGCCGATCATCGCGAAGTAGGCCACGATGATCGACCCGATGAACAGCTCCAGGATCAACAGGAACTTGCCCTGCTGGATCATGTAGGCCTTGCACGTCTCGTAGATGAGGTCCGAGACCTCCGCCATGGACGCGTGCACCGGCAGGTTCTTCACCGCGGTGTACGTCCACAGGCCGAAGAGCAGCCCGAGCACGCAGACCACGAGGCCGGAGAGCAGGATCTGGTGTCCCGTCATCCCCAGGAAGTCGCCGGTGTTGAGGTCGGGCAGCTGGATGTTGACCTCGCCGCCCGGCATGTGCACCTCGGCGGCACCGGCCTCCGGCTGCGCGGCCAGGACCGCGGGTGCGGCCACCATCGCCAGCGTCACGGCCAGGGTCGCGGCCCCCGCGATCCGGCGCCACGTCACGTGCTCACAAAGTCTCGTCAGCATGTTCTCCAGTCCTCGTTGCAAGACCCGCGATCTTCTCCGGCAGCGCCATGCCGCCGGTCAGGAAGATCCGGATGCCCTCTTCCACGGACAAATCCGGGTAGAACGCCTGCGCGTGCGGGCAGATCACCACGTCACCGAGATACAGGTGGTTCGTCGGCAGGTAGACCGCCACGAACGCCTCCGGCCCCTGCCCCCGATCCAGCGTGAACTCCCGCGTCAGGAAGCCCAGCACCACACCGCGGCGCGGGTCCTCCACAATCACCACCTTCTTGAACCCGGCATCGTTGTCGGGCGAGAAGGCCGCCACCAACTGCTTGACCGGCGCGTAGATCGTCTTGAACACCGGGACGTGCAGGAGCCAGCCCTCGGCCGTCTGCAGCACGCGCCGCCCGATCACGTTCGTCGCCACCGCCCCGACCAGCAGCACCGTCCCGGCCGTGATGAGGACGCCCAGCCCCGGCACCTCGCGGCCCAGCACGCTCGTCGAAATCGGCGTGGCCACGCCGTCCATGACCTGAAAAATCCAGATCAGCGCCACGAGGCTCACGATGAGCGGCACCGTGACGACGATCCCGGTCAGGAACACCCGGCGGAGCCGCGTCATCATCGCTCAGGACCCGCCGAATGCCAACCACACCACCGTCACGGCCGCGACCACCATCCGGTAGGCCGCGAACCCGTGCAGCGAGTGGCCGGCCAGGTACCGGATGAAATACTTCACCGTGAGATAGCCCACGACCGCCGACGTCACGACGCCGACAACGAACACCGCCACGGGCAGCCCGTCCACGCCGGCCTCCGCGACCGCGAGACCCTCCTTGAGCGCCGCGGCCAGCACCGCCGGCAGGCTCAGCAGGAACACGAACCGCGCCGCCGCCGCCCGCTCGAGGCCGAACAGCATCGCCAGCGTCATCGTCGCGCCCGAGCGCGAGATGCCGGGCACGAGCGCCGAGGCCTGCGCCACGCCAATCGCCAGCGCCTCGCCGTAGCCGATGGACCGCTCGTTCCGCCGCTGGCTGCCGTAGCGCTCCCCGGCCACGAGGCCGATCGCCCCCACCGCCAGCGCCCCCGCCACCACCGCGGGCGTGCGGAGCGTGGTCTCGATGACGTCCGCGAACAGCACGCCGACCACCCCGACGGGCAGCGTGCCCAGGAGGATGAGCCGCCCCAGCCGCGGCCACTCGCCGTCGCGGCCCGCCAGCGCCGCCGGCGCGGCCACGATCAGCTGGACGATCTCCCGCCGGAAGTACGCGACAACGGCCAGGAGCGTGCCGACGTGGCAGGCCACGTCGAAGGCAAGGCCGAAGCGGCCCGGATCCCAGCCGAAGAAGGCCCGGGCGAGAATCAGGTGCCCGGAGCTCGAGACGGGAAGAAACTCGGTGAGCCCCTGCACGACGCCCAGGAGCGCCGCCGCGACCAGATCCACCGTCCGTGCCTACGACGCCTTGCGCGAGGCCTGCGTTCGGCTCTGCGCCTGCTTGCCGCTCAGGAGAATCGCGAGCGCCGCCGCGATGAATATCGTCGAGTAGGTCCCGCTGACGATGCCGACGAGCATCGTGAAGGCAAAGCCCTCGAGCACCTCGCCGCCGAAGAGGTAGAGCGACAGCACCGCAAAGAACGTCGTCCCGGCCGTGATGATGGTGCGGCTGAGCGTCTGGTTGACGCTCGTGTTCACCACCGTCTCCAGGGACTCCTTCCGCTTGCTCCGGAGGTTCTCCCGCACGCGGTCGAAGATGACGATCGTGTCGTTCACCGAGTAGCCGGTAATCGTCAGGATGGCGGCGACGATGTTGAGCGAGAGGTCGTAGCCGAAGAACACGAGAAAGGCGATGGTGATGAGGAGGTCGTGCAGGGTGGCCGCAATGGCGCCCAGCGCGAACGCGAAGCGGAATCGCAGGCCGATGTAGATCGTGATGCCCACGATCGAGGCAATGGTGGCGTAGACGCCCTTGAGCTGCAGGTCCCGCCCGACGACGGGGCCGACGATTTCCTGGCTGATCACTTCGTACGGCCCGAGGTTCGCGGCGGACACCGCGTCCAGGACGCCGCGCGCGCCCTGATCCAGCGCGCCCGTCTCCTCCGCGATCAGCTCCGGCAGCCGGACCAGCCACTCGTTGTCTGCCGCGACGCCGTACTGCTGGATGGACTTCTCGCCCGGCACCGAGTCGATGGCGCTGCGCAGCTGATCCTCGCCGACCGGCTGCTCGAAGCGGAGCACGACGATGGTCCCGCCGGAGAAGTCGATGCCGAGCGGCATCCCGCGGCTGACGATGAGCACCGCGCCGGCAAGGACGACCAGGGCCGAGAGGATGATGGCGTGCCAGCGCCACTTGATGAAGTTGTAGTTCGGGTTCTCGAGGATACGCATGCTAGATGCTCAGTTTCGTGACCTGGCGGCGGGACAGCACCAGCTCGAACATGGTGCGGGAGACGAACACCGCCGTGAAGACGTTCGACAGCAGGCCAATCGTGAGCGTCGTCGCAAACCCGCGAATCGGGCCGGTGCCGAACTGGAAGAGGAACGCGGCGGAGATGAGCGAGGCGACGTGTGTGTCCAGAATCGTCAGGAACACGCGATCGAACCCGGCGGCCACCGCCTGCTTGACGCCTTTCGACGTCGCCAGCTCTTCCTTGATGCGCTCGAAGATGAGCACGTTCGAGTCCACGCCCATGCCGATGGTCAGGATGAAGCCCGCGATGCCCGGCAGCGTCATGACCGCGCCGAGGTAGGACATCAGGCCGAGCAGGATGATCAGGTTCACGACGATCGACGTCAGGGCGTTGAAGCCCGACAGCCGGTAGTAATACAGCATGAAGAGCAGGACGAACAGCAGGCCGCCCAGGGCCGCGATGACGCCGGCGCGGATGGACTCGGCCCCGAGCGACGGGCCGACCGTCCGCTCCTCCAGGTAGGTCAGGGACGCCGGCAGGGCGCCGGACCGGAGCGTCAGCGCCAGGTCCGAGGCCTCCTGCTGCGTGAACGTCCCGGTGATGCGGCCGTCGTAGTCGATGCGGCTCTCGATGCGCGGCGCCGTCTGCACGCGGTCGTCGAGCACCACGGCAAGCTGGCGCCCGATGTTGGCCCCCGTGAAGGCACCGAACTTCTGCGCGCCCTCGTTATTGAAGCTGAAGCCGACCGCCGGACGGTTGTACTCGTCCATCTGCGGGGTGGCGGTCCGCAGGTCGCGGCCCGTCACCGCCGGCACGCGCCGGACGGCGTAGTAGACCGCGCCTCCCGGCTGGCCCGATGCGCCGACCTCGGACCGGCCCGGCATGATCGCGATGTCCGGCGGCACGAGCCCGCCGTAGGCCTGACGCGCGCTCGCCTCGTCGGGGAACGGCCCCTGCTCCACCAGCTTGAGCTCGAGCTGCGCCGTGGAACGGATGATCTCCTTCGCGCGGCTCACGTCCGTCACGCCGGGCAGCTGGACCAGGATCTGGTCGTTGCTGCTGTGGCGCGCGACGATCGGCTCAGCCACGCCCAGCTCGTTCACGCGGCGCTCGATGGTCGTGAGCGCCTGCTCGACCGTCTGATCCCGGAGCTGCGCCTCGATGTTCGGCTTGAGCGTGAACGTGTAGTTGCCGACGCCCGAGGAGCGGTTGTAGTTGATCTCGACGTCCGTGAGCAGGCCGCGGAACACGCTGTCCTGATCCGGCGGCACGTTCGTCACCGTGAAGGAGTTCGGCGACGTCACCGCCACCACCGCTCCCGGCACGTTGGCCGTCTTGAGCTGCTCGCGCAGCCGGTCGGCGGTCGTCTCCGCGTCGAGCGTCAGCGCGTCATCGGTGTCCACCCGCATGACCAGGTGCACGCCGCCCTTGAGGTCGAGCCCGAGCCGCACCTTCTGATCCGGGGGGTAGAACGAAAAGACCGACAGGGCGACGACGCCCAGGATGACGAGGAGCTTCCAGCGCAGGTTCTTGCCCATGAGATGACTGGTTCCGTGCGACTACGGGTTCTCGGCCACGGGCGCCTGCCCCTGATAGCCGACAATGGCGCCGCGCGAGACGTCCACCCGGACGTTCTGCGCGATCTGGAGTTGAATGGTCTGCTCCGACAGCTTGGTGATGGACCCGAAGATCCCGCCCGACGTGACGACCTTGTCACCCACCTTCAACCCGTCGATGAACGCCTGCACCTTCTTCTGGCGCCGCTTCATCGGCATCAGGATGACGAAGTAGAAGATGGCCAGGACAAGGGCGAAGGGGATGAGCTGTACCCAGGGACTGACCGCCTGATCGGGCGGCGAGGCCATGGCCAACACTCCGGCTAAGGGGGCTAGCGTCGGGATCATGGAATCAGCGGGCGGGACGAGAACGTCCTGCGGAAATCCTGTCTGAACTTTTCGAACGTCCCAAACGCTATAGCCTCCCTTACCCTCCCCATGGTGTCAAGGTAAAAGAACAGGTTGTGCAGCGTGTTCAGCGTGCCTCCGGTCATCTCGCCGGCGATGAAGAGATGGCGAAGGTACGCGCGAGAGAAGTGCCGGCAGGTGTAGCACCCGCACGCCGGATCGAGCGGCCCATCGTCCTCCGCGTGGCGCGCGTTCTTGATGTTGACCGGACCCGCCCGCGTGAACAACTGGCCGTTCCGCGCATTCCGCGTCGGCATCACGCAATCGAACATGTCCACGCCGCGCGCCACCGCCTCGATCAGGTCCAGGGGGGTCCCGACCCCCATCAGGTACCGCGGCTGCCCGGCCGGCAGCAGCGGCGCGGTCCCCTCGATCACCTTATACATAGTGTCCGCGGGTTCCCCGACGCTCAGGCCGCCAATCGCGTAGCCCTCGAAGCCGATGCCCATCGTCAGGTCCGCGCTCTTCTGCCGCAGGTCGAGGTCCGCGCCCCCCTGGACGATCCCGAACTGGGCCTGCCGGAGGGCGGCAGGGTCGGCCTCCCGCCGGGCCAGGAAGCGATCCCGGCCGCGGCGCGCCCAGCGGGCGGTCAGTTCCACGGACCGATCCAGCTCGGCGGTGGACGCCGGGAGGGCCGGGCACTCGTCCAGCACCATCGCGATGTCGGACCCCAGGTTGAGCTGGATGTCCACGGCCGTCTCCGGCGTGAGCAGGCGAAGGCTGCCGTCCAGGTGGGACCGGAACTCGACGCCGGCTTCGGTCAACTTTCGCCTGTGGGCCAGGCTGAAGACCTGATACCCGCCGCTGTCGGTCAAGATCGGCCGCGTCCAGCCCGCGAAGCGATGCAGGCCGCCCCGCCGCGCGATCAGCGCATCGCCCGGACGCAGGTGCAGGTGATAGGTGTTGCCGAGCACGATCGACGCGCCCACCTCGACCAGGTCGCGCGCCGTCACCGCCTTCACGCTGCCCTGCGTGCCGACGGGCATGAACACGGGCGTCTCGATCGTGCCGTGCGGCGTGCTGATGACGCCGCGGCGCGCCGCGCCGTCGGTATGGGTCAGGGAGAAGGAGAACACGGGCTTTGGGCTCTGGGCTGTGGGCTCCAGGCTTTAGACTTTAGCCTGTATGAGAGCCCTTCGCGTCGGCGTGATCTACGGTGGCCGTTCCGGCGAGCACGAGGTGTCGGTCGCCTCGGCGGCCGCCATCATGAAGAACCTGGACCCGGCGCGCTATGACGGCGTGGCCATCCGCATCGAGAAGGACGGCCGCTGGACGCTGCCGGACCGGGCGCCGACGGCCGTCTCGGCGTCGGAGGTCATCGCGCAGGCGCGCGTGCAGGCGCCGCGCGCGGGACGCGCCGGACGGGACACGCTCATGCCGGCGCACCCCGGCGAGCAGACCCTCGTCACCATCGAACGGATGCCCGGCGGCGATGCCGCCAGCGCGGACACGGCCGTCGTCGCGAGCCTGCACCTCGACGTGGTCTTCCCCGTGCTGCACGGCCCGCTCGGCGAGGACGGCACGGTGCAGGGACTCCTGGAACTCGCCAACGTGCCGTACGTCGGCCCGGGTGTGATGGCGTCCGCCGTCGGCATGGACAAGGCGGCGATGAAGTGGATGTTCCAGGCGCACGGCCTGCCCGTGACGCCGTGGATCGCGTTCACCGCGAGCGAGTGGGCGCGCCGGCGGGAGGCGGTGACCGCCGACGCGCTTTCCCTGGGCCTGCCGATGTTCGTCAAGCCCGCCAACATGGGATCGAGCGTCGGCATCTCCAGGGTCGCGGCCGCCAGCGACCTGCCCGAGGCCGTCGAGGCCGCCCTCTCCTTCGATCGCAAGGTCATCATCGAGGCCGCCGTCCCCGAATGCCGCGAGATCGAGTGCGGCGTCATCGGCAACGACGAGCCGTCCGCGTCCGTCGCCGGGGAGATCGTGCCCTCGCGCGAGTTCTACGACTACGAGGCAAAGTACCTGGACGAGGGATCGCGCTCCATCATCCCGGCGGAGCTGCCGCCGGAGGTGGCCGCCGAGGTGCAGCGGCTGGCGATCGGCGCCTTCCGCGCCATCGACGCCTGCGGCATGTCGCGCGTGGACTTCCTGCTCTCGCGCACGTCAGGCGCGCTCGTCGTCAACGAGATCAACACCATCCCCGGCTTCACCACGATCAGCATGTTCGCGAAGCTCTGGGAAGCCAGCGGCCTCGCGTATCCGGCGCTTGTGGACCGGCTGATCGCCCTGGCCCTCGAGCGCCACGCCGACAAGCAGCGGCTCCGCACGAGCGTCCTGTGATCCGCCGCGCCGCTCACGCCCGTGTGCTGACCATCGCCTGGGCCGTGACGGCGCTCGCCGCCGCCATCCCCGGCAGTGCCGGCCGCGCGCCGCAGCGCGGCCTGACGGCTGCCGCGCAGGTGGCCGGCGCGTACGACGCGATCCTGGATGCGGACTTCGATCGGCTGCCGGCCATCGAAGCCGAGACGTGCGGCCCGGCGCCGCGGGTCGCGTGCCTCGGCCTGCGGGCCCTCGCCATCTGGTGGCAGATCCAGCTCGATCCCGGGAGCCGGGCGCTCGATCCCGCGTTCTCCGCCATCGCGGACGAGGCCATCGCGGAGGCCGAGGCCTGGACGCTGCGCGAGCCCGAGCGCGCCGAGGCGTGGTTCTACCTGGGAGCCGCCCTGGGCGCGCGCGGGCAATGGAAGGTGCTGCGCGGCGCACGGCTGTCGGCCGCACGCGACGGCAAGCGGATCAAGGCCGCGCTGGAACGCGCGCTCGAGCTCGACCCGGAGATGCACGACGCGGCGTTCGGCATCGGCGCCTATCGCTACTACGCGGCGGTCGCGCCGGCGGCCTTCCGATGGCTGCGCTGGCTCCTGCTGCTGCCGGGCGGCGATCGCGAGGGCGGCCTGGAACAGATGCGCCGCGCCAGCCGGCTGGGACAGCTCGTCCGCGGCGAGGCCGACTACCAGCTGCACGTCGTGTACCTCTGGTACGAGGCGCGCTTCACCGACGCCCTCGACCTCATCCTCTCCCTCGAGCGCCGCTACCCGCGCAATCCGCTGTTCCCGCAGATCGAAGCGGAGATCCGCTCCGTCTACTTCAGCGACGCGGCCGGCAGCCTCGCGGCCTCGGAGCGCCTGCTGGCCCGCGCGGAGCGCGGCGACGTGCACCGCGCCGCGATCGCGCGCGTGACCGCACGACTGAACATCGCCGTGCAGCGCGATCGCCTCGGCGATCGCGCGGGAGCCATCACCGCCCTCGACGCCATCATCACCGCCCGCCCCACCGCACCGGCCGGCGCGCTCGCGCGCGCCGAGCAGCTCCGCCGAACGATCGATCGGCGCTGACACGCTACAGCTTCGCCGCTCACGATCCGACACCACTCGTGTGGAGACGTGGATGGGTCCGCAGGGGCGTTTGGTTGACAATCAAGAACGCTTTGTGCTTGACAACGAAGATTTCTCATCCATAATCTACATCTGGTATGAGGGTGGACGGCTCAGGCCACGGCTTGTGAAGCTCTAACAGCTCAAGCCGGGGCTGCCATCAGGCAGGGCCCCGTCCCTTCAGGAGGAACAATGGCGAAGAAGGCAAAGAAGGCGGCGAAGAAGAAGGCTGCAAAGAAGAAGAAGTAAGCCGCGCCGCTTACTCCAAAGGGGCGGTGCTCCACACTGCCCCACCTTTTTTCCACATCGCGCGCCCACGAGAGACGCGCAACGAGGCGCAGGGAAGCCGGCACAGCGAGCTGAGTGCCAGGCGGCAGAGGCTACCGCGGTGAGCGGCGCTCCCTGACGCATAACCCAACCTGAAGGGGGGGATGACCGATGGCGAAGAAGGCAAAGGCAAAGAAGGCTGCCAAGAAGAAGGCCGCGAAGAAGGCGAAGAAGCGGTAACGTTTCTCCCGCCGGAAGATCGAAGGGGGCGCACCGTGCGCCCCCTTTTTGTTTGTCCGTCCACCCCCGCGCCGAACCGCCGCTAGTCCATCGTGACGCCGGCGCCGATCCACGACACGCCGTCCCACACCCGCACGCTGCGGACGACGTCCCACTGCGACAGCCGATCGACGACGTCCATGCCCTCGACCACCTCCCCGAAGACGGTGTACCGGCCGTCGAGGTGCGGCTGCGGCGAGTGCGTGATGAAGAACTGGCTCCCGCCCGTGTCCGCCCAGTCGAGCGCCATGCCCACGGTGCCGCGCTGGTAGGGCCGCTGGTTGATCTCGTCGCGGATCGTGTACCCGGGTCCGCCCTCGCCGTCGCCGCGCGGATCGCCGCCCTGCACGACGAAGTCCGGGACCACGCGGTGGAGCGGGATGTTGTCGAAGAAGCCGCGGCGTGTCAGCGCGATGAAGTTGGCCACCGTCCGCGGCGCGTCCACCACGGCGAGCTCGACCTGGATCATGCCCCGCGTCGTGTCGATGTAGGCCATGGGCGAGAATGCCGGGGCCAGCAGGGCGCCGACATCGGACAGCTCCGCCACCGCGGGCGGGGGCGCCGGCGCAATCACCAGCTCCGCCGACGGGTCCTGCGCGCGCAGCAGCTCGGCCGCGCGGACACGGGTCGCCCAGTCCTTGTCCGCCAGCGCCGCCGTGAGCGGCGCGCGCGCCGCCGCGGGATCCAGTTCCGCGAGCACGGCCAGGATGGCGGCACGCGCCACGTAGGTGCCGTCTCCGGCCGAAGCCTCGAGCGCGGAGAGGAGCGCACCGACCGACCCCGTGGCCTTGATCGTCCCGAGCGCGCGCGCCGCCGCCATCCGCACGACGGGATCGTCGCTCGACAGCCTTGCAACAGCGGCGGCTTCCACCGCCGCGTCTCCCGCGTCCGCCAGCGCGGCAAGCACGGCCGGAATGACCCGCTGATCCGGATCGTCCAGCATGGCCTCCAGCCGCGGCGTGCCGGCCTCGCCCATCTTCCCGAGCGCCGTGGCCAGCGCCGCGCGCACGGACCACTCCGCATCCGGACCGAGTCCCGAGATGATGCCGACGAACGTGGCCGGTTCCGTATGCGCCACGCCGGCAAGCGCCGCCGCGCGCAGCGGCGGCCAGGAGGCGGCCGCCAGGTCCGTCAGCAGGTCCACCGCCGAGGGGACGCCAAGCGCGCCGAGCGCCACGACCGCCTCGAGCTGCAGGTTACGGTCGACGTTCGGCGTCCTGATGATCGCCGCCAGTACCTCCGCGCCCTCCGCCGCGCCAATCGCGCCGAGGGCGCGTACCGCCTGCACGCGCACCGCCGTCGGCTCGCTGCCGCTGCCGGCCAGCGCGATCAGCCGCGCAGCGGCCGGCTCGTGGGTGATCACGCCGAGGCCACGCGCGGCAAACGCCCGCGTCACCTGGCCGTCGCCCTCGAGCAGCGCGAGCAGCACGGGCGCCGCACGCTGGTCGCCGATGCGCTGGAACGCATACGCCACGGGCCACCACCGGCTCCGCGGCTGTCCGGCTCCGTCGAGCGCCACGGCGGCCAGCGTGTCGTACGCACTCAGGCGCACGAGCGCATACAGCCCCAGCCGCACGGCTTCGGCCTCGGCGCTCTTCGGATACCCCATGTCGTCCGCGGCAATGCCGTCGAGCGCCGGCAGGTGCGGCGTCATCATCGCGCCGATGGCCTCGGCCGTGGCCGCCTGGCCAATCCGCCCGAGCGCCTCGGCCGCCCGTCCCTGGACGAGGGCCACCGGCGACGCGAGCGCCGCCAGCAGCGGCTCGACAGCGCCCGGATCGCCGATGAGCCCGAGCGCGAACGCCGCCATCTGCACGATCTCCGGGTCCGCCTCCTCCGCCAGCATCCGCGAGAGCGCCGGCACGGCTTCCGCCGCGCGCACGCGGCCCGCGGCGTGCGCCGCACGCCGCCGGATGTGCGCCAGCGGGTCGCTCATCATCGCGATCAGGTCCTCGCCATCGGCCGGGCCGCGGACGCTGCGCTGATCTTCCAGTTCCAGGATCCAGGCAAGCTTCTGGTCGGCGGTGGGCGGCGGGGGCGCGGTCACCACCGGCGCGGCCGTGGGGCCGCAGCCGAAGGCGGTCAGTGCCGCGATCACCGCGAGGATGGCGCGACGCCTCACGAAGCGACCCCGGCCGGATCGATGACGAGGTGCCGCTCGGTGGCCTGCTCCACGCGGTCCCGCATCACCGTGACGCCGATCCCGGGCCCGGTCGGGACGCGGACCGTACCATCGGCCTCGATGTCGATGGCGGGCTCGATCAGATCGGGCACGTAGTACCGCTTGCTTGCGGCGATGTCGCCGGGCAGCCGGAAGTTGGGCAGGCTCGCCAGGTGGATGTTGTGGGCCCGGCCGATGCCGCTCTCGAGCATCCCGCCGTGCCACACCGGGATGTCGGCGGCGGCGCACAGGTCGTGGACCTCGATCGACGCCTGGTGCCCGCCGACGCGGCCCGGCTTGATGTTGATGATCCGGCACGCGCCCGCGGCCACCGCATCCCGGGCAATGCGCACGGTGTGGATGGACTCGTCCAGGCACACCGGTGTCGCGATGGCCTTCTGCAGCGCGACGTGGTCCATCACATCGTCGTAGTCGAGCGGCTGCTCGATCATCATCAGGTCGAAGGGGTCCAGCCGCGCGAGGTGCGCCGCGTCGTCGAGGTGATAGGCCGCATTGGCGTCGACCATCAGGGGGATGTCGCCGAAGCGCGCGCGGATGCGCTCCACCGCCTCGATATCCCACCCGGGCTTGATCTTGATCTTGATCCGCTGGTAGCCCGCGTCACGCTCCTTCGCGACCTTCTCGAGCAGCTGATCGAACGAGTCCTGGATGCCGATCGACACGCCCGAGGCGATGTGCGTGCGGGTCCCTCCGAGCGCGGCGGACAGCGGCACGCCCTGGATCTTCGCGTGGAGGTCCCAGGCGGTCATCTCCAGCAGGGCCTTGGCCATGTTGTGCCCGCGGACGCGCGTGAGCGCCGGCCCGATCTCGCGCGGGTGCTCGAAGGAACGGCCGACGACGAGCGGCGCCAGGAACCCGGTGACGATGTGCCAGACGGTTTCGGTGGTCTCGCTGCTGTAGTAGGGGTGCGCTTCCGCGACCGCCTCGCCCCAGCCCTCCTGCCCGCCGCCCTCCATGCGCGCAAGGACAAAGGTCCGATCATAGGTACGCCCGAAACTGGTCTCGAAGAAGTGCACGAGCGGCAGCCGGCACAGGAACAACTCCAGTCGATCGATCCTCATCACACCTCACAAGCAGTTCCGGGACGGGCCGGAACGGGCTCCGGACGTCCGGAATGGTCCGGCGCCCCCGGCACCTGCAATATACTCGGCCCGCGTGGCCTTTCATTACCTCGCCGTCGAAGGCCCCATCGGGGTGGGCAAGACCGTCCTCACCGAACGCCTGGCGTCCCGCCTGGAAGCTTCGACCGTCCTCGAGGAGCACGAGAACCCGTTCCTGGCGGATTTCTACGGCGAGCGGCCCGGCGCGGCGCTGCAGGCCCAGCTCTTCTACCTGCTGAGCCGCCATCGCCAGTTGTCCGGGATGCGGCAGGCCGACCTCTTCCTGCAGACGACGATCTGCGACTACCTCTTCGACAAGGACAAGATCTTCGCGTACCTGAACCTCGACGACAACGAACTCTTCGTCTACCAGCGCCTCTTCGACGTCCTGGTGAAGGACATCCCGGCGCCGGACCTGGTCGTGTACCTGCAGGCGCCGACCGACGTCCTCCTGCAGCGCCTGGCCGGCCGCCCCGCGGATCCCGGGACCGACGTGCCCCGCCCCTCGGACGACTACATCCGGGAACTCAACGAAGCGTACCAGCACTTCTTCTTCCACTACACGGCCACGCCGCTCCTCGTCGTCGACACGCGCGAGTTCGACCCGGAGACGGACGATGCGGCCCTGGACGAGCTGGTCCGGCAGGTCAGGGACATGGGCAAGGGCACGCGCTATTACGTGGCGCGGCGGTAGCGGCCATCCCGCGACGCGCGCCCGGCGCCAAGCGTTCACACGCGGGTTTTTGCTAAGCTGACCAGATATGGCGTGGTTCAAGAAGGCACGCAGGCCGCTGGCGACGGCGGAAAAAGCCAGCCGCGTGCCCGAAGGGCTCTGGGAGAAGTGCCCGGAGTGCGACACGATCATCTACACGAAGGACCTCGTCAGGAACCTGCACGTCTGCCACAAGTGCGCCCACCACTTCCGCATCGGCGCCACCGAACGGCTCAAGCACCTCTTCGATGACGAGGAATGGGAGGAGATCGCACCCGGCCTCCACTCCAACGACCCGCTGACGTTCACGGATACCAAGCCCTACAAGGACCGTCTCGCGAAGACCATGGAGACGACGGGACTGCAGGAAGCGGTCATCGTCGGCCACGGCCGTCTCGAGGGCATCGCGACGGTCATCGCCTCGATGGAGTACGCCTTCATCGGCGGCTCGATGGGCGTCGTGGTCGGAGAGAAGATTGTCCAGGGGATCGAGCGGGCCATCGAGCGGCAGGCCGGCGTGGTCATCGTCTCGTGCTCCGGCGGGGCGCGGATGATGGAAGGCGCCCTGTCGCTGATGCAGATGGCCAAGATCTCCGCCGCGCTCGCGCGGCTGGACCGCGCGCGGCTCCCCTACATCTCCGTGCTCACGGACCCGACGACGGGCGGTGTGACGGCCAGTTACGCGATGCTCGGTGACCTCAACGTGGCCGAGCCGCGGGCGCTCATCGGCTTCGCGGGGCCGCGGGTCATCGAGCAGACCATCCGCCAGAAGCTCCCCGACGGCTTCCAGCGGAGCGAGTTCCTGCTCGAGCACGGCATGCTGGATCTCGTCGTCGATCGGCGGGAGCTGAAGGCCACGCTGGCGCGCGCCCTGCGCTTCATGCGGCAGTGACGATCCGCGAGCGGCTCTTCGCGCTCGAGGCCTTCGGAATCAAGCTCGGCCTCGACGGCATCCGGACGCTGCTGGCCGGAATCGGCCGGCCCGAGCGTGCCTTTCCGTCCATCCACATCGCGGGAACCAACGGCAAGGGATCGGTCGCGGCCATGGTGGAGCGCGGGCTGCGCGCGGCGGGGCACCGGACGGGCCTCTACACGTCGCCTCACCTCGATCGCCTGGAAGAACGCGTCGCCATCGACGGTGCGCCCGTGGATGCCGCACAGTTCGACGAGGCCGCCGCCCGGGTCCTGGACGCCGTCGACCGTGCGCTGGCGGACGGCCGCCTGTCGAGCACGCCGACGTTCTTCGAGGTGACCACGGCCACCGCCTTCGATGTGTTCCGCACGGCGCGCGTGGATGCGGCCGTCGTCGAGGTGGGCCTCGGCGGACGCTTCGACGCGACGAACGTGATCACGCCCGCCGCCTGCGCCATCACCTCCATCGCCCTGGATCACGAGCACCATCTCGGCGCGACGCTTGCCGCCATCGCCCGGGAGAAGGGCGGCATCGCCAAGCCCGGCGTGCCGATGGTGCTCGGCGACCTGCCGGCGGAGGCCGGGACGACGATCGAGCAGATGGCGGCCGCCGTGGGCGCCCCGGTCGTGGCGCGCGCCGCTGTCGCGCGCGACGGCCTCCGGATGGACGGCGGCACGGCGACCGTCCGGTTCGTGACGCCTGTCGCGGAGTACCCCCCCATCCGCCTCGCGATGCCCGGGCGGCACCAGGTGGCGAACGCCGCCGTGGCCGTCAGGCTGCTCGAGATCGCCAGCGCGCGCGGCCTGGCCGTGGACGGCGACGCCATTGCCACCGGCCTTCGGGAGGCGCGGTGGCCCGCGCGGCTCGAGTGGCTGCGCGTGGGCGCCGGCGAGCTCCTCGTGGACGCGGCGCACAACCCGGCCGGTGCCGCTGCCCTGGCGTCGTACCTGGCGGAGACCGGCTTCGCGCCGCTGCCCGTCGTGCTGGCCGTGATGCGCGACAAGGACCTGGACGGCATCGTCGAGGCGCTGGCGCCCGTGGCGTCGCGCTTCGTCGCGACGACGGTGGAGCATCCGCGGGCGTACCGCGCCGACGACCTGGGCCGGCTGCTGGAGCACGTGACGCGCGTGCCGGTCACGGCCGAGCCGGACCGCGCACGAGCCGTCGAGGCGGCGCTCGCGTCCGTGACGGCGGGCACGCCCCGTGCCGCGGCGGCCGGGTCCATCTACTTCGTGGGGCCGCTCCGTGCGCGGCTGATCGAGAGCGGCGCGAAACCAATCTGATATTCTCAGGACCTATCGTGATTCGTGTCCCGCCTGTTGCACGTGCCCGCCTGGGACGGACGCTCGCCGCGTTCGGTCTCGTGCTCGCCTCGGCCGTGCCGGCGCTGGCGCAGCTCGTCCCCGGCTGGAGCACGCGGCAGTTCACCTTCGAGCGCATCGACGCCGACCGCGTGCGTCTGCAGCGCGAGGTCGAGATCGAGGGCGAGAAGGGCAGCCCGAACGAGGGGCAGAAGTTCTTCGCGGACGACCTGGAGCTCAACACCAGCACGGGCGAGCTCACCGCTTCCGGCAACGTCGTCTTCTCCACGCCGGACGCGCGCATCAGCGCCGATACGGTGGTCTTCAACACGCGGACGAAACACGGGACGTTCACCAACGCCTCGGGGATTGCGTCGCTCGGCGAGCGCGGGGAGCAGGACCGCAGCATGTTCGGGACGCTCGAGCCGGACGTGTACTTCTACGGCGAGACGATCGAGAAGATTGACGTCGACAAGTACCGGCTGACGCGCGGCGGGTTCACCACCTGCGTCCAGCCCACGCCGCGCTGGCAGATTGTCAGCGGGCGCGCGACGATCAACCTGGACGACTACGTCATCCTGCGGAACGCGGTCATCCAGGTCAAGGACGTGCCGGTGTTCTACCTGCCGATCCTCTACTACCCGATCCAGAGCGACGATCGCGCGACAGGGCTGCTCATCCCGACCTACGGCCGATCGACGTACCGCGGCCAGTCCATCAGCAACGCGTTCTTCTGGGCCATCAACCGGAGCCAGGACGCCACGCTGCTGCACGACTGGTTCATGTCGCGCGGGCAGGGCGCCGGCATGGAGTACCGCTACGTGGCGTCCGCGCAGTCGCAGGGCGACTTCCGCGCCTACGGGCTCAAGGAGAAGGCGGGGACCATCGAGACGGGCGAGGGCGTGGTCACGGAGCCGGAGCGGAACAACTACTGGCTGCGGGCGAACGTCGCGCAGTCCCTGCCGGGCGGGCTGCGCGGCCGGGCGCGGCTGGACTACTTCTCCGACATCTCCGTCGAGCAGCTCTTCAACAACAACCTCTACCAGTCCACGTTCAGCACGCGCTCGCTCGGCGGCGGCATCTCGGGCTCCTGGGGCGGGCTGAGCGTCTCGGGCAACTACCAGCGCACGGAGTCCTTCTACAACTCCACGGACTCGTTCGTGAGCGGGTCGGCGCCGGGACTGGTGGCGTCCTTCAGCGGCCAGCGGCTGGGGTCGCTGCCGGTCTACGCGTCCATCAACGCCGATGCGAGCCAGACGCTGTGGCAGCAGCGTTCCGGCGGTTCCGTGGACGATCGCAGCGTGGGCAAGGTCGACATCCTGCCCTCGCTCCGCGCCCCGCTCAGTTCGCTGCCGTTCCTGTCGGTCAACGCGTCCCTCGGCTACCGCATGACGTACTTCACCGAGAGCCTGGACGCCGACAACGTCCAGATCCCGGTGGCCGTGACCCGCCGCTACGCCGACATGAAGGCGGAGGTCATCGGCCCGGTCTTCACGCGGGTCTTCACGCCCGGGAACGCGTTTGCGGACCGGATGAAGCACGTGGTGGAGCCCGCCTTCAGCGTCCAGCGCCTGACGAACATCGACGAGCAGGAGCGCATCCCGACCACCGCCTCGTACGAGTACATCGTCGGCGGGGTGACGCGGGTGACCTACGGCCTGACGAACCGGCTGCTGGTCCGGCGCGGCGGGAGCGAGGGCGAGGCCGCGGCGGGCAGCGCGGCGGCCGCCTCCTCCGGCGCCCCGCGCGAGATGCTGAGCGTGGGCGTCAGCCAGAGCTACTACTCGGACCCCGAGGCCAGCCGGTACGACAACAACTACAGCTACTCGCTGTTCTTCCGCGACCCGAGCCACTACTCGACGATCGCGCTGATTGCCCGGAGCCTGCCGGCGCCGGCCGTGGGCCTCGATTTCCGGATGGAGTACGACCCGGAGGCCGGCACCATCGACCCCGAGGCGCCGAACCGCGCGACGAGCCCGAAGCTCGTGGGATTCGGCCTGAACGGCACCATCCGCTCGCGCGTCATCGAGGCCTCGGCGGGCTGGAACAAGCAGAACTACGGCGGCGGCAGCCTCATCAACTCCAACCACTACATCCAGCAGTCCACGACGATCCGCCTGGCGCAGAACCGCCTCGGCGGCACCGTGCAGTTCAACTACGACATCGGCCGCTCCACGCTCCTGCAGCAGCGCTACATCGCCAACTACAACGCGCAGTGCTGCGGCATCTCGTTCGAGTACCAGACCTTCAACTTCGCCAACGCCGGGCTGGCCGTGAACCAGGACCGCCGCTTCAACTTCTCGTTCACGCTGGCAGGCGTGGGGAGCTTCTCGAACTTCTTCGGGAACTTCGGGGGACGGACGTACTGAGG